>JANOBD010000021.1:0-31744 GCA_031411495.1 Phycisphaerae bacterium | reverse complement strand
ATGCCACTCCCCCCTCTGCACAACTGGAGAGGGAGATGAGGCGTAATCAATTCTTCCCCGGCTCGCGAACGGTCAGCCCGACATCGATGTATTGCCCGCCTTCGTTTTGCCTGCAGTAGACCGCAAGGACGTTCCTGGCATTGGGCTTGAGCGCTTTTCGCGCTTCCGCCGTCATCGGCCGGTTCTCGTAACCGGGATTGAATCCGTTGGCTTCGTACGCGAGCACGCCGTTGATGTACACCTTCACGTCCTCATCGTGGTAGTCGCGGATGTAGAGCGACTCGATCTGTTCCGGAGTGAGCTTGCCGGGATTGAAGGTGCGGCGGAGCCAGATCTCATTGGTGCGCCACTCGGTGCCGAGCTTGCCGATCGCCGGCGTGTCGCGCGTACCGAAACCGCCTTTGCCGGCGTGCCACTGCGCATCGTCGAACTCCGGCTTGAACCAATCGGCGCCGGGCGCATCGTTGGTGAACTTCCATTGCTGCGGCTCCTTCTCGCTCGTTGCCAGCAGCGGCGTGTACATCGGCGGCGTCAGCTCGAAACGGTTGGCTTTGGCGATCTGCGCGATGTCCATCTTCGGCACGCGATCGTAGGTGAGCAGGCCGTTGAGTTCGGTTTCGACATCCGTGATCTGCGTATAGACCGCCGCGCCCAAACCGTTATGGTCGCGGAAGCCCTTGAGCATGTTGGTGAACTCGGCGTAACGCTCGATGAGGTCTTCGGGCGATTCGACGTTGGTGTAGCCGCCGTTGGTACCGGACCAGAGGTGGCCTTGGACCATCAGCCCGATACCGCCGTACTCGCCAACGGCCAGCGCCTGGTTGGCCTTGGGCTCGGGGGCGCGCGGGGGCGGATAGCTGTGGATGTCGTACACGTCGCCGCTGCCGGTGTAATTGCCGCCGCTGGCTTCGTTCACCAGGCGGGTCGGGTCGGTCTTCTTCACCAGTTCCACGAGACGCTCGGTGTCGTACTGGCCTTGCCCTTCGTTGTAGGTCTCCCACATGACGATCGAGGGAACATTGCTCAGCGTGTTCACGATGCGGACCAGTTCGCTCTCGTACGCTGTCCTGTCGACCGGCGGCGTCGGATGATCGTCGTAGGAGTTCGCGGACGGCATGTCCTGCCAGACGAGCAGGCCGATGTGATCGGTCCAGTAGTACCAGCGGGCCGGCTCGACCTTGATGTGCTTGCGGACCATGTTGAAGCCCAGATCCTTCATCGTCTGGATGTCGAACTTGATCGCCTCTTCACTCGGCGGCGTGTAGATGCCGTCCGGCCAGAAGCCCTGGTCGAGCGGGCCGATCTGGAAGAGGAACTTGCCGTTGAGCATCATCTTGGTGATGCCGCGCTCTTTGCCGAGCGCGATCTTGCGCATGCCGAAGTAGCTGCCCACTTCGTCGAGCGTTTTGCCGCCGCTGACGACGTTGACGTGCAGGTCGTAGAGGTTCGGCGAGTCGGGCGACCATAGCTTGGCGCCCGGCACCTTGATGACGATCTCCGTGCCCGGCTTGCCGGTGCCGCTCGCGACGACCTTGTCGCCGTCCTTTACTGAAACGTTCACCTTCGCATCGGGCAGCGTATCGATGAGCGGGTTGATCGTGATTTTCACCGAACTCGTATCGAGATCGGGAACGATTTTAAGGCTTTCGATGCCCCCCTGGGCGACCGGTTCCATCCAGACCGTCTGCCAGATGCCGCTGGTTGGCGTGTACATGATGCCGCCGGGGCGGAGCGTCTGCTTCCCGCGCGGCTGGCCGCCGTCGTTGGTGGGATCGAAGACCTTAACAATCAGTTCCTGCGGCCCGGCACCGCTGAGGAGCGGCGTGATGTCGAGAGTGAACGGGTCGTACCCGCCCTTGTGCGTGCCGGCGCTGGTGCCGTTGACGAACACTTCGGTCTCGTAATCCACCGCGCCGAAATGAAGCAGGACGTGCTTGCCGGTCCACCCAACGGGAACGGTGAAAGATCGGCGATACCAGAGCCGGTCGTGGTGTTCCATCACACCCGAGAGGGCCGACTCTACAGGGAAAGGCACGAGGATCTGGCTCGAGAGCGTCTTGCCCGCTGGCAGCGCATCGTCCGCGCCGCCGGGCTGGTACTCCCACACGCCGTTGAGGTTGACCCAATCGGTGCGCGTCATCTGTGGCCGGGGATATTCCGGCCACGGCGCGGTGCGGCTGACCTTGCTGGCAAACGGCGTCATGATCGCCGCCTGCTTGGACGGCAGATCGGCGGACGCCGTCGACGCCAACATCGAAACCGCGCTCAACAGGGCGACGACGCGCAGGGAATGGGTTGGTCTCATGCGGTAAGCGTATGACGATTGAAGGGTCGAGCCATACGCGAAATCCACTGACTGATACGGATGCGCATCGATTCTCTCGCCGCGATGCATCGGATGACTCTGCCGTTCAGCAGCGGCGAGGCTTGCCTCGACTTCGAGCTGCCTGCGTAAATCGACATGCCGGGCGCGCGACTCAGACCTAGCTCCTGCGGCACGACACGATGGGCTACGTCGTGATGGGCCGCGAACCTTCCGGCGACGCCGTCGGCGCGGACGCCGGCGGTTTGCTCAGCGGGAACGTGAGCGTGAAGAGGCAACCGCCCCCCACGCAGTTGGTCGCGTCGATGTCGCCGTTGTGCAACTGCGCAATGCCCTGGGCGATCTGCAGTCCGATGCCGTTGCCGCGTTTACCGAGCGGCGTGTTCTCGGCCTGCACGAAGCGCTCGCTCTTTTCGAAAATCTTTTCCAGCATCGCCTGCGGAATCCCCGGGCCGAAGTCGCGCACAGCGATCTGCACGTTCTTGGCGAACGCGTGCGCGCTGATCTCCACCGTCTGGCCCGGCGAAGAGAATCGGCAGGCGTTGCGGATGATGTTGTCGAGCATGATGCTGAGTAAATCCTTGTCGCCGAGCACTTGCGCGTCGAGATGATCGTCTTCCAGCAGCGTGGCTTTGATTTCGACCTGGTGCTGCTTGGCGATCGATCGGCAATCGCCGACGCAGTCCATAATCCAGAGATTCACCGTGTAGGGCCGCGCCGTCGTGTCGATCGCCTTGCCGTGACGTACGCGGGCAAGCAGCATGAAGCTCTCGCAGAGCCGCGCCAGGCGGAGCGACTCTTCGCGGGTGACGTTGACGAATTGCCTGGCGTGCTCGGGGAGCGTCGTGTCGGCTTTGAGCAGGTCCGCCTGTGCGACGATGATCGCCAGCGGCGTCTTGAGTTCATGCGACACGTTGGCGGCGAACTGCTCTTGGGCCTTGTAGCCCGTTTCCAGCCGCCGACGCGCCTCGTTCAGCCGGATCTGCAGGCGGGACACTTCGGTGGCCGTCGAACCGATGTCGATCCGGTCGCCCAGCGATTCCGGCTCGAGCATTTGCGCGATTTCCTGGAGGCGATTGAGCGGTCGCACCGCGATGCCGGCGATGAGCCAGCCGCTGATAACGGACGCGATCGCCCCGATCGGGATCGCCAGGAGAATGTTGTTGCGCATCTGACGGGTGAGCTGCGTGACGAACTCGTCGCTGGTGGCGGCAATCAATACAAGGCTGCGGCCGGTGGGATCTTCGAACCGCGTCGCGACCGTTCGTCCCGGCCGGCGCGCGCCATCGGGCGTCTGCAGCGCATCCACCTCGAACCGGCGATGCACCGGCAACTTCGATTCCGCCGCTTCGATCCCGCCGGCCAGCGCGAAGCTCACTTCTGGCTTGCAGTTGGTCGCGATCAGCTTGCCATCCGCCGTGAAAAGCGAAACAAGAATCTCCTCGACCAGGATCGATCGCGGCTCGGCCTTCACCGCTTCCTCGAACGTTTCCATCGACGGCATCCGCGCCGTCTCGGCGAGCTTGTCGCGCAGCGATTTGAGCTGGTCCTCCAGTTTCAGCCGCAACTCGGCATCCAGCTGCTGCTCGACATACACCATGCGGGCCGCACTGATCGCGATCTGGATCAGCGTGAACACCAGTACCGTCAGCAGCGTCAGCCGCAGCCGCAGCGAGATGCGCAGCCAGCGGCTTCGACGGACGGGAGTTTCTTCGGGAATGTTCATGGAGCAGCATCGAGAATGAGGCATCAGGCCCCGGGCACTGAGGCTCGGCCAACACATCAGACCATATTCTTCTGCCAGTCCCCTCTACCCATCAGTCTTTGGTCCCGAACCGATACCCTGCGCCTTTGATCGTATGGATCAGCGGCTCGTCGAAATCCTTGTCGATCTGCTTTCGCAGCATCGCGATGTAGACGTCGATCACGTTGCTCGTCGGGTCGAAGTTCATGTCCCAGACCTTCTCGCCGATGAACGGACGAGTGAGTACGCGGTTGGGGTGGCGCATGAGCAACTCCAGCAGCATGAACTCCTTGTTGGAGAGGTCGAAGCTCTTGCCGGCACGGGTGGCGGTTCGCGTGTAGAGATCGAGCTCGAGCTCGCCGTACTTGAGCGTGTGGGACTCGCTCGCCTGACCGCGGCGAAGGATCGCACGGATTCGCGCGACGAGTTCGGCGAACTCGAACGGCTTGGTGAGGTAGTCGTCGGCGCCGGCGTCGAGGCCGTCGATTTTTTCGTCCGTAGCGGCGAGCGCCGTGAGCATCAGCACCGGCGTCGTCTGGCCGGCACGTCGGAGGTTGCGGCAGACATCGGTTCCGTCGCGATCGGGCAGCATCACGTCGAGTACGATCAGGTCGTAATCGGTTTTTGCAGCAAGTTCTTCACCCTCGACGCCCAGGCCTGTCGACTCCACCTCGAAACCGTGCTGGCGGAGTCCCGCCTCCAGCGATTCGCGCATGCGAGGTTCGTCTTCAATCACGAGCAGCTTCATGCCGGAGATTGTAGTAGAATCCGATTTCGCAGAAACGGGCAGCCAAATTCTAATGAAGATTCGTTCATCGGGTGCGAGCCGGCGAGATCCGGCCCGCAAATGTCCCGGTTAAGTCGGCAATGGCTTCCGCTGAACCATTTCACCCCGGTGATACGATTTGCCGCATCCAATTCGATCGCGAACAGGCGGAGCTTAAGATCCGACCAGGCTATTGCCGTGGCACCATCGACCTCGGCCCAAGATACAGACCTGCCTGGCAGTGCAGTGGGACTGGGCCGTTCAACAGCGGCAACTCAGCGTTTCCAATGAACCTGCCGAGCAGGCCGACGACGTCTGGACAATCGTTCAATTCGATTTCCGCATGACGAACAGGTAGTTGAATCCGCGCAGGAAGTAGTTTCCTTCCTCGGCCGCCTTGCGGTAATTGCCCATCTCCAGCGTCTTGTTATGGCGGGTGACGCTGACGATGTCGATCGGCTCGAACCCCTGCTGCTGCATCAGCGCGAAGAGTTCGAAGCCCAGCGCATAGAACTTGCCTTTGCCTTCATTGTGTTCGTAGCTATCGCTCACGTAGAGCGCGAGTGTTTTGCCGGGCTTGAGGATGCGGTGGATCTCGGCGAACACCTTTTCCATCGCGGTGTAGTACTCGCCGCTCTTGGCGCTGAGCTTGCCGATGTCGCGCGGGTCGTCGCCGTAGTCCAGGTGCGTGCTGTAGGGCGGATCGATAAAGACCAGGTCGACCTTGTTGGTCAGTTCCGGCGGGAGCTTTTTCGCATCGACGCGGAAGATGTCTTTTCGTTTGGGATGAACGTCGTACCCGAGCGCGCGGCGGTTGCAGTCGCGGGCGACGTCGAGCGTCGTGCCGGAGCCACAACACGGATCGACGACCAGTTCCCCTTCCTTCGTATAGCGCTGGATGAGATTCCAGATGATGTAGCTGGGTGTCGCGCCCTTGTAGCCGGCGATGCCCTGTTGCTCGGTGCCGTAGTCCTGGCTGGGATAGTCCCATAGGGTAGTGGGCTGGATGCGGAGCGGCGGCTTTTTCGGTGCAGAATGCGGGTGACGATTGGGCACGGGGCGCGGCTTCATGGGGCTGATTCTCTGCGATTTTCGGGCCGGTTGCAGCGCGCGCGGGCGTGTCCGATAGGATCAAAACTGCCCAAATCCACGAAATCGTGTGGTCCCGCTTTGCAGAACCTCGCGCCGAATCGTCAGTTTGTGGCATGGACAGGGCAGAAGGCAAATTCGTTCCTTCGGGCGCGACGCGCTCACGGCGCGGTTCGGCGATCATGTGGACGGCCAACATCTGGGTCCTCCTTACGATCTGCCTGGGCGCATTTGCGGTCGACCTGGGCAAGTATCTCTACAGCCGCGCGGTGATCCGCGACACCATCGATGCCGCTGCGCTCGCCGCTTCGGCCGCGCTCGAAACCGGTGCCGACCCGCAGGCCGCCGCCCTCGCGCTCGTCTCCCAGAACAATCGCGGATCCGTCGTCGTCGATTCCAGCAAGGTGTCGGTGATCTCCGGCTCGTGGAACGCGGTGAGCAAGACGTTTACCGCCAATGGCTGGCCGGCGAACGCGGTCCGTGTGACTCTCAGCCAGCCGTATGCCGGCGGCGTCTTTTCGCGCCCTTCGTCCAAGATCGATGCCGATTCGGTCGCTCACTTCTCCGTTCGCGACATCACCCTCGTGCTCGACTTCTCCGGATCGATGCTCGACAACGGCAAGTCCGTCGCCTTGCAGACGGCCGTCAACGATTTCTGCAATGTCGTTGAGGATGTCGGCAACGGCAAGGACCGCGTGGCGATGTATCACTACAGCGACACTCCGGTCTTGGACAACGTCTATTCCAGCAATCTCACAGCGGTGCGCACGAGCATCAATGCGGCGACCTTTGCCGGAGCAACCAACATCGGCGACGGATTGAAGAGTGGTGTCGACTATACCAAGGCGTACGCGCGTTCCAGCGCCGAACCGATGGTGATCGTCCTCACCGACGGACTGGCCAACCGCCCGACCGGCGTCGACCCGATCGCCTACGCCCAAAGCCAGGCAAATCGGGCGCTGGGCTTTGGCATCCCGGTCTACACCGTGAGTTTCGGAACCGACGCCGACCGATCATTGATGCAGTACATCGCCGACACCACCAGCGGCGTTCATTACCACGTCGACGACAACACCCCTACCAGCGCCGCCGACCTGAGCGCGGCATTCCGGGAGATCGCCGCCGCCCATGCCGCTCACTTTGTAAAGTGACATGGGGAATCACTCGCCCGAAAATCCAAAAACAGAAACTCGCATCGACACTGCGCCCGCTTGTTGAGACCTCCGGCTGGCCATACGCTCGATCCCCGACCTTGCACCGGAGAATCGAATGGCCAAGCAGTGGAAGAATGCGATCGTGGGCGTCGGCGTCGTGGGCGAGTGGCACGTGAAGCTGCTCAAGCATCTCGAGCAGACCAAGGGCAACGCCAAACTCGTCGCCGTGTGCGATCTCGACGTTGCCAAAGCGAAGGCTGCGCTCGTCAAAAACGGCATGGAACATGTGCCGGTCTATGGCGATGAGAAAGAGATGCTGGCCAGGACCGATGCCGAAGTGATCCACGTCGCCACGCCCAGCGGCTCGCACGCCGACCCGTCCATCATGGCGATGGAGAGCGGTCGTAACGTGATCATTGAGAAGCCGATCGAAATCACGCTCGACGAGATCGATCGCGTGAACAACGCCGCGACGAAGAACAAGATTAAGCTCGCCGGTATCTTCCAGAACCGCTGGAACAAGGCCAACCGCGCCATCCGCGACGCCGCGGCCACCGGCCGCTTCGGCAAGCTCACCTTCGCCGCCAGCTACACCCCCTGGTATCGCAACGACGCGTACTACGCCAACGGCGGATGGCGCGGCACATGGGAACTCGACGGCGGCGGCGCGATGATGAACCAGTCGGTTCACAGCGTCGACCTGCTCCAGTGGATCGCCGGGCCGGTCAAACAGGTCAGCGCGTACGCCTCGTCACTCATCCACCCCGCGATCGAAGTCGAAGACACGCTCGCCAGCGCCTGCGTGTTCGAAAGCGGCGCCTACGGCCACCTCATGGGCTCCACCAGCATGTGGCCCGGCACGCACGTGCGGGTCGAGGTCGGCGGCTCGAAAGGCATGGCCGTCAGCGAGGACGGTTTGAAGATGTATCGCTTCGACGTCGACGAGGCGCAACAGAAGAAAGACGCCGCGCTCGCCGACTCGATCAACAACGTGAAGTCGAGCAGCACCGGCGGCGGATCGAGCCCGACCGATGTCGGCATCGAACTGCACATCCAGAATGTCCAGCACATCCTCGACTCCTGGGAAGCCGGCAAGGACGCCGAGACCAACGGCATCGAGGCACGCAAAGCCGTCGCGATCATTCTCGCACTCTACGAGAGCGCGAAAAAGGGCGGCGTGCCGGTCGCAGTTCCCAAATAGCTATCGTTTCGGAGCCGTAGTCACCGATCTTCACCGATGACAGCGATGTGCGATTCTTGCGTCGACTCGCGTTTTTCTATCGGTGATACTCGGTGATCCATCGGAGACTTGGTGTTTCTTGTGCGGCATCGTTTCGTCGGTTGGACGCGGAACGACGAATTCGTACCCTTCACGGAATGCTCTTCTCCGATCCTCAAGCCCTCGACACCGGCAGCGCCCAGCAGCAGCTCGCCGCCGGCATGGGACGCGAGCGCTTCGGCACCGAAGAACTCGCGATGGTGCTTTCGCACTACGACGTCGGCGTGATCCGTGAGATCCGCGATTTCCCGCGCGGCTCGCGTAAGAGTCCGAAGCTCATCATCGACGCCGAGCACGGCGCGTTCCTGCTCAAGCGCCGCGCCCGCGGGCGCGACGATGCACCGAAAGTCGCGTTCAGCCACCTGATCCAGCTCCACCTCGCCGCCCAGCAGTTTCCGCTTCCCCATCTCATCGGCACGCGCCGATCCAACAGCTCCATGCTTCACCTTGGGCCGAACATCTACGAGCTGTTCGAGTACATCCCCGGCCAGGGATATCCGCAGACGCTCGATTCGACGTTCGAGTCCGGCAAGGTGCTGGCGCTGTACCACAAGCTTCTCGAAAACTTCACGACCGATTTCAAGCCGGCGCCCGGCTCATTTCATGCCGCGCCGTCGGTCGATCAAGGCCTGAAGCACATCCCGCGCATCCTGAATGGCGTCGACGTGGCCGCCACCTGCGTGCAGCTCTCGGAGCTCTATCTCAATGCCGCAATGCGCGTCGACGCGATGGGCATCAGCGACTGGCCGCGGCAGATCGTTCACGCCGACTGGCACCCCGGCAACATGCTGTTCCGGGAAGGCCGCGTCGTCGCGGTAATCGACTACGACTCGGCGCGACTCCTGCCGCGAATCATCGACGTCGCGAACGGCGTATTGCAGTTTTCGATCATCGGCGGCGACGAAGACGTCTCGAAATGGCCCGAGGAGGTCGATGCCGCGCGCTTCAAGCGCTTCATCAAGGGTTACGACGAAGTCGTGCTTCTCAGCCAGGCAGAGGTCGAAGCGATCCCGCCGCTGATGATCGAAGCGCTCATCGCCGAGGCGGTTTTCCCGATCGCGCAGACCGGTCGCTTCAGCCGGTTCGACGGCGCGCAGTTCCTCAAGATGGTGCTGAGAAAGACGAGCTGGATCCGCGACCATGCCAAGGGGCTGGTGAAACTGACGACGAGCTGATGCACAATTTGGATAAGATCTGGATCCGCTCGAACCAGACCCGGGCCAACCGCTGCTCAACACTTGGCCAGCGCCGCGACGCTGTTGAGCAATTCAGTGGGTTGTACCGGCTTGGTGATTTGATGCTGGAAACCGTTTCGGATGGCTCTCTCTTTGTCTTCCTCCCGCGCGTACGCAGTGAGCGCCAAGGCGGGCGTGAATCGGTTGCTAAGCTTTTCGCCGGATCGGATTTTCTGGATCAACTGATATCCGTCCTCGTTGGGCATGCCGATGTCGCTCACGAGTACGTCCGGTGCCCTCTGGCCAACTAACGCGAGCGCTTCCTGCGCCGAGCCGGCGGTGTAGACCGTCGCGTGAGAATCTTCCAGCAGCCGTTTTACCAGCATGCGCGCATCCGGCTCGTCATCGACCACCAGTACGGTCACACCCGCCAACGAGACAACGGGGAGCTCGCTCGTCTCGGACGCGCTGTGTTTCAACTTGTCCTGTTCGGTAATGGCCTGCGGCTGCACAATCTCGGAGCTGATCGGCAACATCACGGTGAACGTCGAGCCTTCGCCAAGACCTCGGCTGCTGGCGGAGATCGTGCCGCCGTGCAGTTCGACCAGCTGCTTCACGATGGCCAGGCCAAGCCCCAGGCCGCCGTGGCGGCGGGTCGAGCTGGAGTCTGCCTGTCGGAAGCGATCGAACACGTGGGGGAGCACGTCCGAGCGGATGCCTTCGCCGGTATCGACGACGTCGATCCGAAGGAACTCACTGATACGGGTCATGTAAACGTCGATTCGACCGCCGTGAGGCGTGAACTTGGTGGCGTTGGAGAGGAGGTTCCAGAAGACCTGCTGGAGCCGATTCGCGTCGCCGGAGATTTCACCCACGCGTTTGCCGATGTGGCTGCGCAGTGTGATGTCCTTGGCTTCCGCCGCCGGGCTCGCGGTATGCACCGCCGCCTCGATGATCGGCCCGGGATTCAGCCGCTGCATCTCCAGACGCACCTTGCCGTTGATGATCCGGCTCATGTCGAGCAAGTCCTCGATGATCTGCGTCTGCGCCCGGGCATTGCGCTCGATGGTTTCAAGGCCGGTGCGCAGCTCTTCGTCGGTGCGCTTGGCGGGTTCGCGTCGTGCTAGGATGTGCGACCATCCCAGGATCGCGTTCAGCGGCGTACGCAGCTCGTGCGAGAGCGTCGCGAGAAACTCGTCCTTCACGCGGCTCACGCGCTCGGCCTCGCCGCGGGCGGATCGCTCGCTGGCCAGCAGCGCTTCTCGCTCCTGCATGTGCGCCCGGATCTGGTACTGCCTTTGGCGCGAACGGATGAGCGTCCGCACGACGCTCGCCAACGACGCCATCTGCACCGGCCGTTCCAGCACCGTGACGTTGCCAAAGGAATCCAGTGCGTGTCGGCCCAGTGCGGAGTTCGCCCCGCCGGCACACAACACCACCACCGGCAAATCCGACCAGGGCGCCTGGTTGCGCAGGCACTCGCCGAATTGACTGATCTGGGGCATCCCGATGGCCTGTTCGGTCAACAGGACCGCGCCCGCGCCCAACCGGATTTCATTGCAGAGGGATTCGACCGTAGGGCAAGGCGTACACAGGACGCCGATGTCGGCAAAGATCGACTTCGTCACCGCACCGTCTTTCGACGTCGGCGCGAGAAGCAGGACGCGTTCTTCGTAGGAGGTGGTTCCGTTCATTCGTCGCTCCGGCTTTGGGCCGAGCGTTCGAACGTTGGAACACCGGTCAGAATTCCGCGAAGATTCTCCAGTGGCGCGCCGACGCGAATGCCCCCGTGTTCGATCGCGAGCTCGCGGATCGTCTCTTCGTGGTGGCCGCTGCGTTTTTTCACCACCGAGATCGCCTTTTTTACCCGCCCGTTGAGTTCGAAATAGCGCGTGAGGATCACGCTGTCGGCGAGGTAACTGACATCGACGGGCGATTGCATCGTGCTCCCGACCAGCCCGTGCTGCGCCACCACCATCAGCGTCGTCACGCCCTTCTGGGCGAGGTAGGTCAGCATCTCGTGCAGTTGAATGGTAAGGAAACGTTCTTCGGGCATCGCGTTGATATAGCCGTTGAGGCTATCGATGATCACCACGCGACAATTTCGCGCCTCGACGTGATTCCGCACCTCCTGCACGAACTCGCCCGGCGCCATCTCGGCCGGATCGACCTGCTGCACCTTGATGCGGCCGAGTTTCATCTGCCCTTCAAGATCGATGCCGAGGGCTTTGGTCCGGCCCAGAAGCGTGCCCAGGCTTTCGTCGAAGGCAAAGAGCACGGCGTTTTCGCCGCGCTCTGCGGCCGCCACCGCGTACTGAATCGCAACGGACGATTTTCCAGAGCCTGCCGGCCCCAGGATGAGCGTGCTCGTGCCGCGATCGAGTCCACCGCCGAGCAGGTCGTCGAGCGGCTTCACGCCGCTTTGCACCTGCCCTCGATCGAACTCGGCGTGATGCTCGGAGGCGACCAGGCGTGGATAGACTTCCAGCCCGCCCCTGATGATGCGGAAATCGTGGTACCCCCCGCGATAGCTTCTGCCACGCATCTTCGCGACGCGCAACCGGCGTCGCTCGGCGCCGTATTCAGGCGCCAACTGCTCGAGCGTGAGCACGCCGTGCGCGATGCTACGCACCTGGAGATCGGATGAATCGGAGGATCGATCATCAAGAAACAGCACCGTGCAGTTTCGTCCCGCGAAGAACTGCTTGAGCGCAAGGATCTGGCGACGATAGCGAAGCGGGTTCTGCGCCAAGAGCCGAAGCTCGGAAAGCGAATCGAACACCACGCGGCGAGGCTTCACCCGCTCGACGACATCAAGCACCGATTTTGTGGTTTCGCCCAATTCGGTTTCGGACGGGTGATACATCATGTATTGCGAGTCGGGCGTGAGACTCGACTCAGTGGCGACCAGTTCGACGATGTGAATCGGATCGAGCGACCATCCGTGAGATTCCGCGACGGCGTTGATCTCTTCCTTGGTTTCTGAAAGCGTGACGTACAGGCCGGTCTCGCCCTTCTTGGCGCCGTCGATCAGGTAGCAGAGCGCGAGGGTCGTCTTCCCGGCTCCAGGATCGCCTTCGATCAGATACAGCCGGTTGGCGGACAGGCCGCCTTCGAGAATCTGGTCGAGCCCCACGGTCCCGGTGGCAGAAATCGGCCCGATCACTTTTTGAGACTTGTCACTCATACGCGAGAGCCCTTTACATTACTTAGCGTCACAATCGTAAACAGGGTCCGCGGCCGTTCGGGGTCGGGCTTTTCCGGATGAGTTTGGGAGACAAGGGTTTGGAGATTGCGCTGGTGCTGCATCTCCACCGCGCCTGAGGAAACGCACGGTTTCCGCGGTGCGAAATGGCTTCGCGGGCTTCTCGGAGCAGGAACGAAAGGCGGAGCCGAGGTCGAGATTCGTACTCGATCGGGGCAGCACGACGGATTTCGACGTAAGTGTTTATTCAAAATCGCGTTGCGCCCGATGGCGTCGCAGCTCCGCTGAGAATTCGCCTGAGCAGGCGAGATGTAATGAGAGCCTTTGAGTGGAGGGTGGTCGCATCGCGATGACGGCCGAGTGTCTGTCTCTTTGCGACAATGCCGATGCCTCGCCGCGACCCCCGCGCCGGTTTGCCGCACCCGTCTCGACGTCATGAAGTTCCCCGCGAACTTGCCCATCACCGGCCGCTCTTTACAATCCCGGGCCCGGTTGACGGCGAGCGACTTCTGTTCGTTGGTGAGGCCGGCCTGCGGACGCTGCAACATCGAAGACTGCAAACCGCAAAGTGCAACCTGCAAACTGGAGCCAACATGCCTGCTGTCGGAAAGGTCTCTCAAGTCATCGGTTCGACGTTCGATGCCGAGTTCCCGGAAGATCAACTTCCCCGCATCTACAACGCCGTCAAAGTGAAGTTCAATGACGGCCGAACCGACATCAACCTGACCGGCGAAGTGCAGCAGCACCTCGGCGGCGGAAAGATTCGCGCTGTCGCGCTCGGGTCGACCGACGGCCTTCGCCGCGGGCTCGATGTCACCGACACGGGCGCGCCACTCTCGGTTCCCGTCGGCAAGGAAACCCTGGGCCGGGTATTCAACCTGCTCGGTGAACCGATCGACGAACGCGGACCGGTCAACACCCAGCAGACTCGCCCGATTCACCGCGAAGCCCCCGAGTTCACGGACCTCACGCCCAAGGCGGAAGTGTTCGAAACCGGCATCAAGATCATCGACCTGCTCACCCCCTTCATCCGCGGCGGCAAGGCCGGCCTGTTCGGCGGCGCTGGGCTCGGCAAGACGGTCGTCATCCAGGAACTCATCGCCCGTATCGCCAAGAACTACGGCGGCTACTCGGTGTTCGCAGGCGTCGGTGAACGCACCCGCGAAGGCACCGACCTCTGGATCGAAATGGAAGAAGCCAAAGTCGGCGACACCGGCAAGAGCGTGCTCGACCAGACCGTCATGGTCTTCGGCCAGATGAACGAACCGCCGGGTGCGCGTCTTCGCGTCGCCCTTTCGGCCCTCACGATGGCCGAGTACTTCCGCGACGAAACCGGCGCGGACACGCTGCTCTTCGTCGACAACATCTTCCGCTTCACGCAGGCCGGTTCTGAAGTGTCCGCACTTCTGGGCCGCATGCCCAGCGCCGTCGGTTACCAGCCGACCCTCGCCACTGAAATGGGTGAGCTGCAGGAGCGCATCACGAGCACGAAGAGCGGCGCCATCACCTCCGTGCAGGCCGTGTACGTGCCCGCGGATGACCCGACCGACCCGGCTCCCGCGAACGCATTCGCCCACCTGGACGCGTTCATTTATCTCGAGCGCTCGATCGCTTCGAAGGGCATTTACCCCGCCGTCGATCCGCTCGCATCGTCGAGCCGTGCTCTGGATCCAAACATCGTCGGCGAAGATCACTACCGCGTGGCCCGAAAGGTGCAGACCATGCTCCAGCGCTACCGCGACCTTCAGGACATCATTGCAATTCTTGGCGTCGACGAACTCAGCGAAGACGACAAGCTGATCGTGAGCCGGGCCCGCAAGATCGAACGCTTCTTCAGCCAGCCGTTCTTCGTGGCCGAACAGTTCACCGGTTTCAGCGGCGTCTACACGAAGCTCGACGAAACGATCAAGAGCTTCGACTCGATCTGCAACGGCGAAGCGGACGAACTTCCTGAATCGGCGTTCATGTACGTCGGCGGGCTCGAAAGCGTTCGCGAGAAGGCGAAGAAGCTGCAGGCGAAGTAATTCGCTTTCGTACCATCACTCGAAACTCATTTAGCCGGCCCGCTTGCGGGCCGTCTTTTTTTGCGCACTCGGCGCGTGTGACCCCGTCCGACCAGATGCCGTCGTGCTGATCCCGTTGCGTCGGGATCAGGAAGACGCTGCTTGCTCGGTCAACGAATCCCATCCTTCACACCTTTCGATGATGATTCGGACACGGATTCAACGGACTCATCCGCGACCGACCTCGCCCCTTCGAGAATCTTCCACAGCCGCGCCGAGTTGAGGACGCGATACGCCGACCGCGCTGCATCGTTGCCGACGAGGGCTTCGCTCATGACGCGCGTCGCGCGGAGCATGAGGTTACGGACACGAGTGACGCTCGCGTCGAGCGCCTCGATGCTGAGCTGGTCGACCGCCTGCTTGAAGGCCGGCTCCTGCCGCCAGCGATAGAGCGTTCGCCGTGAGATGCCCGCCGCCCGCGCCGCCATCGCGAATGTCTGGCCGGCGACGATCGCCGCAATGGCGACGCGTTGCGCAGGTTCCAGACGATCACCCGGTTCTTCCGGCAAGCTGGGCGAGGGATTTGCGAGTGAAGCGGGACAGAGTGGGACATCCTGGGTCGCGTCGTCGTAGGCTTCGACGGCGACGCGTTCCGCGTGACGCAGCGTGTTGAGAGGACCGACCGATTCACGAGAAGTAAATCGCATGACACGGACTCCATAGGGCATTGCCCTGGTTGAGAACGGCCATTCCCTCCGACGCCGAATGACATCCGGCAATGAAGTCATGAGTGAAAAGCAACGCGTTCCCATGAAGGGGTCGCGCTGCGCATTCTTGACCCAAACGCGCAGCGCGGTCCGACTCGTCCACCACGACAAGTTCTTATTAATAAGGCGTTAATGTTACTTTTCAGCAGTCACGATTTTTTTCGAGCCGGGCATTTGTTTGTTCGTTCCCGTGACCGATTTGCCCGGTCTACGTTCACCACAATCCGCCGGGCGAGGTTGGGGGTTGTGCTCGCTGTGCGAAAGCCGAGTTCTAGACGAGGATCTGCCGACAGAATCCCCAATGTGACGCGAATTTGCTTGTCAAGCTGAACGATCTGGCCGCTTTCCATGATGGTCGCCTTCCTCCGAAGCGCTATCACCTATGGGCGTGACCCGTAACCGCGCTACCCACACGTCGGCGTCCCCTCGACTTGGACACTCACTGAGGCCAGCGAATGAAGTCATCTTCCTTACGCCACACGAGCATCGAACGCCTCGAGTTCCGGATCGCATTGAGCGCGGGAGATTTCGACAATACCTTCAGCAGCGACGGGAGGGCGCAGATCACTTTTCCCGGACTCGACTTCAGTGTCGTCGACACCGCGATCGCACCCAGTGGCAGGATCATCGTGGCCGGTACAAGAGGTGACAACGTTGCCGTGGCACGCCTGTTGTCTGATGGCTCGCTCGACGTCACATTCGGAAACGGCGGGCTGTTCGAAACGCCCGGGGGGTACGCCGTCCGCGGCGTCGATGTCGAGCTGAACGCCGACGAGAGAGTGATCGTGGGCTTGTCTACGGATGTGACGGGCAACGACGGCGTGCTCGTTGCCCGACTGGCCGTCGATGGCCAAGGCCTTGATCCAACCTTTGGTACCAATGGCATCACAAATGTCAGCATCCTCCACTACCACAGCACAAGGGACGTGATCGCCACGCGGGATGGCAAAATCCTCGTTGCAGGCAATGCCGCCGACGGCGACATCCTCGTTGTTCGATACACCAGCAACGGTTCGCTGGATGCTATTGTCAACGGATCGCCGCCCGACACCGCTTTCTCCGGCGATGGCCAGGTGAGGATCGGTTGGGGCGGCGATAAGGACTCGGTCCAGTCAATCAACATCGACCACACCGGTACGCCGGCAAGCAATCCCTATTACGGCTACATCTCCGTGGTAGGCGGCAAGTACGCTCTTTCCACCAGCAACGATCGCTTCGTCGTGATGCGCCTCACCCCAAACGGTGGCATGGACACCGCTTTCGATGGCGATGGGGTTCTCACCTCGCCAAATCTCTCTACTTCGCCGATCGAGTTCGCGACCAGCGTTACCCACATGCCCGGCGGCAAGACGGTGGTCGCTGGCTACGCGGGGAATGCCGATCCCAACGCCCGGAACTTTCTCGTCGCCCGCTACAACCCCAATGGGACGCCCGACGCAACCTTTGGCGCCGGAGGCATATTTGAGTATGGCTTCGCCCCCAGCAAAGCCATCGCCTATTCCATCACCACCGGATTCCGCGGCGGACTGCTGGTCGCGGGTGAGAAGGCCGGCACCTTGGCAATGATCGCGCTGACCAAAGCCGGCCAGCTCGATACTCGCTTCAGCGGCGATGGCATCCTCACCACCACAGAGCCATTGATCGCGACGGGACTCGACGTGACCCTGGACCAGATCGCGCCGGCTCGCAAGATCGTCGTCGCGGGCGGATCAGGACGAGTGGCGCGGCTGATCGATGTCGGCTCTTCGATCAACTTCGAGAACGTCTCGCCGGAGATGAACGAAGGCACGGGTCAATCGGCCACGTTTCGCGTCTCGCGTACCGAAGCACTTGACCTCCCGGAGACTATTCTCATCGGCACCAGCGGCAGCATGACCATCAGCGGGAGTGGCCGCGACTTCAACGCGACGAACATGCTCTTCGGCAACGGCGTCACCACCTCCACCCAGGTCGTGATCCCTGCCGGTGCGAGCTCTGTGCAGGTCACGTTTACGCCGATCAATGACACGCTCGCCGAGGGCGACGAGTTTCTTACGCTGAGCGTTAGCGACGCGCTCACCTATGATGCCGGGCCGACCAGGCAGGCTTCGTTCGTCCTGCGGGACAACGATATCTTTGGCGGACCGACGGTTACGGGCTCGGGGTTCCAATACGACACTTATCCGCAGAGCGCGACCATCAGCTTCGACCGGAACGTCCAGTCGAGTTTCACCATCGGCGACCTGGTCGTTACCGGTCCGGGCGCGACCCCGCCGGCCTACTCGCTGAACTACAGCCTCGTCACCAATACCGGCACTGTCGTCTTCTACAACGGGCTGACGGACGGCGACTACACCGTCCGGGTCAAAGGCAGCGGCGTCACCTACGGCGGCACGCCGATGGCGGCCGACTACACCTTTGGCTTCTTCTTTTTGAAGGCGGATGCCAACCACGACCGGGCCGTCAACTTCGACGACCTGCTCACCCTCGCCCAGAACTACGGCCAGACCGGCAAGACCTTCAGCCAGGGCAACATCGACTACTCCGCCGACGGACTCGTGGGGTTTGATGACCTGCTGCTGCTCGCCCAGCGGTACGGAACCTCGCTCGCTGCGACCGCACCGCAGACATCGGGCGTGAAACGCCGTGCGAAAGTGGTTGACGTGCTGCAATGATCTGACTGGCGAATCCGGCGTACGAGGCTGCATTTCAAACCGTTTACCGGCTTTTCTTAGGTAATCGTGACGTATCCCTGCAATGAAGCGAGATTTTATCAGCAATCGCTCATGAAAATCTTTGAAATTCCCAGGAGGCCCGGCATACTGTATTCGGCCCCTGGAGGAACTCATTTTGATTCGCCCTACCCAACGTCGCCCGCGTGCGCTTCGCCGAGCCTTCGTCGAAGCGATTGAACCGCGAACCCTGCTCGCATTCGGACTCAGCACCACCAGTTCAACATACACCGTGGATACCGGCGCGGGAGTGACCTTCTCCGTTCTCCGCAACGGCAGCAACAGCACGATCCATTCCGGCGATCTCACCTCGTTTAAGCTCAACGGCGTCGAGTTTCAGGCGCCCTACTCTTCCACCGCCCGCTACTCGCATTTTGAATCGGGCCTGAGCAACGCGAACACCGCGACGGGCTTCGTCGGCACGCAGGTCATTGCCACCGTCGACCCGAGCCCGACGCCGCAGTGGATCAAGATCTCGTGCGACGACACCGTCGCCACCGCCGGCACCGGCGCGACCGGCGTGATCCAGTATTACATGGCCCGCCGGAACGACCCGGTCATCTACATGGCCACCTACGCGCCCGAGATGCTCGTCTCCTCCACGCGTTTCATCACCTATCTCGACTGGAATAAGTTCCCAAACCATCCGGATGAATCCGACACGTCCGGCGGCACCGGCGCGATCGAGAGCCAGGACGTTCAAGGCTTCGCCGATGGAACGACCGCCTCGAAGTACTACGGCGAGACCCGCAACATCGATCATGTCGAGCATCACGCCACTGGACCCAGTGCCGGCGCGTACATGTTCATCGGCAATCGCGAGCGTGGCGCCGGCGGGCCGTTCTGGAAGGACATCGATTTCCAAAGCACCGGCGCCGCCGTCGAAATCTACAACATGCCGTACTCCGGCCACTCGCTCACCGACGCGTTCCGCCCTGGTCTGCACGGGCCGTATGCACTCGTGCTTACCAATGGCGTCGCGGCGCCGACGATCCCCAACTACAGCTTCATCGACGGCCTGGGTCTTGCCGGCTGGGTCTCGCCATCGGCGCGCGGTGCGATCACCGGAAAGATCAGCGGCATCGCCCCCGGTCGCGTCCCGACCGTCGGGCTGAGCAACGCCGCCGCGCAGTTCTGGGCCACGCCCGATGCCGCCGGCAACTACACGATTCCCAACGTCATCCCCGGCACCTACACCGAAACGCTCTACGACGAAGAGCTCGCCGTCGGCACGCGCACGGTCACCCTCGCCGCCGGCCAGACGATCAACGCGAACATCGCCAACACCTACTACCTGCCGCCGAATCCGGTCTTCCGCATCGGCACGTTCGACGGCACGCCGCGCGAGTTTCTCAATGGCGACAAGATCACCATCATGCACCCACAGGACACGCGGATGTCGCCGTGGACCGACATGACCTTCAACGTCGGCACCAGCCCGACCAACACACTGCCGATGGCGATCTGGAAGCGCGACGCGACGCAGACCGGCACGAGCGCGAACGTCACGCTCAGTTTCACGCTCACCGCGGCGCAGGCGGCCGTCGCCAACACGCTGCGCATCGCCATCACCCGCGCCGCCTCGGGCGGCCGGCCGATCATCAGCGTCAACGGCGGCTCCTACTCCGCGGCGCCGACGCCCAGCACCCAGCCCGACACGCGCGGCATCACGCTCGGCAACTGGCGCGGCAACAACTACCTTCACACCTACGGCATCTCCACCAGCGCGCTGCACGCCGGCACGAACACCATCAGCATCGTCGTCGCCAGCGGATCGAGCAGCACGTCCGCGTGGCTTCAGCCGTCTGTGATCTTCGACGCGATCGATCTGGTCCCCACCAGCAGCGTGAACGCGCCGGCGATCGCGAGCATCGTTGTCTCGCCGGCCAACCCCAGCGTCGTCACCGGCGCCCAGCAGATCTTCACCGCGCAGGCTTACAGTTCCACGGGCGCGCCGCTGCCATCGAACTTGGACTGGATCGCGACGCGCGGCACCATCGACGCCGCCGGCAACTACATCGCACCCGCCTCGACCGGCTCGGACACCGTCCGCGCTACCAACGGCAGCGTGAACGGCTCGACGACCGTCAACGTCATCGCTCCGCTGCGCGTGAACACCGGCAACTTCGACTTCGAAACCGAGCAGTCGCTGACGTTCAACTTCAATCGTGCCGTCGATCCGACGATGCTCAGCAGCGCGCTCGTCCTCCAGAACCTTACGACCTCCACCACGGTACCCTCCAGCGCGATCCATCTCGCCTACACCGGCTTCACCGGGACGTTCACATTCGATGGCATTCTCGCGGACGGCAACTATCGCGTGACGATCCCGACGACGGCGCAGCTCAACAGCGCCGGCGAGCATCTGCCCGGCACCTACAACTTCGATTTTTACGTTCTCGCCGGCGACGCCGATCGCAACCGCACCGTCGACTTCTCCGACCTGCTGATCCTCGCCCAGAACTATGGCCAGAGCGGCAAGACCTTCAGCGATGGAAACTTCAACTACTCTGCCGACGGTCTGATCGACTTCTCCGACCTGCTGCTGCTCGCACAGCGGTATGGAACATCGGTTTTGATCGTCTCTTCGACGGGAACGGGCGCGACAAACCGGCCGGCTCGATCGAATCGCGCGAGAAACGGTCTGCTGGCCTGATCTCGGCGTCGGTTTCAGTTTTTAGTTGCATTCCCAATTGTGACATCGAATGATCACGGCCGGCGGATCGGCAGCCACGCGCGTCGATGTCGCGGACGTTTTTTCGAAGCGAATGGTGCAACAGGGGTGACAAGGATGGGAAGTCATGCGCGCACGTCAACTGCGGAGTATCGTTTTGCGGGCGGCGTTTGAGACGCTCGACGTTCGTCTTTCGCTCGCGGTCACGCCCGCGCCGATTTTCACTCCCGACGCAGTTCCCGACGGCATCGACGGCCCGCCGTGGAACGAAGAGGTCGACCCGCCGGAGGACTACGGCCTGTTTGAACAGCCGACGATCCAGCCCGGCGTCGTGCCGGTGAGCGCGACCAACTGGGTACCGGTTGGACCCGCGCCGATCAATGGCGGCATCGCGCCCGGCGGCGGGCCGTGCGTCGGACGCATCGCCGGGATCGCCGTCGACCCGACCGACTCCAACACCCTCTTCGTCGCCTCGGCGAGTGGCGGCGTGTGGAAGACCACCAACTCCGGGACCTCCTGGACGCCGCTCACCGACAACCAGTCCAACCTGTCGTTGGGCTCGATCGCGATCGCACCGACCAATCACAACGTCATCTACGCCGGCACCGGTGAAGCGAGCAACGCGACGTTTGAGCACAACTATGGATCGGGCATTCTCAAATCGGTGGACGGCGGCTCGACCTGGTCGATGGTGGGAACCGCGCAATTCAATCGGCTCTGCATCGGCAAGATCGCCGTCGATCCGACCAACGCGAACATCGCCTTCGCCGCCGTGAGCCTGCCGCGCCGCATCGGCGCCGCCACCGGGACCGGCATCTTCAAAACCGTCGACGGCGGCGCGAACTGGACGAACACCACCAGCGGCATTACCAGCATCGATAGCTGGACCGATGTGGTCATCAACCCGTTGAATCCGCAGATCCTCTACGCGGCCGACGGTAACCGCGATGTCGCGCTCACCGTCCCCGGCGGCGTCTACAAGTCCATCAACGGCGGCGCGAGCTGGTCGCCCGCCGGCAACTACCCGATGAGCAACGTCAACGGCCGCACCGCGCTGGCCATCTCCCCGAGCCTGCCGAGCACGATCTACGCCCAATCGCAAAATCAATCGACCAGCGGCGTCCTGCGCTGGAGCCGGTCGACCGACAGCGGCGCGACCTGGACCGACCTGACCGCGAACGTCCCGGCGATGAGCCAGATGTGGTACAACAACGTGCTGGTCGTCAATCCGACGAATCCCAACATCGTCGTCACCGCCGGCAATGTGAATCTTTATCGCACCACCGACGGTGGCGCGACCTTTACCAGTATCAACACCGACGCCAGCGGCTTCGGCCCGCACGTCGATCATCATGCCCTCGTCTACGACAGCGCGGGCCGGCTGCTCAACGGAAACGACGGCGGCATCTGGCGCCTGTCTACCGTCAGCCCGACCGGTACCTGGTCCGATCTCAACGGGAACATGCAGATCACCCAGTTCGTCGGCGTCGCCATCCACCCGACCAACAACAGCTATGTGCTCGGCGGCACGCAGGACAACGGCACGCTCGCCACCACCGGACAGACGAGCTGGACGCTGCGCGAAGGCGGCGACGGCGGCGAAGTCGCCTTCAGCACCACGAACCCAAACGTCGTCTACCACATCGCGCCGGTCGGCAGCTTCGGCGCGGGCGCCTACTTCCGCCGCTCCGACAACGGCGGTGTCTCGTTCGTTTCCAAGACGACCGGCCTGGTGAACTCGGCCAATTCCACTTTCTATCCGCCATTCGTCGTCGACCCGAGCAACGGCGCACGCGTCGCGCTCGGCACGGATGTGGTGAACCTGACCACCAACGGCGGCGACAACTGGGCGGCGATCTCGCCGGTGCTCCGCGCGGGCGCAACCGTCGACTCCGTCGCGATTTCCAAGACCGACCCGAACACGATCTATGCCGCCGCCGGCGGACACATGTTCATCACCACCAACGGCGGGGCCAACTGGACCGAGCGCAGCGCGCCCCTCACCGACCACATCTACGAAATCACCATCGACCCGGCCAACAGCCAGATCGCCTACGCGATGCGCGACCGCTTCAGCGGCGCGAAGGTCTACCGCACCACCAACGGCGGCGTGAGCTGGACGGACATCAGTGGCAACCTGCCCGACCTTCCCGCCACCACCATCGCCCTCGAGGGCGCCGGCGCGGCCGCGACGCTCTATCTCGGACTCGACAACGGCGTCTACGTCTCGACCAATCTGGGCACGACCTGGCAGCGCTACGGCGCCGGCCTGCCCAACGTCTGGGTGCGCGACTTGGAAATCAACACCAACCACGTGCTGGTCGCGGGCACCTATGGCCGCGGCGCGTTCGAGATCTACACGCAGTCGGCGGTCCTCACCGGCATCAATGGCAACGTCTTCAACGATGCCAACGCCAACGGCATCCTCGATTCCGGCGAAGCGGGCTTGCCCAATCGCACCGTCTTCCTCGACCAGAACGGCAACGCGACGCTCGACTCGGCAACCATCACGCCGGCTTCCACAAATGTGCCGGTCGCGATCAATGACCTTTCCACCGTCACCTCGGTCCTGAACGTGAGCGGCACGAGCGGCGCGATCCAGCGCGTTACGCTCACGCTCAATATCACGCACACGTTTGACGGCGATCTGGTCGCGACACTCATCAACCCGGCGGGCACGCGCGTCGAGCTCTTTGCCAGCGTCGGCGATGCGGGACAGAACTTCGTCAACACCACGCTCGACGATCAGGCCAGCACGTTTATCGCCAACGGAACCGCGCCGTTCACCGGCTCTTTCATTCCCGGCGGGCTGCTTGCCAATTTCAAAGGCCAGAGCGCCAACGGAACCTGGACGCTGGAGATCGCGGATATCGGCCCCGGCGATGTCGGCACGCTCAACAGCTGGAGCCTTTCCCTTTCCACCGGCGAGCTGACCACGCTCAGCGATTCGCTGGGCAACTACAGCTTCGGCCCCGCGCTCGCGCCCGGCACCTATCACATCGGCCAGGTCCGTCCGCTCGGCTGGCGACAGACGGCGCCGAACGCAATTTTCCCCGCGAACGGCCTATACGACGTCACCCTGGCCACCGGCCAGAACCCCTTCGGCTTCGATTTCGGCAGCGTGCTCGACAGCGTTCGGCCGACGGTGGCGAATGACACTTTCCTCTTTGAAACCGCGCCGCAGTCGCTGCGCATCGTGTTCAGCGAGGACGTCGGCGCGAGCCTCAGTGCCGCCGACTTCTCGGTCATCAACCTCGCCAATTCGCAGAGCGTGCCGTTCACACTCAGCTACCTGGGCGCGACGAGCACCGCGAGCCTGACGTTCTCGGCGATTCTGCCCGATGCGAACTACCGGCTCCGTGTGATCGCGCCCGGCGTTCTCGACAACGCCGGCAACGCGCTGGTGGCCGACAACACGTTCGACTTCTACACCCTCACCGGTGATGCCAACCGCGACCGCGTGGTGGACTTCTCGGATCTGCTGATCGTCGCCCAGAACTACGGCCAATCCGGCAGAACCTTCAGCCAGGGCAACTTCGATTACTCCGCCGATGGCCTGGTCGATTTTTCCGATCTGCTGCTGCTGGCGCAGCGTTATGGCACATCGCTGCTTCTTTCGCCGGCCTCCTCTGGAATCCACTCGAAGACCGACATGCGCAGCGGGTGGTTCCGCATCGATGCATAGCGGCACACAACGTCCGCAAAAGCACCCTTGCCGGAAACTTCGGCACATGACAGTGCGTCCTGCCACGCTCAACCACACGGCACGAGTTGCCGCACGGGTTTGCGCTTGATTTGCCTCGCTTGGCTTGCATGATCACGCGATCAGGAGTGCTGCTTTCACCCAGGGGTTTTGATGCCGCGTCGCGCAGGTTCGTCTCGAATGGTTCCACTTGAGCCTCGCTATCACCTTTCTGCTTCGCCCATTTCGAGCGTCGATATCGATGGGAACACGCCGATGGTCTCGATGGGGGCCTACATGTACTTCCGTGGCAGCAGCACCGATGGCCTGGGATCGGAACTGTGGCGATCGGATGGCACCGCCGCGGGCACGACGCTTGTCCATGACAGTTATCCGGGAAACAGCTCAGGGCTTCCGACCCCGCTCGGCGTCGTCGGCGGAAATCTGCTTTACGTGGTGCACACCGGGCCGACGCCGGGCTTGTGGAAGACCAATGGTACGGCCGCCGGAACGTATTTCGTCTGCACGTTCCCCAGTAACCCCAACGACGCAGTGAACACTTCGACAGCGGTGTACGTGGGCAATTCGCAGGGCTTGTGGCGGACGGACGGGACCGCCGCCGGAACGGTGCTTGTGAGTGGAATCAGCACCAACATTTCCGACGTCGAAGTCGTCGGGACCGATGTGTATGGCCTTGCGCTGCAGTCACGCATCTTCCGTGTCGCGGCCGCAACACCCACTGCCGCGACGCAGGTGTTCAGCAGTTCGACGATTCGAAAACTGACGAGTTTCAACTCGAAGCTCTACTTTGAAAACACACTCGCCAGCGGGGCGAACGAAATCTGGTCCTGGTCGCCGAGCAATACCGCCGGCACCGCGGTCGTCTCGACGTTCAGCCCCAACTGGATTTATCCAACGCTGCAGGGCGTATTCTCGAACAAGCTCTATTACAACGCGACGTCCAGCAGCGGATACCACTCGCTCTCGCGCATCTACACTTCGGGCTACAGCGAGACGATCTTCGCGACCAACGCCCCCTACGCCAGCTTCTATGGAATGGCTGCGACCGCGTCCGGCTCGGCCGTGTTTGCGATGCGAGAAAACTCAGCAGCCACTCTCTATCGCTCGAATGAAACCCAGCTCTACTGCGAACGCATCTTCTTCTCGCCGAACACAATCGACGCGGTCAGCGATTTTCTCAGCGTCGGCGACTCGGTCTACTTCAACGCTTACAATTCCGCGACGGATCGATCCGACCCCTTTGTTCTGACCCAGACCGCCACCCTCGCCGTCCCCATCGGCGAGGCAGGGAACTATGGCGGGCGTTTCGTCGTGAACAACAGGTTCGTCTTCACAGGCGAAGACCCGACCGCGAACACGATCAAGCCTTACACCTATGTCGATCGCACCGATCGCGCCTCGATCTCCGGAACGATCTGGCAGGACCGCGATGCCGACGGCACTCGCGACACCAACGACCCCATGCTCACCGGTCGCACCGTGTGGCTCGACACGGACAACGACGGCGTCCTCCACAGCGGCGAACCGCAGACGATCGTCAACGCGCAGGGACGCTATTACTTCGCCGATCTCACCGCTGGCACCTACCGCGTGCGACAACAGCTCCCCGCTTCGTGGATTTCCATCGCACCGAACGTCAACCTCCGCACCGTCACCGTAGCCGGCGGAACCGCTTATCCGTTCAATGACTTCACGAGCCGGATTTCAAATACCGGCGTCGTCACAGGTACCGCGTTCGATGACTTCAATCGTGACGGCATCAAGAACGGCATCGATCGCTTCGTCCCGACATCAACGCCCCGAACCATCTTCGCTGACACGAACAACAATGCTTCACTAGACGCGGGAGAACCGTCTGCCATCACCGGATTGAACGGCGTGTTCACACTGAACGACGTACCTTCGGGAACGCCCCGCCTGCGACAAGTGCTGGGTGCCGGCTGGGTGCAGTCGACGCCGGCGACCTCGCCATACGTCATGACACTTGGTGATGCGGCGACCCTGTCGGGCGTCAGTTTCGGAGCGGATCCACCGCCCGCTTCGCTGACACTCCTTGGCCGCATATTTGTCGATACAAACCACGGCAACACGTACTACAACGCCTCTGCAACGCCCCCGCTGGTAAACCATGTCGTTTTCATCGACGCGAACCTGAATGGGGTCTTCGACACCGGTGAAACGACGGCTACTTCGGACAGCGAGGGACTGTTTTCCTTTTCGGCACTCGATTACGGAAGCTACGTCGTCCTCCCGCGCACCTTGTCGGCGGGATTGCGGCTCGGCCGGCAGCTTTCCGTCACGCTGTTAGCGAGCACTGCGACGAGTTCGCCGCTGATCCTTCCGATTTACAAATACCTCCAGTTCCAGCAGGCGGCATTCAGCGCCGACACGCGCGCGTTGACGCTCAATTTCGACGTGATGCCACGCATCACGTCGACGAGCGTTTTCACACTCACGAATCTTGAAACTGGCGCAGTCCTGCCGGGCAGTGTCTTTACGTCCGCGTACACGACGCCGCAGCCAACCGGTCTGATTCTTTCACTGACCTCTACCACGACGCTGCCGGACGCGCGATATCGGCTGACGGCACCGGCCACCTCGGTCACCACGTATTACGGAAGCGATCCACTCGCCTCCGGACTTTCGATCGAATTCTTCATCCTGACCGGTGATGCCAATCGCGACCGCGTTGTGAACTTCGACGACCTGCTCATTCTGGCGCAGAACTACGGCCAATCCGGCAGAACCTTCAGCCAGGGCAATTTCAATTACTCCGCCGATGGCCTGGTCGACTTTTCCGATCTGCTGCTGCTGGCGCAGCGGTACGGCACCAGCCTGCTTTCGAGCGAGCGTGGCTCATCCATCGCGAAACGCCGCAGCCTGACTGACGACGTGCTGGCGTAATCTGCCCGCCGCACCGATCCGATTGGACCGGCTTCCGGACCGACGCGAGGCGTCGATTTTTCGACTATTCCTGTGCGATGCGGCCCCCGGCTGGTTAGCATTCGGCCCGGCATTTCGGGAGGGACGCATGGGCGAGAAGAATCGGGGACGGCGGTGTTCGTGTGATGCGCTGGAACGACGTCGGCTGCTCGCCGATGACCTCTGGCACGCGACGACGCTCTTCCCGTCCTCCGGCTTCAGCGGCGTCGACAGCGCCGCCGCCTCGGAAGGCAACTTCGTCGTCTGGGATACGAACTACACCAGCGGCGCGGCGTCGGTGTACGACGCGGCGACGCGCTCGTGGCATCCGACCAACCTCTTTCCCGCTTCAGGCTTCAGCGGCGTGGACGGCGGCATCGGGTCGAGCGGCAGCTTTGTCATCTGGGACTCGAACACCACCGCGGGCACGGCGTCCGTCTACGATGCCGTCTCACACACCTGGCATCCCACCACGCTCTTTCCCGGCACCGGCTTCAGCGGGGTCGACGGCGCCGTCGCCTCCGCCGGGAACTTCCTCATCTGGGATTCGAACCATTCCAGCGGCGCGGCCTCGGTCTACGATGCCGTCACCGCCTCCTGGCACCCGACCACGCTCTTCGCCAGCGCCGGCAACGGCATCGACGCCGGGATCGGCTCCGGCGGTAACTTCATCGTGTGGGATTCCACCGTCTCGAACGGCAGCGCATCGGTCTACGACGCAGCCACTCACTCCTGGCACGCGACGACGCTCTTTCCTTCCACCGGCTTCAGCGGCGTCGATGGCGCCGTGCAATCCGAAGGCAGCTTCGCCATCTGGGATGCCAACACCACCGCCGGCACCGCCTCGGTCTACGATGCCGACTCGCACCTGTGGAAACCGACGTCGCTCTTTGCCGGCAGCGGCTTCAGCGGCATCGACAGCGCTATCGGCTCGGGCGGGAACTTCGTCATTTACGACGACGACTACACCAACGGCTCCGCATCGGTCTACGACGCATCCTCTGCAACCTGGAAACCGACCACCCTCTTCGCGGCCCCCGGCTTCGGTGCCGTGAGCAGTGTCGCCTCTTCGAGCGGCAACTTCGTCATCTACAACTCCACATACGGCAGCGGCGCGGCATCGTTGTTCGATGATGCGACGTCCACGTGGAAGCCGACGACGCTCTATCCCGACGCAAGCTTCAGCGGCGTGGATGGCGCCGTTGGATCGGCCGGCAGCTTCGTGATCTGGGATTCGAACCATGCGTCGGGCTCGGCATCCGTGTATGACGCCGCGCATGCGACGTGGAACCCGACGACGCTCTTTTCATCGCCAGGCGGCAGCGGTGTCGATGGCGCGGCCGGCTCGGAGGGAAGTTTCGCGGTCTGGGACTCGAACACGACCGGCGGAACCGCATCGGTTTTCGATGCCGGCCGATCCGCGTGGAAGCCGACGAGCCTGTTCGCGGCGGCCGTCAGCGGCGTCGACGGCGCGCTCGGCTCCGGCGGGAACTTCATCATCTGGGACACGTTCTCCACCGCCGGCACGGCATCCGTTTACGACGTCACCCACGGCGTCTGGTCGCCGACGACACTCTTCCCGACGACCGGTTTCAGCGGGCTCGACGGCGTCGAGGCATCCGCCGGCAACTTCATCATCTACGACAGCAACAACACCGCGGGCCGCGCCTCGGTCTATGACGATTCCACCGACAGTTGGAAACCGACCGCGCTCTTCCCCGGCGCCGGCGTCAGCGGCGTCGATGGCGCGAAAGCGTCGGCCGGCAGCTTTGTCATCTGGGACACCACCGACACCAGCGGCGTCGCCTCGGTCTTCGACGCCGACACTTCGTCGTGGCACGCGACCACGCTCTTCGCCGGCTCGGGCTTTAGCGGCGTCGACGATGCCGCAGCTTCCGGCGGCAACTTCGTCATCTGGGATTCGCAACACGCCAGCGGCGCGGCATCGGTCTATGACGCCTCGACCCGGACGTGGCACGCGACCCGCCTCTTCCCGGCGCCCGGCGGCAGCGGCGTGGACGGCGCGATCGGATCGCAGGGCAGCTTCATCATCTGGGACGCCAACACGACGGCCGGCACCGCTTCCGTCTATGATGCAGCGACCGCGACATGGAATCCGACGACTTTGTATGCCGCCACCGGTTTCAGCGGAATCGACGGCGCGCTCGCATCATCCGGAAACTTTCTCGCGTGGGACGATGACTACACCAGCGGCGCGGCCACCGTCTATGACGCGGCCGAAGCGCCGGCGGGGCCGGAAGTGGTCGTGGGGTTCGGAAGCGTGGAAATCCTCGACGGGGCGAACGTGCCCTCACTCGCCAGCGGCACCGACTTCGGCAGCGCGTTCGTGGGAGCGGCCGGGCCGACCCGAACGTATCTCGTCCGCAACATCGGCTCTGCGGCGCTGACGATCGGCGCTCTGACGTTGCCGAGTGGATTCTCGATCGTCGATCCGCTCACCTCGATCGCGGCCGGCGGAAGCGACACGTTCAGCATTCAGCTGCTCACGACGGGCGCGGGCACGTTTGCCGGTGAGATCAGCTTCACCAGCAACGACACGGACGAGAACCCATTCAACTTCGCAATCACCGGGACGGTGATCGCGCCGTTTGCTGTCACCACGGGCGCGCTGTTCACGGAAACGGGAATCTCGGTATCGGTCACGTTCAATCGCGCGATCGACCCGCAATCGATTGACGCGGCCGATCTGCTGGCGACGAATCTGACGACGGGTGGAACCGTTGCCGCGGCCACGATCGCGCTTTCGCCCGACAACCTGAGCGCGACCTGGGCGTTTGCTCCCGAGACGTTTCCCGATGGCCGATATCGATTCCAGTTGCCCGCGGGCGCGGTGAGCGACGATCAGGGATCTCCGTTGGCCGGCGTCTACACGCTCGAGGGCCCGGGCGTATTCAAACTCAACGGCGACGCGACCCGCGACGGTATCGTCAATTTTGATGACCTGCTCATCGTCGCGCAGAACTACGGCCAATCGGGTCGCACGTTCAGCCAGGGCAATGTGAGTTACTCCCCCGACGGCAAGGTGGATTTCGATGACCTGCTGATCCTCGCGCAGGCCTATGGGGCATCCCTCGCGGTTGCTCCCGTCGCTGGGCGCCAAGTGCGGTATCGCCGATTGAATGACCTATCCGTTTGAAATGTGCCTTTCGCATCCGCCCAGCGATTCGGCCCGCAGGCATGCCGCGCTCGCGTTTCCAAAACAACGGACAACTTCATTTTGGAAACATAGGCAATCGCGTTAGCGTGAAATTCGTCATGCCAGCGGGCTTCGGGCCGGGGCCGATGTGCCTCTTCTCCGCGGCCATCGGCTCACCCGCACTGGCAGCATTTTTTGGTCCGCCGATTTTTAAGGATGACATTATCGGATGCTCGCGCGACACTAGGGCTTCATTTCCGGATCGGGAGACAAATCATGAAGAACCGACATGTTGTGAGTTCAGTTCGTCGTTCACCTTCTCTTATTGGACGTTCCGTCCGCAAGTATCTCGCAGAGTCGCTCGAGCCGCGGCGGATGCTGATCGCCTCCGGCGAGACGCTGACCGGCGCGATCAGCGCTGCCGGTGAGGTCGATGATTACACCTTCACCGCCAACGCCGGCGAATCCGTCGTCGCGGGTGTCATGGAAACACTTGCCGGCAGTGCGCTCACGCCACGCATCCAGTTGATTTCGCCCACGGCCGTCGTGTTGTTTACGGCCACGAGCACAATTGGTAACGGCTCGACGTCGTTCAACCTCGCGGTCAGCGGGACATACACAATTCGAATCACCGATGCCTCAGGCGCGCAGACCGGCGGCTATGCGGTCTCGCTGGCCAAACTCGGCGGGGCGCAGCTCAACAGTGGCGATGGCGGCGCGGTCACCAGCGGCGAATACCGTTCCGGCAGCATCGATGTTGCGGATATCGACATCTACACGATCAACGGCACGACCAGTGGTTCGCTCGTCTCGATTGCCGGCGAACTCACCGGGCAGCCGCTCAATCTGCAAATGGCGGTGTTCACGCCCGCGGGAACCAACGTCTACAACGCCGTCACCGGCGCCGCACTGGGCACGACCGAAACCCTGCTGCCCTCGACAGGTACCTATTTCGTTGTGGTGTGGGACGAAGGTTTCAATGCGACCGGCACCTACAATCTGACGCTCACTTCCGTGCCCGCCACGCAGGTGGTCGATGCCGACAGCGGAGTGCTCACCAGCGGCGTTCGCC
>JANOBD010000020.1:0-11405 GCA_031411495.1 Phycisphaerae bacterium | reverse complement strand
CGCCGGTGCGGGCACTTCGGTCATCGCTGCCGGGAGCCTGGACCTGGCTTCCAACAGCACCATGACCACCGCCGGCACGGTTTCGGTCGCGGGCGTCTCCACGATTGGCGGCACCTGGACGATCAGCGGCGGCGATCCGTTTGCCGGCACGCTGGATGTCACCGGCGCGGGTCTGGTGAAGATGACCCACACCCCGGCTTCCACCGCCACCCTGCTCAAGACCGACAACACGCTGATCGCTTCGACCGCCAAGGTCGATGTCGGTCTCAACGCCATGCGGATCCGTCCGGAGACCACGAATCCGACGACACTGGCGCAGGTCAAGACGTTCCTGGCCAACGGCCGGGTGGGTGCTGGCACGGGCGGCATCACCAGCAGCGCGTTGGCGGCCAACATGGCGGTGGGTTACCGGCTGGTCAGCGCCCCCGAGACGTTCCTGGGCGACAGTGTCGTCGCGGGAGACATTCTGGTTCGTGCCACGATCAAGGGCGACACGGATCTGAACGGGGCGGTCAACTTCGACGACCTGCTGAAGCTGGCGCAGAACTACAACACCAGCGGCAGCGACTGGTACAAGGGGGATGTGACCTTCGACGGTCTGGTGAACTTCGATGACCTGCTGGCGTTGGCACAGAACTACAACCTTTCGGTCGCGCTTGTGGGCGGGACGAGTTCGACGGTCACGGGGAGCTTCGAAGGGGACTGGAGCCTGGCGTTGAGCCTGGTTCCCGAACCCACGTCACTGAGCTTCCTGGGGCTGGGCGCAATGGCCCTGGGTCGACGGAGGAAGTGATCTGGCGTATCCGGATTCGTTAACCATTCGACGCCGATTTGTCCGCAAGACGAATCGGCGTCTTCACAGAAACGGACGGATGAAACAACCGGGTAAGAATCAAAATGCGAAGGCGGCGAGGCCGCGCGTTTCGTGCGTTGGTGCCGCTGCACTACTCTGTTTCGCAGTCGGCGTGAGCACATCGTTCACGCGGTCGGCTGTTGCGTCGACTATCGGCTCGACACTTGCCGCCTTCCGTTTCGAACCATTTGGTCAAAATGCACGTAGTCGCCGCGCGGACTCGGACGCGACAAAGCTATGGACGGGATCGGGCGGCAGTTTGTGGAGTTCCAGCACCAACTGGATGCCGACCGGCAGTCCAACCGCTGGAGACACGCTGGGCTTCCCAACGCTGGCATCGAACTACGTCGTAACGAACGACCTCGCCGGCTCCGGCCCGATCTACTCAATGATTTCGGTCGACGGAATGGCGGCAGGAAAGCCGTCATTCACGGGCGGGTGGAATACGAATGAATTGGCAATCACGTCGCTCGCCGGAGCAACGCTGACGAACGGCTCATTCAACATCGTCGGTCGCTCGACGTTCCGCGGACAAAGCGTGACGAACATAGATGGCGGAGCCACACTGTCGTCGGGTTCATCGGCACACTCCATGTACCTGTGGGATCAATCCGTTGTGAACGTCCGCAACGGCGGCGCGATCAACCTATCCGGAACAAACTCCTTCGTTGGCATAGATGACGGCGCTACGTTGAATGTCAACTCGGGAGGCAGCGCACACTTCACCAACGCGCTGATCGGAAACGACTCCACCGCGGGCACGCGTGGCATGAATGTCGCCGGTGCGGGCGCGAACATGCGCGTCGATTTCCAGGCGCTCATCCACACCTCCGGCTTTCATCCCCCTGCAGGAGTCGCCTCGATCAGCGTGACGGACGGGGCGCGATTCAGTACGGGAATCATGACGATCAACCAGAGCCCTACCGCGATCGGGCTGAGCGCGGACACCGACATCAACGTCGACAACGGGACTTTTGAGGTCTCGAACGCCGTCGGCTTTCAGAACAGCTATTTCATGTCCGGCGCGTCGCAGGGCGTCGGGAAGACCACGATCAACCTTTCAAACGGCGGCCAGTTTCGCGTCAGCGACACGGATGGCGCCGGGCAGGCATTCGCGGTCTTCTCCAACAGCTATCGAACGGATACGCAAATCACAATCGGCGGCGCCAACTCGTCCGGCATCAACTCCACGATGCAAATCGATGGCTCAATGTATGTCGCACCGGCAATCCGCAATTCGACGGACAGCACCCAGACGCTGGCAAGTATCAACGTCAATTCCGGCGGGCGTCTGACAGTGCGTGATACGTCTGTGTTCGCCGGTGACGACTCCTATGCAGCGGTGCTGGACGTTCGCCCCGGTGCGATTGCCGATCTCGGCGACGCGGCGATCTTCAGCGGAGGTAACGCGCCGGCTTCACCCACGGGCGGCGCAGGAACCACCTCTGTTATCGCCCAGGGCGAAATCCGCGCGGGATGTTTCGAGTACCTGGCCGATTCGTCGGTCGTTTCCGGGCGCGGTGGCATGACGAGCATCCTCGTGAGCGGGTCGACGGCAAAGCTCCTTGCGGATGGTGTGGACAATCCCGCCACCCCGCAGATTGACTCCGGCTTCTTCGCGCCGAGTCGCGGCGATGGCACTCCGGGCTCGGATCTCGCGATCGATGGAGTCGTCTCCTGTACGTTCGAGAGTCTCGTCGAGGCGAACGAGGCGTTTTTTGCCGGCGACCTGCAGAGCGGCCACTTCTCTCTCGATGTCACAGGATCGAACGCCCGGCTCGACGCCGGCGGACTGTTTGCCGTGAACGATCGTGGCTTGGCGGATTCGGTCGTGACTATCAACGTGATAAACGGCGGCACGCTCGTGGCGACAACGTTTTCCAACGGCACGGCAGGTTCAATTCGAGTCAATACCGCACCGGGATCTGGAATCGCGACACTCACGGTCGGTTCTGGCGGAACCATTCAGAGCAATGGAGCCATTCAGATCGGCGGCGAGTTGAACGTGATCAGTCCCGGCATTTACCAACGCGTCGCAGGGACGCACGCGAGCGTCGGCGGCGACGGTACGATTGTGGCCGGCGGTTCGCTGTATCTTGGCGCGGGATCAAGCCTTGTCAGCAATCGATTCGACGTCAACGGCGCTTTTATCGACGGCGAGTGGTTCGTCGGTAACGGTGGACCTGAGAAGCGCATCCGCACAGGAAGTCTTCTTGTCTGGTCGTCAGGGTCGCTCACCTTCTCCAACGCGCTCTCGGCGATTTCACCGAGCCTGATGGTCTCGACCAATGTGTCGATCGAAGCCGGAGCGACCTTCAACCTTAAGAACAACGCACTGCTGATCCGCCCGGATCCGTCCGCGCCCGATCCGACGACCCTTGCGGCGCTCAAGCAGTTCCTCGCCAATGGCAGAACGGGAGTCGGAACCGGAGGCATCTCCAGCAGCCTCGCAGACAATTCCACCGCACTCGGTTACGCGAGGGTCGCGCAGTCGGGAACATTCCTCGGCGAACCGGTCGTCGCGGGTGACCTGCTCGTTCGGTACACGCTGAAAGGCGATGCCGATCTCAACGGCGCGGTCGACTTTGACGACCTGCTGACCCTCGCCCAGAACTACGACGCAAGCGGCGAGTGGTACACCGGGGACTTCAACTTTGATGGCCAGGTCAATTTCGATGATCTGCTCACGGTTGCGCAGAATTATGGTTCTTCGCTTCTCGCGGTTGGGACTTCTCCCGACAGATTCGTGGCGGATTTGCTTCTGGCGCGAGGTCTGATTCCTGAACCCGCCACGGGGATGATTCTCGCTGGCAGTGTCGCCGCCTTCAGACGTCGCCGTTGAAATTTCTCGCGAGATCGCATCCCGGCACATCAAATCGCGCAGCTTCGTTTTGCATCAGGTGTCAAACATCGATAGATTTCGCCGTTTCCCCCAAGCGGAAATCACCGTGGGGAAGGAGATCTGCACAAGGTGAACGAAGCGATTCTCAAAGCCAAGGCGCTCGTCGAAGCGCTCGGTTACATCCAGCGTTTTCACAACAAGACGATCGTCGTGAAGGTCGGCGGATCGATCATGGACGATGAGACGTCGCTCGCGACGATCCTCAACGACATCGTCTTCATGAACTATGTCGGCATGCAACCGATCCTGGTCCACGGCGGCGGCAAGGCCATTAATGACGCAATGGCCAAGGCCGGCCTCGAGCCGCAGATGGTTCAGGGCCGTCGTTATACGGACGAGCGCACGCTCGCGATCGCCGAACACGTGCTGTGCAACCAGATCAATCGATCGATTGTGAGCTTCATCAACAGCCAGGGATGCGAAGCGCAGGGGCTGCACTCACTGAGCAGCACGGTCATCTTCGCGGAGAAGACATTTCTCTCCGGCCAGGACGGACGAAAAATCGATCTGGGCTTTGTGGGCGAGGTGACGAACGTGAATGCGCGTCTGCTCGAGTTGATGGTGGCCGCCGACGCCATCCCCTGTATCGCGACGATCGCGCGCGATCGCGCGGGCGGCCGGTTGAACGTGAACGCCGACACCGCCGCCGGCGCTGTGGCCGCGGCGGTGAAGGCCGAGAAGTTGATTGTCGTTTCTGATACGCATGGCATCCGCACCAAGCCGGAGGATCCCAAGAGCGCTGTCAGCTCCATGACGGTGGCCGACATCAACAAGTACGTGAAGAACGGCGTCATCAGCCGAGGCATGCTGCCAAAGGTCGAGGCGTGCGTGACCGCGCTCAAGGCGGGTGTGAAGAAGGCGCACATCATCGACGGTCGAATCCCTCACGCGCTGCTGCTGGAGATCTACACCGACGCCGGGATCGGGACGGAGATTTTGCTGAAGAAAGCCGTCCGCCGTTCCAAGCGAAAGTGAAACACGGAGGCACGGAGGCGATCTCCTTTCTCCTCCGTGACTCCGTGCCTCCGTGGTGAAAGAAGACCAAGATGAACCATTTCATTTCCATCGCCGACACGCCACTTGCCGAACTTGAGCACGTAATGTCCGTCGCCAAGTGGCTCAAGGCACACCTCAAGTCAACGGGACGAAATGATCCGATCCTGGCCGGCAAAACACTGGCGATGATCTTCGAAAAGCCGTCGTTGCGCACGCGCGTCTCCTTCGCGATCGGCATGACACAACTCGGTGGCACTGGCCTGCTGCTGTCCCGCGATGAGGTCGGCCTCGGCACGCGCGAGCCGGTGAAAGACGTCGCCCGCGTCATCGCGTCGATGGCGGACGGCATCATGGCACGCGTGTTCCAGCATCAGAAGCTGATCGACCTTGCGAAGTATTCGAAAGTGCCGGTCATCAACGCCCTTTCCGACTATTCTCATCCCTGCCAGGCGCTCGCGGACCTGCTCACCATCGATGAGCATTTCGGCAAGCTTCAGGGACTGACGCTCGCCTACATCGGCGACGGGAACAACGTCGCGCGCTCGCTCGCGGTGGCATGTTCCAAGTTTGGAATGAAGTTCAACATCGCCACGCCGAAGGGATACGAATTGCCGGGCGACGACCTGAAGAAGATCCACGCGAAGATGCCCGAGTTCGCGGTGGATGTCCGCCCGACGCCGACCGATGCGGTCAGGGATGCCGACATCGTCGTGACCGACACCTGGGTCAGCATGGGTCAGGAAGAAGAGAAGGCCAAGCGCGTCGCCGAGTTCAAGGGATATGCGCTCGATGAATCGTTGATGAATAGCGCGCCGAAGCAGGCGATCGTCCTTCACTGCCTGCCGGCATATCGCGGGTACGAGATCAGCGAAGCCATCTTCGAAAGCGATCGATCAAAGGTGTTTCAGGAGGCGGAAAATCGCCTGCACGCGCAAAAGGGGATATTGGCAGTGTTGATGGGCGGGGCGTGATGCGTCTCTGCGCTCCCTCCGCATTCACTCCGCGCCTCTGCTGTTGCATTTGTGATCGTGCACGACCGGTTATCGGCCATCACGCTCCCCGCCTGTTCTGCCGATAACTTTCGATGATGGATCTCGCGCGCATACACGGTCCCGTTGCCGGCAAGCAGTACATGGTTCAGCTCGACGGCCTGCGCGCGATCGCGGTGCTGGCGGTTATGGTGGAACACTGGGTCGTGCCGAATGTCGGCGGGCTCTATATCCCGTGGGGCACGGCCGGCGTTCACCTGTTCTTTGTCCTCAGCGGCTTCCTCATCACCGGCATCCTGCTTCAGGCGCGAATTGATGCCGGCAAGGCACAGCAATCCTCCGGTTCGACGCTCATTCGCTTTTACGTCCGCCGATTCCTGCGCATCGTTCCACTTTACTACGCCGCCGTGATTGTCGCGGCCTTCACCCTCGTCGAAGGCCGACAGATGCTCGTGCCGAATCTGCTCTACACGTCCAACTTCGCACAGTGGCACGATCAGGCCTGGGCGAAAGCGGTTGCACATTTCTGGTCGCTCGCTGTCGAAGAACAGTTCTATCTCGTCTGGCCGTTCCTGATGTTGCTCGCGCCGGTGCGACTGCTCCGTCCGCTGGTGTGGATCACGATCGTCGCCGCGCCGCTCTTCCGTATCGCGATGGCACTGCTTCGGCCTAACGATCACTACTTCGAAATCCTTCCACTCTCCTGCTTCGACGCGCTGGGCCTGGGCGCGATCCTCTCGATGATCCAGCGTGCCGGTGCGTCGCGGCGATTCGAGAACATGTGCATGCTCGTCGGCGCGCCGCTGTGGCTGGTTACCCGCGGACTGGTTGTCGCGAAGCTAAACCTGACGGCGATCACCACGCTCGAGACAACCGCCCTCTCGCTCCTGTTCGTCGGCGTGATCGGGCGGGCGAGTCGCGGCTACACGGGCATCACCGGCCGCGTGCTGTCGTTTGGTCCGCTCGTCTATCTCGGCACCATCAGCTACGGCCTGTACGTCATCCACAACCTCGTCTTTCCGGTCCTGCTGTCGCACGTCAGGATCTATCCGATCCCCGCTGTACTCAATCACTGGCTGCTTCGTTACGTCCTGCTCTTGGCGACAACCGTACTGATTGCGAGCATCTCCTGGTTCGCGTTTGAGCGGCCTATCAACCAGCTCAAACGGTTCGTGCCGTACGCGAAGCGATTGCCGAAGGCCGGTTGACGGTCCGTTCCCATCGAGTGTCAGTTCTGCGATACTTCGCCGTTCCGATGCCCAAACACGAATTGCTTCCGCTCCTTTGCAATGACGACCATCTCGTCGCCACCAACAAGCCCGCGAACTGCGTGAGCGTGCCCAGCAAAGGCGAGAAGCGCGTCGCCACCAGGATGCTCGGGGAACAGCTCGGCATCCCGTTCAAGGGCGATCTCGATCCGCGCATCCGCCCGGTGCATCGCATCGACAAAGACACCTCCGGTGTCCTGCTCTTTGCGAAGACCCGCTCGGCCCAAACTTTTCTCTCCGAGCAGTTCCAGAATCGACAAGTCGAGAAGGAATATCTCGCGCTCGTGATCGGCAATCTCGCCGACGTGGAAGGCACTATTGACGCGAACATGCGTCGCGACCCATCGAACAATCTGCGGATGGAAACCCACCGCGTCGGCAAGCCGGCCGTTACCCGGTGGAAGGTGCTGCAGCGGTTTCGCGGCTACTCGTTGCTTCGAGTAGTGCCACTGACGGGCCGGACGCATCAGATCCGCGTTCACCTCGCTAGTATCGGCCATCCGCTGGTCGTCGATCCGCTCTACGGTTCGCGGCTTCGAAAGAAAGAGGAACCCGATCGCGAGCCCGGCCTGTACCTGAGCGGTTTCAAGCGCGGCTATCGACCGCCGAGTGAAGAGGTTGAACGGCCGCTCATCGGCCGGCTCACGCTGCACGCACACCGGCTGTCACTGCTCCATCCGAACGGTTCGCCGCTGAAGCTCGAAGCCGAACCGCCCAAAGATTTTCGCGCCGGCGTGAATATGCTCACAAAATACGCTTCATAAGTGCAACGGCCGAAGCGTTGCCGAGCGAAGTGCGCTCCTCTACTCTGGATCGCATCATGCTCAAGCTCTCCGGATTCGCCGATGAAATCTCGCCCGACCTCGACCAGCAGATCGCCACCTGCAAAGCGCTCGGAGTAACGCATTTCGAACTGCGTGGCGTCTCGGGAAAGAATGTTCTGGCGTTTGACGATGCGATGAAGCGCGAAGTGAAATCGAAGCTCGACGCCGCGAGCCTCGGCGTGATCAGCATCGGCAGCCCGTGCGGCAAGAAGCCGATCGATACGCCGCGCGGCGAACTGCTCGATCAGTTCAAGAAGGCAATCGAGATGGCGGTGCACTTTGAATCGCCGCTCATTCGCGTCTTTTCGTTTTATCCCGAGGGCGGCGAGGGCAAAGGGCCGATCGAGCCGATCCGCGAACGAGTGATCGACCTGCTCCGCGTACAGTGCGATCTGCTCAAGGGCACCGACATCGTCATGGTCCATGAGAACGAAAAAGGCATCTACGGCGACATCGGCTCGCGCTGTATCGACCTGATGAAAACCATCAACCATCCGAAGCTGCGGACCGCGTTCGACTTTGCGAACTTCATCCAGTGCGGCCAGGACCCGCTCGAGTGCTGGCCAGCGCTGCGGCCATACACGGCGCACATCCACATCAAGGACGCCGTTAAATCCGACGGCCACGTCGTCCCCGCCGGCCAGGGCGACGGGCAGATCCCCGCGATCGTGAGCGACGCGTACGCGTCCGGCTATCGCGGCTTCCTCTCGCTCGAGCCGCACTTGAAGGTCGCCGCACATTCACACGGCGAAACCGGCCCGGAACTCTTTGCGACCGCGGTTAACGCCCTGCGAGACGTCTGCAAACGCGTTGGCGTGCCACTCGCATCGTGACCACGTCCGCAGACGAATGGAGCAGGATGCGTACATTCTGAAGGAATTGGGGGAACTGCCGAAAGCGTGCCCGGTGCGACTCGAACGCACGACCGTCGGTTTAGAAATGCGATCCTCATGGTTTAGAAAAGTGGCGAAATCAACCGGTTGCACCGCAGCGAAATGGACGTTAGGTTTTTGTTCGGATACCCTTCCGACACTAGCGTCCGACACTAGCTGGGAGCACCGATGGGCACGATTTCGACGCAAAGCATTCCTAAACCGTATCCCGACTATCCGCTCTTCCCTCACGCGAAGGGTTCGTGGACCGCGACGATCGACGGCAGGCACGTCTCGTTTGGACCGACCCGTTCGCCCGCCAACGGCGAGGAGTATCGCAAGTCGTGGCAGGCGGCGCTCAAGAAGTACGAAGCGTTCATGAAGGCGCGAGCTCATGGTGAAGCGCTCGCCGAGGATCCGACCCTCGCGACGCTGCGCGAGGTCGTGAATCGATATTTGAGCGACAAGCACGAACGCACTGTTGAGGCGGCGATCGACGTCCGCACGTTTGCTGAGTCGCGTGCGGCCCTGAAGCGATACGTTGATGCGATCGGCGGCGCAAAGACGATCCGGCAACTCGAGGCCGACCCGACGCCGATCCGTGAGCATCTGAAGGTGATGAAGAAGCATCTCGGCATCCACGCTTTTAACCGTCACGTTCGCGCGGTCTGCTCGATGTGGAACTGGGTCGGCAAGGCGAGTAACGGCGCGCTGGGCCGGCCGTTCCGCTGGATGGATATCCACGAAGTCCGCCCGATCCGGGACATCCGCCGCCAGAAGCGCGAGGACCGGGCCGATGGCGCGCGCGACACGTGGCGCGTCGAGGAGATCGCAGCGCTGATCCGTCATGCCCATCTGCCGATGAAGACGATCATCCTGCTGGGCTACTTCGCCGGATACGGCAACACCGACATCAGCGAGCTGCCGAAGAATGCGCTCACCGTTTACCAGAAGCCAGAAAAGATTCACTTCCACGGCCGCGCCGACGAGATCCCCGCGGGCTACGGGCTCCTGACGTTCCCTCGTCCCAAGACCGAGATGTATCGCTACGCGATCGTGCCTCCGCTGGTCGTCGAGGCCATCCGCGAGGTCGAACAACTCAAGCGGCCGGTGACCGACAAGACCAAGGGATTGATGTTCCGAACCGAGGCGGGCTCGGCCATGGTGTCGAACCACATCGTCTACGATGCCAACAACGTCATCGAGAAGGTGCATATCACCGACAACGTCGGGGCCCAGTTTTCGCGCGTCGTCGCCCGCCTGGGAACATGTGAAAGGCACGGCATCGTCCAGCGAAAGCCATTTGTGCGCGGAAAGGTGCTCAGGTGTCCGGAATGCGATGCGGCGATCACGAAGCTCTCCGGTGGCGGGTTTTACGCGCTGCGTCACACCGCGACCACGTTCGCGAGCAGCTCGGGCGCATCCAGCGACGCGCGCGACCTGTTTGAGGGTCACTCGACGGGCAGCGTCCGGCAGTCCTTCTATCTGGATCCCAAACAGATGCACGATTTGCTCCTGATCACGCGGGAACTTTGCTCACGGCTGGATGTCGCGGCCGCGGGCCTGGCTACACGATCTCCAGCACCGGCTTCATCGATCGGGTCAATAACACCGGCCGAAGCACCTTTGAAGGCTTTGCCCTGATCGGCCGCGTGTCGGGCTGGAACGGTTCAGGCTTATCCTGGAGGCAGCGAGTGATCGATTCGGTTGTGATCCGGCTGATCGGCCGCTTCGTGCCTGGCATGCGGATGACCTTTCGGACCAGCACGCCGGCCTTAATCAGCCGGTGCAGCGTCGCTTCGCTCACCTGCAACATCGCCATGGCCGCCGGGTAGGTCACTGCGATCGGTTCAACGGGTGTCTTCATGACTGGACTCCGAACGCGGATTCGAGCTGCTGCGCGGTTCCGTGCTCGCCGTGGTGCCGGAGCCGCTCGACGGCGTTCACGATCACCTCGTTCCCGCGACGCGGCACGATCGGCACGTATTGATGGTTGAGCCCCCTGCGGATCGCGCGGACGCGCTTCTTCTTCACCAGCACCTGCATGTGACCGTGGATCGACACCCGCGTCACCCCCAATCGCTCGCCGAGCGTCTTGAGCGGAACGGGCAGGTTCGTCTGGGAGAAGATCGTCAGCATCGCATCAAGGACGTCCTGCTGCCGCCTAGTGATGTAGGGGTTTTCCGCTTGCACGCTCATCTTCGTGGTCCAGTCCGATGGCGCGATCGCGCCAACTCGCCCAAAGACGACGACTCGCCTTGCCGGCTCGTCGCCGCCGCTCCATTTGTGCGCAGCCCCATCCGGTGCGAGTGGATGCGACCGCTTCACAAGTGTTTCGAGTCCTTCACGGACCCTTGCCCACCGTGGGCTGGCAAAGCCGGAACGCCCGGCTTGCCGTTTTCGCTGCTCAACTTCGCGGTCCCCAATGGTCGTCAGGTTTCCTTCGCCGGCGGTGACGCGGGCGCGAGGTTCGAAAAGTCAGCAACGTGCTGGCCAAGGCTATCGGCGTTGCGCTCTTTGAGAATCGCCCCATAGACCTCTTTGCGATGGACAGCGAGGTGTTTCGGAGCGGAGATGCCCAGGCGCACTTTGTCGCCGCGGATATCGGTCACCATCACCTCGATGTCGTCACCGATCATGATCACCTCATCGACTTGCCTGCTGACGACGAGCACGGTTCACCGTCCTTGGTGTTCGAGGC
>JANOBD010000019.1:0-74052 GCA_031411495.1 Phycisphaerae bacterium | reverse complement strand
AGCGCAGGCACGGGCGATGGCAGAAACGTCACGCCCGGTGCGAGCACCCCGCACCGTTTGATCTTCAATTAACACGAAAGGCTAGGTGCCATATGGCACAACAACTACACGATTTCGCGTATTTCCTGCTCGCGGCGATGGCCTGCTACGGCGTGCTTCTGCACGGCATTGCCGCCATGCACCAAGTCCAAAATCGGCGCGATGAGCTAGAGCTGGTCCGGGCATCACGCCAGGCTGCCGGTGAACGAAGAGGTGAGGGGGCACGCTCATGAAGCGGCTCATTCCCATCATCGGTTGCGGACTATTCGTTTTTGCGGCACTGCATTGCCTGACGGGTCAATCTAACTCCGACGATCCGATCTCGGCGGCGATGAAACGCGCCGGCATCTACGACGGCTACATGACGGCTGCGTTTGCAATCCTCTCGCTGCTACTCGTCTATCTCATCTACCTGTTATTTGAGACTGATCGAAAAGCGCGTCGTCTCCATTTGCTGCAAACGCAGAACGACGCAGCACGATTCGCAGAGATGCGGCGGCAACTCGAATCGCAGCAAATCGCCCGTTCCAAAATGCGTTAACTCCACGAAAGCATTGGTGCGTCATGTACAAACTCTCTCGTTTACTGCTCATCATCGGCGTTGCGCTCGGCTTCTATGCTTTCGCGATCCTCGCGATGCTCGGCTGGCCGTGGATTCCTGCTGCGATCGGATTCATCGCGGTCTTGGTAGCAGCGAAGCAAGGCCGCGTGTATCTCACTACGCTGGGAAGCGCACGCTGGGCGAGCGAACGCGATCTCTGGCGTGCAGGGATGATTGGTGCCAGTTCGGGTTTGATCCTCGGAAGGATTCCGGCAACGAGCGGATCGTTTGCCGCATTCAAGAATCTTCTGGCAACTCGGATTAACGCAGCCGATGCTTGCCGCGAGTTCTTTCTCAGCATGCGTCGCAAACGCCGTGGCCGGCTTGCACAGCTTCCGCAGGCAATTCATACGGCAGTGTTTTCGCCGAGCGGTGGCGGCAAAGGCGTTTCCTGCGTCATTCCGTTTCTGCTCACCTGTTCGGACTGCTGCGTCGTCGTCGATTTCAAAGGTGAGAATGCGAAGCTCACCGCCCAGCATCGGCGCGACGCGTTCGGACACACGGTGGTTGTGCTCGATCCGTTCAAGGTGGTCGAGCCGCAACCGGCGACGTGGAATCCGCTCGATAGTATCGACCGGGATAGCTCTGTTGCGATCGACGAGTGCAACGACCTCGCCAAAGCGCTGGTGATTCGTAGCGGGTCTGAACATGAACCGCACTGGAATGATGCTGCTGAGGCATGGATCGCCGCCGTGCTTGCCACCGTCGTGCGATACGGCGAGCGCGAGCAAGGATCGCGATCACTCCAGACAGTCAGCGAGATCCTCTCCGACCCAAAGAAACTGGAACTCGCACTCAAGCTCATGGGTGAGTCCGATGCCTGGGGCGGGTTGCTTGCACGCATGGGCGGACAGCTTCGCCACAGCGTTGATAAGGAAAAGGCTTCGACACTCACAACCGTTGCCCGGCATCTTCGGTTTCTCACCTCGATCGCCGTTTCCGAAAGCACGACGAAAAGCACGTTTGATCCGAACGAACTTCGCAAAGGCAAATTGACCGTTTATTTGGTGCTGCCCCCTGAACATATGGGTCCACAAGCAGCTCTGCTTCGGCTTTGGATTGGTTCACTATTGCGGGCGTGTATTCGCGGTGGGCTGCAAGAAAAGAACCTCGTCCATTTCGTGCTCGATGAAAGTGCGTCCTTGGGACATTTGCAAGCGCTTGACGAGGCTGTCGATAAATTTCGTGCGTTCGGCGTGCGACTTCAATTCTATTTTCAGAGTATGGGGCAATTGAAATTGTGCTTCCCCGAAGGTCGGGATCAGACCCTTCTGTCAAATACATCCCAGGTCTTCTTCGGCGTTAATGAGTCAGCAACGGCCGAGTTTGTCAGTGCCCGGCTTGGTGAATCGACGATTGTTGTCGCTTCCGGCGGCAACGGCACGGGCACGTCGAATCAAGCGTCCTACAGCGGACAGCCGCAGACGAGTAATAGCACGTCGAACAACGACAACAGCAACTGGCAACAGCAAGCGCGCAAGCTATTGAAGCCGGAAGAAGTGATCGCGCTACCCCCACGAACAGCGATCACTTTCACGCCGGGCGTTCCGCCGATCCGCACGACGCTGCTGCGCTATTACGAAGAGAAGCATCTCGGCAAGCGTCCTGGCTGGTTCATCCGATCCATGACTGCGTCCTTCACGCTTGCCGGTTCGGCACTGGTGCTCTTCGTCACGCTGATACTCGCAGCGGCCGCAACGGCATTCATCACTCAACCGCACAAGCAATCGTCTTCGGAAGCCGGTGTGCTTCCTACGCAAGCAAACGTGTTTCGTGATCAGTAGGTGATTTCTTCACCTGTTTTTTGAAAGGAGATTCGTCATGTCAGATACCGCCAAGCAGCTTTTCGCGGGCCTTAGCAATGTTGTATTCAGCGCGGAAATGAAACGCCTCACTTCTCATGGCGCGGCGGAGTTGTCATCGGCACTTTTTCACGGCAGCGCGTTTGTGCAGTACGGCGCCGACCGGTACCCGGCGAATGTCGCCCAGGATCAGCAAGCCGGCATTATGGCTGAGCAAGGCGCTGAGCCGGCGCAAACCGCCGAGCAACCAGAGGTAGCACAGTCACGGGGCATGGAGCGGTAACACGCTCAAGGCCATGTAACTCAAATCAGAAAGGACATCGTCATGACAAGGAAACAAAGATTGATCGCATGGAGCGCCGCACGGGATTTTCTCGACATCATTTGGATCGGGCAGATCCCCGTGCTGGGGCAAGCACTCAGCCTGCCGATTTGGATCATGCACTTCTCGTATGCCGGGAAGGCCGCACTTTTCACGCTGCTTGAGATGATGCCGGGCGTCGGCCTCTTCCCCGTCTTCACGACAGCCGCCTGCTGTTATCCGGATTTTGACAAACCGGCTGGCAGCGATGCTCCGGCGCCAACATTGGTTGGGCACGTGAGCGTTCCCGTGCTTCCATCGCTGCAACAATCGGTGCCGATCTTGGATACCAAGCGGATTTCCGATTCATCCGGAGACGCTGGCACGGTTCGTCGTGTACGGCAGGTCGAATCGTACGAAGTCGTCGAATGACACGAACCCGATATCGAAAAAGGTGAGGGGACGAAAGGCTGGTCACGTATGCGCGCCAACATAACCAACGCCGTCAGGCAGGTTCTGACTGAAGCATCAAATGCCGTTCACTTCATGGACCTGTCGGATGCCGAGCGGATTAACTGGATGATCGAACGCGCCTACCAGTTAGGACGCAACGCCTCGGTAGGCGCGCCGCGCGTGAGGCCCGCGGAGGCCACGCAACCCCTCAACGCGAGGGGCAAGAGGGTCACGGGCCGCCGCTAAGAGATTGGTGCCACAATGTTCAATGTACGTCAAGCTGCGGCACGAATCGGGGTTTCGGCAAGCACGCTTTACCAGCTCGTTGCCGGCCGGAAGATCCCACATCTTCGGATTGGTGTTGGGCGAGGTGGCATCCGCTTCACCGAAGAGCAATTGACGACCTTCCTCAATAGCTGTCGCGTCGGGACGGTCGCGTCCGCGACCGTCCCGCACGCCCGACCAAAGCTCAAGCACATTTCCCTTCATTAGCTCGCGGCCTTCTGAAGCTGCGTTTGCAGGTATTCGGGATTCTGTGAGACGTGTTGATACACCCGGCTCAGGGTGCTGGTGTCACTATGCCCAAGCAATGTCGCCACAGTAATTGCATCGAGCCCGCGAAGCAGGGCCCGCGTCGCGAAGGTGTGACGCATCGCATAGAGGCTCACTTTCACGCCGACCGTTTTCTTCGCGTAGCGAAACCGGCAATTGGTCGCGTAGGGCGTCCATGCCACGCCGCTCGTATTGCGAAACAGTGTTCCAGTCGGGTGCTTTTCCATCAAACGTTTGGTGATGTCGAGCGCCTTCGGCGTCAAGTAGATGACACGCGGCACACGCTTGCCTTTGGATTCCGAGGGCGGAAATACCCAGCGGCTTCCGGCAACGTCTACGTGCCGTGCTTCGACACGCAAACTCTCCTGCGGACGGCATCCCGTTTCCCACGTGACGATAAGCAGGTCTTTGAATTCCTGATCCTTCGCACGCGTGAGAAGCTTGTCGTACTGCTCCGGGGTGACAACTTGCTCACGCCGGCCACACCCAGGCTTCCGCATATGGGTGAGGGGCGATCGCTCAATATATCCCTGTTCTTCTGCCCATTTCATGGCGCGTTTGATCGACGCAATGAGATTGCGCTGCGAACCGGATGCGAGCGTCACCGCGTAATCATCCACCCATTTCTGGACGTGGTGCGGCTTGAGCTGATCGGTCGTGAGATCGGATGGAATCGTTTTGCAGAAGGAATTGAGCCGGTCTTTGTACCAGCGGTATGTGTCCGGCGCCCGGTGCTTTTCACACCAGTCGAGGAACTCATCGACCAACACCACCACAAGGTGGTGATCCACCGGGGCGGCGGTTGCCGTCTCCTGCTGCATCAGGCGGTGATAGGTCTTGAAGGCGGCGACTTCGTCGCTGCCAAGATTGATCTGCTTACCGGCGATCTGGACATACCAGAGACCACGGGATGCGCGAAAAAACGGTTTACGGAAGCGTGCCATTGAAAACCTCCCAGCACTCACGTGCAAGCCGGAAGGTTTGCCAAGGGCTTCGTCAGTTGACGCTGACGGAGCCTTTTTCGCTGACACAAATCGCTGACATCGCCTGAATCATATCGCTAAGTGCTGGCCTGTCGCTACTTAGAAATCGCCACTTCAAGTTCCGAAGACCGATGCTCTATCCAATTGAGCTACGAGTGCTGTCCGAGTGCCAATGCATTCGACGGCCGAGGATCGCGAATCGGCCGCACGTGATTATCGCCGATTTGATGCCGAAATCCAGTCGGCGCCACCGCCCGAGCCTTGCACGTCCTGGTCGAGATTGGCCGGCGGGAGCGGCACGAGTGCGTGAATGGCGCGAGAAGGTGATGTCGCGATCGAGTCTGGTTACATCGGTTCAGTCGCTCATGCCGGTCCGCTTGCGTGATTGTTGCCGCCTTTCGTCGCGGCGGCCGCGAGTTTCCGGAGGGGTGGCGACGGGTTTGACGCAGGGCCGGCATCGTGGCATAACGCGGCGGGTAAGCCATGGATGGCGACGAACGGGAAATCCGTTCGGGATTGCGGCAGGATGCCTGCAACCTTCCTCGAAGTCTCGCGTCTAACGATCATGTCCAGAGCGTCGGCCATTCATGCCGCGGCCAATGCGCAGGGTTCCCTGCGGATGCCCGCGTCGTCGGTTGATCTGCAAGCGCAGTGGTTCGCCGCCGCGCGAAAGGGCGATCGTGTCGCTTTCGGAAAACTCGTCCAGGCATTGCAGGACCGTCTGTACAACGCCGTGTCGCGCCTGGTCAATCGGCCTGAAGATGCCATGGACGTGACGCAGGAGACGTTCGCGAAAGCGCTGGCGAACATCAACGAGTGTCGCGGCGATTCGCAGCCGTACACCTGGATGTTCCGGATCGCAATGAACGTCGCGATCAGCGATCGCCGAAAGCAGACGGTTCGCCGGGCGGCATCGCTGGAAGCGGAGATCAAACCCCGCGCGGGCGACGACCAGATGTCGACGCTGCGGATGCGGCTTGCGGGTAAAGGCCCGTCTCCATTTGAGACGGCGACCAAAAACGAAACGATCGAGCGCGTCCGCATCGCGATGGAGAGTCTCGAACCGGCCGAGCGGGCGATCCTGGTCATGCGGGATGTCGACGGCATGGATTACGCCGAGATGGCAAATGCGCTCGACGTCCCGCTCGGCACGCTCAAGAGCCGGCTGTTCCGGGCGCGGATGGCGCTCCGCAACGTGATCGAAGCGATGGAATCGGGCGAAACGACAGTGAACTAGAGACGTTTGATGAATCAGTCGCAGGAACAACTCGAAACGCTCCTCTCCGACTACGTCGAGGGAAACCTCGCTGGCGAAGAACTCGCCGCGCTCGAGAAATATCTCGAATCAAATCCCGGCCTGCGAGACACCGTCAACCGGATGATGATCGACAGCGAAGCGATTCGCTCGCTCCCGCGGATCGCTGCTCCCTTCGACTTTTCGGAAGCGGTGCGAGGACAGTTCGAGCGCGATCTGCTTCTGGACGACGCAATGACCGCCTATCCCAGGCGTCGCCGCATCTCGTCGCTGCTCGCGTCGGTCGCTGCGATGCTCCTGCTGTTTGTAGGCGTGGGGGCCATGGCGTACTGGATTCTCGCCAACCGGCCGGCACCTTATCTTGATGTCGCCATGAACTCACCCACGTCGCATGATGCGGCGCAGGACGAGTCGCAGGGGAAGTCGAGAGACAAACTCGATTCTGTCGAGGGACCGCCGCCGAGCGCGAAAGTCGCGCCGGATGCGTTCGCGGACCGCTCGCCGGCTCAGGCTTTACCCGGTGCCGGTAGGCCGGATGTGAAGGCCACCGACCCGGACGCCGCCGGGATTCTGAGCGCTGCTCGCCGGCTTCAGATAAACGCGCCGGCGCCCAGCGAAGTCAAGGAGCTCATCGATGAATCGCCTCGATACAATCGCCGGGCCCGCGCGATCGTGATCGATGCGAAAGATGCAGCGCCCGCGAACCGCGCGCTCCAGAACTTCATGGCGACCCATACCGTACGAACCGAAAACCTTGCCTTCGACGCGGCACGAAATCGCGCGGTCCGCCAGGGCGCGAGCGGCGGCCTGGCAGATTCGACGCCCGTCCAGTCGCCAAACCTTCAAGTGTCGGGCGTGACATCGAATTCCGCGGCCGCATTGGGGGCACAGGAACTGGCTCGAAATGCATCGATCCAGGAAAACGCTCCGCACACGCAGGTCCTGCTCGCCTATGACATGACGGAGGCGCAGGCGGATGATCTGCAGGCGTCGCTGCAGAGCAACCTCGCTGCGGCAACGGCGTACGAACTTGGCGTGGAGGATCCGACAGCGCGCGAAAACGACGGATCGGCTGGTGGCACGGGCCCAGTCGCCAAAACGGAGGCCGAAGTCGTTCCGGCGACATCGACGTCGACTCCGACGCATACTGCACAGCCCGTCCCCAGCAGCCAGCCGGCGCTTCTCGCGATCGGCGACCGGCTGCTCATCACGCTCGTCGACCCGGATGCATCCAATCTCAAGACGCAGCGCGAGGTCTCCATCGACTCCAACGGCATGATCCAGCTCCCGATGCTCGACGCGATCCACGCGGCCGACATGACGATCGTCGCGCTGCGCAGATCCATCGCGGATGAATATGTCACCAAGAAGCTGATGAGTCAGCCGATCATCGACATCGAACGGCCGGCACGATTTGAGGTGACGTCTTCGAATGACGCCCAGCAACAGGCCGCGAATGGCGATCGAACGGATCTGGAAAAAGCCGTCGGCGAGCGGGACGAATTGAAGTCGAAGGGGCTCGTAAAGGAACACGGCGATGCAGGGCTCTTCGACGTCTACCTCATCGTCCGCGGTCAGGCCGCGCCGACGACACAGCCGATTGCGCCGCCCACAACGCAGCCGCAATGAGTTCCCAACGAACACGATGGAAATAAACAATGCGGGCGACGCCATGCGTCGCCCGCTTTCAGTTGATGTTCGGAGAAAATCGCGCGCTCAGGCGGATCGCCGGCGCGTCGGCTTTTCGGGCTCGCGCTCGACAGGTGTCATCGACGTCTGCAGGCGCTTGAGCGTTTCGTGTTCGATCTGGCGGACCCGCTCGCGTGTCAGGCCGACCTTTTCGCCGATCTGCTTCAGCGTGAGCGGCTCCTCGCCTTCCAGGCCGTAGCGGAGCTTGAGAATCGTGGCGGCTCGCTCATCAATGTGCTCGAGCAGCGCTTCGAGCTTCACCAGGTCGTCGCTGTGCTCGACGAAGTCCGCCGGCGTGACGCCGAATGGATCGGCGACGGTCGACTCGATCGTGATCGTCTCGTCACTTCCGCCGAATTGCGTCGGGGAGCTGAACGCCTTGATCGCTTTCTTGATGATCTTGACCTTCTTCAACGGCACTTCCATGTGATGAGCGAGTTCATCCATGTTCGGCAGGCGGCCGAGCTCGTCCTCGAGGCGGCGTGTGCTCATCTTGAAGCGGGTCATCAGTTCGACCATATACGCGGGTACGTGAATCGGCTGAACCGCGTTGATGAGGGCGCGCTTGATCGCCTGTTTGATCCACCAGCTCGCATAGGTGCTGAAGCGGGCGCCGTTCTCCGGGTCGAACCCTTCGACGGCCTTGAGCAGGCCGATGTTGCCTTCTTCGATCAGGTCCAGCAGCGTCATGCCGCGGTTCTGGTAGTGCTTGGCGATGTTGACGACCAGGCGCAGGTTCGCCTTCACCATCCGTTCGCGGGCGGCGCCGTCCTGCTGGTGGATGAGTCGGCGGGCGAGTTCCTTTTCCTCGTCCGCGGTGAGCAGCGCGGTTTCATGAATCTGCTTCAGGTAAATCTGAAGCGCGTTTTGTACTGCGATCTGTGCCATCTCGGTGCATCTCCCTTTGTCGACGCGGGCAAGCGCCGTCAGGGCATGCATCGACCCAACTCGGAAGCGAGTTAGGCAAGTGCGTTCGATTCCCATGGCTGATAAATGCCGCGAGGATGAATCGGATCCGACCGAAGCGGCGTAGTCGTTACACACGGCGATCGATGGCGAAATCGTGCCGATCTTGCGGCCTGCGCCGGGCACCGATACGATCCGCGCGATTCGTTTGGCCGGAACCCCTCGATGTCTCAACGCACGCTCGATGATGCCGCTCAGAACTCGGCAACCCCTCTGATTCCCCGATGGATCGTCGTTCTCGTCGTATTCTTGTGTCTTGCCGCGATCGCGAACGTCTATTGGGGGCGCGTGATCAACGGCCCGGCCGATCTTTACCGCAAAGATCAGTGCAAGACGATGGCGTACACCGTGGACATGGTGCTCAACCACCGCTTCAGTCTGCCGCGCGATGTCATCTTCCAGCCCGCGACCAAGCCGCCGCTCTACAACTGGTTTGCGGCGATCGGCATCGTCATCACGCGTCATTACGGCGAATGGGTCCAGAAATGGCCTTCGATCGCATCGGCACTGGCGATTGCAGGCCTGCTCTTCGCGTTCTGTCGGCGGTCCTTCGCCAGGGCGTTGGATTCACAGCACGCCTTCCTGCTCGCCTGTTTCGCGGCGGCGATCTGGATCTCTTCGAAATCCACCATTCTGCTCCTCTACATCGCCCGCCCGGACATGCTGCAGGCGCTCTGCCTGATCGGCGCGTGGCTGGCGGCGAACGAAGCCCTGGCTGTGGAATCCAAGCGTGCCGCGCGCAAATGGGCGGCGTGGTTCTGGCTCGCCACCACTGCCGCCGCGCTCGCGAAAGGGCCGGCCGCGGTCTATCCGATCCTTTACGCGCTGCTCGCCGCGCCGCTGGTGTTCGGCAACTGGCGAAAGCTCTCGCATTTTTACTGGCTGATCGGTCTGCCGGTGTTGCTCGGCTCGGTCGGCCTCTGGTTAGCCTGCGCCGCGGCACAGGACTGGCCGCACGTGCGCGACGTGCTGCTGGGGTCGGAAGTGGCCAAGCGCATCGTCGAATCCCGCGTCGAAGGCGGCCGCAAGCCGGTCACTTATGCGCTGCTCTGGTGGCGAACCCAGAACACTTACTGGTCGTACCTGGCGATCGGTTCGATGGCGATCGGTCTGCTGGGGACGCTTCGGCGGTTCCTCGCACGGTCGCAATCGGGCGCGCCGGCGGCGCTGCGCGCGTTAGAGACCATCGGCATTCGAGCCACCGACGGCCTGTTTACCGGCCCCGACGGAATGGCCACGCTCTGGACGATCGTCGTCGTCGGCTGTCTCTCGATACCCGCCGACAAGCGGCAGGACTTCCTGCTGCCGTCTCACCCGGCGGCGGCGGTGCTGGCGGCGAGTTTTCTCATCAGGCTCATCACGCGTTTCGAATGGACACGGGTTGCGCTGCCCCTTGGCGCGGCGCTGCTCCTGTTGTGGGAAAGAAAGTTCATCACGCCGACACACCTGGCGCTCGTAGCCGGCGCCTATCTCCTGATCGTCGCCGGCGTCCGCCTCCTGCAGAAGCAGCGCCCGTTGATCCTGGTGCCGATCTCGATGAGCCTGACGGCGTTGTTTCTCGCATTCGAAGTCAGTTCCAACACGCATTGGGGATTCTTCAAGACGTCGCCGGCGATCACGTTCATCGGGCTGTTCGCCGGCGCGGCGATTGTCGCTTCGGTGTGGGTGGCGACCTTTCCTCGCCTGCGGCTCGAACTCCCGATCATCGCCGCCGGAACGATCTTCTGGGGCTTCCAGTTGCTCCAGAACAACTACAAGACCACCGGCCAGCCCGGCAGTACCAACCCGAGTCTCTACGCGACGCGCTTTGCCAATGAAGCGAAGAAGATCGTCGGCGACGACAAGGTCGTCTGCATCATCCGCTCCAAGCACCCGATCCTCACGCTTATGGGCCGTCACCAGGGGAGCTATCTCACGCGCAAGGATTTTGAAGATGCGGAGTGGGTGATCGTGGAGCGCAGCAAGTTCCCCGCGCTCATGGACACGCCGCAGGAAGTGCTCTATTCCGGCAAGGTCGATGTCGAGTTCGGCCACATCACGCAACTCGGGCACCTGATCATGAAGGATCGCGTTTCTCTCATCCGCATCGACAAGGAGAAGAACGTGCCGAGCGTAGACCAGCTCGTCGCAATCCACCTGTGGGTCCAGGACTGGACGACGGACGATGCGAACCCGTATCGTTCCGCGAATACGGGTTGGATCGACACGCCTGGCGTACCGAGGCCGGCCCCGTGGAAACCGCCGAACCGGGACGACCCGTGGTTTGACCGCAACGCGGCCACGCAGCCGGGTGATGACAATTCCGGCGACGATCAGTGAGACGCCTGCGTTGTGGGCGGGCGTGTGCGCGACTGCTTGTCGTATTGCATCGCAATGCCAAGTTCGCCGCTGGACGGGTCGAGGCGCAGCACGCCGGTGTCGCGAAGGTAGGAGAGGATCGCGACCTGCAGATTCGCGCGTGCCTGTGCGTAGCGGTCTTGGGCCTGGAGCAGCGAGTTCTGGGCTTCGACGACGTTTCGCGAGTCGCTGGTTCGGCCCAGCAGGAGCGATTCGTTGGCGAACTCGAGCCGACGATCGGCGATCTCGATACCCTTGCGCTGAAGTTCGACCGAGGTGATCGCCGAACGGATCCCGCGGATCGAGGACCGCACATCCGACACGACCTGGTCTTCGGACTGGATCACCTCCCGCTTGGCAGCCTCCAGGCCGATGAGCGACGCGCGGTAGCGGTTGCGTTCCGCGACGCGATCCAGCGGCAGATCGAGTTGCAGCGAGCCATCATAGGTGAGTGTGCTGGCGTCAATCCGGTTCGCCGGGTCATCCGTCTTGTTCCCGACCGCGCTCCCCAGGGACAAGGTGAGGTCGGGGAGCAGGTTGTTTTTCGAGTTTGAAACGCGACGAAACGCATCGTCGACCCGGTCGCGCGTCGTCTGCAGATCCAGCCGATACATTTTCGCGCGGCTTGCCGACGTGTCGTAATCGAGTTGGGGAACGGGCACATCCACCTGGACGGGAACGATTTCCAGCGCATCGGTGACCGGCATCCCGAGGACGAGTTTGAAATCGTCGAGGTTGTCCTCGTAGTCGCGAAGCGCGCTGTTGACATCGTCCTCGCTCTGCAGCAATTCCTGCTGGGCGCGCTGCACTTCGAGCGCGGTGATTCGGCCGGCGCGGAAGAGCGCTTCGGTCCGGTTCGTGAGTTCGACGTTGCTGACGTATCTCACGTAGCGGTTGCGGATCGACTGCTGGCTGGTGATGAGGCGGAAATAGTTCGTCGCGACGGTGATGGCAAAGTTGCGGCGATAGGATTCAAAACTTCGAACCGAGTAAATCACGTCGCGCTCGGACTGGATCAGCGATTCAAGGTTGACCAGTCCGGCCCCGCGCAGGAGCGGGATGCTGCCGCGCAGCGCGAGTTCGGCATTTTCGCCGTCGGCGGTGTTGGTGTTGAGCGCGTCGATGAAGCGCACGAGCCCGGACGCGACGATCTCGCCGCCCAGCGGGAGCTTCTGCCGAACGCCGGCCTCGCCGGTGACGGTGAGCGCCGAGCGATAATCGACCGACGCCTGCCCGCCGCTGTAAGCCGCGCCGATGCTCGCAAACGGCCTGGGCTCGAAGAGGTGTCGCTCGAGCGTCACATCGAGCGCGGTCAGGTAGAGCGATTCCATCTGCGTCTGATAGGCGCGCGAGTGCTCGACGGCATAGCCGATCGAATCGAAGAGGCTGAATCGGCTCGCGGTGGCGATGGTCGCCGGCGGACCCTGGAGGAGCGGCTCGCGCGCGAGCGAGCGGACGCGCTGGATCGCCGAAAGGCTCTGAACGGGCGATTCGGTCGCCGGCTCGGTATCGGCCGCCGGTCCCAGAGTTCGGGGCCGTTCGGGCGGACGCGCGGTGTAGACCACATCGCTGAGCAAGCCGGGCAACTCGGTGGTCGGGAGGCGCGCGTAGCTTTTGCGCGACGGTTCGCTCGAGCCGGTGACGGGAACCGAAACGCTCGGCGTATAGCCGATCGTCTTCTGCTGCTCCTGGCGGATCAGCTCCTGTACCTGGCGATCGGCGCCGCGCTGTAAAAAGCCCGGCGTGCAACCCGCGCAGGCGAGCGCCACAAGCATCCATCCTCGATTCGGTCGGTTCACGGGGCGAGACTCTAATGGCGAACGAGATTTCCCACCAGTGTCTTCTTCGCTCCGTCGCTCCGTGACGCTCTGAAATGAAATTCATCGCCCCCGGGATCGAATTGCGCCGTTTATCTAACCAACCCGCGAGAATGCGTTGAATTGCGCTATCCTGATGGCCTGCTTGCTGGCAGAATGTCCGTTCCGAAAAGTAATTGGGAGGCTCGGCATGCTCGGACTACGGGGACTCATCGTTGTGGTCGTGCTCTTCTTGCTCGGGTGTGCCATCGGTCTGTCGGCCTGGAAGCTCAAGGCGGGCGTCGCCGTCGGCGAAAACGCCAACGGCATATTCACGGTGCGGCGCATCACCATGCCTATCACCATCGCCGGCGAAGGCAGCATTGAATCCGTCCAGAACAAGGACCTCGTCTGCCCGTGCGAGGGCCAGAACACCATCCGAACGATTGTGAACGAAGGGACGACGGTGAAAGCCGGCGACGTGATCTGCGAACTCGACACCTCGCAGATCAACAAAGAGCTCCAGCGGGTCCTGCTGGAAACGAAAAAGTGCGAGTCCGACGTCACCTGGGCAACGGAACAGGTGACGATCCAGGAGTCCAAGAACTCCGCCGACTTCGAATCCGCACAAGTCGAACTCCGACTGGCCGAGTTGAGCCTGCGCGAATACACCGAGGGCACATTCCCGCAGAAGCTCGCCGAGGCGACAAAGGATGTCGAAATCGCCAAGCGCGCGCTCGCACGGAAGCAGCAGGAACTGCTGGAGACGCGGGCGCTTCACGTTCGCGGCTTCGCGACGGCGGCCGACATCGACAAAGACGAGCAGGAACTGGCCGAGAAGGAAAATCTCCTCGACAAAAAGAACACCGATTTGCGCGTGCTGACCGAATTCACGCACGAAAAAGAGGTCGCCCAGAACCAGGACAAGCTCTCGCAGGCCAAGAACAAACTCGAGCGGGTCAAGGGCGAGAACGCGTCGCAGATGGCGCAGAAGCATGCGGATCTCACCACCAAGACGGGACTGCTGGAGATCAACCGCTCGCAACTCGAGCACTGGCAGAAGCAACTCGACGCGGCGACGATCAAGGCGCCCATCGACGGCATCGTGGTGTACGGATCGAGCGTCGAACGCTTCATGCGCGAACAGCCTATCGGCCCCGGCTCACGTGTCTTCGAACAGCAGTTGATCGTCCGCATCCCCGACACGACGACGATGAAGGCCAAGCTTCCGGTGGGTGAGGCAAACGTTTTCAAGCTCGAGGACGCCGAAGCGAAGGCCTACCGCGCGCAGATCACCGTCGCCGGGCTCGCCGCGCCGATCGGGGGCAAGGTGAAGCGCGTGAGCGTCTTGCCGGATAATCAGCAGATGTGGTGGGACCCGGACAAGAAGAACTATCCGGTCGACATCGAACTCGACGAGACGCCCGCCGGACTCAAGCCGGGCATGAAGGCGCAGATCAAGCTGTCGCTGCGCACGCTGAAGGACGTCGTTGCCGTGCCAGCGGCGGCGCTCTATACCGATGGGAACCAAGCTTTCGTTTTCATCGGCGAAAAGAACGGCGCCCGGCCGGTGCCGGTCAAGATCGGCGAATCCAACGAAACGCACGTGCAGATCACCGAAGGACTCAGCGGCGGCGAATCGATCTGGCTTCTGGGCCCGGGACAGGGGCGTCGGCTCCTCGAAGCCGCAGGGATGAGTCAGAATGCCACACCCGCCACTCGACCTGCGGGTGTCCCGCTGCAAGTCCCTGCGCAGGCACCACCTACTGCGCACGCGGCGCCGGCCTGATTTCTGTCGCCGGGAGGCGGCAGAAGCCGATTTTTTATACAATACGGATCGCCCTTTTTCCGTTGGAGAGAATAGGCGGCAGTTTGCATCGCCTCCCACCGGGGGTCTGCCCTACACTGGCAAAACTTCATTTAAGGAACAATGTCACTCAATCCCGCAGCACAAAGCAGAGTGGAACTCCCGCTGAAACGTTGGGTCGCCGGGCCGTTTGCGCTCTTCGCCGCGATCCTTCTCCCCTTGACGCTGGGCAGCGGCTACTGGTTCATGAAGGGTCGTACGGGGGGTGATTCATCCAACGCGACCGCCGGAACGGTTTACACCGTCATCCCGATGCGCCTCGACATCGACGTCACGCAGCAGGGGGAGCTGCAAGCGGTCGACAACATCGAACTGATCAGCAAGGTGGAAGGCCGAGCCACCATCACCGATATCGTCAAAGAGGGCGCCTACGTCCACAAGGATGATGTGCTGGTCCAGCTCGACTCATCCATCATTCGCCAGACCATCGACGACCTGAGCCTGGAGATTCAGCGGCAGGACGCCGCCGTTGCCAACGCGCGCGAAATGCTCGCGATCCAGGAGAGCAACAACGCTGCCGAACTCGAAGGTGCGATCGTGTCCCTCCAGCTGGCGGATGTCGATCTGCAGAAATATATGGAAGGCACCTTCCCGCAGGAATCGAAGAGCGCTGCCACCAAGCTCGAAATGGCAAAGATCGATCTGGCCAACAAGCAGGACGATCTCGCACAAGCCAAGAGCCTGTTCACCCGTGGATTCGTTACTGCCGCCGATGTGAAGAAGGCCGAACTCGCCCTCACGCAGGCGCTCAACGCCGTCGACGAAGCCGACACCGCGCTGCGCGTTCTGCAGGAGTACACGCACCGCGCGGACCTCGCCGGCAAGCAGAACTCCGTCGCACAGGCCAAGAGCAAGCTCGAACGCGTCAAGCGCCAGAATGAATCGATGATTATCCAGAAGCAGGCCGACCTCACGAGTGCGGCGCAGCAGCTCTCGATGCGCCAGCGCCGGATGGAATACCTCAAGGCCCAGCTCGAAGCGTGCACCATCCGCGCCCCGGACGACGGCATGGTCGTCTACTGCAACAATCCGGACAGCCAGTCGGTCGTTCAGGAAGGCGCCGAAGTGCGCGAACGTCAGCCGATCATCCGACTGCCCGACACGCGGGAGATGAAGGTCGTTCTGAAGCTCAATGAATCGCAGGCCAACCGCGTCCAGGTCGGAATGCCGGCGCGGGTCGAGATCGCCGGCTTGCCCGAACCGTTGAACGGTTCGGTCGGCAAGGTGAGCATCGTGCCGGTCAGCGGAAATCGCTGGACGAATCCGGACGCAAAGGATTATCCCGCCGAGATCCTGCTCGACACCACCCCGGGCAATCTCAAGCCGAGCACCTCCGCCAAGGCGGCGATCATGATCAACACGATCGATAACGCGCTGGCGGTTCCTCTGGAAGCGATCTATTCGGTCGGCAACAAGGCGTTCGTGTTCGTCGTCAACGGCGAGCAGCGGGAGCCGCGTGAGGTAAAGGTCGGCCAATCGAACATTCATTTCGTCGCGATCCAGTCCGGAATCAAGGAAGGCGAACAGGTCCTGATCCTCGAAGCAGGGCAGGGTAAGCGGCTGCTGGACGATTCGGGTATCAAGATCGCGCCGGCGACGCAGCCGGCCCGCGAACCGGGCCGCGGCAACGTCGGCCCGAACGGCATGCCAGGTTCCGGGCCCGGCAGCGGCGGGGTCAATATGAACATCGCCGGCTCAACTCCCGGCGCTTCGTCCGGCGGTGACTCTGCTTCAGCCTCCGACCGCGGCGCCAACGCGGATGCCGGTGACCGTCGCCGACGGCGAGACGGTTCCCAAGGCGGTCCCGGCGGCGCGAACGGCCCGCGCACCGGCGCTCCCGGCAGCGCGGCGCCGGCCGCACCCGCGACACCTACGCCGAGCCATTGAAATCCGTTTTGGTGTGCTGAGAACCCCGGGATCGTCCCCGACCGTGCGCGGCGGTTCAGGAGCGGCGAGTCCGCGCAATTGCAGTCGCGGTGTGATCCGCGGTTTTCAAGCCATTCAATCGTCGGGCGAATTTGTACGGATTCGCGCGGATTCGCGACGTGGTATCTCACGTACGCGCGGCGCTGCTTGTTTCAACGCTACAGAGACGCCGACTCAGTCCGCGAGTCCCTTGACGCGCAGTACGGCGCGGGCGCGATTGAGCTTCCGGCCGCGACTGGTTTGATCAGTGGCGGAATTGGCCAACTCGGCGAGATCCTTGCGCGCCGCCTCGACATCGAGCTTCTCGGGGGCAAGAGCTTCGTCGCTCAGCACGGTCAGCACGTCGTCCTTCATCTGCGCCACGCCGCCGGAAATGAAAAAAGTCGATTTCGTCCCCGGCCCCTCGATGGTGAGCAACCCGGCGCCGAGCTTGAGCAGCAAGGGTGCATGGCCGGTGAGGATGCCGACCTGTCCGTCATGGGCCGGAATGATGGCGCTGTTGACGGTGTTGTCGAAGAGCAGACCCTCAGGGGTGGCAAGCGTGCATTTGAATGACATAGGTGCGGCAATCTACCTGCGGCAGGTTTGTCCGACAAGAACACTGATTGATGATGCGGACAGAATGCCGCAGGCGAATCGAAGCAGGCCGACCCGGTTTCGTCAGAAACGGCGACCGTGGGCTCGTTTCCTGTGAAATGGCCACTTCAGCCAGCGGCGGACCCGGCGGAGCCAGAGCCGGCGGCGGAGATTGATCAGATCGGGCTCGCCCGGCAGCGTCGCGATCGCATGGCGGACGATCGTCATCGCGGCCGGCCAGTTGCCTCGCTCGGACATCGCCAGCGCCAGATTGTGATGCGCGATCGCCGCACGCGGATTCAACTGCAGCGCGGTGCGAAACGCTTCAATGCCGGCATCCGTATTCGACTGTTCGCACTCGCACACGCCGAGGTTCACCCAGGCGTCTACCCGACGGGAATCGCGCTCGACGACTCGCCGGAAGCAGGCCGTCGCACCGACGATGTCGCGAAGTTCGAGCAGCAGTCGGCCGATCTGATACAGCTGCGGCAGGGGGTGAGGCCCGAGCAGGAGCTCTGCGTGCAGCTGCTGGCGGGCCAGGTCGTACTTCCCCAGGCGTGCGTACAGGACGCCCAGCAGTTGGTGGGCGCGCGAAATGGTCGGATCGATCTGGGTCGCGCGTTCGAGATGAACCTGAGCGGCTTCGAAGCGGCTGTTCGCCATCGCCAGCCGGCCGCTGAGGAGCTGGGTCGCGGCGTTGTCGCTGGAGAGCCGGTTCAGCCGGTTCAGCCACTTTTCCGCGTCGACCAGCGAATCGGCATCGATCAGCAGGTCGATCATCAGCGCCAGGGTCGGCGTGTGATTCGGCTCGACGCTCAGGGATTGCTGCAGGTGCACTCGCGCCGATTCCAGGTCGCCCAGCGCGATCAGCGATTCGGCGAGCCGGCGGTTCACCTCGGCGGAGGCGCCCGGAAGGTCCATCGCCCGGCGGTAGCACCGGACCGCCTGCTCGTGGCGGTTCTGCGTGGCCATCGACAGGCCCATCGTGAAGTAGCACCGCGGGCAGTGTTCGTTCCCCTGGCGAGCGAGATAGAAGACCTCTTCGGCCGCCTCGTGTTGGCCGAGCTCGACCAGCAGGTGAACGTGATTGCAGTACGCCGGCTCATAGACGGGCGAGCGGCGGTGAATTCGCTCGAAAAGACGGAGCGATTCGCGGGATTCGCCCAACTGGTGGAGGTCGAGTGCCCAGCGGTTGAGGACGTCGGGATGATCGGGCTGGATGTCGTTGGCGCGTTCGTAGGCCTGGAGGGCTTCGTGATACTGTCCCAGCTCGTCGAGCGTGACGCCGCGGTGGTAAAGATTCGCGGCATTATAAGGATCAAGCGTGAGCGCAAGGTCGAGTTCTTCGAGTGCGTCGCGCCATTGATGCTTCTGCATCAACTGCAGAGCACGCTGAGAGAGGCCTTCGGCATCGTTCCACGCGCCGGCATCCATGATTGGCGTTCTCCGGTAATGACTCGGCATTCTCGGGCCGACAGCGTCGCAAAGTGGGGCGAATCCGGCTCCCGTGATTCGCGCCGATATTCCTTGGGTACGTGCTGCCGGTCTGTGTTGCCTTCGAGATTCTGGTTGTAATCTTGACCGTCTCAAAAACAAGATAGCAAACGCTCAAAAGTCGCGGAAATTCCCCGCCGAACTTTGCGGCGCGATCGGGCGATGGTTAATCTTTCCAAAAGTCGGATTGCCAATCGCCGGTCGCGCGATGTTCGAAGGCCACGGATGGCCTGATGCGACCACGGGGCCGGGCTCATCGAGCTTTCCATTTTTACGACTGAGATTGCCTGTGGGTTCAAAGCTGGTCATTCGAATCTCGATCGCGTTTGCCGCACTTGGCGCGAGTGCGTTTCATGCTCCCGCGCTCGCCGAGGCCCAGCGCGACCTCGAACCGGCACAGATTGTCTCGGCACAGGTCGCGTCACTTTCGCGACAATTGAACGAACCGGGCGTTGATCAGGACACGCGAGATCTTGCCGCGCGACGGCTTTTGTCGATCGCGACCGCCGAGTCGCGCGCCGCCATCCTGTTCGCGCTGAAAGATCCGGGCAACGCATCAGGGCGGCTCGCCGCCGCGCGGGCGCTGGCGGATGACCTGCCGCCGCGCCGCGAATACGTCGACGCGCTCTTTGTCCTCATGGACGCCGGCCAGCCACGACCGGTTCTCGATGCGGTCACGGCGGCGCTGGGGAACTACAAGACCAGCGGCGACGTGAACGCGCGGCTGGTGATGCTCACTTCCGCCGGTACCGCCGACACCGTCCGGATCGCTGCCGCCCACGCGCTGGGTCATCAGGCCGAGAAGGCCGGAGCCAAACGGCTCGTCGAATTGACGCAAGACCTGGCCCCCCAAGTCGCGGCGGCCGCCATCGAATCGCTACAGACCTTAACTTCGCTGCAGTTCACCACCGCCGGCGACTGGGACGCCTGGTGGCGCACCCAGGCCGATCGCAACAACGACCAGTTTCGGCTCGACATGTTCGCGGCGCGTACTTCGCTGCTCGAACAGGAAGCCCGACAGCGCGACGACGCGTACCAGGAACTGCGGCGGACGGTCATCTCCACCATTTCCGGGGCAAGTGCCGACCAGCTCGGCGAGGTTCTCAACCGGTTTCTCACCTCGCCGCGCGAGTCGGTTCGCGTGATCGCGATCGGGCAGGCGTACGAGCTGGCCAGCACCGGGGATCTTCCTGCGGCCGCCCGGGCGACCGTCCGCTCGATGCTCAACGATCCACGCCGCGAGATCCGCCTGCAGGCCGCGCGCACCGTGTCGCGCGTCAACGACATCGACGCGTTCGACCCGATCGCGCAGCAGGTGGTGATCGAATCCGACCCGAATGTTCGCGTCGAACTCGCCAACGCCCTGGGCGTCATCGGCAACGCGGAGGCGATCCCGCTCCTGCGCCGATTGCTCGACGATCCATCCGCCTCGGTGGTTCAGGCGTCGGCCGGCGCGCTGGCGCGACTCGGGCCGACACTGGTGCAGAAAGATCCGACCGCCGCGGCCGAACTCAGTTTCCGCCTCCGTGCCATGCTCGAAGCGATTTCCAAGTCGCCCGCGAATGATCGGCAGCGCGAGATGATCATCTCCGCGCTGGTGCCGCTGAAGCAGAAGTCGATGGCGAGCGTCTTCGCCCAGATGCTCAGCTCGGATCCGCGCGAGTCGGAACGCATTCGCAAACTTGCGGCAGCGGGATTGGGCGCGATCGGCGACCCGAACTCGGGCGCGCTGCTCGTCGACGTGATCAACGACACCATCGAGGGCTCGCCGGCGGTCCGCCTGGAAGCGGTGAACGCGCTGGGCCACGTCGCGGATGCGTTCTTTTACGCCGATGCGCTTTACAAGCGGATGGATCCGAAGTTCGAGTCCGACGCCGATATCCGCGCCGCCGCGTGGAACGTCATTACGCAGCTCTTTGACAAGGCCTCGCGCGACCAGCTTGCCGCCTGGCCCGACAAGCCGCTCATCAGGGGCAACCCGACGCGTGAGCTGCAGGTGTTTGAATCGCTTGCCGCCAAGGCGGATGCGGCGAAGGATCAGAAAGAATACGTACTGCGCCTCGAGCAAATAGGTGACACGCATATGACGCTCGGCGAGCGCGCGGTACAGCCCGAGCGTGACCAGCATTTCGCCGAGGCGACCACGAACTACAAAAAGGCGCTCGAGCTCACGCGCGCCGCCGCCGGCTTTTCCGGAAGCGTTGAGCGACTCGTCGGCTCGACGGTCCGCTCGATGCTCCGCAATCGCAAGTATCCCGAAGCCGCTGCATTCGTCGGACAGCTCTTCCAGGATCCGGCCAACCAGCAGTACCAGGTCGTGGTCGGCCCGCAGTTCAGCGACGAGGCCGAGCGGCTCGCCAAGGCGGGCGGGCAACAGGATGACGCGCTGGCGCTCATCCACGAAGCGCTCGCGATCCGACCTGCGCTCGCCAGCAACTACGGCGAGACGCTTCGCGCGCTGCAGCGCGACATCGAGACCAAGGGGCAACAGAAGAATCAGCTCGCGGTGCCCGAGGTCCTCCAGGCGCTGGCGCGGAGCTCTGGCGATTAGCGATCGCGTGTTGGACCGCACACGTCTCGCACTTACACTCAAAACCTATGATGAATCACTCTCGGATTGGATTCTGCCTTGCCTTGGCGTGCCTCACGACGCTCAACGGATGCGGATGGTTCGGCCTGGGCAAGAAGGACGACTCGGTTCATCCGTTGGAAGATCCGAAGATCTACGCCTCGCCGCTCAAGAGCGATCGCGAGCGAACCGGGGAGTTCCGCCGCGATGGCGTGCTTTCCAAAGCAGGACAGACGCAGAGTCCGCGGCCGGCGCCGGCGGCGGTGAAACCGGTGGAGATGCCTGAATACCTCGTGCTCGGCAGCGTCGTTGCCAACGTCAACGGCACCGCGATTTACGGGCACGAACTGGTCAAGCTGGTCGCGCCGCTGCTTCGGGCTCGGGCGCGCGATCTGGACGAGAATCAGTACAGGCAGGTCGCCCTGAGCGAATTGAAGAAGCAGCGTGACGGCCTGATCAACGACGAACTCGAATACGCCGCCGCCCAGCGCAACACCAGCGAAGAAGACAAGAGCCAGGCACAGGGCATGACGTACATGTACCGCGAGAAGCTCATCAGCCAGGCGGGCGGCTCGCTGCAGATGGCGAGGAACCTGGCCCGCGAGCAGGGCGAAGACTTCGACAAGCTCGTTGCCAAGGCCGAGCGGTCGGCGCTGGTCACGCTCTATTTCCAGAAGCGCGTCTTCCCGCGCGTCGAGCCCGGGGCGGACGAGATGCGCCGGTATTATGACCAGAATCGCGACAAGATGTTTGTCGTCCCTGCGCAGGCCACGTTCCGCGTGATCCGCGTCGACATCGGCGACGTCGGCAGCGAGCAGGAGGCGATGGACCGCATCAACGATGCGCGCAAGCGCGCGCTGGCCGGCGAGTCAATGGCGAGCCTTTCCGACGAGTTCAACAAGGACTCGATGCTGCGCAAGAACAAGGGCATCGTCGGGCCGATCGGAAAAGGCGCCTACGCGAACGAAAAGCTCGAAGCCGAAGTCTGGAAGACCGACACCGGCAAGGTCACGCCCGTCGTCCGCGACAAAAACTCGCTCTACATCGCGTACGTCGACAACCGTTCGGACGGACGCACTCGATCGTTCGACGAGTACGAAGTCCAGTCGCAGATCAAGAGCGAACTGAGCAAGGCGGCGATGGTCGACGCGCGGCAGAAGGTGCTCAAGCTTCTCTATGCCGACGCCGTCATCCAGGCGGATGACAAGATGCTCCAGCCGGTGCTCGAGATGGCGATGCAGATGTATCCGGCCTGGCACGCGGAGAAGTGAACGCCGTCGAGGACGATTGTTCGCGGTGTCGTCCGTTCGAACCGCCGCCGGACGAACGGGTTTGCGCCGGCGTTGCGAGGCCGGCGATGCCGAACCGTGCTCCGAACTAATCCTTTTTCAATTCCTTCGCCGTCTTGACCACTTCGCCGGTGCGGACGCGGAAATTGCGGACGATCTCGTCGTGGATCGCGTCGGAGGGCTTGGGCTCGTACGCCAGCGCGTCGAGCGTGAACGAGCCGGCTGCGTCGGCGCTCTTGTAGTCGAAATATGCAAGGCCTTTGGTCATCCACTTGGCGTTGCGGATGGCGGTCACCGAGTCGATCGGCACCCTCTGGCCGCGCGGCGTGGAAAGAACGTTGTTTTCGAGAAGGAACTTCCCGCTGGTGGCGCGGAAGTGTCGCCAGAGCATCCAGGCGCCGATCGGCGTGCAGAGAAGTCCGATGCCGCGCTGCAGCCAGAGGCTCAGATCGTCGTGATGCTTGCCGATGCTCTCGCGCTTGGTTTTGAGCGGAGCGAGTTCTTCGATTTTCGCGCCGGCCTTTTCCTTGGCGCTGATCTCGGCATCGACCACGCTGAGTTCGGAGTTAATGCGCGGGTAGCGGACGAAACCGTCGTAAAGAAACGCAAGCCCGCCGAACCCGAACACGGCCAGGCCCATCACGAAAAACTTCCAGAAGTGGAACGTGTTGCGCAGCGCCCTGGCGGTGATCGGCTGCTCGAACTTGGGTTCGTCGGCTTCGTCGGATTCGATGGACGAGTTGGTGGTAACGTTTTCGTTCATTCGCGGATCTCCGGGGGCTGGTTCGAGACGGACTTCCTTAGTTCATCGGCTTCTTGAGCCAGCGCATTAAGAAGCGCCATCGCGGCCGAGCTGTCACCATAGCCGCTTTGCCTGAGCGATTCTCGGTCGCGCTCGAGGCGATCGAGGAGGCGCTCGAGCGCCTGGCACGTGGTGGCGGGAATCTGTTTGAGGTCGATCGGAACCATGGCTTGAATTGCTGGGAACGTGGAAATGTAGCGTTTCTGACTCGTTTTTCCCATTGTCCGGGCGATTCGCCCGGGCCGGAAGCGGGCCTCTTCCAAATCATGCCCCGGTTTCCACAAACAAAATCACCTCGGTCAACGTATCATCTTCGTTTATGGCGTTCGGCGAACTCCTCATCCTCGTCGTTCTGGGTATGGTCTTCGTTCTGGCGATCACCGCCAAGCAGAACCGCCGACACACGGCGTTCTTTGACCGGAAATCGTGCAAGCGGTGCGGCGCTGTTCATCCTTCCCACGCCAATTTCTGCGGACGCTGCGGACAGAAGCTCTAAATCCGCTGGATGGAAGTGATTCTGTTTCCCACTGAACAGACCTCGAACCGCACGGGGGTCGAGTGGTGTCGTCTTCGCATGCCTGCGGCTATCTTGCGCCAGATGTGGTTCGACGATCTTGACCCGAATGACCGCTGGGCACCCGCGATCGAGCACCTTCGAACGGACAGGACGCTCGCGAAGATCATGCAGCGCATCGGCCCTTGCACGCTCGCGCCGGTCGCGCCCAGGGATTGTTTCATCAAGCTGGTACAGTCGATCCTCAGCCAGCAGGTAAGTACGGCGGCGGCAGCGTCGATGTACCGAAAACTCTCGGCGAACTTCCCGCGCAAACGGCCGACGCCGGAAAAGCTCGTCGAGTTTCTCGCCAGCGCGGATGAAGAGAAGATCAAGGGCTGCGGCCTCTCGCGGCAGAAGCGCGCGTACATCGCCGACCTTTCGACACGTTTCGCCAACGGGTCGATCAAGTCGAAGGACTTCGTCGCGAAGTCGGATGATGAACTGATCGAGGAATTAACCGCGATCAAAGGCATCGGCCGCTGGACGGTGGAGATGCTCCTGATCTTCGCGCTCAATCGCCCGGACGTCTGGCCGGTCGATGACCTGGGCATTCAGGAGAGCGTCTTCCGCCACTGGCCGCGCAAGTTCGAGGAGCGGCCCAAGGGGAAGATGATCCTGAACTTCGCCGACAAGTGGCGCCCCTGGCGGAGCGTGGCGTCATGGTATCTCTGGCGCGGGCTCAAGCCCGAGGGAACCGTGAAGCGGGTCGGCGATTGAATGCGCGAGCAACTCGTGGGAGGGGAGTCGGGAGATCAGACGATATCGCGCCGCGCCATCAACCCGAACGATCCGCCGGTGTGGATGAACATCGGCGTCGCGCTGGGCCTAACGCGACTTTTGCGGATCGAATCGAGCGTGCCCCAGAGCGCTTTGCTGGTGTAGGTCGGATCCAGGACGAGCCCGGCGAGCCTTGCCGCGTCGCGCAGCGTCTGCAGGGCTTCGGCATATGGGATCGCGTACCCCTCGCCGATGTAGCCGTCGATGATCTCCAACGGCAAGTCGCCCGGCGTCAGGTCGAGCTTGAATTGGTCGACCGTCGCATCGAGCAGGGCACGCACGTCTTTCTGGAAGTACGGAACCGAATCCGAAACCGGCACGCCAATCAAACGCCACCGATCAAGTTTGAGCAGTCCTTTCCCGAGCACGCACCCGGCGTAAGTGCCCGCGCTGCTGACGGGGATGAAGAGGTCCAGCGGGTCGGCGACATCGAACTGCTGCGTGAGCTCGTAGATGCACCGCGCGTAGCCCCAGCAGCCCAGCGGAACGCTCGCGCCGACGGGAAAGAAGTACGGGTTGCGGCCCGCATCGCGCTCCTGTTGCAAGATCCGCTCGGTCATCGCTTTGCGGTCGGCGTTGTATTCATCCGGCAAGTGGTAGGAGATGTCGGCGCCGAAGAGTTCGTCGAGGAAGAGATTGCCGTCCCTGGCAGGCGACGGCTCGCTGGAGCGAAGAAACATCCGCACACGCAGCCCCAATCGTGCACCCGCCGCCGCGGTCGCGCGGCAATGATTGCTCTGCACGCCGCCGTGCGTGACGAGCGTGTCGCAGCCCTGCGCGAGCGCATCCGCGATGACGTATTCCAGCTTCCGGATCTTGTTGCCGGTCACTTCGAGACCGGTCAGGTCGTCACGCTTGATGAGCAGCGATTCGTCGCCGTATTTCGCGCCCAGACGCTTCGCGGAAACAATAGGCGTCGGCAGTTGTGCGAGTGAGATGCGGTCGGGCTCGGCAGGGTGGAAGCGGGCCATGCGACCAATCCTACTCGGACGCTCGTGCCGGGAAAGCGATTCGCAAATTGTCGGTCGAGACAGCGCGAAAACGGCGATCTTCCGTTAGTTTCTTGCCGCACGAATGACCGAAACTCTCCATAGCGAATCCGAACGATCGGCGCCGGCTGCGGCCGCTCCCGGCATCTTTGTTGCCGTCGTGCTGCTGCTCGTGCTGGCCATCCAGGTCGCGCTCTATTGGCCAACGCTGCATGCGCTTCCGTTCGGCGACGACTGGGGCGTGCCGCTGAGCGAGATCTTTCGCGGCAACGCGACCGGGCCGCTCAGCTTCTTCACCGAGACGCGCCAGCCCGACAGCTATCGTCCTGTTCAGTCATTGCTGATGTGGCTTTTCGGCCGGGTGGATGAGCCGCACCGCTGGGTCTCGATCCGTATCCTTCACTTCCTCTGCTCGGGCGCGCTGCTCGTCGCGCTCGGCCTCATGCTCCGTGCCTGGCGCGTGGGCAAACCCGGCGTGATCGCGGGGATGATCATCGCCGCGCTGCATCCGACACTGGTCGCGCCGGTCGGCAGCATCGACGGCTTCAGCTCGACGCTTTCTTGTGCTTTCGTCTGGATCGGCGTCTGGGCGATGTATATCACACGCGATCGGCCGGTGCTGAGCATCGTCCTCGCGTGCGTCGTGCTGATCGCCGGCACGCTCGTGAAGGAATACGCGTTCGCGCTCGCGCCGATGGCGGTGCTGACGGCGCTCGTGTTCCAAAAAAAGCGGTGGCAGGGCGCGTTCTTTACGGCAATCGCACTGGGCGTGTTGACGTTCGCGCTCCTCTGGCTGCGAAGATACGTCAAGCCGACCGACATGGAATTGCCACCCGGCGGCGACTTCGAAATCGATTCGGTCCGCGGCGTCATCATCAATGCCGCGTATGTCGTCGTCGGCGGGCTCTTCTTCGGCGACTCGTTCGCCCTCTATTTCGACCGCTCGCTCTTTATGATTCTCGTGTCCGTGCTCATCGGGCTCCTGGCGATGATCTTTCTCGTCGGCGGGTGGTGGCGGGCACTGCTCGCGCCGGCGCGAGATCGCGCGGTGAATCCGAAGCTCGCGCTGCTCTTCCTGATCCTCTCGTTCGCGGCAGTTACGTTTCCGGCCAATGTCGTGATGAAGATCTCGGAGATGTATCTGTGCGGCCTTGTCGTCACCGTAGCGCTGCTCTTCGCGCTCGCGGCCGATGGATGGGAAACCCGGCGAGACCCCGGCACGCTCTCGTCCTGGATTATCCTGTTCGCGCTTGCGGTTACGGCCAGTTTCGCCATCTGGCACAAGACGGCCGGAATGCTGCAGATGGGCCAACTCGCGAAAGTACAGGCGGAGCAACTGGCGAAAATCGTGAACGACGTCCCCGCGGCCAGGCGCGTGAAGATTTTCTACAATCGACTCCAGGTCGAGCAGCGACCGACGTTCAGCTCCTACCAGTTGATGGACTGCTACCTCGTCCGGCCGACCGCCGCATGGATTCTCTTTCCCGGCCGCGACGTGACGATCGATTGCGTGCCGCCATTACCGGACGAACGCGCCGTCCGCGATGCCAGCCGGGATGATGCCGATATCGTCTTGTACTGGGACGTGGCAAACCAGCATTACGAGCGCCTCAAATAGGCTAAGGTACGACCTGACCCGATGTCCGACCCGAATCGATCGCAATCTCGCCGCACCGTGACGATCGTCGCGCCCGTTCACAACGAAGAGTTGAACGTGCCGCTGCTCGTGCAGCGCGTCGAAGCGGTGGCGGCAACCGTTCCCGATTGGGGTGTGCAACTGGTACTGGTGGATGACGGCTCGCGCGATTCATCCGTCGCCGTCATCGAGCGACTGCGCGGAGAAGGCCACTCGATCGGCCTCGTGCGGCTGAGCCGCAACTTTGGCCATCAGGCCGCCCTGCAGGCGGGGCTGCTGTTCGCGAAGGGGGATGCCATCATCTCGATGGACAGCGATCTGCAGCACCCGCCCGAAGAAATCCCCCGCATGCTCGCGGCGTATTCGGAAGGCGCGGACGTGGTGCAGATGGTCCGCTCCGAGCGCAATGTCGGCACGAAGGGACTCTTCTCCGGCGCGTTCTACAAGGTCTTCCAGGTCCTCTCGGGCACGAAGATCGTCGCCGATGCGTCCGATTTCCGGCTGCTCTCGCGGCGGTTCGTCGACGCGCTCAACGCGATTCCCGAACGCGAAAAGTTTCTCCGCGGCATGGTGCCCATGCTCGGCTTCAAGCAGGTACAGCTTTACTTCGACGAAGCCAAGCGCATCTACGGCCGGCCCAGCTACAGCTTCCGCCGCTCATTCAGGCTGGGTATGAAGGCACTCTTCGACTTCAGCACCGTGCCGCTGCAGGTAATTTTCTGGCTCGGCGTGATCCTGGCGATCTCGAGCTTCGTGGCGGCGATCGCTTCGATCGTGATCAAGCTCATTCACAAGGACAAGATCACGCCCGGCTACACCGACATCATCGTCGCCATCCTCTTCCTCTCCGGAACGATCCTGTTTTCCGTCGGCGTGCTCGGACGGTACCTGATGATGATCGTCGAACAGGTCCGCGGCCGGCCGGCATTTATCGTGATGGAAACCCTGCCGCCGGCGCCGCTCGCGGCCACCGCCCCCGCGACGACCGGCGCCGCCAGCAACTGAAGGCGTGGTTCATGCCGCTCTGCTACATCAACGCCGACGACTTCGGCCTGCATCGCGACATCGATGCCGGCATCATGACCTGCGTGGCCGCGGGCAGGGTGACGGGCGTTTCACTCTCACCCAACGGCTCGGGCCTCGACTGGAACCTCGCCCGCACGCTCTCTGGGCAGGTGGACCTTGGAGTTCACGTCACGCTCGTCGGCGAGCCGTGGCTGAGCGACAAGCGGTTCTTTCCCAGCTGGTCGCGGCTGATGCCCTGGCTGCTTCTACCCGGGCGAAAGCAAGTGCTCGAACGCGAGATCCGAAGCCAGATCGAAGCGATGATTCACCACGGCCTGCAGCCGACGCACCTCGACAGCCATCAGCACGTGCACGTGATGTCGCCGATCTGGTCGATCTGTTGCCGACTTGCAGCCGAGTACAACATTCGCCGGGTCCGCGTGCCGGCGACGCCGACGCGTGCGATCGCCAAGCCGTCGCTCGCCGGGCGCGTGCTGCAACGCCTGAGCGAGCGGCGCTCCCGCGAGCGGCCGGGGTCGCTGCCCTGCGTCGGCATCGCGTGGGCGGGCCACAACACGAACGAGATCTTCGATCGCGAACTCGACGCGTCCGGCGGCCGGGATGTGGAACTGGTCGCCCATCCCGCGTGCGACACGCCTTCGCTCCGCGAGCGTTACGGCGCATGGAAGTTCGACTGGGAAACCGAACGGGCCGCGCTGCTCAGCGACGCGTTCGGAGACGCGTGCACACGGCTCGGGTACCGGATCGCGCGCTCAGGCGACGCTGCTGGCCGATGAAGTCGCGTCGGCGTCGAGAAAATCTTTCACGATCTTCGCGAACGCCGCCGACTGCTCCTCGTGCGGCCAGTGCTTGGCGCCGGCAACCACGTCGATTCGCTTCCCCTGGCTCCACGCGGCCGGCGCGAGGATCTGTTCGCGCGGCGGCTCGCCGAGCGATTCGCCCCAGATGACCTGCACGGGCGCGCGGACGTTGCGCAGCGGACGTAACACGTCCAGATCGAAGAAACCGGTCAGGTAGCTGATGTACGGCGCGGCGGAGTTCGGACGCTGCGCGTTGAACTTGATCTGAGCATAGCGGTCCTTGCTCGATCGGTTGATGTTCGCGAAGCGATCGTCCACGAATGCGTGCAGCGCCTCCGGGTCGACGGCCGCCTCATACTGGCCATCGCCGAAGGGGAGTGTGCCATACAGAAAGTGCGTGAGGCGATCGGTCAGGGTCACCTGGTGGGGTTGATCGATCGGGCAGACCAGCACCAGCTTGCGCACCAGGTCGTCATCGAACACCGCGAGCTGCGTGGCTGCCGCGCACGACACGCCGGCCGCGATGATGTGGGCAGGCTCGTCGATTCGCGTGCGGATGAAGTCGCGCAGCACGTGATGAAAGATGCGCGTGGTGTAGGTCAGGCGCGGCGCATCGCTCTCGCCGAAGCCAAGCAGGTCAATCGCGAAGACCGTGTGATTCATCGCCAGCGGGGAGAGGACGCGGCTCCATTCCTCGTGGCTCGCGCCGGGGTAGATGCCGTGAATCAGCACCACCGGCTCACCCCGGCCACGGTGGTTCGCATAGATCTTCCAACGTCCGATGTCGGTCAATTCGCCGGCCATGCCGCAGAGCATAAGGATCGGAACAGGAGATGCGCGTCGAAAATGTGCGGACGTCGTGAAGCGCGTCACATCGCCGCGTACCATACTGGCCATGCCCATGAGCTTCCCTCGCCGGTTTGCCGCGATGCTGTGCTCTGGCCTCCTCCTCGCCGCGGGAGGGCCGCAACAACGGCCGTTCGTGGTCGGTCACATGGATACGCCGGCGCTGCGCGAATCGTCTGGCATCGTCGAGTCGCGCAAGCACCCCGGCGTTTTCTGGACGCACAACGACAGCGGCAACCAGCCGATCATCTACGCCATTCGGCGCGATGGCTCGCTCATCAACCAGTACCGCGTCGACTGCGTCATGCTCGACTGGGAAGACATCGCCATCGACGACGATGGGCACATTTACCTCGGCGACATCGGCAATAATGGCAATCTTCGTGCCGCGATCGGCGTGATGGAGATCGACGAGCCGGACCCGGCAGCACCGCAGGACCCGAAGCATCCGATCGAGCCGCAGCAGCGCTGGCTGCTCAACTTCGTCGACGGGGCGCGGATGGATTGCGAATCGCTCTTCATCTGGAAGGGCGACGGCTACCTCATCAAGAAGTCTTCGCATCGCTCCCCGAGCACGGTGTGGAAGTTCTCGCTCGAGAAGAACGAGCCGCAGGATCTGCAGTTCGTCGCGACGCTGCCGATCGAGGCGATCTGCACGGCGGCCGATCTCTCGGCGGATGGCGATCAACTCGCCGTGATGTCGACGCTCGGGCCATACCTCTTCAAGGGTCTGGGCGGAGATGTGAAGAAGGTCGAATCGATCAAGCCGAGCCACGTTGCCATCGAACCGCGCACCAACGAAGGCATCTGCTTCACAGTCGACGGCCTGATGGGCACGAGCGAATCGCGGGACGTGTATTTCTTCCCGTGGGACGCGTTCAAGCTGTCGGCAACAAAGCCATGATCAATTTGCCGCGCGTAGCGACGGCAGCCACTTGCCGTAGCATGTGTCGTAGAAGACCTGCTGCGAGTTGTTGCCTCCCTGGTGATCCGATTCGGGCATGATCAGTACCTCCTTCTTCGAGGTGATCTGATTCGCCGCCGCGATGACGCCGGCGGCGGGGCAGACCTGGTCGATCAGGCCTAGCGCGATGAAGGTCGGGCACTTGATCCGCGCCGCGAAGTTGACGACGTCGTAGTAACGCGAGGTCTCACGGACCTTGTTGAGATCCTTCCCCTGCGCGTGCGTGACCCACTGTGGCCAGCCGGCCTTGCGGCCGACGTCCTCACCAAGGAAATCGCAGCCCGCTGGCACGTTGGCGATCGCGCCGGTGATCTTCGGGTGCAGCCCGGCAATCATCAGCGTCTGCAGGCCGCCCTGGCTCGTGCCCATCACCACGAGTGTCTTGCCGTCCCAATCCGGGCGCGAGGCGAGATAATCGGCCGCCCGGTAGCAGGAGAGGTACATCCGCAAAAAGTACGAAGCATCGCGATCGTCATTGTGGATGGCCCAGTAGTCCTTCAGCGGGCCGTCGTACTGCTGTTTGTAAAAGTCGGCGGGCTGATCGATCGGGAGATCGTGCGGATTGATGTTGAGCGTGAGCCAGCCTTCCTTGGCGCGATCGGTAACCCACGCCTTGTCGAGCGGATAGACGCCCGCCCACTGGACGATCAGCAACGCCGGGAACTTCTCGCCAGCCTGTGGCCTGGCGAGCTGGCCATGGATTTTTGTGCCGCGGATGTTGTCGAGCGTGATCTTGAAGTAGTCGACAGGCTTGGGCGGGTCCGTCGGTTGTGTGGTCGCCGGCGCGGCTTGAGGCTGTGCGTTCATCGGGACCGAATTCAGCTCGTCGATTTTCGATTTCCAGAACGTATCAAAATCGTCCGGCGCCGGGCCGGTGGCCTGAATCCTGTCCGGCGCGACGACGGCGCCTTTGAGCACGTGTTTCTCTGATCCGTCGCTGAGCTTGAACTTCATGTCGAGCAGGACGGCGCCGGGCGCGTCGAGCTGCGTGGCGATGGTGAGCGTCGAGCCGCCATCACTGTTGAGGTCGCCTTCGGCGAGTTTCTTGATCTGCCCGGCTTTGAACTCGTAGTGGCCGGTGAACGGCTTGCCGTCGGTGTCGCGAATGGTGAAGCGGATCGGCTCATTGATCTCGTAGACGCCGCCCACTTTCTCGGCCGAAACATCGATCGCGGCGCGAGCAAAAAGGGAAAGGACGCCCACCGCCATCGCCGCGAAACGGATCGATTTCATGTGCATAGAGGCATTGTGAGCGGCTACGGGGGCGGCGGCAAGTCATCGGGCCGCATGAGGGTGATTCCCATCAAGCCGATCACCACCTCATTGGCCTTTGCCTCAACGGTGAGCGACTTGAGCCGCCTGGTCGGATCGAGCGAAAGGTCGAGAACCGTCGCCGCGCCGCCTTCGATGACTCGCCCCTTGCCCCTGGCCTGCGTGAGTGTCTGAATGCGAATGTTGCCGGTCTTCAAATCGATTCGCGGCGGAACGGCGCCATCGTACCGAAACGCAAAGTCGTCGATCGCGTAGTCCTGATCGATCGGCCACCACGTTTCGGGATTCCGCAAGGCGAGACGTGCCGTCGAATCGTCCGCATAGGTGACGACGATCTCGCCGTTGTCAAAGTGCGACTGCATCGAGTTCGTCGAGCCGGCCATCAGGAAGTACGCGCGAGAGGCGAAACCCTGGAGCGGAACGTCAATCGACTTCGGATAGTTATCCCATTGCGAGACGAAGACGGTGTTCTTCGACTGCGGCTCGGAAGGCGTGGCGAAGCGGATGCCGTTGGGCAGGGTGATGATTCCCTCCCCTTTGGCCGACAGTTCGCGCAGCCCTGTGTCATCCACGTCAAACTTCGTCGCAGGTTTGCACCAGCTGCCAATACCTTGCTTCGGGACGGCGAGCGATGCAAACGGAGAGCGCGGCGAGAGATACTGGTTGCGGAAGATCGCGGTGACGGATGCGTTGAACTGCTTCGACAGATCAACGACATCGAGCTTCGTATCGGCCGGAAACGGAACGTTCCAGTCGATCGCCAGCGCCTGCGACGTCGCGGGCAAACGGACGGGCTTCGCCGGCATTGCGGGTGGGGCGATGGGATTGCCCGCCCAGTGAATTTGGATGTGTTGGACGGAGTGGCTCGAGGGCAACTCAATAATCGCCTGCGGCCCGGACGGGGAATTGGTCACGCTGAAGGTGTTGACTGATCGATTTCCGACTGTGACCTGTTCGATCCGATCTCGCTTCGCCGGAACGATCAAGTGGACGGTGTCGGCTTTCGAAAATCGCGAATCGATGGAGTAGCGGTCGACGTTGTCTTCGCTTGCATACGTGAAGTCGAGGTCGGGATGATGAATCGAGGCGTGCTTCCAATTCCTCGGAAAGCGAGGCGAGAGCGTGAGTCCGCCGTCGATCGCATCCGGCTCGATGCCGAAGAGCCCTTCGACGATCGCGCGCGAGAGCGCGCCACATCCATCCGCGAAATCGCGCTGGCTTTCGCCGCGCGCCATGTCGAGCGGCGTGGTCATCCCGACATTGCCCGGGCATTGGCCCATGTACATGCTGTCCAGGATGCATCCCTTGAGCAGCGCGAACGCGTCGGTCGAGCGATTGGCCTGGAACATCGCCAGCGCCGTGTGCGCGCTCTCGGCCATTACGACGTTGTTGGTCGACCACTGGTATGGAAACCAGTCGCTGCTGGCGATCTGAAATGTGCCGGGCGGAACGTTCTCACCCTCGATCGGAAAGCGCGGCAGCGCGGTCGCCGCGTAGTCGGCGAGTTGCCAGGCTTCGGCGGGGGTCGTGATCTGCGAGTCGATCACGTGATACACGCTCCACGCGGCCGCGTCGGGATGCACGAGTTGCTCGCCGAGGTAATCTTTCGACTCGGCGTAGTGTCCCTCTTTGAGCCACAAAAGTTCCCGCATCGCGCGTTCGATCGCATCCGCTTCTCTGACGTACGGAGCCGGATCGCGGCCGATCCATTTCGCGACACGCGCGGCCATCCGGTTGTGAAACGCGTTATAGGCCGATGAATGCGCCGCGCCGCCGCCGTTGTAGCTCAAATCATCGCTCGCCCAGATGCAGGCGTATCCTTCGTAAAGCGGAAGTTTCTCCGGACCGAACTCGCGGCGGAAGAGCCGTCGCTCCCACGCGAGGTGTCGCTCGATCACTGGCCAGCACTTCTTGGCGTACTCCTTGTCGCCGGTCCAGAGCACGTGGCGGAAGAACGCATCGATCGCCACGAGATTCATGTCGTAGTGGTTGTCGGTGAGGTTGCCGTTGGAATGTAGGGCGGTCTCGTTGCGCGAATGGTTCGCGCTCGCTTCGGGAGCCGGAAGCCCATTCGGAATCGGATCGACGTTCTGCTTTTCGAACCACTGGTCCAGATGCATCGGCAGTCGATCGTGAACGCCCAGCGCATCCAGCCAGTACGGCCCGCGCCAGCCGAGCAGTTTCACGCGCCACGCCACCGCGCCGTGCATCACCGCGCGCTCCTTCGAATCCCAGGTTCCCTCGGCCGCGACATTCACCGCGCTCACGGCTGCGTTGATAAAAGGATCGGGCGTGTCGACTTTCACGCGATCCGCGATCTGCCCGCGGAGCAGTTCCGATTCGGCGAAATCGGCATCCAGGTCTGAATCGGCGATGGGCGCGGGCTGAGTCGCGCCCGGCTGCGTGCTGGGGAGCGGGCGTCGATCGATGCGAAGGAAGATCGGCTCGCCCGGCGCAAGCGGGGCGCGGCCGACGATCACCGGCGTGTCCGTCTGCTTCGAGCCGAGCAGGTCGACAGGCGAGGACCACTTAGCCGCATCAGCGATCGACCAGGTCATCGGCGGCTGCGATCGACCGATGAGCACTGACGCTTTGGATGTCAGGGCGAAGCCGCGCGCGGCGAGGTCGAATCGATTGTCCTTGCAGTGTTCCGGCTTGAGTTGGAAGAACTCGCGGACGGGAAGTTTCTCGGTGCCGATGTCGCCGTTGCGAGATCCTCTGTCGCCGTTCGCGCCGCCGAAGGCCGCGATCAGTTCGACGGCTTCAACATTGCTGCGCAATTCGACCTTGGCGAGCAGCGCTTCGTCGACGAACGATGCCATCACGGTGACGCGCAGTTCGCCGTCGCCGAGGATCGGGTCTTCGATCGTGTAGAGCATCGATCCGGGGCGGTAGCGCGCCTCGACGGACTGTGCGTCGATGAGCCAGATCGCGCGGTCGCCGCGTTTCACGCCGAGGCGCAGCACGCCGCCGCGGCCGGGAAGGAAGAGCGAGAACTCGGGCTTGTCGCCGGCGTCGACGCGGAAGGGCGTGCCCGAGCCGTAGAGCGGGCGGTTGAACGTCTCCTTTCCATCGATCGCGACGAAGTCGGTGCCGCGCGGCTGGTAGCGCAGCGGCCGCGCGATCGTGTCGGCGAAGTTCGGCGCGGCATCGCTCCTGGCCATGAAGGAAAGGAGACCCAAAGTCAGCAGTGTCGAAACGAGGCGCATCAACCGTTCCTCCGCGGGCTGCAGCCTACGCCGCTGCGGGCGCGCGGCCAACCGCGACCGGCGAGCATAGCCCGCCGGCGTCGTTGATCATTTCGCCGGCCCGACCTCGATCTGGGTGTCGTGATTCGGGTAGGGCCGCTCGTCGAACGCATCCGGCAGCGGCTTTTCAAAAAACAGATGATCGGCGAAGTCGAGCACGTCGCCGTCGTTGGGGATGTGGCCGACGGGTCGATAGCGGATGCCGAGGTTGTCGGTCGTGCCGAGGAATTCGTACACCCGCTGCGCGGCCTCGAAGGTGAGCTGCGAGCCCTCTGGATTCACCCACGAGTCCAGCGTGCCCTCGGTGCTCACCTGCCCGCGCGGCGCCACCAGGGCGCGAAGTTCGTGCTGGTCGAACGGCAACTGGTCGACGTGGTCGACGAACTGGTCGAAATCGGATTTGAACCAGTACGGGAACGCGCCGACGATGTTGTGCAACGCCTCGGAATCTTTGCCCTCCGTTTTGAAAAGGAAGCGATATGGCGCCGTGCCGCCCGCGCCGCTGTGGCTCGGCGCGGTCAGGGCGATTCGGTCATCGAAGGCGCCGGCGAGAAGTGCGGCCTTTCCCCAGCGCGAGTGGCCGGTCACGATGACTTTGCCCGTATCGATGGAGGGAATCGCGTGCAGCGCATCAATCGCCCGCGAGAACCCCCACGCCCATGCCATGAGCGTGCCCGCATCGCTCTCGGGGAAGAGCGCGTAGACGCCCCCTTCGCGGGCGTGGTCCCTGTTGTCGAGCGCGATCTGCGCCAGCGGAAACTCGGCGATGGCGTAGCCGCGCGACGTGATCATCCTGATGTTGTCGGTCGGCGACATCATGCCCGCCGGAAGCGACGTCGGCGCGCCCGCGGGTCGCGACGTTGCGCCGCCCGGTCGGCCGAAGGTGCCGCGAACCAGGACCGGGTATGTCGCCTTCTTCTGGTTCGGCAGGATGAGCCGGATCTCCAGCACGAGCGTACGGTCGCGGTGCGTCATCGTCACCTTGATTGGCTGCACCCGCGCGTTCAGCGTTTCATCCGATGCAACCTCGCCGGCGCTGATGACGATCGACTCCGGCGTCGGCGGAAGCGTGCCGTACTCGTAGTGCTGGAAGAGCTGTTTCAGCTCGGCACGGCGGCGATCCCAATCGATTTTTGAAGCGACGCGGCTCCCGTCGCGAAACGTCAGCGGGTCGCGCAGCTTTGCCTCGTGCGGAAGCTCTGCGACGCCGGGCAACGATTGGCCGCTCACCACGGCGACGCCGGCAAAGAGCATCACGATCCAAAAGAGCGAAGCGGACACCACAAGCACCTCCGAAGGTAAACGGTTGTGTCAACCATATTGACGGCATCGGCCGAGCGGGGCAAATGTGCGAACTGCGATTGGCACGACAGGCGCCGTGCGCTGGACTGTCGCTGGCGGACAACCTCTACTCACGCCGCATATCCTGTCGAGGAGTACCCATGAACCTGACCGTTTTCGGCGCCACCGGCGGCGTTGGCCGCGAACTTACCCAGCAGGCGGTCGAGGCGAATCACCACGTCCGCGCGGTGGTACGATCCTCATCCGCTCATCGCGTCCCGGCCGGCGCGGATGCGATGGTGATCGATGACCTGCTCGATCGCGAGGCAGTCGCGAAGGCCGTTCATGGCGCGGATGTCGTCTTGAGCGCGATCGGACTGCGGCGAAGGAATCCGAACAACCCGTGGTCGGCGGTGACTTCGCCGATCGACCTGACGTCCCGCTTCGCGCAGTTGCTCGTCGACGTGCTGCCGCGCGAGCCTGCCCGGCTGATCCTCGTCAGCGCTGCCGGCGTCGGCGACTCACGCGCGACCATGAGTGGCGTGCTGCGATGGATGTTCGATCACAGCAACGTCGGCGTCGCCTACGCGGATCTCGAGAAGATGGAGGCCGTGCTCAGGCAATCTTCGCTCGATTGGCTGGCGGTCCGTCCCGTCACGCTGTCCAACGGCAAGCGCAGCGGGCGTGTGAACCTTTTGGATCGATATGGCTTGTTCGCGAAGATTTCCCGCGCGGACGTGGCGGGCTGGATGCTCGATCAACTCTCGCGTCCGACGTTCGGGTCGCGCACGCCCATGATCGCGGGCGCGTAACTGAGGACGCCTGCCGACGGGCTGGTTCTGACAGAACGAGAGACGAGGTGCATCGGATGATGCACCTCGTCTCAATTCGGTCTGTAAAGCGTGAGGTCGGCGCACGATCAGGCGCGGCGACGACGGAGCAGCAGTCCGCCGGTCGCGAGCGCGCTCAGGGAAGCAGGTTCCGGAACGATCGGCCGGACGCTGATATTGTCGAAGTAGATGACCGGAGAGCCGTCGCCGTTGGCGATGAGCCCGATGCGGAAGAACGTTTCGCCGAGCGGGATGTTGAATCCCTTGGCGGCGAAGGTTTCGGTGACGGTGCCGGAGAAGACCTGGCCGCTGGCGAGCTGGGTGCCGTTGAGTTCGACATCCTTGCCGGTGCCGGGGAAGTCCTGGGCGTAGTAGCCGCTGCCGCTGTTCACGTAGGTGGCGAGCTGGAGGAAGTTGCCGTTGGCGCCAGGGGTGAGGGCGGTGTCGACGTACCAGTCATAGCTCAGCTCGTAGCCGGCTTCGTTGGCGGAGGCGGCGAGCATGGCGATGAAGAACGGATCGGCAGGGTTGGACGCTTCGCGTCCGGCTTCCTGAAAAGCCGAAGTCTGGGTGATGCCCATCCGCTTGCTGCCGGCGATGGTGGCGATCGGGAAGGACGCGGACGCGTCGTTGCCGAAGCCGGTTCCCCAGCCCTGGTCGGTGCCGTCTTCGAACGTGAACGTGTGCGATTGTGCCGAGGCATGTACCGCCAGCGCGACGACCGCGAGTGAAGCGAACTTAAGTGCGTGAAGCATTCTCTCCCTCCAAAAATTAGACTGCCCGAAATGAGGTTTTCCGCCGGTTACGGAGGGCGCACCGCAACCGACAAAATCGTACATCGGAAGGAAGGGTTGGCAAGTCGATTTTTGCAGAAAAACGGCGACGCAAACGTTTTCCTAGGTACAGGCGAAATCCGCCGACAAGAAGTTACCGCGTCAATTTGTCACGGCACATGTCGCAATCTTGTCAGCATTTATCCGATTGAGGCGCGGAAGAAGTCGAAAGACAACCCCACAGTTGAAGAGAACGCGGCGAGAAAACGCTAAGGATCATGTGGGTAGGGCCGCATGCGGAATCGCTTCGGTCAAAGCAATTCTGCGCCCTCGCCCCTACTTCGGGACAGGGAGAGTTTCTCCTGCGGCTTACGTCACACCCGTTCCGCCGCCACCAGGTCTTCCAGCGTCTCTCTTCTCCGGATCAGCGTCGCGTTCGCGCCATCGACGAGCACCTCGGCCGCACGCGGGCGGTTGTTGTAGTTGCTGCTCATCGCGAAGCCGTAGGCGCCGGCGGTGTAGATCGCCAGCAGGTCGCCGCGCTTCGTCACCGGGAGCATGCGGTCCTTGGCCTGGTAGTCGCCGCTCTCGCAGATCGGGCCGACGACATCGACCTTCTCGGCCCCGTCCGGCACGTAATCTTCGCGCCGCGTGGTCGGGATGTGCGTCGGCCAGATGTAGTGGTAGCCTTCGTAGAGCGTCGGGCGGATGAGGTCGTTCATGCCGACATCCGCGATGACGAACTTCTTTTCGCCGCCTTGCTTCCGGTAGAGCACGCGCGTCAGGACGATGCCGCTGTTGCCGCTGATGTACCGGCCGGGCTCGAAGGCGATCTTGTACGGCTTGTTCATGAGCAGCGGCAGGAGCTGCTTCGCGTGTTCGGTGACGGGCTGGGCCTGGTCCGGCGAGCGGTAGTTCACGCCGAAGCCGCCGCCGACGTCGAACCACTCGATCTTGTGGCCACGCGCGGTGAGACGGTCGATCAGGTCGACCATCTTCTTGACGGCGATGACGTACGGCTCGATCTCGATGAGCGGCGAACCGATGTGAATGTGCACGCCGCCGATGCGGACGTTTTTCAACTTGCCGTTGTAGGTGTCGAAGACGCGTTCAGCGCGTTCGATGTCGACGCCGAACTTGGTTTCCTTCTTGCCCGTCGTCGTCTTGGCGTGCGTCTTCGGATCGACATCGGGATTGATGCGGATCGCGGCGATGGCGGTCTTGCCGAGTGAGCCGGCGACGCGGTCGATGTTCTCGAGCTCTTCTTCGCTCTCGATGTTGAACGCGGCGATGCCGGCTTCGAGGCCCATGGCGATCTCTTCGTCGCTCTTGCCCACGCCGGCGAAGATGATCTTCTTCGGATCGCCGCCGGCCTGCAGCGCGCGGTACAGCTCGCCGGCGCTGGTCACGTCGAAGCCGCAACCTTCGGCCGCAAGGAGCTTGAGAATGTGAAGGTTGCCGAGCGATTTGATCGAATAGCAGATCGTCGGCTTCACCGGCGCGAAGGCATCGGCGATCTGTCGGTAATGGCGCAGGAGCGTCGCCTTCGAATAGACATACAGCGGCGTGCCGAACTTTGCGGCCAGTTCGCGCGCGGGAATGTCTTCACAATACAACTCATCGTTCTTGTAGTTGAAATAGTCCATAGGGTGGCCCGATCGGGTCCGGGAGTATACGAAAAACTTGCCGTCATGTGAGTCCCGTGCATCTCATTCAACTCCGACGCATCGGTCGGCGCAGCCGTGCCTTGGCGATGTGCGCTTGGGCAACCCCCCCCCAACGCCCGGTTCGACGCGTTGTGAACCACGCGACGGCTTAGAAGGTTTTGCACGTCTTTGTAGTTGGCTTTATCGCGACTTTGCATAGCCTGTTGCGCAAGTCACCTCCGCAATGATTGGGCGATTCGTCCGTTAGTTGAATGGGTTTGTTGTTTTCTGACAGATCGATCAGACACCTCGACCGTGACCGGGAGCGAGAAATATGAGCGTTGCCGCCGCTGACCAACGGACCGACCGACCTTTCGGGGCGCCGGTCGTCGCCCAGCCCATCGACTACGACAACCCGCAGCACGGCAAGTGGCTGCCGACGTTTCGCCGGCTGGTATTGCCGGCCGATCCCGAGACGCGCGGCGCGCGACTCCTCACCTGGGCGCTGGCCGTCGCGCTCGCCTCGCTCTACCTCTATGCGCTGCTCTGCTACTGGGCGCCGGCCCATCCGGGCGTGGATCAGAACGGTTACTTCGTCGGCGGCCGGCAGTTCGCCGAGACGCTTTCTTCCGGCCTGCCGCAGACCACCGATTTTGACTTCGTCGGCCGCATGTACATCCGCGCCGACTCGGGCATGAACTACCCGAAGTATCCGCTGGGCCTGCCGATCCTTTTCGCGTTCTGCATCTGGCTCCAGCCGCTTTGGAACCTCGTCGGCTGGGACGGGCACGACGTGGCGCACCTGATCTCGCCGGTGAGCGCCGCGCTCGCGACGCTCGGCGTCTTCGCGTTCGTCAGACGAATTGCCGGCGGCTACGTCGGCCTGCTGGCCATGCTCGTGCTCGGCCTGAGCCAGGTGATGCTCACGCTCTCGATCAACCCCAATTCCCACGCGCTGGGCACGTGTCTGACCGCGTGGGGCTTTTACGCGATGGTCCGCTGGCTCGAAACCGGCTCGCTCTGGCGCGGCGTGCTCTGCTCCTTCATCCTCGGCTACGCCTATCTCGTCCGCTACACCGAAGGATTGCAGGCGCTGCCACTCGCGGTCGCGATGCTCTTCGCCGCCGTCTGGGTCCGGCCCGGGCTGATCCGCTCACTCAGTACGGTCGGCGGCGTGGCGCTGTTCGTCCTGTTCGCCTACATCACTGGCAGAGTCGTCGGCGGATATGTGAACCTCGACAAGTCGTGGATGAAGCCCCTCGCCGAGAACAACGGCCGGCCGTTCATCGAACTCATCGGGCTCGTCTCGGCCGCCGCGCTGGTAAGCCTGTTCATCCACCCGCGCTCACTGTGGCGACTGCTCCTCATCGGCTTCGCGTGGCTCGTTCCCGTGCTCTATCAGACGATCTTCAACATGGTCGCCATGCACGCGTTTACGAGCTACGCGGGTACGAACGAATCCACCGGGTTTGATCTCGATTACTTCTTCGCCAACTGGGAGAAGATGATCCGCGTCCTGAACGATCAGGGCCTTTTCTTCATCGCGCCGATCGGGTTGATTGGCCTGATCGCGACGTTCCGGAAGATGCCGATGGTCGCCACGATCCTCACGCTATGGTTCGTGCCCAGCGTGCTGCTCTACACCGCGTACTACTGGGCGCCCGATCAATGGGGCGTCGCCTATTCGCGATTCATCCTTACCGAATTGCCCGCACTGATCATTCCCGCGGCGTGGCTGCTGGGACGATTCATCAATGAAGCGTCGAGCGCTTCCAACTCGCAGCGATTCTCCTTCCTCTGGCCGCTCGCGGGGCTTGCGCTGGTGGTGATCGGCGTCGGATCGGCGGCGTACTTCACGCGCGAGCTGTCGCCACAACGCGATGCGCTCTGGTGGGCCACCGCCGCGCCATCGCTTACGATCGGCGTCGCTGGCGTCGCGCTTTTGCTCGCGTATCTTCGGCCGCTGCGTCCGTTTTTTGCCGGCCAGCTTTCCCATCCGATTCCGCGTCTCGCCGTCGGCGTGGCCGTGTTCGTGGCGACGGGTGTCGCGAGTTTTCGTGCCGTCAACGGGACCGAGTGGGGCCAGCGCATCATCCCGCGCGCCAACCTCGAAGCGCAATCCATCGAGAACAAAAACCTCGCGCAACTCGGCAAGGCCGCCCGCAAGATCATCCCGGCGGATGCAGTCGTATTTGCCGATGGCGATCGGCTTCATCATCTCCAGTGGCTGAGCAAGTGGGAGATGTTCCCCGCGGATGGCTTCAACCCGGAAACCGTGCGGCGCTTCCTCTTCCGCGCTACGCCCGATGAGTCAGAGCCCGACCCGATCGACCCCGGCCGGCTGAACTTCATGCGCGGCGTCTACGCCGACAAGGATCAGCCCGCGCTGCTTGCCGCGGAAAACAAGATCATGGCGGATGCGCTCGCGGCCGGTCGAAAGGTGTTTCTCGTGCTCAACGAGCCCACGGCAAAGGCGTTCATCCAGAAGTTCATCGCCTCGTCCGCCAAGCGTCAGGGAACGGTCTTCGAATCGAAGGTCCGCGACACGGTGTACGACACGATCATGCCGATGACGCCGGATGAACTGCTCGAACCGAGCGAGCGGCCGAAGATGCCCGTCGGCCGCAACGGCAGGGCGATGGCCGCGCCGTTCATTACCCGCGCGACGACGGCGTGGCAGATCGTCGAAGTCTTCGAAAAGAAGGCCGAGCCGACGACGAAACCTGCGGCGCAGGCGGATGCGCAGTGAATTCGCAACCGTTCAGGGTCGGCTGCACTTCTTCCACCACACGAAATGGACGGTTGTTGTATACGCGCCGGCGAAGAGGAACGTGATTGCGGCAAGAATGGCATTGCGCTCGAAATCGCTTAACGTCCCCGGACTTCGCGTTACCAACGTTAAACCGATGACGCTGTATGGCACCAGGACGGTCGGCACAGCACTCATGACGGCGCTTGCAGCTGCGCACCAACTGATTCGGAACTGAAGTGTGAGCCACTCAACCATCATTACGATAGCGATGACGCTAAAGGCGACGACGGCCGCTACAGAAAATCCGTTCGGATTGCTCCAGATCGCTATCGCGATTGCCGCGACAAGCCAACCGATGTGGTAAAGGACTGCGCCGATCACCATCCAACTCGGCATCCTTCGATTCGTTGCCGGCGTCGCGTACTGCAGCGTGTTGGATGGCGATTCCATCGGCTTCACTCCGCCTTCAGTTCCCGCGTCATCAGGTCGCTGAGCGCTGCCAGGCAATCCTTGCCGTTGAAGAGCACCTGGTACACCTGTTCGGTGATCGGCATTTCCACATCGTGTTTCACGGCGAGGGCGCGCATCGCCTTGGTCGTTGGCACGCCTTCGGCGACGCTGCGCATCGTCGCGAGGATGTCGCTGAGCTTGTACCCCTTGCCGATCTGTTCGCCGACGCTGCGGTTGCGGCCTTCGGGCGAGACACAGGTGGTGATCAGGTCGCCGAGCCCGGCGAGGCCGGTGAACGTGGATGCCGCGGCGCCCATCGCCACGCCTAGGCGGGAGATTTCCACAAGGCCGCGGGTGACGAGGACGCTCTTGGCGTTGTTGCCGGCGCGGAGGCCGTCGAGCATGCCGGCGGCGAGTGCGATGACGTTTTTCGAAGCGCCGGCGATCTCCACGCCGAGCATGTCGCTGTTGGTGTAGAGCCTAAACCAGTGCGTCGCCATCGCCGCCTGCACGCGCTTGGCGATGGCATCGTCCGCGCACGCGACGACGGCGCTGCCGGGCTGATACTTGGCGATCTCGGCGGCGATGTTCGGCCCGCTGACGACCGCGATCGGGTTGTGCTTCTCGAACTCCGCCAGCACGTCGCGCACGACCTCGCTGGGGCGCTCGAGCGTCTCGGTTTCGATGCCCTTGCTCACGCTGATGACCGGGACGCCGTCCGGCAGGTGCGGGGCGAGGCGCGTCCAGGTCTTGCGCAGGTACTGCGTCGGGATCGCACTCAGGACGAGCGTCGAGCCGTTGAAACACTCGCGCTCGTTGGCAGTAAGCCGGACCGAGTCGGGGACCTTTGCGCCCGGGAGCAGGCGCGTGTTTTCGCGGTTCTGCATGAGGCGTTCGATGGAGTCTTCGAACGCACCCCACATGGTGATGGAGTGGCCGCCCGCTTCGAAGAGGATGGAACAGACGGTGCCCATCGCGCCGTCGCCGAGGATTGTGATCTTTTCCGCCATAGTTCGGCGGGGAGTATACCGGCCGTGCCGCCGAAGCTCGTGAACGGTCGGCCCTCAAATTCCAAGGCCGCTCGGTCGGCTTTCAAGTTGTGACGCGATAACCCTTTATCGAGATTGATTTCGGGCCGTGCGCTGCGCCAAAACGCGTCTTCGCGCAGCGCGGAAGGGTGTTGGAAGCGCTCATTGGAATGTGAATAGGGCGGCGCGTCCGCGGGCGAATCGCCTTACCCGCGGTTACCCACAATGACCCATTTCGGAGCATTTTCGGGTGCCCAGCTTCTCGCGCAGCGCGAACGTGTTGGCATCACAACGGGTTACGCGAATTGTGGTGCGGGACCCCGGGAGCCGACGGGTAAAGGGAAGGGGTCATCAGGCATCGGTTGGCTATCGAGTCAAGCGTTGGACGAGCGAAGAAAATCGGGTTTCGATTGACGCGGCCGCCCGCCGCGGTAGCATCTCGCCACTCACCCTTTGAAAGGAGGCGACGACATGACTGTCCTTCACACCAACTTCGCCTCCTCCGCTGCGCGCTGCTGATCTGCAGTGTCTGACGTCTGATCCCTGACTTCTGACCTCGGGCTGCTCCGCTCTTCTGAGCCGGCGTGTTTGTCGATCTTTTTCTGGTTACGAAGACCTGTTTCTCGCGAGTTTCTCGCGAAATTCGCGGCACGCGCCGCCGCAATGGCGGCACGCGCCGCCGTCATCGCGGCACGCGCCGCGGGGAGTTCAGCTTTGTTTACGAACGAAACCCTCGGCTGGAACGACTCGTTCTGGCCAGACCGTCACACGGATTCTTCCATCGATTTGATTCCCGCCCGCGTGATCGAGGAGCAACGCGAGCTGTACCTGGTCGCCGGCGATCGCGGTGAAGCCTGGGCCTCCCTCGCGGGCAAACTCCGCAACGAGCCCGGCGAGCTCGGCTATCCCGGCGTCGGCGACTGGGTGCTGGTCCGACAGGCGCCCAGAGACGATCGCGCGACGATCACACGCGTCTTGCCGCGTAGGAGCTGTTTCTCGCGCAGCGCGCCGCAGACGGGCGCGCGGCAGATCATCGCGGCGAACATCGATGTCGCACTCGTCGTCGCAGCGCTTGGCGGCGACTTCAACGTCCGCCGCATCGAGCGCTATATCGCGGCGGTGTGGGAGGGCGGCGCGCGGCCGGTCGTCGTGCTCACCAAGTGTGATATCCACGAGAACGTGGAGGATTTTGTGAGCGACGTCGAAGGCGTCGCGCCGGGCGTGCGGATCGTGAAGACCAGCGCGATCCAGCACGTCGGCATCGAGAACGTCGCGAAGCAGATCGGCGAGCGACAGACGGCGGTGATCGTCGGCTCCAGCGGCACTGGCAAGAGCACGCTCATCAACGCGCTGCTCGGATCGGAGGTACAGGCGGTGTTCGAGGTCGGCAGCGTGAAAGACAAGGGCCGGCACACGACGACGGTGCGGAAGCTGTTCCTGCTCCCCGGCGGCGGAATCATCATCGACACGCCGGGCATGCGCGAGCTGCAGTTCTACGACGTCGATGACGGACTGGCCGCGACGTTTGAAGATGTCGAGCGACTGGTGACCTGCTGCAGGTTCACCGACTGCCAGCACCGGACGGAGCCGGGCTGCGCGGTCCGCAGCGCACTGGAGGAGGGAACGCTCGATCGCGAACGGTGGGCCAGTTACCTCAAGCTCCAGCGAGAGGCGGCGTACCAGCAGCGCGAGAATGATGCCCACGCCAAGCGAAAGGAGCGCGAGCGATGGAAGAAGATCGCGATGAATAATCGGAAGCACCCGAAGCTGCGGTTCTAGGAGAGCTTCCCACGAAGTCACACGAAGGGCACGAAGGGGAACGGAGGGCTGAGAGAAGGAGCGTGATTCCGACCCACTTAAACGTCTTTCTTCGTGCCTTTCGTGTGTCTTCGTGGGCCACATTCCGGCATTTCGCGGATGCCGAGGATTTCTGTATCATTCCGGTCCATTTTTAACCTTTAGGGAGAACCAACCATGGCCGTCGAACGCACGCTCATCATTCTTAAGCCCGATGCCGTCAAGCGCAAGCTCTGCGGCGAGATCATCCGCCGGATCGAGAACAAGGGTCTCGACATCGTCGCGATGAAGCGAACCACGATCCCCGTCGCCACCGCCGAGAAGCACTACGCCGAGCATGCCGGCAAAGGCTTCTTCAAAGACCTGGTGAGCTTCATGACGACCTCGCCGGTCGTGCTGATGGTGGTTGAAGGCGATGAGGCGATCGTGGTGATGCGCACGCTCATCGGCAAGACCAAGTTCACCGAAGCTGCCCCCGGCACCATCCGCGGCGACTACGCTTACAGCTTCACCGAGAACCTGGTGCACGGATCAGACAGTGTCGATAGCGCGAAGCGCGAAGTCGGCATCTTTTTTGGCGATGAGCTGAAGTGATGCGCGAAAAGTGGCTGGTGAATAGTGGCTTGCGGCTAGGGGATACCGACCAGCCACTATTCACTAGCCACCAATCACTAGCGACTAGTCACATTATTTTCCGAACTCGCTCTTCCACTTGCGGATCAGCTCGTGCGCCTCTCTCGGCGAAAGCGCATCGAGATCGACCTCGCTGATCGCCTTCGTCAGTCCGCTCGGCTCGTAGGCGAAGAGCTGCATCTGGTTGGACGGTTTGGCTTTCGATGCCGGGGCGATGGTCGGCTTGTGTGATCCGGCGTGATGGACGGCGAGTTGGCCGAGCAGGTTCTTCGCGCGGTCGAGCACGCCCTTGGGCACACCCGCGAGGCGGGCGACATGGATGCCGTAGCTGCGGTCGGTGCCGCCTTGCACGATGCGGTGGAGGAAAATCACTTGGTCCTCCCACTCGCGGACGGCCACCTTGAAGTTGCGGATGCCGAGTTCCTGTTGCTCGGCGAGTTCGGTGAGCTCGTGGTAGTGCGTCGCGAAGAGCGTGCGCGACTTGACGTTGGCGGCTAAGTGCTCGGTGATCGCCCACGCCAGGCTCAGCCCGTCGAGCGTGCTCGTGCCGCGACCGATCTCGTCGAGGATGACGACGCTCCGGCTGGTCGCGTTGTTGAGGATATTCGCCGTCTCGACCATCTCGACCATGAAGGTCGACTGGCCGGCGTGGATCTCATCGCTCGCGCCGATGCGGGAGAAGATCCGGTCGGTCAGGCCGATCGTCGCGGATTTAGCCGGCACGTAGCTGCCGATGTGCGCCAGCAGGGTGATGAGCGCCACCTGGCGGATAAACGTGCTTTTGCCGGCCATGTTCGGGCCGGTGATGAGCATGACAGTCTGTTTTTCGTCGAAGTGCGTGTCGTTGGAGACGAACTGGGTAGAGGTCGTCGTGCTCATCGCGCCGCCGGGCGCGAGCTGTTGTTCGAGCACGGGGTGTCGGCCGTCGACGATGTGCATCACGCGCTCGTTGACGATCGCGGGTTTGCAGTAGCGCTGCTCCTGCGCGAGCTGTGCAAGGGAGGTGATGACGTCGAGCCGCGCGAGGCTGGCGGCCAGTTCCTGATACGTCGAGAGGTGCGGCAGCAACTTCTGCCGGATCGATTCGAAGAGCTGCTGTTCGAGCGCGATTGACCGCTCGCGGGCGGTGAGCGCTTCGTCTTCGAACTTCTTGAGTTCCGGCGTGATGTAGCGCTCGGCGTTCTTCACGGTCTGCCGACGCGTCCAGGTGGCGGGGGCCTTGTCCTTGTGGGACTCGGTCACCTCGATGTAGTAGCCGAAGACCTTGTTGTAGCTCACCTTGACGTTCGGGATGTTCGATTCGGCCACCAGCTTCGCCTGGTATTCCGCGAGCCACTGCTGGCTGTTGACGGTGAGGATGCGCAGCCGATCGAGTTCGGCATCGAAGCCGTCGGCGATGACGCCGCCTTCGCGCAGGTGATGAGGCGGATCGGACTTGATCGAGCCGGTCAGGAAGCTCGACTGTTCGACGAGGAACGGCCGAAGGTTGACGAGTTCGGGAGAGACCAGTTCGTTCGCGGTCACTTTCGAAAGTTCGTCGATCAGTGTCGGCAGCGAGTCCAGGCACTTGCCGAGCGCGCAGAGGTCGCGCGGGCTCGCCCGCCCGACCGTGATGCGGGCGAGGATACGTTCGATGTCGCAGACATCGTCGAGTGCATCAATGATGGCCGATCGCTGCATGGGCGAGCCGAGCAGCGCGCCGATCGCCAGTTGGCGGGACTCGATGTGCTCGCGATCGATGAGCGGGAAGCGAATCCACTGGCGAAGGAGTCGAGCGCCCATGCCGGTGCGGGTCTTGTCGATGGAAGAAAGGAGCGAGCCTTCGTAGCCGCCGCCGCGGGTCGTGCGTTCGATTTCCAGTGAGCGGTACGTTGCGGGATCGATGGCGATGTGCGCGCTCGCGTCGTGTCGACGCGGCGTGCGCAGGTGGCCGAGCGAACTCTTCTGGGTTTCTTCGAGATAGCTGAGGAGCGCGCCGATCGAGAAGACGGCCGGGTCTTCATCATCGTCGAAGCCGAAGCCGGCGGTGTTCTTGACCTGCCACTGCTTGCGGATCTGTTCGATCGCGTGGTGAGCGGTGTGCTGCCAGCCCGGCCGCTGACTGACCGCCTTGATGCCGAGCGACTTCACCTTCGCGGTGAGTGGATGGGTCAGGCCATCGCGCGCTTCGGGCATCAACACCTCGGCGGCTTGCAGTCGCGCGATCTGTTCGAGCACTTCGGCTTCGTCGCCGCTCATCGCCCACATGCCGCCGGTGGAAAGTTCCACCCACGCGAGGCCGACGCGGTAGCCTTGTTTCTTTGAGACGTGGAACGACAGCGCGGCGAGGTAGTTGTCGGTCTTGCCGTCGAGCATCGGCTCGTCGGTCAGCGTGCCGGGCGTAATCAGGCGCGTCACATCGCGCTTCACGACGCCCTTGGCGGTTTTGGGATCTTCCATCTGCTCCGCGAGCGCGACGCGGTAGCCGGCCTGGATCATCCGGCGCAGATAGCCCTCGACGGAATGGAACGGCACGCCCGCCATCGGCACGGGCGATTCGCTGTGCTTGTCGCGGCTGGTGACGGTGAGGCCGAGCACGCGGCCGCAGGTTTTGGCGTCCTCCCAGAACATTTCGTAGAAGTCGCCCATCCGAAAGAAGAGGATGTAATCGGGATATTGGCGCTTAAACGAGACGTATTGGCGCATCGCTGGCGACAAGTCGCTATCGTTGATCGCCCGCTGCGTGTCATTCTGAGGAATAGAAGGGCCGCCGGCGCGTTGAGAGGTTGTTTCGGTGTCGGACATTCGGTCTGCGGCCCTCGCCGCGACGCGGCACAGTAACTTCGGAGATCAGGACAATCCAATGATGCCAAAGATGATGATTGCAGTTGCGGCGATGAGTCTAGTCACGGTGTCGGCATGCCAGTCGGCGCAGGAAGCGAGTCGAAAATCCGCCGCGGCGTCGGATGTTTCGGCGAGCGTCCAGCCATCGGTCGCGTCCGCGCCCGTTCAGCCTGCCGTCTTCGTCCAGAACGCAACGACGCAGCCGACCGGCCAACCGGTTCGCATCATGACATACAACGTCGAGAACTTCGCCGAGAACTTCAAGGCGTTCGCGGTGAGCAAGACCACCCAGCCCGACTGGCCGCCGGCCGCGCTCGAACTCATCGCACGCGAGCGCAAGGAAGACGATGAAGAGAACTGGGAGGTCGCCCGAACCATCACCGACGTGAAGCCGGACATCTGGGTGCTGCAGGAAGGGTGCGACGGGAAAGACCTGAATTACTTCAACACCCAGTTCCTGCAGGGGTATTTCGAAACCGTCCACATCTTTAAGACCAACACCGAGCGCGGCCAGAACACTGCCATCCTCGTGCGCCCCGGCTTCAAGGTGCTCGAGTTCCGCGAGGATTATCGCAACGAGCCGGACACGAATCACGTCAACCCGATCTTCGACAAACTCTTCGCCCGTGGGCCGGGCTTCGCGCTCATCCAGGCGCCCAACGGAACCAAGTTCTGGGTCGGCACGAATCACGCCAAGAGCAAGAGCGACAACAGCCTCGAAGTCACCAAGTGGCGCAACGCCGAGGCCGAGCGGACCAACCAGATCGTCAACGAGGTCAAGAAGATCGGCCCGCCGCAGGTGTTCTTCCTCGGCGACATGAACGATGAGCTGGGCATGGACGAGTTCGAGAAGCAGGCCGGCGGCAGCGCGATCGAGAAGGTCGCCGGCACCGGCGCGACGGCACTCACCATCCTCACCAAGCCGCTGGTCGACCGCGGCGAGATCAGCTACGGCGGCTACCGCTCGGCACGCCACCGCAGCTTCATCGATCACGCCTTCGCCACCCCGGAGGCGGCCGAGTGGGTGAAGTACGTCTACGTTTTTCGCGGGGATCTGGCCGATGTGGCGAGCGACCACTATCCGGTGGTGGTAGATGCGGTGATCAAGTGAGTTCTTGATACGGCGTCCGGGTTGATCACCTGTCGGAGTATCACGCGACGCGGGCCATGGCGGTTCGGCGCCGCACACGCTCGTCGCGATCCGGCGTGCGGGGACGTCCTGCGACCGGATTGCGGCGGTCTGATTGTGGCGTCAAGTGGCTTCGCGTTTTGACGGCAGGCGAATCAACATTGATTCAGCGCGTCGGCAGGAGCACCGAATCCGTTCGATCCACCGGCGAGCCCACGATGATGCCGTTGCGATTGGTGTAGATGTCATCGTGGCCGATGCCGCAGAGGTTGCTCTTGCACCATTCGACGTGCGTGTCGCCGAAGAGGACGTTCTGGCCGCGGCCCTCGTGGTTTCGACTATTGCCCGGCTTTCCAGGATTGAGGTCGGCGGCGAGGACGAACGCAGGATCGATCCTGCCGCCTGCGCGGTATCCGGCGCGCTGCGCTTCGTCGCTCGGATACGGGTTCGCGTAGCTGTAGGCGAGGTTCTTGCGGTAGTCGGTGAAATTGGAGCGGGCCTGGAGATTCAAGGCCTCGTCGGGCACGGACGTGAACTCGTCGGTATAAGGATCGGCAAAGGTTTGTGGCAATGCGCGCTTGGTGCGAATGAGGAGGAACATTGCCGCCGTCACGTCGTTCGCGGCGGGTCCGCCGGGCTGGAACGGGTCCTCCGCGTCTGCTCGCGTTCCAAACGAAAGTGGCGCGCCCGCGACGTAACTCGTTCGCGGCCAAGCGCCGTGGTTATCATTTTCATAAAGGGTCATCGCCACGCCGATCTGCGAGAGGTTGGCGGCGCAGCGGACTGTGTTGGCCTGTTCACGAGCCTTTTCCAGTTCCGGTAGTAGCAGTGCCAGAAGCACGCCAATGATCGCGATGACCACCAGAATCTCGATCAGGGTGAAGCCTCGAAAAGCTCGCATCGCCCAACGATACATCACATCGGCCGCGGCGACCATCCCTATTCACGCGGCCCGTTCGTCCAGCGTTCGAGCCTCTGGTACGACGACCTCAAACCCGGCATGGCGGTCATTCGCTTGGTACGGAAATGAGCCGATGAGACGAAAGCAGGCCATGTACACATACAACAGCGAGGCGGCTGTGAGGAGGTCGAACATGCCGCAGCCGATGACGAGAATAACCACAATGCCGCTGCCGATCATTCCAGCGACCAGCGCCTGTCCGCCGATCGCGAGAAGTGCCAGGAGCGTCCCGGCGCAAAGGGCGATGATGAGGTTGCGACGCGTCTTTTCGAGAAGTTCGTCCGCTGCGCGAATCAGCGCCAGGTGCAGCACGACCTGGCCAAGCGCCCAAATCAGGAACAACCCCAGGCAGGCCAGCTTCACGCCGAGAATCGAAAAGAGGACGCCACCGAACGGAAGCACATGCAGGGGGATCGCGGCGGCCGCGAGCAGCCGCATCGCATCGGCCGCGTTCATGATCTCCAGTTCGCGCTGGGCTCTTATCGACAGCTGGACCACGTTGTGCCTTTCAATCTCGCACTCCTCACGCGAGGGAGTAATTCGCGTTGCTCCGAGAGGATTTTACGCACTTCCGCTTCGAAAGTCCGGGATTTCGATCTGCGCACCGTTGGACGCAATTCGATAGGCAACCCATAACGCGGTTGGTAAGCTTCCCAAATGCCGCATCAGCGGAAGGTGCTTGCCATCGGGATCGTATTGGTGCTGCTCGCGGCGACATTCATGGTCCGCACGTTCGGGCAGCCACGCCGCGAGTTGGTGGACGGCATCGCAGTCGAAGGGAGCCTTGAGTTCATCACGCGAACGAAAGATGCGCTTCGGCTGCTCGCCGACAACAGCGCAGATGCCTACTCGCAGCTGACCCGTGAGGTGCTGACGATCCAAGAGTTCGAGAAGTCCGGTGCGGACGTCTGGAGCCGGCGGATCCAAGTCGCGCAAAAGACCAGCAGCTATTCGCTCACGTGGTACGCGTCGACGCTCGTGCACGAGTGTCGGCACATCTCGCAGTACAACGATTACCTTGCCGCGTATCCGGGCAGGACCGTTCCTGCCGACATTTATTCCGGTACCGATGCCGAACTTGGGTGCATGCGCGCACAGATCGATGCGCTACAGCGCATGCACGCGCCCGAAAAGGAAATCACCTACGCAAAATCGCTCGACGGCACGTTTGCCGACTTAAACGGTGACGGCAAGTACGATGAGAAGGATTACAGGAAACGGGATTGGTGAGTCGCGGAGAGCGAATGTTCACCAGAGCAGCTTCGTGGCATCGAACACCGGTCCGTCTGTACACGCGAGGCGGTAGCACCAGTCTTTGCCTTCCAGCGGCGGCTTGCAGGGATCGTCCTTCTTCACGCGGATGCAGCAGGACTGGCACGTGCCCATGCCGCATGCCATGGCGCGCTCGACGGCGATCTGGCAACGGATCCCGCGCTGCAGGGCGATCGACTGAACGGCTTTCATCATCGGCTCCGGCCCGCAGGTGTAGACGACCGACTTGGCCAGTTCAACAGAACTCATCTCGTTGTCGAGGTGGTGTTCGAGGGCGTGCGTGACGAGCCCCCTGGTGCCGAAGGTGCCGTCATCGGTTGTGATGACTGCCCGCGCGCCGAACCGGTTGAACTCGCGGATGGAGACGTCGGATTCGATGGTGAGGGCCAGCAGGTCGCGGGTCAATGCCCCGCAGAACGCGGTGGCATGCCGATGTTGGGCCGGGTCGCGCTCAAACGCCTCGGCGATGGCTTGTGCGAGATAAATCATCGGGGGAATCCCGACGCCGCCGCCAACCAGGAGCGCAGTCCCTCCGGGTTCCGGCAACGCGAAGGTGTTGCCAAGGGGACCGAGCAGGGTGACGGTGTCACCGGCCTGAAGGCGCGCCAGGAAGCGCGTGCCCGGTCCGACCTCTCGGCCGATGATGTCAATGTGCGGGACGCCATCGACGTCGCGACGGCCTGCGATCGAGAACGGGCGGCGGAGGAAGGCATCGATGCCGCGAAACTCGTCGCCTTTGATCTCGAATCGCTGGCCCGGAGACCAGTCGACTTCGTGCTCGACCTGTGACATGGAGTCAAACCGACAGGCAAGCTGAACGAATTGTCCTGGCTGAGACCTCGGCAGGCCGGGGACGGCGAGTGTGAGCCGATAGTGCTCCCGACAGAGCGTGTAGTTTGCGACGACGCTCGCCGCGTACTGGCCGCGGGAGCGTTCGAACGATGCGGAAGCGAGCGTCATGCGCGCAGTCTCGCCAGAGCGAGAAAAAGATCAACGACGAAGGTCAGCGAGAAGGGTCGGTCTGACGACAAAAAAGAACGTCCAGAGGGGTGGCTCCGATTCCGCCTCTGGACGTTGCGCCACGGCATAAAGCCGCGTAGTTCGTGTGGCCGCCTGCTCGAAAGCGATCGGCGACTGCCGGCACTATACCCCTCTTCAAAAAGAGGTGTCAACGAAAGACGTCCGATGTTCCTGCGATCACCAATTCTTCGTAAAGTATTTTTGGAAATGTATTTACGAAGAGTCAAGGTGCAAAGATTTTTCAGCGCCGCGTCCTTCCGAAGCAGAAAACGGGGCAAGTTCACAACAACTGCGACGATGGTTTGGCAAAATATTGATATTTTACGCCGACCCTCAATTCGAACGCCTAGGCCGTCCGCATCTCTGCGGTGCCGTTAGCAGACGCGACGCGCGGCATGGGCCGCGCGTCGCGCTCTCGCGTGATGCGAGGCGTCTCACATCACGCACCTTTGCACTTGTCATCTCGATCACGCGATCGAAATCTTTCGTGGCTTGGCTTCCTGACGCTTGTTGAGCGTCAGTTGCAGCAAGCCATCGAGCAGCTTCGCGTCGACGCTACTGCCGTCGATCGTGTTGGGCAGCGAGAAGCTGCGCTGGAACCGCGTGTGTCGGCGTTCCTTGAGCAGCCAGCCGCCGTTGGTCTTCTCATCCTCTTTTTCCTGGCTACGATCGGCCGTGATGGTGAGGACATTGTTGTCGATCGTCACGTCGATCTGATCCTTGGTGAAGCCCGGCAACTCCGCATCGACATGCAGATGGTCGGCATCTTCGTAGATGTCGACGCCGTAGGGCGTAAAGTTCGCGTCGCGTCCGAAAACGCGTTGGACAAATGTGTCCAGGTCGCGGGTAGCGGTGTCGAACGGATCAACCAGGCCACGATTGTTGCGAGTAGCAAGCGTCATAAAAACCTCCGATTGAAATCTGCGATCGATGGGCCGCACGTGCAGCCGACGCGGGAGGTATTTCAAACTCCGTGCCAGACGCCTGGGTGTTTCGGATGCGAGAAAATCGCGATTTTCGCACGAAAAATCGCATTTCCACGGGGCGATTCGCTTTATAACTGGCTGCAACTTTGACTGGTGAAGGGCAACCCTTCACAACGGGTGTCACCTTGGCAGCAGCACCATCTATTATCGCAATCATCGGTCCCACCGCCTCCGGCAAGAGCGGCCTCGCGCTGGAGATCGCGCGCCGGATCGGTGCCGAAATCCTCTGCGTCGATTCGATGACCGTCTACCGTGGCATGGACATCGGCACCGCCAAGCCGACCGCCGCCGAACGCGCGGAGGTGCCGCACCACCTCATCGACATCGTCGAGCCGACGCAGTCGTTCACCGCAGCCATGTTCGTGGAGCAGGCCGATCGGGTGATCGCCGATGCGGCAGGGCGCGGCGTTACGCTCGTCGCCGTTGGCGGCACGCCAATGTATTTCAAGACGCTCTTCGAGGGACTCTTCGAAGGGCCCAGCGCCGATGTCGAGCTGCGGTCTCGATTGATGAACCAGCCGATGGACGCGCTCTACGAGCGACTCCGCACGGTCGATCCGGCGGCCGTCACCCGAATCCATGCAAACGACCAGCGGCGAATTGTCCGCGCGCTCGAGGTCTACGAACTCACCGGCAAGGCGATCTCCGATCATCAGCGCGAGTGGGGCGCGCAGGTCCGCCATCCGGCCACGTGGCTGGGTCTTCGTTGGGAAACCGAAGCTATCAATCGACGGATCAACGCACGCGTGAAGCAGATGATTCACGCCGGCTGGCTCGAAGAAGTTCGAAATCTGCTCGACCGCTACGGATCGCTTTCCAAGACCGCCAGCGAGGCGACGGGCTATGCGGAACTGATCGACCATCTGCAAGGACGAGCGACGCTCGACGATGCCTGCGAGCAGATCAAGATCCACACCCGCCAACTCGCGCGCCGGCAGAACAAGTGGTTCAGACGCTTCCCGGTGGTGCGATGGCTTGACGGCGCAGCCTTGGACGCTCCCGTCGTCGAGCAACTCGTCGCCGACCTTGCCTGAGCATCACGGCTTTCGATCGATTTCGGCCGTCAGTTGGGCGTAACCATCGATCTCGAAGTGCTCGATGCGCAGCGTGTGTTTGCCGCTCAGTTGGAGTGGAACCGCTTCGACCTTCGGCGGGTGGTACGTCCAATCGGAAAAGACCTGCTTGCCGTCGAGAAAGACCCGCACGCCATCGTCGCTCGTGAGATGAAGCACGTAGTCGCCCGCGGGCGCGTCGAGCGTCGTCTCGGCGCGCGTCGCGAAGTGGTCGGCCGGCACATTTTCCGCCTACGAGCCCGAGCTACGGAAGTTGAGGCGATCGACACTTGTCGACGCGATCGGCTGCCCTTCAAACACTCGGGTGGTCTGCCGGGGATCGCTGGCGTCATCCCATCCAAAGAACTGCACTTCCCACTTAAGCGAAGCGCTGAAGTGGCGATACGCCAAGTCCACGACCTGCCCGACCGGAACATTCCGGCCGAATGCGTCTACAGATGGCTTCTCGCCGCTCCACTGCAATTCGATGGGGAGGTCAGTCAATTTGCCCCCTTCCGACGGAAGGATCAGCCGCTGCATTCCCAAGCCGGCCTGTTCGATCGGCAGATCCCGAAGGGCGGGGGTATTGATGCGCCATGCACCCCTGTTCCCGGCGGGAGCGAACAATAACAACGTGCGTCCGCTCGGATCGTGCTGAACATCCGGCCAGACCAGCGGGCAGCGGTAATCGTGCGGGCCCCATTCGGTCACGCGGATCGTGCCTCGCTCACGCGGCAGATCCACCAGCGGGGCGGGCAAGAGCGCATCGGGCAGCGATTCGGGGACGGATCGCGGGGCAGGTCGAGTCGTTGCGCCTGCATCGGGTTCGATCGAAAATTCGCCAGCGTCCATGGATTGGTTGACGTCGTCGAATACGTTCTGGTCCGCGAACACGTCCTTCGTGTCGCGCACACGCAGTGCCACGGGCATGTGCGAGAAGTGATTTTTGTCGATGTGATAGTTGCGGCTGTGCGTGTCGCGGGCCTTGCCGTAGCCCCAGTCGTCTGGCGTGCCGCGTTCGTAGAGGTGGATGCCGACGCCGTCGCCGTTGAACTGATTGCGGCGGATCAGGTTGTTCTGGCCGTGTTCGATGTTGATCGCTTCGACGTTGTTCGCGAAGTCGTTGTCGGAAAAGTCTGAATCGTAGCTGTAGCCGCCCCAGATGCCGTGCCAGCAGCCGTGAATCGTGTTGTGGAGAAGCTGGTTACGGCTGAAGGTGACCTCGATGCCGTTGGTCGGTGCGTAGGAGAAGTCGTTCGCGGCGATGAGGTTGTCGTTGCATCCGCCCGCGCCGGTATCCATCGTCGATTGGCCGGCCCAGAGGAAGAAGCCGTCGCCGCTGTGCGTGGCACTGTTGCGGTCGAAGATGTTGTTGCTCGATTGTTCGTAAACCAGGAACGCGGCCGAGTCCTGTCCGCGGTTGTAGACGCCTTCGCTGTGGCCGCGGACGTTGTAGTCGAGCCGGTTCATCGTGAACCGGTTCCCCGAGCTGCGGTAGAGGCCCACGCCGACGCCGCTGTTGAAGCTGATGTTGCAGGAGTGCATCAGGCCGTTGTTGCAGGCGGTCAGCAGCACGCCGTTCTGGCCGCCGGTGACGGTGAGGTTGCGGATGAGGAAGCGATCGCAACTCGTCAGGCAGACCGCCGCGCCGTGGTCGATCCACTCGCCGGCCTCGTTGTGATGAAAGCTCATCCAGTCGTCGAGGTCTTCCTTCCACGGCGTGCTCTTGAGTCGCGGGCGGTAGTTGTAGCTCAGGTCGCAGTCGATGAGCTGGAGGTCGCGACAATCCGCAGCGTTCAACGCGATCTTGTAGCCGCGAGCGACAAGGCCCTTGATCGTGACGTGATTTCCCTTCACGTCGATCGCGCGGCCGCTGAACAGGTCCGGCCGGGTCGGATCGTCGCTGCCGACCAAGGTCGCGTTGCTGAAATCGACGATGAGGTTGTCGCCGCGGACGAGGATTGCAGCGCGATTGCTCTCGGGCGCACGGAGCACATGCTCGCCCGCGGCGACTGTAACGGATTGATCGATCGTCATTCCCACGACCGGAACGATCGGACCCGCAGGGGAGACCGATGTGAGCAATAGCAGCAGCGCAGTGAGGAGTCGCATCGACAGATCGTGGCGCGATGTCCGTCGAACTTCAAGTGCCCGCCGCGTTCGCAGGCGCGTGGCCCGCGGATCGCAATTGCATACGATGACCCGGTGCCGATCGATCAACCCATCCTGAGCCTTGATGAGATCCGGGCGCGCGTGTTCAAAATCGTCGCCGAGCAGATGGGGATCCCACTCGCGGACATCCATCCGACGTCGCGGCTCATTCAGGATTTGCACATGGACTCGCTCGATAACGTCGAGCTCGTCCTGGAACTGGAAACGGAGTTCGGCTTATCGATTTCGGACGAACAGGCCGAGCTGATGCCCGGGAGAGCGTTCACGACCCGTGAAATGAACCTGGAGGAGGTCGTGGAGCTGATCCGCGCGCTACAGGGCGCGAAGCCGGCTCAGAATCGCCGCGAATGGTTTCGCAACATCGCGACCGCGCCTCGGCCTCCCACGGAAGCGGCGGCGTTCACACAGCTCGACGGCAAATATGTCTCGCAAGCGGGAGATCCGTGGCTCGATCGGCTCGAAGTCCGCAACGCCATCGCCACGACGATCCGTCGACGGACCGACGGCATGGTCTGCGTCCGCATCCCCGCGGACGAGGTCGAGTTCATCCGCGATGGCCTCCGGATCGGCAAATCGATGGAGGCGTTCTTCATCGACATGGAGCCGGTCTCGACCTCGGCCTATTGCCGGTTCCTGAACACGATCGGCCCGGTCGCGGAGCGGTTGCTGGCCGAGTGGTTCATCTGCGCGCCAGGCGACCGTCGCGACCGTCACCAGCTCATCCGCTACGACGGCTTCAAGTGGAAGCCGCTGCTCGGCGTCGAGCGGTGGCCGATGATCCTGGTGTCCTGGTACGGCGCCAATGCGTACGCGCTCTGGGCAAGTGGGCGCGACTGGTATGGCTATCGCGATGCCGGCGCCGACGGCAGCGGAAGCGGCCTGCCGAGCGAAGACCAGTTCGAATACGCGGCACGCGGCCCCACCATCCAACGATTTCCCTGGGGAGACGAAGCGGCGACGCTGGAGAGCGCGTGGTTCGGCCGGCACGAACGGGGAACGGAATACCCGACGCCGCAGTCGATGCCGATCGTCCCCGTAAATCGCCCGCTCGGCATCTCACCGTTCGGACCGCGTCATATGGCTGGCAACGTCTGGCAGTGGTGCGGCAATGAACTGAGCCCCGGCATCCGCGCCGAGCGCGGCGGCAGTTGGATCGGGCCCGCGTTTCTCTGCGAATGCAGTTACCGGCGCGGCCGGGTGCCGGACGCGCGTGGACGCTGCCTGGGGTTTCGGCTGGCGATCCCGACATGATCACCGTCGGCCCAAGAGGTTCACGGTCCGCTCGTCCCTCTCACCGTCGAAAAACCGTTCGAGCAGTTTTGCGAAGACCGATCCGGCCGGGGAAACAGCAGCAAACAACGTCGCCGACGACTTGAGTTTCACATCGTCAGGCGAATCGAATATCTCGAACGCGGTTCGACTCGGCACGTCGATCGCCGCCTGCGCGCATTCTCTCAGGCGTGGTCCGAGCACCGGATGCTCGAGATACGCACGCGCTTCCTCTTCATTCCGGATCGCGTACCGCTTGGCCATCGAACTGTATCCAAGTCCATCCAACTGCGGGAAAATGAACCACATCCAATGGCTCACTTTCTCGCCGGCGCGGATCTCGGAAATGGCTTGTGCGTACACGTGCTCCTGCGCGTCAATGAAACGCTGGAGGTCAAACGGGTCGATTGCGTCGGACATGAGTGTCATAGTTTAGCCGCGAGCTTGCTTGCGTAGGTGTAAAACCGCGCGACTTGCCTCCACCCCTCCCTCCCCATATCACACCCTGACTATGAACATCGCAGTCATGCCCGGCGACTTCGTCGGCAAAGAGGTCGTGGCCGAGGGGCTCAAAGTCCTCGAACTGGCCTCGAAGAAGTTCGGCTTCACCTACTCGACGACCCACTACCCGCACGGTGCCGAGCATTACCTCAAGACCCAGGAGACGCTTCCCGACGGCGCGCTGCGCGAGCTCGGCAAGGCCGATGCGATCCTCTTCGGCGCCGTCGGGGCCGACCCGCGCGGCAATGCGCAGATCCCGCAAGGACTCATCGAGACCGACATCCTCCTGAAGATGCGCTTCGAGTTCGACCAGTACATCAACCTCAGGCCCACCAAGCTCCTGCCCGGCGTGCCCAGCCCGATCAAGGCCACCGACATCGATATGGTCATCGTCCGCGAGAACACCGAAGGGCTCTACTGCCAGCAAGGCGGATTTCTCTACAAGGGAACGCCGCACGAAGTGGCGAATCAGATCGAAGTCTGCACGCGCCACGGCGTCGAGCGGGCGATCCGCTACGCATTCGAGTACGCGGTCCAGTTCGGCCGCAAAAAGGTCACGCTCGTGGCCAAGACGAACGTGCTGCGCTTCGCACACAATCTCTGGAGCCGCGCGTTCGAGGAAGTGAAGCTCGAATACCCGCAGATCACCACCGACTATCACCACGTCGACGCGTGCACCATGTATATGGTCACCAAGCCCGGCATGTACGACGTGATCGTGACCACCAACATGTTCGGGGATATCATCACTGACATCGGCGCCGCCATCCAAGGCGGCATGGGCATGGCCGCGAGCGGCAACCTGAACCCGACCCGCAAATACGCGAGTATGTTCGAGCCCGTTCACGGCAGCGCGCCGGACATCGCCGGCAAAGGACTGGCCAACCCGATTGCGACGTTCCTGTCCGTGGCGATGATGCTCGACTTCCTCAACCAGCGCAACGCCGGCGACGCAATTCGCCAGGCGTGCGTCGATGTGGTGGCCAACCCGGCGAATCACTCAAAGGATCTCGGCGGGACCGCGACGACGGGGAAGGTGACGGAGGCCGTGATGGCACTGCTCTCGCGCTGAAATGACCTCAGGCCGTCCGGATGAACTGGACGTATTGAGTGGCGACCTTCGCCGCAAGCGGCGCGAGAATCGTGCCGCTGAAGAAAAACGCCGCGAAAAAGACCGCCTGCACGACGCCGACCATCGTCGGCGAGGAAAGCCAGTCGCGATACGCCGGTAGGACGTTCGCGAGAATTCGGGATCCATCCAGCGGCGGGATCGGAATGAGATTGAAGAGTGCCAGCAGAATGTTCAGGATGCCGACCACCTTCAAGACCTGCACGAGCGTGTGAAGAAACGATTCATCGAACGCGGAGAACGGATGGCTCCGCAGATACACGCCCACAAAGGTCAGTGAAGCGAACGCCAGCAGCACATTCATCGCCGGCCCCGCTGCCGCCACGATTGCCTCCGCGTAACGTCCGCGCATGCGGTTCGGGTTGACGGGCATCTGGCCCCATCCGATGCCGAACAACAGGACGAGAATGATCGACGTCATCCCCATGTGAACGAGCGGATTGGGCGTCAGGTGGTCCATCTCGATCGGCGTCCGGTCGCCGAACCAGACGGCCGTCCAGCCGTGCGCCAGCTCGTGGAGCACGATGCTAAGGATGATCGCGACGACGATGGTCGCATATTGGGCCGGGTCTTCTCGCAGCAGGTTGATAAACAGATTCATTCGCTGCGCATCTTAGTCGCGGCCGGTGATGCAACAACCCGGCGGATCGCCTAAACTCTGTTCGTATGGAAGACGTGAAGGCAGAGAAGATTGTGATCGTCGGTTCCGGGCCCGCCGCGTGGTCGTGCGCGATTTACGCGGCACGGGCGAACCTCAAGCCGCTCGTGTACGAGGGCGCACTGACCGAGGAAAACCGGCTGCGCGGCACCTTGCCGCTCGGGCAGTTGAACCTGACGACCGAAGTTGAGAATTACGCCGGATTTCCCTCTGGCGTCGAAGGCCCGGAGCTCATGCTCAAAATGCGCGAACAGGCCACGAAGCAAGGATCGCGCGTCGAGACGGCCGATATCCTCGAGGCCGATCTCGGGAGACATCCGTTCGCGTTGCGCGATTCAAATGGAAATACGCTAAACACGCTGGCGCTGGTGATCGCAACCGGCGCGAGCGCGAACTATCTTGGCCTGGAGAGCGAAAGCCGTTTCAAAAACCTCGGCGTCAGCGCCTGTGCCGTGTGCGACGGCGCGCTGCCGCGTTTTCGTGAGCGACCGCTCGTTGTTGTCGGGGGCGGCGACAGCGCCTGCGAGGAGGCGAATTACCTGAGCAAGTTCGCGAGCAGCGTGTATCTCGTCCACCGGCGCGACACGCTTCGCGCGAGCCGGGTCATGGCGCAGCGCACGCTCGACAACCCGAAGATTCGCCCGGTGTGGAATTCGGCGGTCGATGAAGTCATCGGAAACGAAGACGACGGCGTGACCGCGGTCCGGGTGAAGAACCTGGTGACGGACGAAAAGACCACGCTGGAAGCGTCGGGGATGTTCGTAGCGATCGGACATACGCCGAACACGAAGTTCCTGAAAGGCCAGCTCACGACCGACGACAAGGGCTTTCTGGTCGTCCAGGATCCCCGAACGCTGACCAGCGTCGAAGGTGTCTTCGCCGCCGGCGATGTGGCCGACCCGCTCTACAAGCAGGCGATCACCGCCGCCGGTATGGGCTGCAAGGCGGCACTCGATGCGGAGCGCTGGCTCGCCGCCAAGGGCGTGCACTGAACGGATCGGAGTCGGTCGAGTAACGATTGCACAGTCGAGTTCAGTCAACGGATCGGATTGCGAGAAGCGATTCAGTGAAAAACTCATGTCGAGCAATCGCTACACCTTCTCGCGCGAGCAGCGGATCAAATCGCAGCTGGACTTCGTCCGCCTGACGCGTACGGGCATGCGAATCACGCGGGGCCCGCTGATCCTGAACGCATTAACGTCGACGAGCGCCAAGTCGCGCCTCGGCGTGCGCATCTCGCGTCGCTGTGGCAACGCCGCGGTGCGCAATCGCGTCAAGCGAATGCTTCGGGAAGCGTTCCGGCTCATGCAGCACGACTGGCCGCTTCCGGTCGACCTGATCGTCACGGTGAAGCCGCACGAGCCGCTGCTGCTGGCCGACTACCAGAAACTTTTGAGCGGCGCGATGGTGAAGCTGGCGGGCGACCTGCGCGCCTGACGACGCCCCCGTCGGAAGCCGCGTCCAATCGCACCACTTTGGAAAGCTGGGCACCCGAAAATGCACCAAAGTGGGTCATTCTGGGTCATCGCGGGAACCGCGCGCGGTCCTGCTGAACGTCTATTCGATTTTCAATGAGCTTCGCCGGCGCGCCCATCTGCCCGCCGGAGAAATCAAGTCACGTTGCGCGCGTTGTGACCTGCCCGTCAAGATCAATCCCGGCGACGCGGGTCTCGACAGGATAACGTGACGCCGATCGGGGTCGCCTTTACGATACGCCTCCATGACCGCCCAGCAGCAGATCGACAAGCTCCGCGACGAGATCCGCCAGCACGACTACGCCTACTACACGCTCGCGCAGCCGACGATCAGCGATTTCGACTACGACAAGCTGATGCGGCAGGTCATCGAACTCGAAACCAGACACCCCGAGCTGAAAACCATTGACTCGCCCAGCGCCCGCGTCGGCGGCGAGGCGATCGACAAGTTCAAGTCGATCGAGCATCGCGAACCGATGATGTCGATCGACAATACGTATAACGAAGAAGAGTTTCGGGCCTTTGACGAACGCGTGCGCGAGAAGCTCGAAGTCGACTCGGTGAAATACGTGCTCGAGCCGAAGATCGACGGCGTCGCGCTGAGCATTCGTTACGAAGAGGGGAAGCTCATTCACGCGGTCACCCGCGGCGACGGCCGGCGCGGCGATGATGTCACCCACAACGTCCGCACGATCAAGTCCATTCCGCTCGTCCTTCACGCGAAGAAGGGCGCCACCGTTCTGCCCGTTCTGGAAGTGCGTGGCGAAGTGTTCATGACCAACGAGACGTTCCTCAAGATCAACCAGCAGCAGATCGAGCAGGGCGAAGAGACGTACGCCAACCCGCGCAATTTCACGGCCGGCACGCTGAAGCAACTCGACCCGAAAATCACCGCCTCCCGCAACCTGCAATTCCGCGCCCATGGCTTCGGTGAACTGGTTGGCGTGAACAGCGACAGCTACTTCGAGCTCATGAAGTCGTTCCAGCAGATGGGCATCCCGCTGCCGGAGGATGTGAAACAGGTCGACGGCGTCGAAGCCGCGTGGAAAGGCATTGAAGCGTTCAAATCTGCGCGACTCACGCTGAGCTACGCGACGGATGGGATGGTCGTGAAAGTCGACTCGCGAAAACAACGCGAGCGGCTCGGCGTGACGAGCAAGTCGCCGCGCTGGGCGATCGCGTTCAAGTATCCCGCCGAGCGGGTGAAGACGACGCTCAACGACGTCACCTGGCAGGTCGGCAAGAACGGCAACCTCACGCCGGTCGCGGAACTGGAACCCGTGTTCGTCGCCGGCACGACCGTCCGACGGGCGACGCTCCACAACATCGAACAGATTCAGCGGCTCGACTTGCACCTCAAAGACAAGGTGATGATCGAAAAGGCCGGCGAAATCATCCCGCAGGTCGTCGAAGCGCTCGTCGAAGAGCGCGCGAAGAAGGCCGTGCCCGTACCGATGCCGACGAAGTGCCCGAGCTGCGGCGAAAAGGTGGAGAAAGACCCCGATGAGCCACGGATTCGCTGTCACAATCCGGCATGCCCGGCGCAGCTGAAGCAGCGATTGGAGCATTTCGCCGCGCGGTCGCAGATGAACATCGAAGGACTCGGAGAAAAAATTGTCGAACAGCTAGTCGATGCGGGGCTCGTCAAGACGTTCGCCGATCTCTACGCGCTCGACCGCGAAAAGCTTCTCGAACTCGACCGAATGGGCGAAAAGACTGCCGACACCTTGCTCGCGCAGATCGAATCGAGCAAATCGCGTTCGCTCGATCGGCTCCTCGCGGGCATCGGCATACATCACATCGGGAACACCGTTTCCGCGCAGCTCGCAGAGGCGTTCGGTTCGCTCGATGCCATCGGCGACGCGAGTGTTGAACAGATCGACGAGGTTGAGGGCATCGGCGAGGTGATTGCCGAGTCGGTCCACGCATTCTTTCATAGCGAAAGCGGGAGGGCAATCCTCGATTCGCTCAAGGCTCGCGGGCTCGACCCGAAGCAGGCCAAGCGCGTGGTCGACGAGAGTCAGCAGGTGCTTAAGGGGCAGACGGTCGTCGTCACCGGAACCCTCGAAAAGTTCGGCCGAGCTGACGTCGAGGCGATCATCAAGGAACTGGGCGGCAAGTCCTCAGGCTCGGTAAGCAAGAAGACCAGTTTCGTCGTTGCCGGCGAAAGCGCCGGAAGCAAGGCCGACAAGGCGCGCGAACTCGGCGTGAAAATCGTCAGCGAGGCGGAGTTCCTCAAACTCATCGGACGCTGAATCGCATTACTCTTCAGTCACCTTGATCTGCCCCAGCATCCTCGGCCGGTACACGCAGATGTAGTCGAACGTGCCGGCTTCCTTGAAAGTGAACTCGAACGTGTCCTTCGGCCGAAGGTTGTCGCTCTTAAAGCTCTGGTCTTTGGCCATGATGATGTGGTCGCGGTTGTCCTTGTTGGTCCAGCGAACCGTCTGGCCCTTCTTGATCGTGACCTCATCGGGCTTGAACTGGGCGTCTTCGATGGTGATCTCGACTTTGTCCGGCTTCGGATCGGCCGAACGCGCGCCCAGAAGGATGACGGAACAGAGCCCAAAAACGCAGAGGATCGGGGTCGTTGGCTTCATACAGACATCATAACCAGTCGCGGACCGATGCACCCGAAATCGATGCCGTTCGGTTGCAAATCGCCATGACGTGGCGGATAAACCCCTCCACTCGAAGGGAGTCTAAGAATGAAGGCAAGGACGCTCGTTTTTTCACTGACACGGTCTCATTTGTTCACGCTCTGTTTCACGTGCTCGCTCTTCCTGCTTGCGGCCGGATGTAACACCGTCAAGGGCCTCGGCAAGGACGTCACCACCGTCGGCGAGAAAAGCCAGGAGTTGATCACGGGTAACAAATCCGCCACGCAGCCACAGTGATCGGGCAACGTGTGATGCTGGGCAATTCCTACGTCCGACCGGTAAGCACGATCAGGTAAACCCGTAATGAAATGTGCGTCGTATAGCCGCAAGATTGGGCATGCGAACAGATCGTTATTCATTTACGGAAAGGCCAGTCATGCGAAACGTGTTGAAGACCGCGGCGGTTCTCTTTGTTGCCGCAATGTTTGCCCAAGGATGCCACACCGTGCAGGGCGCGGGCAAGGACATCGAGAAGGCGGGCGAAAAGGGCCAAGAGATGATCGACCCTGCCGGACAGAAGTGAACGCGTAACGAAGTCTGAAAGAGTTTGCGATTCCAGCAGGCGCATCCGACGTGGAGCCGGATGCGCCTGTTTTGCGCCCGCTACTCACTTGCGATCTTTGCCGCGTCTCTTAGGATTCCCGCTCGCGACTCGCGGGTCGTCTGACCCGCGCGTGCTGGTCGCTTGAAGCGAACGAAGGAGACTTGGCATGAAGATCAAATCGATGACGGGCGTGTTGTTGGCGGCAGCGGTACTCGGGTCACTCGCGGGCTGCATGGCCAAGCCCGTTTCGGTGGTCGAGGTCGATCAATCGGTCCTTCCCGCAGCGGCCAAATCCCTGCTCCCCCAGGAAGCGACCATCAACCGCGCCGAAAAGGAAACCTACGGCGACGGCAATGAGATCTACGTCCTTCACTACACGCTCAACGGCGTGGATAAGGCGATCAAGGTCAACGCCAAGGACCACACCTCGGCGTCGGGCGTGTTCGACACGAAAAAGTGAGTGTCGAACCGGTCGATGACGGTGATTCACGGTCGCGCGTCTTCCGGAGAGGGAGAGCGTGATTGGTCGCTCCCGGTGCGTTGCGCTGGGAGCGACATCTTTTTGGCGTTCGCAAGGCAAGGAGCATGCCGTGGCAAAGAAGGCGCTGATCGTCTGGGGCGGCTGGGACGGACACCAACCCAAGGAAGTCGCCGCGCTGTTCGCCGCGATCCTTCGCGAGAGCGGCTTCGAAGTCGAAGTCTCCGACACGCTCGACGCGTTCAAGGACGAAGCGAAACTGATGGCGCTCGATCTCATCGTGCCCATCTGGACCATGGGGAAGATCAGCAGCGAACAGGCGAATCCGGTGTTCAAGGCCGTTCGCGAAGGCGGCGTCGGCATCGCCGGCTGCCATGGCGGAATGTGCGACAGCTTCCGCGAGAACACCGAGTGGCAATTCATGACCGGCGGCCAATGGGTGGCGCATCCGGGGAACGACGGCGTCACCTATCGCGTCAAGATCATCAAGGGCTCGCACCCGATCGTCGGCGGCGTGCAGGATTACGACGTCGCCTCCGAACAGTATTACATGCACACCGACACGAGCAACCGCGTGCTCGCGACGACGGAGTTTCCCGTCGCCGCCGGACCGCACACCCCCAACGGCCGGTTCGACATGCCGGTCATCTGGACGAGGTCCTACGGCAAGGGACGGGTGTTTTACAATTCGCTCGGGCACCAGGAAAACATCGTCGCCGCCGAGCCGACGCGCTCGATCATGAAGCGCGGCTTCGAATGGGCGGCGAAGTAGCTTGCCTGCCGCTCTGACGAAGAAAACGGAGGAAACGTGGACCTGTCTCTCGCAGGCTGGAGTCTGAATCCGCTGTTCAGGGCATCGACGGATGCGCTCAAGCTCGTGGACTTTCCACAATTCGCGCGCGACCGCTTCGGCATCGGCGCGGTGGAGCTGAACAACATCTATTTCGAGTCGACGGACGCCGCGTATCTCGACCGCCTGATCGCCGCGGGACAGAAGGCGAACTCGAATCTGCTGAACATTGCCGTCGAAGAGAAGGGCGACCTCTCGCTGCTCTCGACGGATGCTCGCCTCGAATCGGTCAGCAATTACGCTCGCTGGATTCCCATCGCCAAGGCGATCGGCGCGAAGGCGATCCGCGCCAACTCCGGCGGCAAGGATGTCACCGACAAGAACGCCGCCATCGACGCCTGCATCGACAGCTTTCGCAGGCTGTGTGATGTCGGGCGCACCAACGGCATCGCGATCCTGATCGAAAACCACTGGGGCATCAGTGCCGATGCCGGCACGATGGTGCGTATCGTCGAAGCGGTTCGACAGACGCACGGATCGGGAGCGATGTTTACGCTCCCCGACTTCGGCAACTGGCCGGACGAGGCCGATCGCTACGCATCGCTCGCCCGGATCATGCCCTTTGCCGGCGCGGTGCATGCGAAGGTGAATGACATCGACGAGAACCTGAGCCACCCGCGCTTCGACCACGCCCGCTGCATCCGGATCGCCGAATCTGCGGGTTACGACGGATATCTTGGAATCGAATACGAGGGGAAGGGCGATCCGATCGTCGGAATCGAGCGGGGAACGCGGCTCCTGCGTCAAATCCTTCGCAAGTGAGAATTCCGCTTGGCAAACGCAGTGACCGCGTTCGACATCCAATTCTCCGCGTGTAGGATGCTCGCGTCATGATCATCACGATCGATGGCCCAGGCGCATCAGGGAAGAGTGTCATCGCTCAGAAACTGGCGGAGCGGCTTCAGAACGGCTACCGGTGTCTCAATACCGGCGCGATGTATCGCGCCGTGGGAATGGTCGCGTTGCGCGAGTGCCCGAGCCTCGACGATGAGACCTGCGTCTCACGCGTCGCCCAGGGACTTCATCTGGACTTCGACTGGGAAACCGCGCCGCCAAGGCTGCTGTTGGATGGCAAGAGCGTCGAGGCCGAGATCCACGGCGACGTCATCGCCAATGCCGCTTCGCGCGTCGCCAGGTTCCGTGCGGTGCGCAGCGTGCTCGTGGACCAACAGTCGCGCATCGGCAAATCGAAACCGAATCTCGTGAGCGAAGGCCGCGACCAGGGCTCGGTGGTCTTTCCAGAAGCCAGGTACAAGTTCTTCCTCACCGCCGACGTGAGCATCCGCGCCAAGCGGCGATACGAGCAGCTCCTCCGCAAGGGCAAAGACGCCGACGAGCAGCACGTGCTCCAGGAACTGATCCAGCGGGACCACCAGGATACGTCCAGCGAAGTCGGCCGGCTGATCGTTCCGACTGATGCACACGTCATCGATACCACCGACATCCACAGCATCGACGAAGTCGTCGAGAAGATGTACCGCATGATACAGGACCAGCAGGCAGCAGGATCCGCAGACACATGAGCGAAGACTCGACAGAGCTGGCGATCAATGATGCCATCGCGCCCGCAGGCGTCACCGGCTACGAACGCGCGACGCCACTTTACTGCGCGTGTCGGTCGGCCGTTCGACTCATCGGTACGATCTTCCAAAACCTCAAGGTCTACAACGTCACCAACGTCCCGCTCTCGGGCGGCGTTCTGCTTCTCTCAAATCACCAGAGCTTCGTCGATCCGGCGTTCATCGCCTCCAAGCTGCCGCGCAAACTCTCGTTCCTTGCCCGCTCGGGGCTGTTCGATCCGATCCTCTTCGGCTGGCTGATCCGCCAGCTCAATGCCTTTCCCGTGAAGCAGGGCAAAGGGGATGTCGGCGCGATGAAGCAGTCGATCGCGCTCCTGCAGCAGGGCAAGGCGCTGCTGATGTTCCCTGAGGGCCAGCGGACCGAGAACGGCCGAATGCAGGAGATCGCGCCGGGCGCCGCGCTGATCGTCAAGCGAGCGAAAGTGCCGATCGTTCCTGTGGCGATCGAAGGCGCGTTCCACGTCTGGCCGAAACACCGCATTATGCCGCGCACCGGGAAAGTGCGCATCAACTTCGGCAAGCCGGTTCTGCTTCACGATCTGGACAGCCGCTCGATCGTCCCCGAGATCGATCGCCACATCCGCACGCTGCTCGATGAGCTTCACGCGATCGACGCCGCCGAGCGCGGCCGCGGGCTGATCGGGCCGCTGTCGTGAGTCTTTGCGGATAAAGTGAACCACGAAGCCACGAAGGCACGAAGATCAACTTCGCTTTGATAATCGCGTTAGTGCAGATCGCGTGAAACGTGGGACGATGCAAATCGGAAATGGCGAAGAGATATTCATTCCGATTTTAATCGCGAGTCCCTAGATAGCCGTCCGACTCGCGTCCATCAGGAGACAACTTCGTGACTTCGTGTCTTCGTGGTAAACAATCCCTCCGAGGTGCGAATGGAACAGACCGACGACCGACTCTCCACGATGGCCCGCCTGCTGCTGCAGTTCCGCGACGAGCGCGACTGGAAGCAGTTCCACAATCCCAAGGACCAGGCCCTCTCGCTCATGCTCGAATCGGCCGAGCTGCTGGAGCTGATGCAGTGGAAAAACGGCGAGGAGCTCGATCGCCACCTCGTCGAAAAGCGTGAGGCGCTCGAGGACGAGCTGGCCGATGTGCTCGGCTGGGTGATGCTGATCGCCGCCGACCGCGGCATCGATCTCGCCGCGGCGTTCCACCGTAAGCTCGCGAAGAACCACGCGAAGTATCCCGCCGACCAGGTCCGCGGCAGCGCGAAGAAGTACACCCAATACAAGAGATGAACGTATTCGACTGCGGCGTGCTTGGACCAAACCGTCCGGCGCTCGTTCGTCGCTCACGGCTTAGTCTGCGAGAAATGGAACGACCGAAAATCGCAGATCACGTCGTCGCCCGATCCGCCGACGAAGCGGAGATAAAGCGCGTGTCGACCCGCCGCCGGATTCTGAACCGGCGTCGAGACAGTCTGCCAAGGGTCGCCTGGCTGGGACGTGGCCGTCGAGGGCTTTGCCGTCAGGTCGAGTTCGCCGAGCTTTATTCCCGTGTCCAGGGCGTCGACCCAGATCTCGACTTTCCCCGGCATCGGACGGGGGCGGATCTGCGCGGTAAACACGGATTGCTTCGCATCGGTCGTGCTGCCGGCGGGAAATGAAAAGTACTTGAACCCGATCACCGCGCCTGGCTTGTTGCGAACCACCGGCATCGCGTGGTCATCCGTCTCCGAGATGTAGTTTCCGCCGGTCAGCACACACGCTAGGTGCGCGGACGTCTCGGCATATGGATCGAGCGACTCGCGAAAGCCCAGCGACGTCATCTCCACTTCCTTGATGCTCCCATCGGGCTCGATATTGACCTTCTCGACGCACGCGATGCGCGAGTACAGCGTGTTGTTGGTCATGCGGTGATAGAAGATGTACCACTGCCCGTTGAGCTGCGCGAGCGAGCCATGGTTGTTGCCGCCGGGATAGTCCTTGCCATTGCCGATGATGTGGCCGCCGTATTTGAACGGTCCCGTGGGCTTCTCGCCGATGGCGTAGGTGAGGATGCCGCCGTCGGCGTAGATGATGTAGTAGCGGCCGTCGATCTTTCGCGGCGAGATCGCTTCGAAAAACTTGTACGGCTCGGCCTTGGGGATCGGATCCGGCTGGTAGGTGTGCGGAAGGATCTGGTACATGTTCGCCGGGTCGAGCTGCGCCATGTGCGAGCGCTCGAAGCCCCAGTAGAGATAGACCTTGCCATCGTCGTCGACGAGCACGCCGGGATCGGAGTACATGTTTCTCCAGCCGCCGATATCGGGCGCGTCCGGCGGCGCGGTGATCTTGCCGATCACTTTGAACGGCCCTGCGGGCGAGTCACTCTCGGCGACCGCGGCTTGCGCTGGGAAGATGTACGCATAGAGGTAGTACTTGCCGTCCTTCTGGATCACATCCGGCGCGTAGAGAAAATCATCCGACCACGAGACGTCATCCGGATGGCCGGGATACGCGCGGGTGGCGAAGGAGATCCCCTCATCGCGCCACTGTGTCAGGTCGGAGAGGGGTGCCGACCAGACCTTGAGCAGATGGTCGCAGAACTCCTTGGAGTCGCGCCGATCATGCGAGCCGTACAGATAGACGCGGTCGCCGAAGACCTTGGGTTCGCCGTCGGGAATGTACTCACCCATCGGCAGGATCGGCCCGCCGATCGTGCGAGCAGCCGACAGGAGGCAGACGAGGACTGCGGCAAGCGGACGGATGGCTGGGCGTGATGTACCTTGGCTCATGCAACGGCTCCAATAGGAAAATCAGACGGAGACACTTTGCTCGAGGCTCGGCGTTCTAACGCTCCGGCCGATCGATCGGCGGCGGATGCGCGTGGCGCGCCGCGGCTCGCAGTTGTTCGCGTTTCTCGGCCTCGGCGAGTTTCTGGGCGGCGGCGTCGAGTTCTGAACGCGCCTTCTCCACGCGCTCGCGGGTGTGCTTCACCTCCGCGCTCGCCTGCGCCAGTCGCTCGTCGTTCACCGCGAGTCGACGATACGTCAGCTCCAGTTTCCGCGCGGCTTCGTGGGCGCGGTTCATCTCCACGCGGGCGTCATCGATCGCCGGGTCGAGCGCCATCGATGCGCCTTCATAAGCCGAGATCGCTTTCCGCGCATCCATCACCGCGCGCGCGAGCGGGATCTCCTCCGCCATCGCCGTCTCGGGCTTTGATTTCGCTTCGGCGAGCGCGGCGACGGCGTCCTGGGCGCGCTGCTTGAGCTGCTGATAGTCCGGATCGGTCGCGAGTTCATTCAAGACCGCGTTCCGCAGCGCGTTGTAGTGCAGTGTCGCTGCGGCGGCGTATCGTTTGAGCTCCAGCAGGTCCGAGCGGTTCAGGTACTCGGTCTGCACCGATCGCTCGAGGCGCATCCGCGCGACTTCGGCTGCAGACTGCGCGGCGGAGGCATCCGCGAGTTCGGTCTGCGCCTTGGCGTAGTCCTCGCGTGCCGTCTTCAATTCTGCCGGCGTCTCCTGGGTTTGCGCGCTCAGCGAAACCGGAGCGCACAGCGCCGCGAGAAGGAAGACGAGGTTGTGCGGTCGTGCGCCTTTCACGATTCCAGCACCGGCTTGATCGGCCACTTCCCGCATTGCGCGAAGAAGCGGCAGGGATTGTCGTGAAAAATTCGCGTAGCTTCTTCTTCACTGTGGCCGCGCCGGCGGAACTCGAGCATCGTGTCGGTGAGCATGCTCGGGCTCGACTCGCCCCAGTCGCTGGCGGAGTTCACGCAGATGTTTGCAGGGCCGAACGATTCGAGGATGTCGACGCCGCGCGCCGGCGTGACCTTCGTCACCGGGTAGATCGTCAGCCCGCACCAGAATCCCGCCGCCCGCGCCAGGCGGATCGTGTGCTCTTCGCAGTGATCGATCAACACGCGCTCGGGCCTGATCCGCGGGTCGTTCTTCAGGATGTCGATGATGATGGAGGTGCCCTTGTGCTTGTCGCCGAGGTGGGGCGTGTGAATGAGGATGAGCTGGTTGTATTTCGCGGCGATCTCCACCTGTTCTTCGAAGATGGTGATCTCGTTGCGCGTGTTCTTGTTGAGGCCGATCTCGCCGACGCCAAGCACGTGCGGATGATTCAGCAGCGGCGGGATGAGTTTGATCACGTCGCGCGAGAGTTCGACGTTCTCGGCTTCCTTGGCGTTGATGCAGAGCCAGGCGCGATGCTCGATGCCGTAGCGAGCGGCGCGCTTCGGTTCGACGTCGAGCAGGTGGCAGAAGTAGTCGGCGAAGCTGGAGGCGGATGAGCGGTCGTAGCCGGCCCAGAATGCGGGCTCGGAGACGCCGACGACGCCGGCGCGGGCCATGTAGAGGTAGTCGTCCGTCGTGCGGCTGACGCAGTGGATGTGCGGGTCGATGAGGTTCATCGCGCCTCCTTCCGCACATCACTTCGCGATTCACTTCGCGGGTCGGGCGTGCGGTCGCTGAGGATCATCTGCACGCGTTCGGCGCGATCCACATCGCCTGAGTGAAGTTCATCGACACACATTCGCAGCGCGGCCAGGCGAAGATCAGACTTCAGGACCGATTCGCCGCCCGCCGCGCGCTGAATGCGGTCAAGGTCGGCCGCGAGCGAGAGGATGCGCCACCGCATCTCGTGGTATTGCCGGTCGAGCAAGGTCTTGGCGTCGAGCATGGGTATATTGTAAGGCGGCGAGCGGCGTAAGAAACCCGATTACGGAGAGGATGCCAGCGGCACATCGGCGCTGGCCGTCAGGCTCACGCCGGGCTTGGGCAACAGGTCGATCTCGCCCCAGGTGCCGGGGCGGAACTGCGTCTGCACCTGCTTCGGCGCGGACCAGTAGTATTCGATTGCGTTCTGAAAATTGCGGGCGTGGACGTTCAACGCCATCGGCGTTTTGCCGGTGATGTCGAACTCCTGCATCGCCGCGGCGGGGATGA
>JANOBD010000018.1:0-1928 GCA_031411495.1 Phycisphaerae bacterium | reverse complement strand
GTCAAGCAGTCTATGACCTTTGAAGAGGTTGTCGAACGCTATCATGGCAAGGTTTTCCAATTGGTTTACCGCTATACCGGCGATTACGAAGAAGCCTGCGACCTGACACAAGACACCTTTGTGCGCGCTTATGGCGCGTGGAATGAATTTCGCGGCGACTCGCAGATTTATACTTGGCTGTATCGCATCGCCATCAACCTGTGCCATAACCAACAAAAGAAGTTGCAGCGCCGCCGCCGTGTCGAAAGTGTTTCTTTGGACGCGCCCATTGAAGAAGGCAGCAACGAAGGCTGGAGCAGCCAACGCGTTGCCGACGAGCGCCCCTTACCTCTCCAAGTTCTTGAAAGCGTTGAAATGCGCGCCCGCTTGCACGAAGCGCTCGCCCAACTCCCCGAAAACTACCGCACTGTTATTGTGCTACGCGACATCGAAGGCTTGACCTACGAAGAAATTGCTCGCATCACGGATTCCACGCTCGAAGCCATTAAAAGCCGTTTATTCCGCGCCCGCAACGCCATTCGCCGCTTGATGGAGCCATATCTGCTCGGTCCATTACCCAATGTCCCACGCGAATTGGCACTCGAAGAAGAGCGCACAGGCGTTACTCTGTAAAGGGGTCTCAAAAGGCAGCGCTCTTTTTTCAAGCACAAAACTGCCAGACCCGTTAAAATTCAATCGGCCCTTGATTAATGGCCCGCCCTAACCGGCGGGCCATTTCAGCAATTGGTAGCAAGCACAGGCGTTCGCAAAGACAATTCAATTTGCAATCCTGCTGAACTTGCATCAATTTTTGCCGTATTATGGCAGCCGTAACATTTTAACCACCAATTCTTGGGAGGCACCCGCCGGAATGCACCGGATTTTCCACGCATCATCAGACGTATCTTACACGACGTTTTCATTTCATCAACAATTCGCCGCATGGCAGCAAATTTCGAGGTTAAAGATTGTAGCAACAGCGCCGCTGTTAGCGATGGCACTCTGCTCGGCAGCGTCGGCAAGCGAAGTATCGCCGCCACAGTTACCCATCCATCCTGCCAGTCGCCGCGCCGCTTCGATACAGAATACGCAAGTCCCTCAATTGAATGCCGCGTTGCTCAGTTTGGAGCCGATAATTCGCGTCAACGCGCGAGTTACGCCACCCACAGGTGCCGATAAAGCTGCAAAAACCGAAGCTCCGGTTTTGCTGGCTCAGGCAGGCGCTGATTCGGGGGACAACAATCAAACCAACAAGCCAGCCGCCACGCCGGGTGCCAAAACGGAACCGGAAGGTCTGACAATTCCGCTTGGCAAAGACAAAAAAGACGAAGGCACTCCCGTCACGCCGGCCACGCCCGATACAACACCGCGTCCCGGCGGCAGCACTTTGCCTCGTCCCGGTGGCAGTTCGCTCTCGGCGCCGACAATTGTCACACCGGCCACCAACGACGCGGCGAATCAGGAAGGCCCAAATGATGCCGCCATCACGCAGGCCGAAGGCCGCGAAGTCGCGCAAGTGCGCATCGTTGGATTGCGCGTGATTCCGCCCGATTCCGTCTTGCTGCAAGCCAGCAATACGCGGCGGGGCGCCGCTTTTGCGCGCCGACAGGCCGATCTTGATCGCGCCAAAATCAACAACATGGGCTTCTTTGCCTCCGTTCAGTATCAAGTGACGCCCAACCTCGACGACCCGGCGAAAGTAGATGTGGCTTTTGTGGTTGTCGAAAACCGCGTCGTCACAGGTTTTAAAATTGAAGGCAATAAATCGGTGCCGATAGCCGATTTGCTTAAGGTCGTGCAAACCCAGAGCGGTGCGGTGTTAAACAATAACACCCTCAACGAAGATGTGGAGCGCGTGCAAAATTTGTATCGCGACAAAGGCTACGCCGCGCTGATTACAGAAGTCCAGCAGAAGGAAGATGGCAACGTAGTTTTCACTTTGCGCGAGG
>JANOBD010000017.1:0-6632 GCA_031411495.1 Phycisphaerae bacterium | reverse complement strand
TGCGCCAGCTGCTCGCGTTCCTGAGGCGTTGTGCGGGTGAGTTCATCGGGCTTGTCGATGAAGGATGAGCCCTTGCTGGGATGCTGCACGAAATACGACGGCATCTGCATCACCGCGGCGGCGCTGACGTTGCCGGCGATCGAACCGCTGCGGAACGTGGCCGTCTGCGCTGCCTCGCGCGACTGGCCGCTGTAGACCAGCGGCTTCTGATGCCGCATCCGCCGCGCCTTGCGGATCATGTACTTTTTGGTGCGCGGGGCGTAGTCGTAGAGGCCGACCGCTTCGGTGGTGAAGTGTCGAGGGCGCATCGTCTGATGCCACATCTGCACACAGGCGAGCAGTCCCGCCCGGGAGGCCAGGCGGATCCGCCGCTCGGAGATCGCAGCGGTGTTCTTTTTGATGCTGACGCCCACGTTATCGCTTCAGTCCGGAGGTGATGCGCAGGAACGTCTCCATGAAATCGCCCTGCGTCTGGTTGTGATCGGAAGCGATGCGCGCCACATCCGTCACCATCGCCACCGACTGCACGTACGGCACCGGTTCAGGCAGGTCCGCGCCCTCCAGCTCGACCATGTCGTCCACCAGCGACCCGATCCGGTTGGTGAAGTCGATGTAGGCGTCAGATGGGTTGTCGCGATAGGCGTTGGGCACATCCGCCTGGAGGTAGATGTAATTGGTGTACATCTCCACGAACGAACTGGTGGCGTTGCGGGTCCGGACGTAGATCTCCAGCGAACGCGCTACGACCGAGGGCGGCTTGGTGGTGATCACCGCGGCTGGGCGAATGCTTTCGAGTTCGCTGAGTTCGTATCCAAGAGGCGGCGTCGCCGGCGGCGGGAACGCGTAGAGGTGGACTCGCTGCAGCGCAGCAGCGAACCGAAGTTCCTCCGCCAGTTGGTCGACGCCTGTCCACGCCTGCCAGCTCGGGCAGCAGGCGACCAGGTTGCGCACACTGACCAGCGAAAGTGAAAGTCCACCAACGGGTTCGATCGCCATGATTACCTCGGCCGATTCACTGATTATCTCGGACGGTTCATTCCCACGACGCCATTGACATGAATGGGACGGACGCAGCGGCAACGCTTGAATCCCGCGGGAGCATCCGTGTTGTCGAAGTCCTTGACCGTCCAAGGCACCGCCTCGGCGCCGTCGACGTCGATCATGAAAAGCCCATCAACCTGCACATCCGGGGCCTGACCGATCCCCGAGCCGATCTCGACGTTCACAAAGAGCACGCGCATGTTCTGCAGACCCCGGTCGCTCTCCACCAGCTCGTCCCGCGCCGACGCGTACAGAGCGGTGACGTCGATCGGCGCACCACCGGTGGATTCCGGAGGAATGTACGTGACGCTGCGCCCCTGGACGCGGTTGATTACCGTGCGGCCGCGGGCCATGAGGATGTCGTGCAGGCGGGACATTGTTAGGTCGGCGGTGGGCAGTCGACGGTCGGCGGTTAGTGCTTGCGCTTGGAACGCTTATGGGGAATGCCGGCCTTGGAAGTCGACGTGTCGCCTTCGACTGGCGCATCGCCGGTGGCGGGGCCATCACCGCCAGGGGTGGTGTCGTCGCCGACGTCTTCATCGTCGTCACCATCTTCGACGACGCCCGTGTCGTCGCTGGCCGTCGAGCCGAAGGCGGCGCCGGGGCCGTCTTCAATATCTGGCGCGTTCGTTCCCGCGCCAGACGGTGCTGGGGCGAGTTCAATCGTGTCGCCGGGCTGGGTCATCTGCGTGCCCGGCGGAATGACTTCAGTGGGCACAACCGGCGCGGGGACTTCGACGACCGGCGGGTTCGGATCAATCCAGTCGCCCTTCACGCGCTCCCACGCGCTCACGAGGTCCAGGAGAATGACGTCTCGCTCGCTGAGCCGGATCGACGCCTCGGTCTTGGCCTTCTTCTTTTCCTGGGCTTGTGCATCGAACTCCGCCAGCGCTATCTTGGCCTGCTCGCGGATGGACTTCTCCAGTTCAAGACGCTGACTTCCCACGCTGCTGGTGACTTGCAGTGCGCGGTCGTACACCGCCTGCGCGAGATCGCGCGCTTCCTGCGCCTCTTCGAGTCGGACTTTCAGCAGCGTCAGCTCGAGCTGATACGCCGCCTGCTTCTCCGCCAGGATTTGCTCAGGGGATTTCTCGGGAACCTTGACGGGATCGGTGACGGTGGGCGTAGTGGATTCGCTCATGTTGAACCTCGGAAAGAGTTAAAACATCGGAGGGGCGTTGCCCGCCCCTTCGACGTGGTTGGATGAAGCAGATTGCGACTACGAGATGGTGGCTTCGAGCGCCGATTCCCACAGGCCGTAACCAGCGCCGCGGCGACAGTTGAGCGCGTAGAGGTTGGCGTCGTTGAAGGTGGTGTAGTCGCTCCCCTTGGTGAGGATGTCGATCTCCATCGCCTTCTCCTGCTGGAGAATGAACGGCTCGATGAGCGCGTCGTTGCGGAACATGCGGATCTTGTTCGTGCCGGTCAGCCGGCGCACGAACTTGAGCGTGAAGGTGAAACCCGCCTGCTTCAGACCGGTCAACGGGTTGTCGACGATGCCGGTCAGGAAGTTCGAGGCCAGCGCCTGCGTGGCCGCCGTCAGGTGCGCGACCGTATTCACGCAGACGGTGAAGTCCCGCGCATCGCCGTTGATGTCGCGGCCCTTGTCATCGACGAAGGTCAGCATCCAGCCCGCCATGCCGAGGATGACCCCGGCCATTTCCGTCGGCGTCGGGTTCACCGGGTCGGCCGGCGCGCCCAGCACCGCCAGGTCGCCGACCGCGATCTGGTTCTTCTGAGTGGTCGCGCCGCCATCCCAGGTGTGCGTCGTGCCGACAAACGGCGTGGCGTCGTAGCAGTTGCCATTGGTATTGATCAGGTCGATGACCAGATCTTCCCAGTGGTTGTTGGGGACGCGGTCATACCAGGCGTCCACGTACTTCCTGAGCAGCTTGCTCTTGTCGCGCTCCAGCAGCGGACGTGGAACGCTCAGCGACGCTTCGAACTTCTTGTTCCGGATCACGTAGCTCTTCTGAGCCGTGGTCTGCAGCTGACGCGCCCCGATCCACTCGCGCATCTTGCCGAACCCGCCGAAGAATCCGTATTCTTCGTCCACCGAGTCGGATGCATCGTTCACATAAGTGATTCGCTCGAGCCAGTTCCCTTCGAACCGCTTTTCTTCACGGCCTTCGAGAAGGCCGATCACATTCTTGTCGTCAAATCCTGTAGCCATGACATGGCCCTTCTCTCGCCGCAAAGCGAGGGAGTACGGCTCGCTTGAGCCGCCTGTTCAGCCAGGTCGCGGGGCTGTGTTTTCGAAAATCGCGGGAAGAGGGCGGTGAAGGCTTGCGCCTCATCGCGTTAACAACCGGCGCGGCGTCCCGCGCGACGCCGCATCATCGAGTCTGGCCAGACTCGACTTAGCCGGTTGATGGATTGAAAGTGGAAAGCCGTCCCGAAGGCGAAACGGCTCTGGAGCGGGCAAGCGCACTTACAGCGAGCGAACGCCCAGCGCCTGGAACAGGACGTTGAACCTGCCCGTAGCAGCGTTGTAGCGGTCGATCTTGCCGATCAGCGAGTTGCCCGCGCTGGTGAGCGTGAGGTCGTTGTCGCTGGACGCGTACACCGAAGCCAGCACGTCGCCGATGCCCGCGGCGCCGGTGACCGCGACTTCGCACAGCACGCCGTTGCGCTTCAATACGGCGCGCTTCGCACCGGCAGCGCCGGTGCTGTTGTCGGTCTTCTCGACGGAGATGCCGGCGAAGTTGTCGCCCGCCACCAGCGCCCGGACGTTTCCGGTCGAGCCGCTGTGCCCGGCGAACGAGCCGTCGAAGATGACGCCGGAAGCGACAACGGGAAGTTCCGTCGGGAACTCATCATGGTTGGCCTCGATGATGCGAGGATTGTCTGTCGTCAATGCGGCCATGTCTGGCCTCCTTTATGAACGGGGAATGGTTGAGAGACGGACCCGGGAGTGGAGTTGGCAGAGGAAGAAACCGCGCCGCGACGATCAACGCTTCTTTCGCGCGTCGTACTTGCGGGTGTTGACGTACACCTCTTCGCTCATGTAGTCGGCCTGGCAGTGATTCTTGTTGGCTGCCCACTCGGCCTTTGCTTCCGCAACGACGTCGCCGCCGCTGGCCACCGCCGTCTGGCCGGTCGGCGTCTGCTGCACCGGCTGGTTGACGCTGTTGGCCGCGGCGGTGTTCACCTTCGCCTTGAGCTGATCGTTCTCAGCCTTGAGCGTGGTGATCTGGCCGTCCTTGTCGGTCGCCAGCGTCTTCATCTGGGCGATCATCTCGCCCTGCTGCTTGATGAAGTTCCGCTGCGCCGTCTCGTTGGACGCATCAGCCTTCACCTGGGCCAGCACGAAGTCGCTGCTCGCGCCCGGGCAGGCCGCTTCGATCTCGGCGATCCGGTCGGCCATCGAGGGCGATTTGAGCAGCGTCCCCGCGAACGTCTGCGGGATCGGAGGCGGAGTTGCAGGCGAAGTCGCCGTCTGCAGCGTTGTCGGCTCAGTAGCGGCAGCCGACGTGGCCGTGGTAGCGCCAGTTGCGCTCATGTTGAAACCTTTCCGGCCGGTGGGCCGCGTTGAACTCATCTGTTTGCGGAGCCGCTCCATCGCGGCATCCATCGTTCCGACGTGATCGATCAGTCCGAGCGACAGCGCATCCGCGGAGACGTGCACGCGGCCGTCGGCCCATTTTGCGACCTGTTCGAGTGACACGCCGCGGCCATCCGCCACGGCTTGGGAGAACACCCTCTGCGTCGAATCGATCCGACGCTGAAGCTCGTCGAGCGTCTTGGGGTCGACCGGCGTTCCCGGAACGCCCAGACCCTTGAACTCGCCGGCCTTGATGACGTGGATCTTCACGCCGCTGGCTTCCTGGCGTTTGCTGGTGTCGTAGATGACGGCCATCGTGCCGATCGAGCCGATGTTGCTCATCGGCGAGGCGACGATGTCGCCGGCCTGAGCCGCCACGAAGTAGGCGGCGCTCGCGCCGATGCCGCTGACGTATGCCGACACCGGCTTTGCCTGGGCGAGCGCGACAATGTCGGCAGCCAGCTCGTCGGTGCCCGCCGCTGTGCCTCCCGGCGAATCGATCGCCAGCATCACGCCCTTGACCGATGAGTCGGCCGCGAGCGTTCTCAGCGTGCGCCGCATCATGAGCGTCGAGGTGCTCTCCATGAGCGACGCCTCGTGCTTCATCATCGTGCCGACGATCTCGACCGTCGCGATTCCATCGGACGAGAGTTCGAAGCCGTAGCGCGGTTTGACCGTGCCGGACTGAGCATCGCGCTGCTCGGCTTCGGGATCGCGTTGCCGTGCCTGAACGTGCAGCCACAAATTGATCTGCTCGATCTGCGAGAGTTCCTGATCGAACGACGCATCGTCCATCGCCCACAACCCGAGGTAGTGGCGCAGATACGGGACAAAGGCGGAGCCTGTCCCAGGCGTGTTCACACCGGTGAGCGTGAGTTCGATGCTCATTGGTTGTTCGCTTTCTGATCTCGCGCCGGCGCGTTCGATGCCGGTGCGGTCTCGCGCGGAAGCTGCGTGCCGCGGTACAGGCCCAGCTCGACGAAGTCTTTGAAGGTGATGTCGCCGACGACGGCGCCGTACGCGGCCTTGAACTTCTCAAACCACTTGGCCAGCTCCGCCAGAATCGTGTACCGGTCCTCACCCATTTCCGGGGCGAGCTCGGTGATGTCGGAGCCAGCCGCAGCCATCACGCGGCGGTGTGAGTTCTGAAAGGTGCTGATCGCCAGCGCGTTGGCGCTGTGCTCATCCATCGGCTGGGGATAGGGCCAGCCGGGCATCTTCACCCGGTGCCAGAAGAAGGCGCGAGGGCCGAACGGTCCTGCCGCGATCTTCTGGTAATACCCCTGCAGCTTCTCGCCGACCTTGTCTTCCGCGGCGTGACGTAGCCACCAGTTCAGTTTCCAACGCCGCAGCGGGCTGGCGATCTGCTTTGAGCGGCGAATGCGCTGTTTCTTGATGCCGATCTTCGCCAGGTCCCAGGTCATCCGCCCGGACGTGAAGTTCCCGAGCTTGTTGCCGTCGAGGGTTGCCACCGCCAGCGGGATGCCCAGCACCAGCGAGAGCTCTTCCATCAGCAGATTGATCAGGGCGATCGCCTCGCTCGCGCCGATGCTGGCGCTGAGCATCTCCAGCTTCTCATCCTGCTCGATCGTCACCACCGCGCCCGGGTTGATCTTCTCGATCTCCTGGTTCAGCAGATCCGAGAGCGATGTTTCGGTGTCGCCGAACTTGAGATTCGCCTTCCCCGGCTTCTTGGTGTGGATGTAGGCCAGCGAGGCTGCCAGCACCGTCTTGACCAGCAGGCTGAACTTGCCCTGGTCGAGCATGTTCGTGGCTTCGATCAGCGTCAGCCACGCCGAGCAGTTGCGGGTCAGCGACGTGCGCCGGGCGTCGTGCGCCTGAAACACCTGCCGCACGCCCTCGAAATCCCGGATGTCGTAGGTGGCCAGGTCATCCAGCTTCACCGGCGCCCACATCCCGCGCGATTCGGTCTTGGTCACCCGGATGCCCAGCCGCTTGAGCCGCTCATCGCAGATCACGCCCAGGTGCTCGGTCGTGCCGTCCTTCCTGCCGCGCGAGACATCCCCGCGCACCCAGTTGCTGGACC
>JANOBD010000016.1:0-1570 GCA_031411495.1 Phycisphaerae bacterium | reverse complement strand
GGCTCCGGCGCGGCGTCGGCGGGTTCGCGACGGTGTGGCGCATGCACCGCGCAGCGCAGCGCGTGCCAATGCGCCGCGAGGCCGCGCCGCTGCACCGGCAGCCACAGCGGCCGACCGGTCGATTCGGGCACGAAGCGCAGCAGCATCCACGCGCCGAGGTCGATCGCGACGCTCATCTCGCCGGCCAGCGGCGGCGCGGCGGCTCGTTCCGGCGCCCCGACCGACCAGGTGCGCCCGTCCCACCGCAACTCGATCGGCGGGCAGCGCAGCAGCGACCGCGCCAACAGCGCGATGCAGACCGCCGTCGCCGCAACCGCCACGACGACCATCGCTGCGCCGACCGCATCGACCGTCGATTCGCGAGTCGCGAGCCAGCCGGCGAGGCTCAGCATGCTCAGCGCGGTGATCGACAGCACACCCCCACGCCACGCGCCGAAGCGCAGCAGCGTCACCTGGAACGCGGGGGCGGCGCGCATGGGCGCGGCGAGGCCGGCTGAGCGAAGACGCGAGCGCCGGGCTCAGACGCGCTTGAACACCAACGTGCCGTTGGTGCCGCCGAAGCCGAAGTTGTTCTTCATCGCGTACTCGATCTTCATCTCCCGCGCGGTGTTCGCGCAGTAGTCCAGGTCGCACTCGGGATCCTGGTTGAAGATGTTGATCGTCGGCGGCGCGATCTGCCGGTTGACGGCCATCACGGTGAACACCGACTCGATGCCGCCGGCCCCGCCGAGCAGGTGGCCGGTCATCGACTTGGTCGAGCTGACGACGAGCCCGCCCTTCGCGTGGGCGCCGAACGCGAGCTTGATCGCGTTGGTCTCGTTCAGGTCGCCGAGCGGCGTGGACGTGCCGTGCGCGCTGAGGTACTGGACCTGGTCGGCGGCCAGGCCGGCACTGCGCAACGCCGCGCGCATGCTGCGCTTCGGGCCGTCGACGTCGGGCGCGGTCATGTGGTACGCGTCGGCACCCATGCCGAAGCCGACGATCTCGGCGTAGATCTTGGCGCCGCGCTTCTTCGCGCGCTCGTACTCCTCGAGCACGAGCACCCCGGCGCCCTCGCCGAGGACGAAGCCGTCGCGGTCCTTGTCCCACGGCCGCGACGCGGTGGCCGGGTCGTCGTTGCGGGTCGACAGCGCCCGCGCCGCGGTGAAACCGCCGACGCCGAGCGGCGAGACCGTCGATTCGGCCCCGCCGGCGACCATCGCGTCGGCGTCGCCGTGCTCGATCAGGCGCGCGGCCATGCCGATGCTGTGCAGCCCGGTGGTGCAAGCCGTGACGATCGCCGGTGGTTCCGAAGCCACCGTGTCGCCGCTCGGCGTCGGCGGCTTCGCGGCGGCGCGGGCCCTGTCGACCCGCAATGACGACCCGCAGACAGCGTCGCGCCCCTGGGACAAGGACCGCGATGGCTTCGTGCTCGGCGAAGGCGCCGGCGTGTTGGTGCTCGAAGAGTACGAACACGCGAAGGCACGCGGCGCGAAGATCTATGCCGAAGTTGTCGGCTTCGGCATGGGCGCCGACGCGTACCACATGACCGCACCCGATGTCGACGGCCCGAAGCGCTCGATGAAGGGCG
>JANOBD010000015.1:0-1571 GCA_031411495.1 Phycisphaerae bacterium | reverse complement strand
GCGGACGGCATCCTGTCGGTCGCGCCGTACTACAACAAGCCCACACCCGAAGGCCTGTATCAGCATTACAAGGCGATCGCCGACGCGGTCCCCCTTCCGATCATCGTCTACAACGTGCCCGGCCGCACCGGCGTCAACGTGGACGTCGCCACCATCGTCCGCCTCAGCGCCGTGCCCAATGTCGTCGGCGTGAAGGAGGCATCCGGGAACGTCACGCAGATGTGCGAAATCTGCGGCGCCGTGCCCGACGACTTCCTGGTCCTTTCCGGCGACGATGCGCTGACGTTGCCGGTCATGGCGATCGGAGGCCGCGGCATCGTTTCGGTGGCGTCCAACGAGGTGCCGGCGGAAATGGCCCGGATGGTCGAGCTCGCCGAAGCGGGCGATTTCACGGGCGCGCGGCGGCTGCACCGGGAGCTGTTGCCGCTGATGCAGGTCAACTTCATCGAGTCGAGCCCGATTCCCGTCAAGACCGCGATGGCAATGATGGGACTCGTGGAGGAAGTGTTCCGCCTGCCGCTCGTTCCTCCGCGCCCCGCATCGCGCGAACGGATTACGCAGGTGCTCCGCGATCTCGGATTGCCGTTGGGCACGGTAGGGCTCAGAGCTTAGCAGGGGTCAGGGCTCAAGGCTCAAGGCTCAGGGCTCAGGGCTCAGGGAAGGGATGGTGGAGTGAGCGACCTCGCGTCGGAAATATCCGCGTTGTTCGCGGAAGGAACAGCGGCGGATCGCGGGCATGCGCGGGATGCGTTCGTCCGTCTGCGTGCCGCGCTCTCGGCCGGGGAAGTGAGGGCCGCCGAACCCGACGCGTCGTCTCCGTCGGGCTGGCGAGTCAACACGTGGGTGAAGCAGGGAATCCTGCTCGGCTTTCGATTCGGAGACGTGGTGGACATGTCCGGCGATCACGGCAAGTGGCCCTTCTTCGACAAGGACACCATGCCGTTGAAGCGGTTCGCCGCGGCGGGCGGCGTGCGCATCGTGCCTGGCGGATCGACGGTTCGCGACGGCGCCTATCTTGGTTCCGGCGTCGTGTGCATGCCGCCGATGTATATCAACATCGGCGCTTACATCGGCGAAGGCACGTTGATCGACTCGCACGCGCTGGTCGGCTCGTGCGCGCAAATCGGCGCCCGCGTCCACGTCAGCGCCGCGGCGCAGATTGGCGGCGTGCTCGAGCCGGTCGGCGCGCTGCCGGTGATCGTCGAAGACGATGTGCTAGTCGGCGGCAACACCGGGATCTATGAAGGCGCGGTGATCAAGCAGCGCGCGGTGATCGCCGCCGGCACCGTGCTGACCGGATCGACCCCGGTTTACGATCTCGTCAACGGCACGATCATCAAGCCCGAGGCCGGGCAGCCGTTGATCATTCCCGCCGGCGCCGTGGTCGTTCCCGGCGCGCGCGCGGTCAGCGTCGGCGCGGGCAAGGACTGGGGACTGTCGCTGGCGACGCCGGTGATCGTCAAGTACCGCGACGAGAAGACCGACGCGCGCACCGAGCTCGAACGATGGATCAGATAGACCCGGTCGCGCTCACCCGCGCGCTGGTCGGCTCGTGCGCGCAAATCGGCGCC
>JANOBD010000014.1:0-107084 GCA_031411495.1 Phycisphaerae bacterium | reverse complement strand
GACTGCACGAAAGTCATCGACACCGTCCGCCTCGCGCGCAAGACGTTCGGCCGGCGCGGGAACGGGCTGCAGAAGCTGGCGGCACGGTTGAACATCGTCGTCGACTCGGCTCACCGGGCGTTGGCGGATGCGATTACCACGGCACACGTCTTCGAGCAGATCCTCGCGTCGCGCGGCGGTTATGATCTATCGCTGGCCGACGTGATCGCGCTGCAGGGCGGCGCGTGCCGTTTCTTCGGCGAGTCACTCGCGGTCGACCTGCCCGTTGGCCTGGAAGATGCCGTCCGCCGGCGCGATCACATTCGGATGGTTTATCTCGATTCGCGGAACAATCGCACCGAGCGCATCGTGGTGCCGTTGGAGATCCGTACCAACCGCCGCTCCACGAGTCTTTGTGCGTTCTGCACGCTGCACCAGGAACGCCGCATCTTCGAACTCGGCCGGATTGTGGGTTTGACGCGTATCGAAACGCTGTACGATGGGGTGGAATCGGCGGCGCTGGATCTGCCGGTATATCTAATCGATTGAGGAGAATGAGAAGACGCCGATGAGTGACCTGAATCCCAAGCATCTTGGCGCCAAGAGCATCCTGACGCCGCAGCAGATCGAAGCGCCGGCGACGATCCTCGACACGTTCGCGAATCCGCGGCCCGGGCGCGATTACGAGATCAAGTTCGTCTTCCCCGAGTTCACCAGCATGTGCCCGGTGACGGGCCAACCCGATTTCGCGACGATCACGCTCATCTACACGCCGGATCAAAAGTGCGTGGAGATGAAGAGCCTCAAGCTCTATTACCTCGCGTTCCGAAACAAGGGCATCTTTTACGAAGGCGTCGCGAATACGATTCTGGATGACCTTGTCGCCGCGCTGAAACCCACACGCATGACCGTGATCGCCGACTTCAACGCGCGCGGCGGAACCGTCGGCGTGATTACGTGCAAACACGAAAGGAACGGATCGGACCAGGGCGCGGGGAATTGAATCGGACGACGAGACGTCTCTTTCATCCTCATCCCTCATCCTTCATCCCTACTCAACATGACCCCACAACCACCCCCCGGCCAAGGCCCCGTATTTCAAGGCGGTGCACCCGTTCCGCCGCCCGGCCGGCAGATGCCGCCCGGAATGATGCCCCCGCCTGGCATGATGCCCATGATGATGATGCCGCCGAATCCGCGCGGCGGGGGGCTGGGCAAGGCGCTGCTGATCACGTTCATGACGACGATTTTCGGGCTCTCGCTGTTGCTGAACTTCTGGCTGCTGGTGACGCTCGTCTTCACCGGCTCACAGAAGTCGACCGGCGTCCGCGCCATTGAAACGACGATCCAGCCCGGCGACGCCAAGCAGAAGATCGCCGTCCTCAAGTTCGAGGGCGAAATCACCAACGTCACGCGCGATCATTTCCTGGAACTGCTGGAAAAAGTTCAGGACGATGCAAACGTCAAGGGCCTGGTTCTGGAGGTTGATTCACCGGGCGGCGGTGTCACGCCGTCTGATGAAATCTACGACCGTCTGCGCGCGTTCAAGGCCAAGAAGTCCGTCCCCATCTTCGTTTCGATGGATTCTCTGACCGCGAGCGGCGGCTACTACATCTCGATGGCCGCCGACCGGATCTACGCACAGGAAACCACGCTCACCGGCTCGATCGGCGTCCTCTTCCAACGCTACGACCTCTCGCAATTTGCCGAGAAGTACGGCGTGAAGGACGGCACGATCGTCTCCGACGGCGCGACGTTCAAGGCGGCCGGCTCGATGATGAAGGAACTCAACCCCACCGAAGAAGCGTACTTTAAATCACTTCTTAACGACGCATTCGCGGTCTTTAAGAGCCGCATCGCCCAGGGTCGACCGGGGCTGAGCAAGGAGAAGATCGACGAGGTCGCCAACGGCAAGATCTACTCCGCGAAGCAGGCGCTGCAACTCGGGCTCGTCGACAAGATCGGCTACCTGAGCGACGTCACGGCGGATCTCGCAACCAAGGCCGGCCTCTCCAATCCCAGCGTCGTACGCTATGAACGCGAGCCAGGCCTGCTCGAAACGATGTTGGGCGGCAGCGCCCAATCCAAGGCGGGCACCAAGGTTTCCGTCGGCAACATGAACATCAGCATCGACCGATCGACGATCGACTCGATGCTTCGTGGTCAATTCAAGTACCTTGCGCCGGGATTCTAAAGTTCGCCTGCCACTTTCGTTCACGGAGCAAACGGATGCGGAACGGCTTCCGACGATCGATCGCCTGCGCATCGGCGGTATTGCTTGGCGCATTCGCGAGCACCACCATCGGCGCAACGCCTGACGAGATCGATGCCGCGATCAAGAAGGGCGTCGAGTGGCTCTACGCGCGACCCGACTTCCAGGCCAACGGGAATTGGGAAGAGCCTCACGCCCAGAAGCGCGTGGACGCAGTGAACGGGAACTCACAGTCCGGCGCGCAGTGGGGCGGACGGACTGCGCTGGTGACGTATGCACTCCTCGCGTCGGGCGAATCGCCGAACGCGTCGAGGCTCAAATCCGGGATCGACTTTCTCAAGAAGTCTGACGACATGATCGGCTTTTACGCGCTCGGTCTACGCGCCCAGGCATGGCTATACCTGCCGCCCGACGACTCGACCCGCGCGCTCGCCGCACGCGACTTCAAGATGTTCTGGGCGGGAATCAAGAAGGACATGTCGCAGCGCAACGGCGGCCTGTACGACTACGTGATCAGCGATCGAGATCGCGTCGACTTGTCCGTGAGCCAGTATGGCGTGCTCGGCGCGTGGGCGTGTGCGCAGCTGGGCATCGAAGTGCCCGGCGGCGACGGGAAAGGTGGGGCAAATTACTGGCAGCTCGTCGAAAAGCGATGGAAAAAACTCCAGGATCAGACTTCTGGCGGCTGGGCATACGACGGCGGTTCAGGCGTCACCCCGTCGATGACCGCGGCGGGTGTCGCAACGCTCTATATCACGCAGGATTATCTCCGCGGCACGCAAGGCGTGAATTGCCAGGGCAACCAGAAGTCGCCGGAGATCGACAAGGGCATTCAATACCTTGAAACTCAAGTCCCGCTCATCTTCAGCAACGAAGACGTCAAAGAACGCCACTATACCATCTACGGCATCGAGCGCATCGGCGTTGCCAGCGGCCTGAAGTACCTGAACAACCTCGACTGGTACCAGGCCGGCGCGGAATACCTCGTGCGACACCAGGAGCGTAACGGGAGCTGGGACGGCGAGCACGAGGACGAGATCCCGACGTCGTTCGCGTTGCTCTTCCTCTCGCGCGGCCGCGAGCCGGTGATGATGAACAAGCTCAAGTACGACATCGCGCCGCGCACTCCCGATGGCAAGTCGACGGAAGGATTCTGGAACCAACGCGCCCGCGACGTCGCCAATGCGACGCGCTTCGTGTCGCGACAGACCGAGCGATCACTCAACTGGCAGATCATCGACATGAATGTCGCGTCGATCAAAGACCTGCGCGATGCGCCGATCGCCTATATCTCCGGCTCGCAGGCATTGCATTTCACTCAAGAGCAGGTCGCGATGCTGAAGCAGTATGTCCTGGAAGGGGGCATGCTGGTGTTCAATTCCGACTGCGGGCGGCGACAGTTCTCGGCCTCGGTCCCTCCGTTGCTCAAGGAACTCTTTCCGGGTTACGAGTTGCGGCCGCTGCCGGATTCCCATCCGATCTTTCGCGACGAGCAATTCCGCGGCGACAAGTGGAAGAAGCGGCCGATCGTCCAGGGCTTGTCCAACGGCGTGCGCGAACTCGCGCTGCTGTTTGACGACGATGTCGGCCGATCGTTTCAGACCAACGAGTTCACTTCGTTTGCGCATCACTTTGAACTGATGACCGACGTCTATCAGTACGCGATCGACAAGAAGAACTCGCAGGTGAAAGGACGGTCGTATGTCGTCGAGATCGATCCGAAAATCACGACGACGTCCACGATCAAGCTCGCACGACTCAAGCACGCGAGCAAGTGGGACCCGGAACCCGGCGGCTGGCGCCAACTCGCGGCGATCCTCCACAATCAACAGAAGATCGACCTGCAGGTGAACACCGTCGATCTCGAATCGGGCGACCTCGCGGGATACCACGCGGCTCACCTTACGAGCTCGAACGCGCTCAAGCTGTCGGACGTCGCGATCACGAAGCTCAGGAAGTTCGTCGGCGACGGTGGCCTATTGATCATCGACGCGGCCGGCGGCAACTCGGAGAGCGCGACATCGATCGAAAGTCAGCTGGGAAAAATCCTCGACGCGGCAAAGGATACGGGCGGCATCGCCATCGCGCCGACAGATCCGATTTACACGGCCGGCTCGTTGAAGGCTCCCGAGTTCCGTTATCGTACCTTTGCGCAGGCCCTGGTGGGGTTGTCGACCGCGCCGCGGGTGCACGGGGCAAAGGTCGGCGAGCGATATGGACTGCTCTATTCCGCGGACGACCTGTCGGCCGGGCTGGTGGGAAACGAAGTCGACGGCGTCCGCGGTTACACTCCGGCGACGGCGACGCAGATCGTGATCCGCTTTCTGCGATACGCCCAGGATGCCCCGACCGGCCGCGCCGCGACCCGCCCGACGACCGTTCCGACCGCAAAATGAACGAGGTTTTACCCCTCCATCTCCTCCGCGCGTCAAGGCTTCGCTTTCTCCACACGATTTTGTGACAGGCCTGGCAGATGGACGGCAGATTTTGCGCAATGGACTGAGGTTGTATGGCAGATTTGGTGTATGTCCGGTTGCGGGTCGTGTTGCCGATTCCAGGCAACAACTGATCGGATCATTGAATAGCTTCTTGCTGAAGTTGTTTTGTTACGTCCGGGAATCCGTCGGCGTCTCTATTGATGCCTAGGATCGCTCGAGATGTGAATTTGGGGCCGTTATGCGTACTGTTGATGAAATCGAAAGTCCTGCCCGTCGCAAGATGCATTTCGCAATTGGCCTTGGCGTGATCGGCGTGGTCTACCTGCTGATCGTCGCGGCCGTGCGTGCATTCCTGCTCTGATCGCCTGCGTCCACCTTCACTTGCGGCGGATGTCGAGCACGTCTTCGATCGTGTATCGGCCCGCACCGCGAGCGGCCAGCCAACAGCCGGCGCGCAATGCGCCCTTCACAAACGTGTCGCGACTGGTGGCGATGTGCGTGAGTGCGAGTCGTTCCCCCTCCCCGCAGAAGTGAATCGTGTGCTCGCCGACCACGTCGCCAAGTCGCAGAGAATGTACGCCGATCGATCCGGGTTCGCGCGTCGCTTCGCTGCCATGCCGGCCAAACGCGAGGTGGTCTTTTGAGAGCTGCCGCGCCTTGAGGACGTGATCCGCGAGCGTTGACGCCGTTCCGCTGGGCGCATCCTTCTTGTGCTTGTGATGCTGCTCGATGATCTCGATATCGAAGTCGGAGCCGAGCATTTTCGTCATCTGCGCTGCGACGTAGTTCATCACCGCCACGCCGACGGAAGTGTTTGTTGTCTGCAGGATGGCGATTTCGTGTGCGGCGGTATCGATCGCTTTGTGATCGGCATCGGTGAGCCCGGTGGTGCCCACGAGCATGTTGATGTGCCGACGACGGCAAACCGGCAGCCACTGATGAAACCCCTGCGGCGACGAGAAGTCGATCATCACGTGCGGTATGAGCTTCGGATCCAGATCATCAGTCAGCGTGACGCCCAGCTTCCCGATACCTGCCAGTTCGCCGATGTCTGAACCCACCAGCGGGTCGCCCCTGTAGGTCACGCCAGCCACAATGCGGACCAGCGGGTTCTGCGAACCGAGCGCGACCAGACGACGTCCCATGCGACCGGCGGCGCCGGAGATGACGAGATTGAGTTCGGATGACATGGGTCCTCCAGAGTTTTAACCACGAAGACACGAAGCCACGAAGATTAACTTGCCGTTCCTTAGACAGTCGACTAACGAAATGCATTCAGACAAAACTGGACAGGGATTAGCAGAATTCGCAAATGGAATTCCATGAGACGAATTTTTGAATCTGTGTAATCTGCAAAACCCTTGTCTATCGCTTTCTCCCCAAAACTGGATTCTTCCGCGGTGTGACGTTCTGACGCGAACTGACACCTTCGTGCCTTCGTGTCTTCGTGGTTGAAACTAGTATTCCGCTCCGCCGGCAACCTTGTCCGGATCGATTTTGATCTTCTCCGCCAGCTTCGGATCGCCGCCCAGCGCTTCGATGATCGCGGCCAGATTGTCAGCGACGGCGACCGGGCGGTTGCTCAGGTGTCCGTGCGGTTCTGATCGCGGCGCGAGGTCCTGCGCAGCCTTCATGTCGATGCCGGTATGGTACTTCACCGTGACGTTCGCGTCCTTGAGTTCATGGCCGGTCAGGATGCAGGCGACGCGCTCGTCTTTGCCGATCGTGCCGTCGGCCAACAGCTTCTGCAGGCCGGCGATGCTCGCGGCACTTGCCGGCTCGCAGCCGAAACCCCACCGCGCGACCATCGCGCGCGCCTCGAGAATCTCGTCATCCGTCACCTGTCGCGTGACGCCGTTCATCACTTCGAGCGCCTTGAGCGCCTTTGGCAGATTCACCGGCCGACCGATCTCGATCGCGCTGGCGACCGTGTGGGCGCGGATGTTGCCTTCGTTCATCTCGCCGTAGAACTGGCCAATGATGTTGCAGTCGACGTAGCCGTTGTTCCACCGCAGGCCGCGATCGTTGTAGAGCTGGTGGAGCGTGTTCGCGCCGGCGGCGTTGATCACCGCCAGCCGTGGGACCTTCGTCACGAGCCCGAGTTCTTTCATCTCCGCGTAGATCTTGCCGAACGCAGAGCAGTTCCCGAGGTTGCCGCCGGGCACGATGATCCAGTCGGGCACTTCCCAGCTCATCGCTTCGAGGATGCGCAGCATGATCGACTTCTGCCCTTCGAGGCGAAAAGGGTTCACGCTGTTCATGAGGTAGATGCCGAGTTCGGGCAGATCGGATGAGATCTGGCGGATGCGTCGGAGACAGGAATCAAAGTCGCCCTGGATCTGCAGCGTGAGCGCGCCGTAATCGAGCGCCTGGCTGAGTTTGCCGAACGCGATCTTGCCGCTGCCAATGAAGACGATGCCCTGGATCTCGGCAAGGCTGGCGAACATCGCCAGCGAGGCGGAGGTGTTACCCGTGGACGCGCAGGCGACACGCTTCGCGCCGACCATCTTCGCGTGGGTGAAGGCCGCCGTCATGCCGTTGTCTTTGAAGCTGCCGGAGGGATTCAGGCCTTCGTACTGCAGATAGAGGTTCCGCGGGTGCATGCCGAGATTGCGGGCGAGGATGTCCGCCTGCTGGAGCATCGTCCGGCCTTCGCCAATGGTGACGACGTCTTCCTCGGTCCGGTAGAACGGAAAGAGCTCGCGAAACCGCCAGACGCCCGAGAAGTCGAGGCGGCCTTCCATCTCGGTGCCCTTGGTGGCCCAGCGGTGCTCGAAATAGGCGAGCGATTTGGGAACGGGGAGTTTGTCCCAGTCGTACTTGATTTCAAGCAGTGAGCCGCACTTCGGGCACGCCACTTTCGATTCGGTCACGCCGACGGTGGTAGCGCAGACGGGGTTGATGCATTGCTGGTAGGCGCGTTCGGTCATTTGATCGTGAGGTTAGAGGTTTGAGGTTGGCTGGACAAGCAGACGGCGCGGCTCAAGCCGCAAGTCCAATCGTGCTGGCCCGGTTCCGGCCTGGCGAAATCATCCATGCAGTAGAAGGTTGCAGAGGTTTTACCAACACAGATGGGATGCTCCGTCCCCAGAGCATCCCATCACTGCGATTGCCGTATCACGTCTTGCCTACGGAGTTAAACGGTGCGTCGACGACGAAGGAGCAGGCTCGCGCCCGCGATGGCCGTGAGCGAGGTCGGCTCCGGCGCGATGTTCGTTTCGAGAGTAAAGCGGAAGTCGTCAATGCCGCTATCCTTGCGGACGAACTGGTTCGCGCTGTTGGCGGAGACGAATCCGAAGCTCATCGCCAGCGAGCCATTTACCACGCCGGGGAGGACGCCTGCGGTTGCCGGATCGATTTTCACGAACGAGGCGAGCGGGATCGACGCGCCGCCGAAGCGCTGCCAGCCGTTGTCGGGCACGGTCGCGAACTTGTTGTCGTACGGCAGGCGGAAGACGCTGCCGCCCTGGAAAATCGCCGGCGAGAAGCCGACCGCACCGAAAGCGAACGTCGGATCAAAGAAGTTCAGATCGTAGCTGTAGCTCATGTTGGTGGCGGTTTCGAGCGGAAGCGGCGCCCAGTTGTAGTTCACGCCCTGGTGCGAAACGATGATCGCACCGGCGTTGCCGCCGCCGAAGTTGTGAGTGATGGCGCGGTAGTCTGGCGTTTGCGGCCCGGGCAGGAGCGCGCTGCCGCCTGGATTCGCTTGGCCCGCGGTGAACGATCCGACCGGAGTCGACGTATCGGCATACTTCACGCCGATCCAGTTCGCGTTCACGAATGTCGTATCGAAAAAGCTGTAGACCGCTGCGCTGGCGTCCGAGACGAGCGAACCAGCAACAACGACGGCTGTAGCAAGGAAAGAGAGCTTCATGAACGGCCTCCGACTTGGTGTTTGGGACAATCGATCGCTCGATGCGACTTAAAAAGCAATTCTCCGTATTTTTAACAATTTCGCAATCTCAATAACCGATAAAACGGGCGAATATTCGCTCATTTCAATAAAGCAGTGCTCCATTTTCAGGTTCATCGTTGCAACGCGGAAGAAGTGCAAGCCGGGGAAGGCCTGCGGAGTGAGGCCTGGACATCTCGACTCCGACGCCTCGGAAATGCTCCCCGTGGATTCGGCGGCGCGATGTTTGAAAGCGCCACCATGATCGACTTCAGTTCGCCTCATCAAGTTGCTCGCGCGTGCGGGAGTGGTGTTCGGTGAATCATCCGCCACGTCTTCGAAAACGAATGCGATCTCCCATACGATCGCGGCCACAACTCGAGCGAGGCGAAAAACGATGCCAAAGAAATCCAAGAAGCGGCCGAATCCGTCAAAGAAATTTATCCAACTCATCGCCAACGGCGATCTGCGGCTTTCCGCGAATCAAAAATGCTGGCAGGCGCAAAAGGAGATGGAGGCGCAGCTCACTGCGGCCATTGAAGCGGAGGGATTTGCTGTCGTCCGCGCGCACCCGTTCAAGGAGGATCAGCAGCACGGCTTCATCGGCTCGCAGAAGGAAGGCATGGAGGTCTTTCGCACGATCGATCCGAAGCTGCCGATCATCGTGGCCGAGGCGGTTTGGCAATACTCGCATCACATCCTGCACGGGCTCATTACACACAAGGCGCCGATCCTCACTGCCGCGAACTGGAGCGGAACCTGGCCGGGGCTGGTGGGGATGCTGAATCTCAATGGCTCGCTCACGAAAGCCGGCGTGAATTACTCGACGATCTGGAGCGACCAGTTCGACGACAAGTATTTCAAAAAGGCGCTCAAGTGCTGGCTGGATACCGGAAAGATCAAACACGACACGAAGCACGTCACGCCGCTTGCGAAAGTGAACGTGCCCGGCAAGGTCAAGAAGATTGCCGACGGCCTCGCCGCCGAACTTCAGAAGAACAAGGCCATCATGGGCGTGTTCGATGAAGGGTGCATGGGAATGTACAACGCGATCATCCCCGACGAACTTCTTCAGAAAACCGGCGTCTACAAGGAACGACTTTCGCAGTCCGCGCTCTACTACGAAGCGATGCAGGTCAGCGAGGCCGAGGCGAAGGCCGTATACGACTGGTACAAGAAAAAGGGCCTGAAGTTCGAACTCGGCAGCAGCGAAACCGAGGATTTGACGGAACACCAGATCCTCCTGCAATGCAAGATGTACATCGCCGCAGTGCGCATCGCGGATGACTTCGGCTGCGCGACGATCGGAATCCAGTATCAGCAGGGGTTGAAAGATCTCTTGCCGGCGAGCGATCTTGTTGAAGGCACGCTGAACAACGCCGATCGTCCTCCGGTGAAGAGTCGCGACGGAAAGCGCGTTCTGTACGCTGGCGAAGCGATTCCACATTTCAACGAGGTGGACGAGTGCGCGGGGCTGGACGGCCTGATGACGCTCCACGTCCACAAGGCGCTTGGGCAGCCGGTCGAGAACACGCTGCACGATCTCCGCTGGGGCGACGAAGACAAGAGCGGGACGGTGAGCGACTACGTTTGGGTTTTTCTCATCAGCGGCAGCGCGCCGCCCGCACATTTTGAGGGCGGCTGGAAGGGGGCCTCGAGCCAGCGACAGCCGGCGATGTATTTCCGGCTGGGCGGCGGCACGCTCCGCGGCATCAGCAGAGTGGGCGAGATCGTCTGGAGCCGTATCTTCATTGAAGACGGCAAGCTGAAAATGGATCTTGGCCGCGCCGGGGTGGTGAAATTGCCCGACGCGGAAACGAACCGCCGCTGGAACGAGACGACGCCGCAGTGGCCGATCATGCACGCGGTGACCTACGGCATTACGCGCGACCAGATGATGGCCCGACACAAGGCGAACCACATCCAATGCGCCTATGCGAATAGCGCGGAGGAGGCGGATGCCGCGATGCTCGCGAAGGCTCAGATGGCGGCGTCATTGGGACTCGAAGTCTCGATCTGTGGAACGAAAAAGAACGGGAAGAAGTGGTGACGATCTTCTGCGGCACGGCTGGAAACTCGGGTGCTTTCTAAACGGCGAGCCTGCTCGCTCATGTTCAATTCGCATGCACACGCACGCGGACGACGCGGATCGTGAATGGGAGGAATATGGGTTCGCGGCATGTTCATTTCATCCCCATCTTCGAATTGAAGACGGACGATTGCCCGGGCGCGATGGTGAGGTAATGCCACGAGCCACCGCGCGACAATACGAGATGTTTGGACAGCAGGACGATCTGTCCGACGTGCCACGCGTAATGAGCGACCTGGCGGGTGATCGCGAGCGAGACCGAGTGTGGCTCGGTGCGGATCGTCACCGTCTTCAGAAGGTCTGCATCAGTCAATGAACCCAGCGCCGCGAAAACCAGCTGCCATCCTTCTTCCCAGAGCTGGAGAAGCTGGTCTCGCGATTGGCGAGCCTCGACAAACTCGGCCTCGCGGTCGCGCGTCGGCTTCTCGCCATCCGTCGTGAGAAAATCCGTCCAGCGCGAGCGCATATTGCCAGCCATGTGTTGAACGTAGGCAGCGATGCTGCATTGCTCCGCGTTCAGCTTGAAGTGCAGATCGTCATCCGGAAGCTGCGCGATCGCCTTCTCGGCAGAGGCCTTCATCTTGCGGAACTCGCTTGCGAATGCGTCGATGAGGAGATGCGCGTCAGGCATCGATGCCTCCTGTCAAGTGGTACGAGATGCGGCCTGGCCAATGATTGCGCGGAGTACGTCGATGTCGACGCGGTTCCACAGCCGGACGACTCCGTGCCGGCGGGCGTGGCGGATGTTGTTCTTTTCGACCAGTTTCTTCACAAGTTCCAGCGAAACCCGCAACTGGCGCGCCATGTCTGCGAGCGTCAGATAGTCTCGCAGAGGGCTCGTGAAGAAGGCTTCCTGGTCGATCAGCGTTTCCATCGTCCGCCTCTAGGTCAGTTGCAGGTACCACATCAGCGTCGTCTGTTCTTTCACGAGGTCGTGATTGCTGTGGCGCTGCGTGTCGATTCCGGCGATTTCGAATCCCAGCTTGGCGAGCATCTGGTTGAACGGCCCGTTTCCCGATCGGACCAGGACGCGGATGGCCCGGCTCTCGCGCTCGCGCGCGTAGTTGATGACTTGGAACATGATCGCGCTTCCAAACCCTTCGCGCCGGAGATCGAAATCGACGCGCAGGTCGATGAGCTCGACGACGTCACGGTCTTGCACCGCAACCGCCGCCGCGATCGGCAGTCCGTTCAGTTCGGCGACACAGCTGAATCCTTCATCGATCCCCGTGGCGATCTGCTTGAACAAAAACCGCAGATCATCGGCGATCGGATTGGACTCGCTGCGTCGTTCCGGGAGCTGGCGCAGCTCGATTCTGAAGTTTGCGGCGAGTTTCTCAGCATCCCGCGACACGTGAAGATACTGGTCCGACAGGATGGTCGCGTCGATCTCGTCGAGGAGGTCCAGGTCGGCAGGCTTGGTCGGGCGAATCTGCATCGAACTACATTGTATCTCGACTCTGTGCCACATTGTATCGCGAGCGTGCCGCTGCCTACTGTCAGACAAATGCAAATGCCGATTTGATCCGATATAAGCGGAGAGCCGGGACGTTCCGATGGCCAACGAAGCGGAAAAAAAGATCGAGGCGCAGCAGGACGCGGCGATGGCCGAGCGGATGGAGGACATCTCGCGCGCCGATGCGGCGGAGGTGCTTTCCGAGCTCTCGCGTGAACGCGCTGCCGATGTCGCGGAATATCTCGACCCGGAGACCGCGGCGCAGATCGTGTCCGAGCTGGATCCGGAGCACGCCGCCGAGGTCGTCGAACAGATGGAGTCGGCGGAAGCGGCCATGATGCTTCAGGAGATGGACCCGGACGACCGTGTCGATGTCCTGGATCACGTCACCGACGAAAAGCATCGCGAGATCGTCGACGAGTTCAGCGACCCGGTCAGGCTGGACGTCGAGCAGCTCGAAAAGTTCCCGCCCGATACGGCCGGCGGCATCATGACGACGCAGATCACCGCGCTCTACGAATACGTGAGCGTCGGCGATGCCATCGAAGTGCTTCGCACAATTCATGACGAGCTGGAACAGATGTTCTACGTCTACGTCATCGATCGACGCGGGCACCTGATCGGCGTGCTGTCGATGCGCGACCTGATTCTCGCCCGCCCGGCGCGACTGTTGCGCGACATCATGATTCCGCGGGTGGTCAGTGTCCCGGCGACCATGGACCAGGAAGAAGTGGCCCAGCTCATGCACGAAAAGCGCTACCTGGCGCTGCCGGTGGTGGACAGGGACAACAAGCTGATCGGCCTGATCACGGCCGACGACATCCAGGATGTGTTCAACGAGGAAGCAACCGAAGACGTGCTGCGTCTGTTCGGCGCCGGTGTTGAAGAACGCCTGAACAGCCCGTGGCACTTCAGCTTCCGAAAGCGTTTCTGGTGGCTGGTGGTGAACCTGGCGACGGCGTTCCTGGCGGCGTCGGTGGTGCGGATGTTCGATTCGACACTCGAGAAGCTCGTCATCCTCGCGGCGTACATGCCCATCGTCGCGGGCATGGGCGGAAACGCATCCGCGCAGGCGATGGCGGTCGCGGTGCGCGGGCTTGCGATGGGTAAAGTCGACGGCAAGCTCTTGCGCCACGTCATCCGCCGGGAACTGTACGTCGGCCTGCTGACCGGCGTCATCATCGGCGTGATCACCGGCCTGATCGCCAGAACATTCCCCGGCAGCGATCATGTGAGCAATCACGAGGCGACGATGCTGGGACTCGTGGTCGGGCTGGCTCTGGTCTGCAACCACACGCTCGCGTGCACGACGGGCGCCGGCATTCCATTCATCATGAAGCGACTCGGCTTCGACCCCGCGCAAAGCGCAACGATTTTCGCCACGACCGTGACGGATGTGTGCGGATTCCTCGCACTGCTGGGACTTGCGAGCTGGATTCTGCTTTGACCCTGCAATTGACGTGGTCGCCGGCCCGGATAACGTCGCTATATGCGACCCATCCACTTGCTTCCGCTCTTGCTCAGTTCGTGTCTGGCGCAGACGGTGTGCGCTGCGGAGTTCGTGGTGCACGTGCCGCCTTCAACGCCCGGCGACGCGCGCGTGTTTGTTGCCGGCTCTGGCGCGGCGCTGGGAAACTGGAAGGCCGACGGATTTGAGCTCCGGCGCGATGACTCCGGTATCTATCGGGGCGAGGCGGCGCTCGAAGCGGGAACGAACATTGAGTTCAAGTTTACGCTCGGCAACTGGCGGACCGTCGAGAAGAACGCCGACGGGACAGATCGAGCCAATCGCAAGGAAAAAGTCGAACCGTCGACCAGACAAATCGAGGCAACAGTCGAGCGCTGGGCTTCGACGTCCAATGTCATTGAGTCCAGCGTCGTCGGAACCCTTAAACTCCATACGATCGACTCCAAGACGCTGGGACGGCAACGCACGATTCGGGTCTGGCTACCGGCGGACTACGAGGCGAATCCGACGCAGCGCTATCCCGTCCTCTATATGCACGACGGCCAGAACTGTTTTGATCGCGCGACCAGTGCGTTTGGGAACGAATGGAAGATCGACGAGACGCTCACGAAGTTGAGCGACGACAGGAAAGTGCCGCCGATGATCGTCGTCGGAATCGACAATGGCGGCGCGGCTCGCACTTCCGAATACACATTTGTCGCCGACGAGAAGTACGGCGGCGGGCAGGGCGAGCGCTATGCGAACTTCCTGCTCGACGAAGTTCGGCCGGTCATTAACCAGACCTATCGCACGCAGATGGGTCGAGAGAACACGTTCGTCGGTGGCTCATCTTTGGGAGGCTTGGTATCGATCGAGATCGCCAATCGCCATCCGGACGTGTTTGGCGGCGCGATCGTGATGTCGCCGTCACTCTGGTGGGCAAATCACGCGATTATCGACGACCTGGCGAAGGACGCCTCGCGCCTGAGGGACACGAGGCTCTGGATCGACATGGGCACGCGCGAAGGCAGTGCGGAAACCGCCGCATCGAACGTTGACCTGGCGCGGGAAGTCGATTCGATTCTCACCAAAGCCAGAATCGAGCATCGCCTGCAGATTGCGGAAGGCGCACAACATGACGAGCCTGCCTGGGCAACACGCTTTCCGGATGCGATCGAGTACCTTTTCTCTACGAAATAAGTCGAAGGAACCAACATGTCCAACCTCACTCAGTCTGTCGCTTGGAAGGCGCTGCAATCCCATCAGGCCGAGATCCAGAACGTTTCGCTCCGCGAGGCGTTTGCTTCCGATCCCGATCGCTTCAAGAGATTCAGCCGATCCTTCGGAACGATCCTGGTCGATTTCTCGAAGAACCTCATTACGAAGAAGACGTTTGAACTGCTCATCAATCTCGCCAGACAGGCGGGCGTCGAGACGCTGCGCGACAAGATGTTCAGCGGTGAAAAGATCAACTCCACCGAAGACCGTGCCGTGCTGCACGTAGCGCTGCGCAACCGCTCCAACAAACCGATCGTCGTCGACGGCAAGGACGTGATGCCCGAAGTGAACGAAGTGCTCGGGCGCATGAAGGCGTTCGTCGAGAAGGTGCGGACCGGCGTCCACGTCGGCTACACGGGAAAATCGATCACGGACGTCGTCAATATCGGTATCGGCGGCAGTGATCTGGGGCCGGTGATGGTGTGCGAAGGGCTCAAGCACTACGCGGATGACAAAAAGCTCCGCATTCACTTCGTGAGCAACGTCGACGGCACGCACATCGCCGAGGTCTGCAAGAAGATCGACCCCGAGACCACGCTCTTCATCGTGGCGAGCAAAACCTTCACGACGCAGGAGACGCTGACGAACGCGATGAGCGCAAAGGAATGGTTTCTCAAGAAGGCCAAGGACCCGAAAGCCGTCGCGAAGCACTTTGTCGCAGTGTCGACCAATGCCAAGGAGGTCAGCGCCTTCGGCATCGACACGAACAACATGTTCGGCTTCTGGGACTGGGTGGGCGGCCGATATTCGCTGTGGAGCGCCATCGGCCTTCCGATCGCCCTTTATGTGGGGTTTGAGAAATTTGAAGAACTGCTTTCGGGCGCGCACGCGATGGACGAGCACTTTCGTACCGCGCCGCTCGAGGAGAACCTGCCGGTGATCCTGGCGGTGCTCGGTGTCTGGTACAACAATTTCTTCAGCGCTCAGAGCGAGGCGATTCTGCCCTACGATCAATACCTCTCCCGCTTCGCCGCCTACTTCCAGCAAGGCGACATGGAATCCAACGGCAAGGGCGTCGACCGCGACGGCCGCTTCGTCGACTACCAGACGGGCCCGATCCTCTGGGGCGAGCCCGGAACCAATGGCCAACACGCGTTCTATCAACTCATTCACCAGGGCACGAAACTCATCCCGTGCGACTTTCTCGCGCCCGTGAAATCTCACAATCCGCTGGGCGCGCACCACGCCATCCTCGTGTCGAACTTCTTCGCGCAAACCGAGGCGCTGGCGTTCGGAAAAACGGGAGACGAGGTCCGGAAGGAACTCGGCGCGGCGGCATCGGAAGCACTGGTGAACGCCAAAACGTTCAAAGGCAATCGCCCGACAAACTCGATCATGGTCGATCTGATCGATCCGAAGACCCTCGGCTCGCTCCTCGCGATGTACGAGCACAAGATCTTCACTCAGGGCGCGATCTGGAACATCAACAGCTTCGATCAGTGGGGCGTCGAACTCGGGAAACAACTCGCGAAGAGAATCCTCCCCGAGCTGGAAGGACCGGCGAGCGTGTCGTCGCATGATGCCTCGACGAACGGGCTGATCAATTACTACAAGTCGCGAATGTAAAGAACATGCCTCGTCGGGTTGCTCATGCTCGCGGGCTCGCACCGTGGGTGCGCGATTCGACGAACTTTTTCAGGCCTTGCTCCATCAACAATGTCCAGCCGTCCGTCATCGATTTCGGCGTCTTCGCGTCGACGTTGCCGATGAGTTCGTCGCGAATCGAAACGCGGGTGCCTTTGCCGTTGGATTCGAAGTTGAACTGATACAGCGTGATGCACGCTGGCGCGTAGGGGGCACCCATCGCACCGTGGAAAAAGAGGCGTTGTTCAGGCAGTAATTCGATGAGGTGCGCCCAGAGCAGTTCGTGTCCGTTCGGACCGACTTCGTACAGCCGCCCTCCGGCGCGCGGTTCGAGATGCATCGTCCCGCCTGTGGCGGCGAAGTTCGCGAGTGACCACCACTCGCCGATGTCTTCGAGAAAGCACTTCCACACCGTTTTTACCGGTGCATCGATGTCGATGCAGAGCATCACGCAGACGGTGTTGGCTGGTCGAATCTCAGTTTCTGGTGGCATGGTCTTCCCGCTTCGCTAGGGTTGCCTTCTTCTGGTTGTCCCGGCAAGCGGGATTCGTTTGTCAGTCTACTGCGCTACTGGCAAACAGGGAGGGTGAGTTTGTGGGTTACTTCCGCAAGCCGATTCGTCGACAGCAGGCCCGACGTGCAGTCGAGGCCCATATTCAGCCCACGCGCGAGGTGGATCCTTCCCGCTGGACCGCGCCGCCGGAGAATCCCGATCAACTCGCGAAATATGTTCGGCTGAGAATCGATTTCGGTTACGGGCCGCTTCGTGGACTCTTTCGCGGAGGGGACAGGATTGCTGTGGACATTGAGACGCCAATCGATATTCGGCAGCGCATGGAGCGGCAGTTCAAGTGGTTCAACCGACATCTCCCGATCCCGCGTGGCGTCGAGCCCGATGCAGTGTACTGGTTCGTGTTCGAAGATCGACGGATGATCGCTCGAGCCTGGGAACTGGTTCACGCGATCCAGGATGCAGGCTACAAGGTGCTTCTCGAAGCCACCGATACGCCAGGCCGAATCGTCTATCGCGATGCGTACCAGGTTGGCGCGATCCGATTCACGGACGCGCCCGCAATCAGGCCGGCATCGGTTGTGTTGGAACGAGCGGCTGCGAGGGAAGTTGAAAATCGACGTCGTGAGTCGGATGATCTTGATTCGGATCATTCACTCTAGGAGAAGGAAACACATGGCACGACTCGTCACGCTCTTCACCGGCCAGTGGGCCGACCTCTCGCTCGAACAACTATGCAAGAAGGCCAAGGCCTTCGGCTACGACGGGCTCGAACTCGCCTGCTGGGGCGATCACTTCGAAGTCGATAACGCGATCAAGGACAAGGGGTACCTCAAGAAGAAGTGGGAACTACTCAAAGACCACGGCCTAACGTGCCACGCGATCAGTTCTCACCTCGTCGGCCAGGCGATCTGTGACCTGATCGACGAGCGCCACAAGAGCATCCTGCCGCCGGATGTGTGGGGCGATGGCGATCCCGAAGGCGTTCGCAAGCGCGCCGCGAAGAAAATGATCGAGACTGCCAAGGCGGCACGACTCTTCCGCGATGCGAGTCCGGACAAGATCGCGTTTCCGATGGTCGTCAACGGGTTCACGGGCTCATCGATCTGGCACAGCATCTATGCGTTCCCGCCGACCGACCAGAAGTACTGGCAGAAGGGCTTTGACGATTTCGCGAAGCGCTTCGGGCCGATCCTCGACGCCTTCGAAAAGAACGATGTGAACTTCGCGCTCGAAGTGCATCCGACGGAAATCGCGTTCGACATCGCCAGCGCGCAGCGCGCACTTGAAGCGGTGAAGAATCACAAGCGATTCGGATTCAACTACGACCCGAGCCATCTCGGCTACCAAGGCGTCGATTACGTGAAGTTCATTTACACGTTCGGCAAGCGCATCTTCCATAGCCATGTGAAGGATGCGTGGTGGGGCAAGGGTGACGGCACCGTAGGCGTATTCGGCGGCCACGTGAACTTCGCTGATCCGCGCCGCTTCTGGGATTTCCGCTCGCCGGGGCACGGCGATGTGGACTTCGAACGCATCATCGTCGCGCTCAACGACGTCGGCTACCAGGGGCCGCTCAGCGTCGAATGGGAAGACTCACGCATGGACCGTGAACATGGCGCGACCGAAGCGTGTGCGCTGGTGAAGAAGATCGATTTCAAACCATCCGCGATCGCGTTCGATGCGCAGTTCGATCGGTGAGTTGGGAATCTTCTCCATCAAAACCCCGGGAGTGCTACCTAGAGGCTCGCCGGCGTCGTATCCAGCCGCATCTGGCCAAAGTAAAGGCGATCCGTTCCGCCGCGGTCAATTGATGACATCGCTCGCGATTCGATTTCGCTGACTCGCAGGAGTCGATCGCGCGCCCGCCACGATCGACGATTGGTAATTCTGTGCCAGGATGAGAAGATCGCTAAAATCGATCGTCCCATCGTAATTCAGATCGCCTTGCGAATAGGTTCCGCTGGTCTGGTAGTTCTGAGCGAGCGTCAGCAGGTCGTCGAAGTTGACGGTGTTGTCGCCATTCAAATCACCCGCCAGCACATTGAACTCCAGCGTGCGCCCGGCGATGAGGTTGTTGCCGGTGATGTCGCTCGCGGCATTGGCGGCAAGCGTGAGACGGTATCGGCCGTTCGGCAGCGCGCCTGCGGCATTGGCGTAGCCCGGGAAACTCAGCGTTGCAGTGTTGGTGAGCGAGTCGTAGCTCAGGTGGAGATTCGCGGTCGGGATTGTCGTACTGGTGGTGAGGTTCTCGACGGTGAAGTCGCCCGCGGTCAGGCTGTTGCCGACGAACTCACTGAACTTCACCCGAACGCGTTGTGCCGTTTCGAAGGGCACGGCCGCTTCGTTGTAAACAAACGCGGCGCTCGTGACGGATGGAGCAGCAGTGTCCGTATACGCCATCCGATGCACGCCAACGGTTCCACTACGCTGCAGAAAATAGACGCTGTTATCTGGTCCGAGTTCAAACCCGACGATGGTAGATCCGCCGGTGCCGAAGTCGACGGCGGCGGGCGCGGCTAGCGATGTGTCGAGCGTGCGAATCCATCCTGCACCGAGGTCGGCGAAGAAATACTTGCCCTCGTACGTCGACGGATACGCAGGGTAGGTCGGGTTGTAGAAGGCTCCGCCGATAATCGCGATCTGTGAGCCCACGTTCGAGTAGACGTAATACGGGTCGCGGTAGTCGGCTGGCGGCGTCTGCGTTGTGCGCTTGCCTTCGATGCCGGGCCAGCCGTAATTGGAACGGGCAATACCGTCGTTGACTTCTTCCCAAGTGTCCTGGCCGACGTCGTTGATGAACATGCGTCCGGTTCCGCGCTGGAACGCGAAGGTAAATGGATTGCGCAGGCCCAGCGCCCAGATCAACTTGTTCTGCCCGGTGACGGCGGCATCGGTGAAATACGGATTGTCGGTCGGAATGGTTCCGTCGGCGTTCACCCGGAGCATTTTGCCGAGCAAATTGCCGAACGACTGGGCGTTCGCGCCGTTCGCGTTTTCGCCCACCGCGATGTAGAGCTTTCCGTCGGGACCGAAGTGGATCGCGCCGCCGTTGTGATTGGTCGCGCCCGAGAGGTTATTGAGATCGAGCAGGACAGTTTCACTGCCGGCCTGTGCCACGTTTTCGTTTGCGGCGCTCGCGGTGAACCGGCTCACGCGGTTATGCACGGCAGGGGTGGATGCGGTGTAGTAGACATACACGTAGTGGTTTCGCGAATAGTTCGGATCAAACGCCACACCCAAAAGGCCGCGCTCGCCGTTCGCCGAAGTAGAAACGGTCGTGAAAGGCGAACTTTGCAGGACGCCATGGTCGACCACGCGCAATGCGCCGCCTTGTTCGGTGATGAACAGTCGGCCGTCCGGCGCGAAGGTGAAACTTGTGGCGTTCGACACGCCGGCCACCAACTGGTCCGTGAAACCCGTCGGTAGAACGGCCAGCATGCGGCGGAGTTCGAGCGATTCGACGCAGACAATGTCTTCAGGGTGTCGACGCATGTTGATTCCTCTTTCGGATGACGGGCTGTACCTACGATGCGATCACAGATTATAGGAAAGCAATTCTGCTGAAACACAAGGATACGGGGATCGGGACGAACCCGAGTCCTTCGCCGGAGAAATGGCGTCGACCATTGCGGTTGTAACGCGAGCTTTTCCAACCTCGGCAAGAGCTCAGCTTCAGATGATGCGATCGCGGAAGGGCTCTCTGGAGATGAATCGTCGGAGATTCTCTGCGAAATGTGCGATTTGTCGCACGGATTCATCGTGCGTTCCGCCGGCGGTGTGCGGGGTGATGAAACAGTTTGGTGCCCTCCACAGCGGGTGATCGGCCGGCAATGGCTCGGGGCTGGTGACGTCGAGATAAGCGGAACCGAGCGCGCCTGTGGAAAGCGCTTCCGTCAGAGCATTCTGATCAACCGTGTCGCCTCGCCCGAGGTTGTAAAAGTGCGAACCGCGGTTGAATCGTCCGAACCGTGGACGATCAAAGAATGCCTTGGTTTCGTCAGATGCGGGAAGTAGATCGACGACGTGATCCGCGTCGCCGAGGAAGCGATCGAGATCGGCGATCGGGTAAGTCTTTACGTTTTCATCTCCGCGGACTGCCCGCCGGAATGCGCGAACTGTTGCACCGAACGGAACGAGTAACTCGGCGAGCCTGCGGGCGATGGCGCCGTAGCCAACGAGCAGAACCGTCTTAGCTGACGTGATCAGATCGCTTTTGTTGCGAAGCGGAAGGTATGGCCAGTCTCGATTCGTGATCTGCGACTGGATCGCGCCGGGCAGCTGCCGCGTGTTCGCGAGCATCATCGCCAGCGCGTGCTGCGCGCAAGGCTCGTCGTACACACCGGACGCGTTGCAGACGGTGATGGATTTCTCGCGGCAGAGGTTTCGAAAGGCCGGCGTGTCGTATCGTGTATAGCCGGCGCTCGACAGGCAGATCAGCTGCAGTTTTCGGGATTTGGCAACATCTTCCGGTGCAGGTTGGCCGTAGGCGAGTTCGCACTCGTTGACGAGTGCGTCATCGCTGGTCGCCGCCACGAGGTTGGACGCCGACATGGATTCGGCCCAGCGGACGCGATGCGGGGCGCATGCCATTTCGAAAAGACTGGCTTGGGCGGGTTCGAACTGTCGGTTACACCAGATGGAGAAGCTCGCCATGGGGGTGGTTGGTATCGGATCCGCTCAAAGCGGGCAACCGCAGGGACTTGGCGACGCGCGCCACGACTTGCCGGGTTTGACATCGATTTGGCTTGTCATATACTGCCGGGCTCGCGTCGATTTGGTTGCGCCACCGGTGTAGCCAGATCGGCGTTTGCGTCGACAGAATTTCGTGTAGAGTGCACGATTTTGGCGGCGCGGCGGGTGCGATGAAGAGTCGAGTCCCGCGGGATTGAAGGAAACGAAAACCTCACAGGCGCGGCGGCCATTGTCGATCCCCTTGGCACAGCCGCTGATGTAGCTCAGTTGGTAGAGCGCCACATTGGTAATGTGGAGGTCGAGAGTTCAAACCTCTCCATCAGCTTTGTGGGAGACAGTTCCCGCTTCCGAAAGGCAACTTTCGGAATCTGAAAGATTTCTCGGTGCGAGATCTCTTTCGGCGTCGACCGGTTCGAGAAGCCGGTCGATGGACCGCGAAACGGGTTTTCGGTTTCCGATTTTCGATTTGCGATCCAGTACAGGAAGGCGCCGCAGTGGCGCATCCGTCGCAAATCCGAGATCGCAAATCCCAAATCGCTAATCGAAAACAGCATCTTGGAGGATGCATCATGGCAAAGGGTGTATTCGAACGTAACAAGCCCCACGTGAACGTCGGCACGATTGGTCACATCGACCACGGCAAGACGACGCTCACCGCCGCACTGGCCGCCCGCTCGGCAGCCAAGTACGGAACCACTGCAAAGAGCTATAAGGACATCGCCAAAGGCGGTATTGATCGCGATGCGACCAAGACCGTGACGATCGCGGCCGCCCACGTCGAGTACGAGTCGCCGCTGCGCCACTACGCGCACGTCGACTGCCCCGGCCACGCGGACTACATCAAGAACATGATCACCGGTGCCGCCCAGATGGACGGCGCGATCCTGGTCGTGTCCGCCGCCGACGGCCCCATGCCGCAGACGCGCGAACATATTCTGCTCGCCAAGCAGGTCGGTGTGCCGAAGATCGTCGTCTTCATCAACAAGGTCGACCTTGCGGATGCCGACCTTCTCGACCTCATCGAAATGGAAGTCCGCGAACTTCTGACCAAGTACGGATTCGACGGCGACAACACCGCCATCATCAAGGGCTCATCCAAGCCCGCGCTGGACAACCCGGCGGACGATGCGGCGAATAAGTGCATCGACGACCTCGTCGCTACGCTCGATAAGGAAATCCCGCAGCCCGTGCGTGAGAACGACAAGCCGTTCCTCATGCCGATCGAAGACGTGTTCTCGATCAAGGGTCGTGGCACCGTTGTCACCGGCCGTATCGAACGCGGTCAGATCAAGATCGGTGAAGCCGTCGAAATCATCGGCTTCGACCGGAACAAGACCTCGGTCGCGACCGGTATCGAACAGTTCAACAAAACGATGGACATCGGCATCGCCGGCGATAACGCGGGCGTGCTCCTGCGTGGTATTGAAAAGGACGACGTCGAACGTGGCCAGGTCGTGTGTGCTCCCAAGAGCATCACGCCGCACAAGAAGTTCGAGGCCGAAGTTTATATTCTGACCAAGGAAGAGGGCGGCCGTCATACGCCGTTCTTCACCGGCTATAAGCCGCAGTTCTACTTCCGCACAACCGACGTGACCGGCAGCGCGACCCTCAAGGGTGCGGAAATGGTCATGCCCGGCGACAACATCACGATGGAAGTGACGCTGATCGCCCCGATCGCCATGGAAGAAAAGCTCCGCTTCGCTATCCGCGAGGGTGGCAAGACGGTCGGCTCCGGCGTTGTGTCGAAGATTCTTGAATAAGCAAGTGGGCAGTGGGCAGTGGTTGGTAGGCATTCGAATGCCTTCCCGCACACTGCCCACCGCACACTGCCCACTTGAGGTAGTGAAATGGCGAAAGAATCCCGTGAATATGTGTGGCTTCAGTGCACCGAGACCGGTGACCTGAACTACCGCACCGAAATCAAAGTCGCCGGCGGCCCGCAGAAGATCGAACTGATGAAGTTCTGCAAGCGCCTTCGCAAACATACGCTTCACAAGGTGAAGCGGAAGTGAGTCGTAAGGATGAGGGATGAAGGCTGAGGGATGAAAACAGGCAGGTGCCTTTTTCATCCTTCATCCCTCATCCTTCATCCCTACTTGATACGCCGTTAGCTCAATTGGCAGAGCAGCCGTCTCCAAAGCGGCAGGTTGTAGGTTCGATTCCTACACGGCGTGCTGAGTGCCTGACCGGCTTTTGCCGAGAAGGCGTTCGGTTCGTCCAGGTCGTTTGGCATACCGTTTGATCCCGAGATTTGAACCTATGTCCATCGACGTCTCAGCACGCGGATCAAATGATCGACCGGGCACGCGAACGCCCGACCGGCATGGCTTCTTTACGCTCTACAAGCGCGGCCAAGGCTATTGGACGCGACTGGGAACGGGCCTGGGCGCCGGGGCGATCATCCTGTTCGTCGCCTGGTTCGCGTTTGAACAGATCTCGGTATTCCAGTCGCTGAAGAAGCCGGCCCGTTTCGGCATCGCTGCCGGTGTGGCAGCCCTGCTCTGCCTCGTCGTCTGGTGGCTGATGAACGCACCGAAGCGGGCACAGTTCCTGATCGACACCGACAGTGAACTCAAAAAAGTGAACTGGGCCGGCTGGGCAGACTTGATTGCCTCGACGCGAATCGTCGTCGTGTTCATGCTGCTCGTGGCCCTGACACTTTTCGTGTTCGATCAACAGTTCCACGCGTTGTTCTACAGCATCTCGGTGTTTCTGCTGAAGCCGGAACCGTGGCCCGGAATGGTCACCGGTTTCCTCCTCGGAACCGCGCTGCTGGCGACGAGTTTTGGCCTCCTGCGGCATGCCGAAAACAAATCGGCGAAAGTGGCCGGCGGGCTTTCCTTGACGTTCGGGCTGCTGGTGTTCGCCGCGTGGATCACCTTCGCAATCATCAAGCCGCAAGGCTGGTGGGTCTGAACGCCAGATTCCGCCCTTAAAGGCCATTTACGATGCATTTCTACGTCCTGCGAGTTGCGAGCAATAAAGAAGACAAGGTCCGCGAGAGCCTCGCGCGCAAGGTCAAGATCGAAGGCCTCGAGGAGCGCGTCGGACGTATCCTTGTGCCCGTCGAACGCGTCCGAACGATGAAGGGCGGCGTGAAGCGGGAAGCCGACCGCAAGCTCTACCCCGGCTACGTCTTCATCGAACTCCTCACCGAATCCGACGGCCGCATCCCGGACAAGGTCTGGTTCATGATCAAGGAAACCGACGGCGTCGGCGACTTCATCGGTTCCAACGGCAAGCCGAGCCCGATGACCGCCCGCGACCAGTCGAAAATGCTCGAAGAGGCCGAAAAGCCCGACGACGAGGTCAGCCTCAAGACCGAGTACAAGAAGGACGACAAGGTCAAGGTCCGAGACGGCCCGTTCGAAAACTTCGAAGGCGTTGTCGAAGAGATCCTCTCCGACCAGGGCAAGGTGCGCATCATCACCACGATCTTCGGTCGCCCGACGCCGCTCGAACTCGAGTATTGGCAGATCGAAAAGGCCGACGCGGTCTGATTCGCGCAATCGAACTCGACTCACTAAGAGTAATCTCAACCGTCGCGTTCGATCGCGACGGTTGTTTCTTTTGGACTTCCCTTAGGATCGTCGGGCTCATGAAGACTTACCGTGCGATCCCGCACTTCTACGATGATGAGAACGCCGAGCTCGAGAACCTCGGGCCCGACATTGCATACTTGCTTGCCTCGATCCGTAAGCCGCCGCGCGATGTGCTGATGCTCGCCAGCGGGACCGGCCGCGCGGCACTGCCTGTCGCACAGGCGGGGCATCGTGTCCTGGGCGTCGACATCGACGCACAGATGCTCAAACTCGCATCTGCAAAACGTGAGGAGCTTGGCATTTCTCCCAAATCGCTCCGATTTGAGGCGGGCGATCTCCTGAGCTGGTCAACCTCCAGGCGTTTCGATCACGCCGCGATCCTGTTCAATTCCTTCCTCGTGTTCACCACGATCGCGCAGCAGGATCGCGTGCTGTCGAACGCTCATCGTCAGCTCAAGAAGAACGGCACGCTGCTGATCGACATTTTCAATCCCGACATCGCCCGAATCGCCGAGGAAGAAGAACTGAATGCGGATGTGAGGATTTTCTACTCGCGCGCCTTGAACACGACGGTTCAGCGCGTCGTTCACATCCGTACGAGCGATCGGCCCCAGGTGCGCGAGACGATTTTCGAATACGCGTGGTTCGATGCAAATCGCCGGCGACGCGGAAAGCGGATCCGCTTTGAGATCACCTATCACTTCGAGCGCGAACTGGTCCTGCTGCTGGAACGCAACGGTTTCGCGATCGAATCGATCGCCGGCGATTACGATGGATCGTCGCTCACCGTCGATTCGCCGCGCATCATCGCGCATGCGAGGCGTCGGTAGTCGGCCGGGCGAAGAGCGGCATGATCCGCTTGCGCAGGTAGGCGCTCGCCAGCGGTCCGAAATGCCCGCCGTCGTTGCCGAGCGATCGGTCTGAATCTTCAAAGCGGACCATCAGCAGTTTTCCGCGCGCCGACGCGTCGATCTTTGACAAGTCAAAGCCGGCGTTCCCTGCCGCCGTCGTCTTCACGTTGTCGTACGTGCCGAAGTGGGACGTTCGCCACTTGAGAAATGTCGTGTCGCGGTCGCTGTGGACCAGCGTGATCGAATCACAGCAACGAAGCGCCTCCGTTACCGGGTATGTCGGCGACACGGACGGGTGCATTAGCAGGACGCGCCCGACGTGAATGCCCTCGGGAAGTTTCCGCAGGGCCCCGAGCGTCACGCCGCCGCCGGCGCTGTGGGCGATGATGTCGAGCGGCTCGTCCGGATGGGATGTTCGGAAATCGACGATGCGGGCCGCGAGTTTTTTCTCGGCCGACTCGTGGATCGTCACGTTGTTGAAGTTCATGAAAAACGCGAACGACGGCGCGCCCCAGCCGAAGGATTCCACGGTGCGCTCGTCGCCGGCATCGCGAAGGGCCGGCACGATGTTCCTGTACGAAGCCCCATCTCCCGCGACGCCGGGCACGAACAGGATCAGCCCGGCCGCACTGCCACGAGAGTTGCTGGAGCAGCCGAGGACGTACGCACACAGGAGAACCGAGAGCGCGATCAGTGCGAAACGTGTTGGCGGCGGTCGCGTTGGCATTTTCGTATTGATCGGCGTTTTCAGGATTTCGGTTGCAGAAAGGGGAGGCATCATCGGGCCGGCCGCTTGCGAATCGGAAAGCCCGCGGGTCTGATGCCGGGTCGTTTCCCGCATTCACGAAACACGGCTGGTGACCCATGAAACTCGAATCGCATCTCCCCGAAGCCGTCGCCCTCGCGACGCAGATCCGGCATCGGCTCCACCAGGTTCCCGAACGCGCCTACGAGGAGTTCGAAACCGCCGGCATCATCCGCGACGAGCTCGCCAGGCAGGGCATCGAGTTCGTCGCCGGCGTGAACGGCGCACCGACGGCGACCATTGCCACCATCGGCGACCTCAACAAACCCTGCATCGCGCTCCGCGCGGACATCGATGCGCTGCCCATCACCGAACAAACGGGCTTGCCTTACGCGAGCCGCCGACCGGGCTTTATGCACGCGTGTGGCCACGACGGACACACCGCCAATCTTATCGCCGCCGGGTCGATTCTGAGGAAGCTCGCCGCCGAAATGAACGTGTGCGTGAAGCTGATCTTTCAACCGGCCGAAGAGGGCGGCGCCGGCGCCGAGCGTCTCGTACAGGCCGGCGTGCTCGACGGGCGCATCGGCCCGCGCGTGAAGGCGATTTACGGCATGCACGGCTGGCCGGGTTTGCCCGTTGGGGTCGTTTCAACCAAGTCCGGTCCGTTGCTTGCCGCGACAGACACCTTTCGCGTCACGTTCATCGGGCGGGGATGCCACGGCGCATTTCCGCATCTGGGGCGTGATCCGATCGTCGCCGCCGCCGAGGCGATCTTAAGCCTCCAGATGTACGTCAGTCGCGAACTGGATCCGACCGAGCCGGCGCTGATCACCGTAGGCATCATGCAGGCCGGCACCGCAACGAACATCATTCCCGACGAAGCGCGAATCGAAGGGACGATCCGAACGCTCACACCTCAGACCCGCCTCGCCGCACAGGCTTCGTTGAAGCGCCGCTGCGAAGGGGTGGCACTCGCCAACGGTTGCACGGTGGAGATCGAACTCTACGACGGTTACCCACCGACGACCAACGATCCCGCCGCCACCGATTTCGTGATCGATACGGCTCGGCAGGTGCTGGGCGAGTCGAAGTTCCTGCAGGCCGCGCGGCCGGTGATGGGCGGCGAGGATTTCGCCTACTACGGTGAGCAGGTCCCGGCGAGCTTTTTCATGGTCGGAGTCGTCCCACAAGGACGGAGCGAGTACCCGCCGTTGCACAACGATCGCTACGATTTCACCGATGCGGCATTCGATTCCTCGATCCGGATGTTTGTCGGGCTGGCGATGCGCTCCTGCTGAACCGCAAAAATGCACCTTTTGCGACGATATGGCCGAAAATACAGAGGAACCGAACCGTTCGACCCACTTTTTCGCGGCATACCGCCTTATCGGGTGAAACCGACTCTCCTTCGCCGTCGTCCGTCACTATGATCGCCGCGTCAGTATCGGGTGACCAGACCAAATTGGACGACTGAACCAGCCATGCCTTTTGACATCAACATCGCCGACGAGTCCGCGGGATTCACCGCATTTTCCGCCCGCGCTCAGCTTCGGCTGAACCGCAAAACGATCGAAGTGAACGCCGTGCGCGCCACGACCGGCCGTTCGCAGGCATTCCAGGTGACGAACGTGGGGACCAGCGCGTTCACGCTCGGGACCGGGGCGCTCGCAATCAGCGGACCCGACGCCGCCCAGTTTTCCGTCGTCGGAGGCACGCTGCCGCGGCGAATTTCTTTGAACAAGCGTGCCCAGTTTTTCGTCGCGCTGACGCCCGCGAGCAACGCGCCGACCGACCGCGTCTTGACCGCCTTTCTGGACATTACGCCAGATGGCGCGAGTTCACCGATCGCACGGATCGCACTGCGCGGCATCGCGACGACAGGCGAAGGCGGGCTCGTTGAGCCGTCGCTGGCTCGACTGATGGAGCTGTTCCAGTATTCGATCAATGTCGGAGACACGACGCCGAACACGACGCTGCTCGATCTGAGCGGCAGCGCAACGGACGAGCTTTTCGCGCCGCGCTTTCAGCGCGCGAGTGAGGCGCCGGTTACGATCACGCCGATCGCGCAGTTCGTCACCAAGACCGCGACGGTCGCGGGCCGGATCGGAATCTACACCCCCGGAGTGCCGAGCTCGCGCAGCCAGCTCTTCGAGTTGCCCGGTGCCGATGGGCAAAGCGTCAACCCGTCCGCGAACGGGTCGACCACGTTCGATCCCGGCAGCTCACCATTCAGTGTCTGGGCCGAGGCGCCGACGTTCATTGATGCCGATGGGGCGCGAATCGTCTACGGCGAAGACTCGCTCAACACGTGGGAGCCGAACGCAGACAAGCGTCGAAAGGTCCGCGTCTACCCGTTCGTCGAGAAGGGCAACGCGGTCGCCAACGCCTACATCGTGACGTTCGAGGAATACCCGCCGCAGAACGATCAGAATGATTATGTCTTCGTACTGCGCAACGTGACGACGGTCAAGAGCCGCCCGGTGCTGGGAATCGTGTCCGTGGATGGAATCGAAGACGCCACGACCCTCGCGTTCAATCGCATACAGACGCCGAACGCGCAAATCGGCAACGCCGTCCATGACACGTCGAAGGTACGGATCGTCAACACCGGCAATAAGGACCTGCTGATCAGTTCGTTCACGCTCGGCGGCGAGAATCCCACCGCGTTCCAGATTGTCGGTTCACCGGGTGCGACCACACTGACTCGCGGACAGACAATGGACGTTACCGTAAAGTTCATCGCCACCAGCGGCGATTTCCGCACGGCCACGCTCGACATCGCGAGCAACGACAAGGCACAACGCGTCACCAGTGTTCGTCTCAACGGGTTCTGGCAGAGCGATTCAGAGACCAATTCGCAAGGCGTTTCACAGGAACCGTCACTCGCCGAAATCTTCAAGACCCTCGGCTTCAAAACCGTCGCGGTCGCTGACGGCGAAAACATCAACGAACACGGACTATCGCAAGCGGTCGGTGACGAAATCCTCAGCGCCTATTGGAATGCCGCCGATGCCGCCAAACCGGTATTCATCAGGCAGGTCGCTGGCTTTCACACCCAGGGAAACACCGGCGAGATCGCATGGTACGAGCAGGGCAAACCCTTCTTTTACCCGTCCGATCCGCGCTATCCTGGCGCTAATGCCAACGGACAGCAGAACACGCTCTTCTTCACCAATGTGAATGACGGTCAATCCCTGTTCCAGCGAAAGAAGGACTCGAACGAAAGGGCGCAGACATCATTCAGCACCTCCACCAATTTCGGATTCCGACTCGATGCCGAGTATTCCGAAGATGCGTTGAATAACCAGGTGCAAGGTGACCTCGGCGGGCATCACATGCGATTTTATCCGCTGCGCAATGCACGCGGCGACTTCGTGCCCAACACCTACCTGATGACGATGGACTACTCCTCTATCAACTTCGATTACAACGACAACATCTTCCTGATCTCCAATATGCGTCCCGCGGACAGGACCGGCGCCGTCGAAGGCCTTACCGGCGTTGCACAAGGGGGAAAGGTCACGCTCGATTGGGGTGACGTGTCTGGTGCAGCGGGCTATCGCGTGCTGCGTTCTGACTTTGATGGCTCGTATCACAGCATCACCAGTTCGCCGCTGACGATCAGTACGTTTGTCGATGACACCGCGACTCCCGGCAGAAGCTGGTACTACCGTGTTGTGGCTGTGGATTCACAGGGCGATCTCAGCGTGCCGTCGAATGAGCGGGTTTTCCTCTCCTGAGCTCGCGATCGCGGTCGGGCGAATTGAAGTCTCAGCGTGACTCTTCCTGAATCGCAAAGACGATCTGCTCCATCTGCGCGGCGAGGTCGACGCTGTTGACCGTGACGTGTGACGGGACCGAAAGCCGGCGCGGTGCGAAGTTCAGGATCCCGTCGACGCCAGCCTCAACCAGTTCGTCGGCGATATCCTGCGCGGCCGCGGGCGGCACCGCGAGAACCGCCAGGCGAATCAGGCGTTCGCGGATGAAGCGATTCATCGATTCCATCGGCAGCACTTCCAGCGTCCCGATCTTCGTGCCGACCTTTTTTGGATCGGCATCGAAGATCGCCACGAGAGTGAATCCCTTCTGCAGGAACCCCGGGAACGCGGCTAGCGCATGGCCGAGATTGCCTGCACCAATCAGCACCATGTTCCAGATCCGATCCGTGCCGAGGATGGCCTTGAGTTGACGGACGAGCTCGTTAATGCGGTAGCCGACGCCGGGGTGGCCGAACTGGCCGAAGTGGGCAAGATCCTTTCGAACTTGCGCGTCGGTAAAATCGAGTGCCTTGCCGAGTTCGCGGCTGGAAATCGTCCGGCGATTCGTGGCTTCGAGCGATTCGAGATGCCTTAGATAGACGCTCAGGCGTCTGACGGAGGCGGGAGGAACGGGTTCAGATCGGTTTCGGTCGCTTGGCACGGGTCAATTATTTGGAGAACTCCCGCGAATTCAACTCCGCGGAACTCATCGGACAGCCATCAAGGCAATGCCGATCCATGAAGGCTGTGTCACCCAGCACCGTACGAAGTGAGCAGCCAGGCACGAATCCCTGGCGACGGGGTCAATTCGGCGTTGTGATCGCTTTCCGGAGTGGCAGGCATGACCCGTTTTCTTGACACTCCCAGCGATGCCAGATAGCGTCGAAACGCTCTAAGCATCGCGATGGCGATGTATTGCATCGCCGAGGCATTTGCTAGGCAAGGCCAAAGCGGTGCATCGCGTCGCACTTGCGATGAAGGGAGTGTCGCTTCTGGCGATGGCCACGCTTTTGCCGGCGCGACATGCTGCTCACCGAGAGTCCGCTTCGGAGATTCGCCTCATGATCCTTCCTGGACGATGTGCTGCCATCATTGCCTGCCTCACGCTTTCGATCGGCAGTTGGGTCGCACCGGCTTATTCGCAGGCGACATATCCGTTCGACGTCACTGCTCCCACCATCAGTTCGCCGGCCGCCATCGATGCCTGGGTCGACGCCCAGGTCAAAGAGATTGCCAGCGGCGATCGCGACAAAGTCGTCGCGGCCCGGCAGGCACTGATGCTGCCCGGCAGCAACGATAAAAAGAGCGCCGCGTTCCTGGCCGCCTATTCGAAAGCGATCGGGACCAAACTTTTGCCCGTCGCCTCGGGCGCCGATGCCCATGCAAAGCTCAACGCGGGCATTGTCGCAGGCAAAGTCGCCGACATGGGCGGTACGAGCGATTTGTCTCCGCTCATGGTGAAATTGATCAGCGACGATTCCGCACCAGTCGCGCTCTACGGCATCCGCGCCTCTTCCAGTTTGATTCCCCGCGTGCTGGGTGACAGGAACCTTGCCCCGACCGACAAGATCGTTCCCGCGATCGCCGCAGCGCTGGCCAAGCACCTCGACAGTGAGGCGATCGTCACCGAGGCGTATCAGTCATTGATCCGCGTCATCAACGTGCCCGCTGCCGCCCAACAGCTACCACAGGCAACCATCACCGCTGCCACGCCTAAAATCATTGAGGGACTGCTGGATTTGTTGAGCGTTCGTTCGAGCAAGTTTGGCAAGGGCGAGACCGAAATCGTCGAGCCGATGGCCGAATCGCCGGCGATCGTCTTTCTCGCGAAGCAGACGTCATGGGCCGCCATGAATCAGGCTGCACAGACCCGAACCGTCAAGACGCTGCTCGACATCGCCAGTGGTGCCGCCAGCGAACTGCAGCTCGAGTTCGACAAGAAATCGCCGAGCCGTCCACGGATCGTGGCGTTGCAGCGACTCCTGAAAGAATCCATCGGACAGGCGCTGGGCGTCATCGGCAGCTACGTGAACGACCCCGCGCTCACCGCCGAGGCCGACAAGCTCAAGCCGCTCAATACGCTTTCGGCGCCGGCACAGTGGACGCAGACCATCAATGGAATCCGCGACCTCTATTCCAAGTCGTTCAAAATCCAGGCGAGCACCTCGAACCCGGCTTCCAGCCCGAGCGCCCCTGCCAATTGATGTCCGAGAGGTGTCGGGCTTCAAGGGCTACGCTTGTCAGTCGATGAGTGTTACGATCGGACGAATCATGCTCAAACACGTCTTACGTGCCGGGTTCGCGTGCGCACTGATGGCGCTCGTCGTCTTTACGGGCGGCAGCTGTGACAAATCCGGCAATGCCAGCACCACTTCCACCAAGGCAGGAACGCCTGGTGCGTTCACGTTCATCAATCGCGGCGACATCATCACGTTGGATCTCAACCAGATGTCGTACATCCAGGACTTCCGCATCATGTACGCGCTGCGAGAAGGGCTCTATACCTACGATCCGAACACTGCGTTCTTTGATCCCATCCCGGCGCTGGCGAAAGACACCGCCATTTCTGCCGACAAGCGTGTGTGGACTTTTACGCTGCGCGACAATGCGAAGTGGACCAACGGCGACCCGGTCACCGCCGGCGACTTTGCGTTCTCCTGGAAGCTCATGCTCCAGAGTCCGGGCGAATACACCTACCTGTTCTATTACATCAAGAACGCCAAGGCATATGCAGAGGCGTATGAAGCCGGCAAGCCGGTGTCCGATGACGAACTGGGCATCAAGGTGATCGATGCGAAGACGCTGCAGGTCACACTCGATGAGCCGGTACCGTTTCTCACCGACCTCCTCGCGTTCCCGCCGTATTATCCACGCCACGCAAAGAGCATGGAGCCGTTCAAGGTTTCGACCAACGGCAAGGTCAGCTACGACGCGAAGTACACGCTGCCTGAAAACGTGGTGACGAACGGCCCGTTTGTGTTCAAGAAATGGGAGCAGCATAAGCGCCTGGTGCTTGAGAAGGATCCCGGCTACTGGGATGCCGCCAATGTGAAGCTGAACAGAATTGAAATGGTCGTCAACGACGATCCTCAAAGCACCTACGTGCAGTTCAAGAATGGAAAGGTCGACTGGGTCGCCGATGTCGCGGCCGATAGCGCGGCAAAGCTCAAGGCTGAGAATAATCCCGACCTTCACGTCGCGCCCGCGTACGGGACGGGTTTCCTCACGCTCAATTGTGCGGAGAAGATTGCAGAGCTCGGCGATGCGAAGAATCCGCTCTCGGATCTGCGTGTCCGCAAGGCGCTGGCGATGTCGATCGACAAGCAGTACATCGTCGACAAGATCACCCGCATGGGCGAGACGCCCGCGGCGTCGTACGTTCCGCCGGGGTACTTCAAGGACTACGTCAGCACGCCCGTGCCGGGCTATAACCTTTCCGAAGCGAAGAAACTGCTCGCGGAGGCCGGCTACCCTGATGGAAAGGGATTCCCGACTCTGACGATTTCGTACAACAGCGAAAACACCACCCGAAAGTCGATCGCAGAGTTCCTCACCCAGGCCTGGGCGAGAGATCTGGGTGTGAAGATCGAGGTCCGCCCGCTCGAACAGCAAACCTACAAGCGCGAGGTTCACGAAAAGAGATACACACTTGCGACCGTCTCGTGGTACGGCGACTACATGGATCTGTCGACTTGGACGGACAAGTACCTCTCCAATAGCCTCAACAACGACTCGAACTGGGGCCCACCCCAATACGACGCACTCTGTGCGCAGGCGGCGAAGGAGCCGGACGAAGTGAAACGTCGCGACCTCCTCCAGAAGGCCGAGACGATGATCAACACCGACCTGCCGATCATCCCCATGTACTACTACGTCAACGTCACGCTGCACCGAGAGAACGTGAAGGGACTGGTTCCGAACGCGAAGAATCTGGTCGTGTGGAAAAACGTCAGCGTCGAGTGATTTGTCTGAAGTGATCGGGAGATGCCTTGCGACAATACATCCTCGGACGACTGATCCAGTTTCCGATCATCCTGGCGATCATCTATTGTACGACGTTCCTGATGGTATGGGTCGTACCGGGGAGCCCGTTTGACAGTGGCGGCGAGCGGGCGACCAACCCCGCCAAGCTCAAGGCGCTGCAGGAACGATTTCACGCCGATCACTGGTACACGTTTCTCGCGTACTACCCCTACCAGCTCATCGTGCACCAGGATTTCGGACCAAGTCTGAAGAACCAGGAGTTCTCGGTCAACGACATCATCAAGCAGCGGTTGCCGACATCGATCAAGCTCGGCTTATTCGCGCTGGTGATCGCGGTCTCGGTCGGCATGGTGGTGGGGACGCTGTCGGCGGTTTATCGCGACGGAATTCTCGATTGGGCCGGGATGACGCTCACGCTGATCGGCATCTCCGTTCCCGCGTTCGTGACGGCCGCACTGCTGCTCATCGCATTCGTCGCACGGTTGAACTGGTTTAGCGTCGGCGAGCTGGACAGTTTCGACGACTACATTCTTCCCGGGCTCGCGCTCTCGCTCGCGCCGATGGCGTACATCGTTCGCCTCAAACGTGTGAGCCTCCTGGACGTCCTCGGCGCCGACTACGTCCGCACCGCGCGCGCCAAGGGATTGAGCAAGCCGCGGGTCGTCATCAAGCATTGCCTGCGCAACGCGTTTCTGCCCGTGCTTAGCTACCTCGGCCCGGCGGCGGCGGTGACGCTGACCGGCTCGTTCGTGGTCGAATCGGTCTTCAATCTCAATGGGCTCGGGCAGGCGTTTGTTGCATCGGTTACCAACCGAGACCAGACGATGATTCTCGCCCTTGTTATGGTCTATTCGACGCTTCTGTTGTCGCTGAACCTGCTCGTCGATCTGTTGTATGGCGTCGTTGATCCGCGCATTGATGTGACGGCAAAGAAATGAGGAGCCTTTCGAACGATGAGCACTGCCGCCACCATCTCTCACAACCCCGGCTATCGCGCCGTACCCCAAGGCGTCGGGCCGGTGCGCAACGCGATGCGGATGGCGCGAAAGAACCCCCGCGTGGTCTTCGGCGGCGCATTGTTCGCGCTCATCGTCGCGCTCTGCGTCGGACTGCTCCCGTGGACGCTCGCCGATAGCGGACCGCTTTCCTACTCGTACCGACACATCGGCGACGAGCATCTTCGACCGCAGACCAGCTCGCTGCAGTTCCTCTTCGGGGCCGACACGTTTGGCCGATCGATCCTGGCGCGCAGCCTGCTCGGGGGGTCGATTTCGCTGGCGGTCGGCTTCGCGGCGGCGATCATTTCGGTCACCCTCGGCGTAAGCGTCGGGATGCTCGCGGGATTCCGCGGCGGCTGGATTGATGCCGTGCTGATGCGGATCGTCGACGTCCTTTACGGCCTGCCGTACATCCTGCTCATCCTGATCTTCAAGCTAGCGCTCGAGCAGCCGCTTCGGCATTTTTTCACGGGCCGCACCGCCAGCCTGATCGTCTTGTTCCTCGCCATCGGACTGGTGAGCTGGCTGACGATGGCCCGCGTCATTCGCGGCCAGGTGTTGAGCCTCCGGAGCCAGCCGTTCATCGAGGCGTGCCGCGCCATCGGTCTGCCGCAGCGGCGCATCTTCTTTCGGCATATCTTGCCCAATCTCGTGGGGCCGATCGTGGTTTATGCCACGCTCACCATTCCGCAGGCGATCCTGCAGGAAAGCTTCCTGAGCTTTCTCGGGGTGGGCGTCGATCCGACCCTGCCCACCTGGGGCCAACTCGCCGCAGAGAACCGATTGGCAGCGCTCGACATCATCGATCCTGAGTGGTGGATGCTGCTGTTCCCATGTATGATGCTTGCGTTAACGCTGCTCAGCCTGAACTTTCTGGGAGACGGGCTGCGCGACATCGTCGACCCCAAACGTGAGGCGGCGAAACTCTAGAGGCTACCCGTGCCTCGGATCGGCTGTTCGCCACCAAGCAGGACATCTCGCGCTATGGAAAATCGATTCGGCATTAAAGACGCGTTTCTGTTCCTGGGTCTGGCACTTCTTGCCGCACTTGTCGTTATCTCGATGAAGCAGTTCGACCGGCAATTTGACGAAGTACGCGCCATCAGCGCGCAGACGAACAACGTCGCCACGGATCTCAACTCCATCAAAGGCGAAATCGCGGCGCTCAAGGCCAGGATCGATGCCGGCATTCCTGTCAACATCGAACCAGGAGCAAACGGCTCGAACAATCCCGCCGGACAGGCAAATGCCCCGAAGATCGAGGGCCCGGACCCGTTCGGACCGATCCGCGAAGCGCAGGCGATGCCGGGCTACGCGATGGGTGACTGGTTCGTCGACAACTTCGGCACGAACATCGGCAAGCTCACGCCCCTGATCGCCACCGACGTCTATCAGACATGGGTTGAAGCGCGCGTGATGGAATCGATGGCGTACCGCGACGTGAACACGTTGAAGTACACTCCGCTCCTCGCGACCGGTTGGACGATCTCGCCGGACGGGTTGACCATGACGTTCGATCTGCGTCACGGCGTTTCGTTCTCGGATGGAAGCCCGTTCACCTCGGCAGACGTCGTCTTCACGTTCGACTGGATCAACAATCCGAAGGTCGATGCCCCGCGAACTCGCGCTTATTTTGAAAAGCTCGAGTCCGTGAAGGCGGACGGCGATTATCGCGTGATCGTGAAGTTCAAAGAGTTCGTGTTCAACGGATTCGAATCCATCGCTTCGACGTCCGTCATGTCCAAGGCCTTCTACAGCAAGTACACCCCCCAGCAGTACAACGAGAATCCCGGCCTGCTCATCGGCACCGGACCTTACCGTCTGGCGACTCCCGACCAATGGCGGCCCGGGCAACGGGTCGAACTCTTCCGCAACGAGCGTTACTGGGGCGTCAAGCCCGCGTTCGATCGCTTCGTCTACTACGAAGTAAAAGATGACGTCGCGGAGGAGACGCTTTTCCGCAACCGCGAGATCGACCGCTTCGCGCCGACCCCTGAACAGTACAAAAAGCTTCTGGACGACAAGGAGATTTCGAAGCGCGCGACCAATTGGGAGTACTACTCCCCGATCAGCGGCTACACCTACATCGGCTGGGCGGAGCGGCGCGGCGGCAAGCCGACGATTTTTGCCGACAAGCGTGTCCGCCAGGCAATGACCATGCTGATCGATCGCGAGACCCTGGCAAAGGACGTCTATCTCGGCTTTGCGACGCCGGCCAGTGGCCCATTCGGCTACGGCACTCCCCAGAACGATCCATCCGTCAAGCCCTGGCCTTACGATGTCGAGCGTGCAAAGGCGCTGCTGAAAGAGGCTGGCTTCTCCGATCGCAACGGCGATGGAACTTTCGTTTCGGAAACGGGTATCCGGTTGGCGTTCACCCTGAGCTACGGGGCGGGCAATCCGTTCACCGATCGAATCGTGCTCTACATGAAGGATTCGTTCGCAAAAGCCGGGATCCGGATGGAACTGGACGCCGTCGACTGGCCCATCCTGCTCAACAAGCTCGACAAGCGTGACTTCGACGCCTGCATGCTCGGCTGGAGCACGGGTGTCGAGACCGACTGCAACCAGATTTTTCACTCCCGCCAGGTGCAGGACAACGGGGACAACTTCGTCACGTACATCAATCCAGAACTCGATGCGGCGATCGACGCGGCCCGCTCGACAGTCGACGAAGGCGAGCGCATGAAGGCGTGGCAGAAGGTACACCGCATCATCGCCGAAGATCAGCCATATACGTTTCTTCTGAATCGCCAGAGCCTGGGGCTGATCGATAAACGCATTCACAACATCCGCAAATCCGCGCTGGGACTCAACGTCGTGAATACGCAACTCTCACCGATGCCGTGGTTTGTTCCGGCCGACCAGCAACTGCACAAGACCGCCAACTAAGCGCGCCGATCGACTCGGAACATTTCGATGCTCACGTATCTGATTAGACGATTGCTGCTGATCATCCCGACGCTGATCGGGATGACCGCGATCGTTTTCGCCGTGATCTCGAGCGCGCCCGGCGGCATCGAGGCGACCGTCATCCCGCGCGATGCGCAGCTAAAGCCCGAAGAGCGACAGGCGCTTCAGAAATACCTCAATAAACGTTACGGGCTCGACAAACCGAAGTACGTTCAATACCTCCGCTGGCTGAACAAGATCTCGCCGATCGGATTCGCGCTCTATGAAGACAGCGATCCACGCGTGATCGACGCAGACCGAAAGGAAACCGAGCTCGAAAAGCCGACGCAGGTGAAGCTCGACAAGGCGATCGCCGAGCAGCGGACCCTTCCTCTGACGACGACCGAAGCCAAAGTGCGCTCTGAACAGCTCGACAGGGAGATCGCAACCTGCCGCGCAGAACTGAGACGGATCGACATCGGCCCGGACGCCGGAGATGCGGTGCTGACCAAGCCGCGGATCAAATGGCCGGATTTCGGCGAGAGCTTTGTCCGGCGGACGCGAGTCATCGACCTGATCTCCGAGCGGCTGCCGGTGACGCTTTCACTTCAGGTCGTCGCGTTGCCGATCAGCTACAGCCTCGCGGTGTGGCTGGGCATCCAACAGGCCAAGCGTCGTGGCCGGCCATTCGATGTGCTGATGAGCGGCTTCACGCTGGCGCTGTGGTGTGTCCCGGTCATCTGGCTCACGCTGATCCTGATCGGCTTCTTTGCCAACGAGCAGTTCCCGCATCTGCGGTGGTTCCCGACGACGGGCCTAAACGATATCAACGAGCGCGCGATGAACTTCTTTCCGTCGTGGAGCGCATCCGGCTTTCAACGAGGGTGGCTCGTCGATCGTGCGTGGCACATGGTGTTGCCGTTGATATGTCTCGTGTACGCGAACTTCGCGTTCCTTTCGCGTTTGGCGCGCGGGTCGCTCCTGGACAATCTCAACAGCGATTATGTTCGAACCGCGCGCGCCAAGGGCTTGCCGGAAAGCGTAGTTCTGTATCGTCATGCGTTTCGGACCAGTCTGATCCCACTGATCACGGTGCTCGTGAACATTCTCCCGGGCATGGTGGCGGGCTCGGTCGTGGTGGAAACGGCGTTCACGATCAACGGCATGGGAAGACTCGCCGTCGAATCGGCGACCTCGCGCGATTTCGAACTGCTCCTCTCACTGACGGTGATCGTCGGCCTGCTCGAACTGGCCGCCTACCTTCTTGCAGACTTTGGTTACGCGGTGGCAGACCCACGGGTGAGCTTTGAGTGACGCAACGGCAGAATCGCTCGCGTACCCGTCGATTCCGAAGGCGATCAAGCGGCCGCGCAGCCTGATTCGGCAGACCTTCACCGACACGTTTAAGCGCCCCGGCGCTCGATTTGGCGCGGTGTGGCTGCTCATTATCGTGCTCCTTGGCATCTTTGCCCCGGTGATTGCGAGCAGCCATCCGATCCTGATGAAGAAAAACGGGGTCTGGTCCAGCCCGATGTGGCGGACGATGACGACCGTTGATGTCGCTTTGCTCGCCGGGTTTTTTGTCGCGGTCGGCTGGCTGCTGGTAAGGCGGCGCGGTCTGCTCGAAGCGGTTGCGCTCGCGACGATCTGCTTTGCCGTCGTGTTCCCGCTCACCAAGCTCTCCAAGACCGTAGTCACCCAGGACTACTACGCGACGTATCGCGACGATCAGCGCACCGGGGCGATCACCAGCGCGATCCGGACAATCATCCCGTACTCGCCATCAGATCGAATGCGCGACATGCCCGAGCGCCGCTTGAATGCGCCGAACCCCAAGAACTGGCTCGGCACCAACGGCAATTCGGAAGACCTGCTCAGCGGCATGATTCACGCATGCCGTATCGCGCTCTCGGTTGGATTGATCTCCACGAGCATTTCGCTGGCGATCGGAATCACGGTCGGCGGCCTGATGGGATACTACGTCGGGAAAATCGACTTGTTCGGCATGCGGCTGATCGAGATCTTCGAGGCGATCCCGGGTCTGCTGTTGCTCATTACGGTCATGGCTGCGTACGGTCGCGGCTTGTACCTCATGATGGCCGTGATCGGACTTCTCGGCTGGACAGGAACGGCCCGGTTCGTGCGGGCGGAGTTTCTGCGCCTGCGAAACCAGGATTTCGTACAGGCGGCCGTCGCGACAGGGGTTGGTCAGGTTGCGATCATCTTCAAACACATCCTGCCCAACGGATTGACGCCGGTGCTGGTGACGGCCACCTTCGGCGTTGCCGGCGCGATCCTGACCGAGGCGACGCTGAGCTATCTCGGGCTCGGACTCGTCGACAAACCGAGTTGGGGCCGGATGCTCAACGACGTTCGATCCGGCGGGCAGGGGTTCGTCTGGTGGATGGCCGTTTTCCCTGGCGGTGCGATTTTCCTGACCGTGTATGCCTATGCGCTGATCGGCGATTCGATGCGCGATGCGCTCGACCCAAAACTCAAGAAGCGTGACTAGCGTCTCAACGACGCGACTCACCTCAAGAAGCGAAACGAACTCACGATGCCACAACCGCTGCTTGAAATCATCGACCTCAACATCGCCTTCGATACCAATCGCGGGCAGGTGCGTCCCGTGCGCGATTCGAACCTGTCGATCTATCCTGCCCAGACAGTTGCCCTCGTCGGCGAGTCCGGGTGCGGAAAGTCCGTCACGGCGATGAGCATTCTCAAACTTCTTCCCATGCCGCCGGCGCAGTTTCTCGGCGGGGCGATCAACTACAAATCTCATGGCATCATTGGCATGAGCGAACGCGAAATGCGTTCCATCCGCGGCAAGGAGATCGCCATGATCTTCCAGGAGCCGATGACTTCGCTGAATCCCGTCTTCACCATCGGCGACCAGATCGTCGAAGCCATCCGCCTCCATCAGAAAGTGAACTCGACCCAGGCCTGGCAGATCGCCGAGAGCGCGCTGCGTGACGTCGGCATCGCCGATGCCGGCAAACGCCTGCACACCTATCCGCACCAGCTCTCCGGCGGCATGAGGCAGCGCGTCATGATCGCGATGGCGCTCGCGTGCAAACCCGAGTTGCTCATCGCCGACGAACCCACGACCGCGCTGGACGTCACCATCCAGGCGCAGATCCTCGAACTGCTCCGCAAGCTCACCCGAGACCGGGGCATGGCCATCCTGATGATCACGCACGACCTCGGCGTCGTCGCCGAGAATGCGGATGTCGTCTACGTCATGTACGCCTCGCGAATTGTCGAAGCAGCCACCGTCGAAGACCTGTTCGATCGGCCGACGCATCCGTACACCAACGCGCTGCTCAAGAGCATGCCGGCGATCGGCGGCCGACGCGTGCGGCTCGAGACAATTCCCGGCAACGTTCCAAACCCCGCGAACTTTCCCACCGGCTGCAAGTTCCACACCCGCTGTCCGCTCACGCAGGAACTGGCCGCCAAAGGCAAAGAGGAAACGGTGGAAGTGACCTTCGGGATCGAGACCGCGCGAGTGCTCAAGCGATGCACGATCGACGAGCCGATCGCGCGAGAGTTGCTCCCAAGTCACTGGGTCGCCTGCCACCAGGTCGAAGGGTACGACAAGGCGTCGGTGACTCGTCCGGACATCAATCACAAGCGCACCGTCACGGTTGACGCACAAGAGCCCATGGTTGCGACGGAGGTGCGCTCGTGAACGCCACACAGACCCAATCTCAATCTTCATCCTCGACGGGCGGTCAGCCGATTGTCGAAGTGCAGAACCTGAAGATGCACTTTCCCATCCGCAAGGGCCTTTTCTCCAGCGTGGTCGGGCATGTGAAGGCCGTCGACGATGTGAGCTTCAAAGTCCAGCCCGGCAAGACGCTCGGACTCGTGGGCGAATCCGGCTGCGGCAAGACCACGGTCGGCCGGTCGTTGCTTCGGCTGCTTCCCGCGACCGACGGCAAGGTGTTCTACAAAGGCGAGAACTTCTTCGAGAAGAGCGGCGAAGAACTTCGACGCCTCCGTCAGCACATGCAGATCATCTTCCAGGATCCGGTCAGCTCGCTGAATCCTCGCATGAATGTGAACAACATCATCGGTGAGCCGATCCAGGTTCACGGCATCGCCCGCGGCCGGCAGCGCGATGAGATGGTCGCCTCGCTCCTCGAACGCGTCGGGCTCGACCCGAGCTACGCGTTCCGCTATCCGCACGAGTTCTCCGGCGGCCAGCGACAGCGGATTGGCATTGCCCGCGCCTTGGCGCTCAACCCTGATTTCATCGTCTGCGACGAACCGGTGAGCGCTCTGGACGTGTCGATTCAATCGCAGATCCTCAACCTGCTGGCCGACCTGCAGCAGGAGCGGAACATCGCCTACCTGTTCATCGCCCATAACCTGGCGGTCGTCGAACATTTCAGCCACGACGTGGCGGTGATGTATCTCGGGCGAATCGTCGAGCAGGCGTCGCGCGACGAGCTGTACCGAAACCCGAAGCATCCGTATACGCAGGCGCTGCTGAGCGCGGCGCCCGAGGCGAATCCTCGACCCAGCCGCCGGCGAATCGTTCTCACCGGCGAGGTGCCCAGCCCGAGCAACCCGCCGAGCGGATGCCCGTTTCACCCGCGCTGCCCGCTCACCCGGGAAGCGGCCGCACAGGCGAGCGGCGCCGAGACGACGGAGATCAGCACCGGCGGCCTGCGCCTGCGCGTGTTGAGCAAATGCGTCAACGAAAGGCCGCCACTCGAACAGAAGCAGGGCGAGGCCGGTCACATCGCCGCATGTTGGGTAGCCAATTGATGAACTTGTGCCGTGCAAGCCGTAGAGTAAACGCATGGCCGACCTCCCCTTTGATCCGCTCGATCCGATTCTAGGCACGTTCAAAATCGTTGACGGTGAATCGGTCGATGGAAGACGCGTCAGCGGGACCGTCTCGTTCGAAGCACACGGAAGCTTCGCTCACGCTCACGCGGTGATCGATCACGCGCCCGAAGCGTTCGGATTGGCCGCGGTCTTTCGCGGACGCTTGTTGATCGCGAGCGGGCCGAAGGACAAAGTCGAGATCGGCGCGTATCACCTCAGCGGAAATCGGCTGGAGGGCATCTGGGTGCCGCCCGGCGCGAAGGGGTGCGACATTGCCGTGTGCGGGCTCGAGGTGAGCCGACGCGTTCGTGAGAACACGTTCCAGATCGAATCGGCACATGCCGTCGACCAGATGCCTTACAGCGGTTCGCTCACGCTGACCTATCTCGATCCCGAATCGGTGCCCGTGCGTCGCGTGAAGTTCGGCTGGTCCCTTCACGATGGTGAGTATGCCTCATTCGGGCTTGCGAGTGGCGAAATCCTCGTGTCGACATTCAACTTCGAACCGAACACGCCGTTCTCGATCGGCCTGTACGAGCCGCACGGTTCGCAATGGCGGGGCGTAATCGCGCACAGTGGTACAGACACGCTGTCGCACGAGTCGCTGCGGAGATGACGCGCAAATGCGCAGAGACTGTGCCATGCGCGAAACGTCGCAGGAGTGATCTGTCGCAGCAAAACCGCTGTGATTCGCGACACCTCGTGCGACAATCGCTTTGCAGTAACAGGTGCGAGACTGCCGACCGGTGTCCATCGACCGTCCGAGGCGACTCCGGGGTCGACGGTTGACACACCCAAACCCGAGTGAGGTCCCGTCATGACCAGCACCCATCCATCTTCGCAGACCACTACCAACCGCATCTCCGATGAAGTCTTCGCAGAAGTTGAGCGTGAAGTTGCCGCACAGTCTCTCGCACTACCTGTGTCAGAACCCGACAAACTCGACCAACTGGCCGGCACTGTATTGCCTTATGTGTGGGCAACGGCAGCGGGCGTGTGGGTCACGGGAATGATGATCCTTCAGACGCTCATTCCGACACCCCAGTGCATCGGGCTGGGCCTGGTGGTCATCGGCGTGCTCTCATCGATCGTGTTTGCCTGGCGAACACGCGAGACGGCGCGTGCGTGATTGAGATTGCCAGCGCAGCAGGCGGTCATGAGACCGCAAGGTCCGTCATCAGGCAGCGCGAGTGAACCATTCCCGCTCGATCGCTGCGGAGGATAGATTCGGACGGGGTCCGCGGCGATTGCTTGTCAGTCGCCGCGGATGCTTTTTTATGGCCTCACTTCCGCCTGTTCGCTCGTCGATGTCGATCGCGGTGACAAAGCAACCGGTGTGTACCGAGCCTGACGATAAACCGGTATCAGCATTCCTTTCTCGGACGTTCCTACAGAATTGAGGATTTGTCGGCGCGCGCAGCCAATCTTACTTCACACCTCGACGGCTCGCCTGCGCCGTCGAGGAGATCCCGAAGATGCACGTCCAATTGCGTTCGCATATTGCCGGTTCGACGGTTCGCGCTGCCGCAGCCGCGCTCGAAAGCCTGGAATCACGAAAATTGCTGTCGAACGATCCGCTGACCGTCGGCACATACAAGGTTGGCACTGCGACCTGGTTGAACATTGTCGGCACGGTCAATGACGACGCGATCGTCATCCAGCGCACCGCGACCACGTCGTACCTGATCACCAACGGCACCTGGACACTCGCCAGGACCGGCACCTTCGCGGGCGTGCGCGTCCTCGCCGGCGCTGGCGCCGACTCGGTCGCCACCGCGGGCACCCTCAACTTCACGCTCAACATCAACGGCGAAGCCGGCAACGACACGCTCACCGGTGGCAACCTGAATGACGTGCTCATCGGCGGCGCGGACGACGACTCGTTGACAGGCGGCGCCGGTAACGACTCGATGACCGGCAGCGACGGCAACGATGTCGTCAACGGCGGTGTTGGCAACGACACGTTGCTCGGCGGCCTGAACGATGACCAGCTCAACGGCGCCGAAGGCATCGACGTCCTCAAGGGCGAGGCCGGCGCGGATACGCTCAGCGGCGGTGCCGGCAACGACAACTTGAACGGCGGCACCGAAGCCGACAGCCTCGACGGCGCCGAAGGCAACGACTCGCTCGCCGGCGACATCGGCGCAGATGTCCTGGCCGGCGGCGCCGGCAACGATCTTCTCGGCGGCGGCGCCGAAGCCGACGATCTCGACGGCGGCGACGGCAACGACACGCTCAACGGCGACGCTGGCGACGACACGCTCGCCGGCGGCACCGGCAATGACTCTCTCAACGGCGGCGCGAACGACGACACCGTCGACGGCGACGCAGGCAATGACAAGGTCATCGGCGACCTCGGCAACGATCTCTACAGCGGCGGAGACGACTCCGACACCTTCGACTACACCGGCCGCCTCACCGGACTCACCATCACGCTCGACGGACAAGCCAATGACGGCGCATCCGGCGAAACCGACAACATCGGCGATGATTTCGAGTACGTCGTTGGCGGCAACGCCGCCGACAACATCACCGGCAACGCCTCTGTCAATTTCCTCTACGGCGGCCTCGGCGCCGACACCATCGACGCCGGCGACGGTAACGACAAAGTCTTCGGCGGCGGCGGCAACGACTCGCTCCTCGGCGGCGCCGGCGACGACAGCGTCTACGGACAGACCGAAAACGATCAACTCTTCGGCAACGACGGCGAAGACCTCCTCGAAGGCGGCGCCGGCTACGACTCGCTCGACGGCGGCGACGGACGCGACCGCCTGATCGCCATCGGCGGCGGCACCGCCGACTCGCTCACCGGTGGCAACGCGCTCGACAGCTTCTGGCTCGACAGCAACCTCACCGAAACCATCTCCGACATCTCCAGCGACGAGACCGCCGCCCGTGCGATGCACCGCGTCGGCGCCTTCGTCAAGTACGGAACGACCGTCATCAGCAAGGAACTCACCGGCCAGAAACTGGCCGAGCCGGTGAAACACGCGCGATTGACGACCTCCAACACCAAGCTCGTGAACTACGCCTCCTACAAGCTCTTCGCCGACGCGGGCCCGGCGCAGGACGATATCAACCAAGGCCAGGCCGGCGACTGCTGGTTCCTCAGCAGCATCGCCGGCGTCGCAAAGATGGACCCGGAGATCATCCGTCAGTCCATCACCGATCTCGGCGACGGCACCTATGCCGTCCGCTTTGTCAGCCCGGTCGGCACTCACGCCGAGCAGTACGTCCGCGTCGATGCCGACCTCTACACCTATTCGTGGACGAGCAGCACGCCCACCTACGCAACCCTCGGCGCAGAGAACAGCACCTGGGTCGCGCTGATGGAGAAGGCCTTCACCTGGGTCCGCTACGGCGGCGGAACCCTTGGCCGATACCAGACCATCGACGGCGGCTGGATGAGCAGCGCCTACGCCGCGCTCGGCCTCACCAACCGCGCGCCCGGCTGGGGCAACGCCTACGCGAACGGCAACGACGCCATCGACTTCATCAAGGCCGAACTCGATGCCGGACACACCGTCACCATGGGCACCAAGAGCAGCGTCTCCTACAACATGGTCGGCGGGCACGCGTACACGATCGATCACCTCATCGATAACGGCGACGGCACCTACAACGTCGTCCTGCGCAACCCGTGGGGCGTCGACAACAACTCCAGCACCGACGGCGCCAACGACGGCTACGTCACCCTCACGCCGACGCAGCTCTTCGCAACCTACAGCGGCCTCGCCGCCGCGTAAGCGATCACGACACTTCGCACGTTGGACGGAGAATCGCTCGGCCCCTGGCCGGGCGATTCTCTTTTGCAGCGGGTGCAAGACCCGCTGCTGTCATTCCGATGAGGTTTACCGACGAGGAATCTGGCGGCCGCATCGAGCTGCAATCGTCCGCATCGATCTCTCGCGGCTGCCTCTAGACCTCTCCGAGTACGTCAGGGTGACACCGCTGGGATCCTCCCTATGCCACCATTTCCGCCGGCCTCCAACTCGCGCACTCGATGACAACCTCACAACTCCCCGATCGTCTTCAGCGTCTTCTCCATCCCTTCCTCGAACTCCTTCAGCGTGATGTTGATCGGCGGCGCGATGCGAACCACCTTCTTCGCCGTGAGGTTCAGGATCACGCCATTCGCCAGCGCCTTGGCCAGAAAATCCTTCGGCTCCTCGTGCAGCTCGATGCCGATGAACAGGCCGCGCCCGCGCACCTCCTTGATCTTGTTCACCACCCGCGCATCCGTCCGCAGCGTTTTGGTCAGCACATCGCCCAGTCGCTTGGCGGCATCGAGCAGGTGATCGCGATCGATCACGTCGAAGATCGTCCGCGCGACGTTCATGCAGATCAGGTTGCCGCCCAGCGTGCAGCCGTGCTTGCCGGGCACCATCAATTTGGCGATCTCCGGTTTGGCGTACATCACGCCGACGGGAAGGCCACCGCCGATCGCTTTGCCGATCGTCATGATGTCCGGCTCGATGACCTTTCCATTTTCGGTGAAGTGTTGATGCCCGAACCATTTCCCGGTCCGGCCGCAACCCGTCCACACTTCGTCGAAGATCAGGCTCAGCCCGTTTTCATCACAGAACTTTCGCACCTTGGCGATGTGACCCTCGGGATAGAGGTTCACGCCGCCTTCGCCCTGGATCGGCTCCATCATCACGCAGCAGGTTTCATCGTCGACGGCTTTCACGAAAGCGTCGAAGTCGTTCGGATCGACATTGATAAACCCCGGCACCGGCGGCCCGAAGCCTTCCTTCACCGCCGGGTTGCCCGTCGCCGCGATCATCGCCAGCGAGCGGCCGTGAAAGCTCTTGATCAGCGAGACCGTCTTCCACCGCTTCCCGCCATTGCTGAGCCCGCGTAGCCGCGCCAGCTTCACCGCGGCCTCGTTCGCTTCCAGACCGCTGTGGCAGAAGAACGCCTGCCCGGCGAACGCCGCCTTGTTCAGCCACGTCGCCAGCTTCACCTGCGGGATCGAGTGATACGTGTTGCCCACGTGCCACAGCTTCGCCACCTGCTCGGTGACGGCCTTGATCAGGTCCGGATTAGCATGCCCGAGGACGGCCCCGCCGAAGCCGGCGAAGAAGTCGACGTACCGCTTCCCGGTCGAATCCCACAGCAGCGCCCCGTCTCCTTTGACCATCACCACGTTGGCGCGGGCGTAGTTGCCGACGAGCACGCGGCTGGCCTGCTCGAGAAACGCGGCCGTCGAGGCAAAGCCCTCGCCGCTGGCGGGAGAGCTTTCACTGGAGGAGGCGAACAGGTCGGAGGGAGTGGAGCCGTTTGGATTCATAGGGCGCGGAGAATAGCAGATCGCATGGTTGGCAAAAGGGAGGGAGCGATTCGCGCGTTTTACGCACATCGGCGCGTCAGGGGCACGACGCGATGACCCAAAAGCCCAGCGCCGGTCCCCGCACCCAATTCACGTAACTCCTTATCCTGACACCACTCGCACGCACTGTGTGAATCTGGGTGCCCGCAATTGCCCCAAAGTGGGTAATTATGAGTCACCGTGGGCAGGGCGGGGAGGTTCCGCGAAGGGGCGTGTATTCGCATGTGAAAGAGCGCGTCCATCCACGCGTCGCGCTGCGCGAAGTTCGGTTTCCGCGCAGCGCGCGGGTGCGTCGATCGGGTCGTAACCGATGAACCGAAAGGCAATTGCGATCGACCAACCGACCACCAGATGGTGAGCGACAGAGTAGGGCGAAGTCAGTCCGGAGGGAACGGTGTTTGCCCTCCGTGTCCGGTCAAGGAGAGTTGATCCGCCCGAAGCCTGCCGTAGCCGAGGCGCTTCGGCGCATCCATCCAAATCGTCGCGGCCCGTCGGAATCGGCCCCCTTGGCCTTTCCACAGCCAAACCAGAACTATTAGCCGTCATGATGGATCGTTCAGATCGCAAGAGAAGCACCCCGGAAATGGGGCCGAATGAAGATTGCGCGAAAGCCGAGAAACTCGGCGCTTTCCAATTGCGGCAATCTTGCGGACCGGTAATCTGGCGGGGTCAGTGAAGTGGTTTTAGGGAACCGGCTTCGACCGACTCGCATTTCAGTGCGCACTCGCGCCGACGCACCATCGCCGGCGGGGACAATCAGTACGTGGAGAATCACATGAAGAAGAAAATGACGCTGGTGATCGCAACTGCGATCCTCAGCATCCCAATTACGTCCAGAGCCGCCGACTTTTATTGGGATACCAATGGCGCGACATCGGGTCTCGGCGGTGCCACCGGAAACTGGAATACTTCTACTACTAATTGGAATGACGCCACAGGTACTGGTACTCCGGTAACGTGGGGCAACCTGAATACAAGTTCTGCTTTCTTCCTAGGTACTGCTGGGACGGTGACCGTTAGCACAACAGGGATCACCGCTAACTCGTTGTCCTTTGGCGTGACTGGATATACTCTAGCGGGTTCCGCAACAAACAACCTGACGCTCGCAGGCTCAGGGCCGTCGATAAACGTTGTTTCAGGAGGCACAGCGACGTTTTCATCGGGTGTCCTTGATGGCGCCGGCGGATTTAGCAAGCTTGGCACCGGCAGTCTGATTGTGAACAGCACTTCCACGATATCCGGTGGAGTAACAGTAAGAGCTGGTACGCTTTCACTCGGGACGACTTCCGGTAGCTTGGCTTCCGCTACGTCCGTGACAGTCGCGCAGGGAGCAACGCTACAACTCAATAACATCGCAAGCAACAACAATAACAATCGCCTTAGCAACATTGATGTCACGTTGAACGGCGGTACGCTTAATTTCGTCGGACTACAGGCCGCGAGCGGTACGAGCGAGTCAATTAATCGCATAGTACTCGGAAGCGGAGCATCTACCTTCTCACTGGCAAATTCCACGGGATCTGGTGCCCAACTTGGAACATTGACTTTGGGAGATGCTAGTTCGGGCATTTCCAGGTCTGTCGGCGCATCCCTCAACTTCGTTGATGATGCGAACGGAGACATTATTTCGACTAATCTCGCTACCTCAAATAACATCATCGGCGGGTGGGCGGTATATACCGGAACAACAGCCGGTTGGCTTAAGAGTGTGAGTGGATCGCTCCGACAGTACACGTCCTCCGACACTGGCTACACGAATGCGACCGACTCAACAACATGGGCAACTACAGCCAATGTAGATGCCACGGGCGCGCGGACGACAGCCGGACGAACAATAAACAGCTTAAATATCACGGGATCATCAGCAGCAAGGACGATCACGATCAGTTCTGGAACCCTTGTGTTGACGTCTGGCGGCCTAATGGCGACAGGTACAACCGGCCACATTTTGACAGGAGGAAGCGTAACAGCCGGCACTACAGCTGGTGCCGAATTGTTCGTCTATAATAATCTCGGATTCTCAATCGACTCCGTCATTAGTAACAATTCAGGTGGTGCCGTCAACGTTCTCAAATCTGGCGCTGGCACCTTGAGTATCACTGGATCTTCCGCAAACTCAGCATCGGGGACCTTCTTTGTAAACGAGGGCACTGTTAGCCTTGGAAAAACGGCAGGCGTCAACTCGATTGCTGGAAACGTTTCGATCAACGGTGGAACGCTTCAGTACGCTTTGAATGACAATCAGATTGCGGATGGTTCAAGCGTCACGCTCAATAGCGGAACCTTTGACCTTGGTGCTCGTGCTGAAACGATAGGCGGGCTAAACGTCACGGGGGGTTCGCTTACTCGTGGCGGTGCCACTTTGAACGTTTCCGGCGCGTCATCTGCTACCGGTGGTACACTTACATTCTCCAGTGCGTCGGGATCGAAAATCTCCTTTGCCTCGACACTTGCTCTCGGCGGTGTGAACTTCAACTATTCATCTGCATCGGCCTCTACAATCGACCAAGTCGTATTCGCCGGCACCGTTAGTTACGCCGCGACGAACACTGCACCGGCTACGTTCACTAACGCATCTTCGAACGCTGCGAGACTTTCACTTGGCGCGTCTGGAACACGTATATTAGATATCGCTGATTCCAGCACACTCAGCCCTTCGATTGCCGAAGTACAAATCGCCTGGAATCTGAAGGACAGTGTTGCACTCACCAAGACAGGTTCCGGTACGCTCCTGCTTTCGGCAGCTAATACTTACAGCGGCGCCACTACAATTGCTGGAGGAGTCTTGTCGGCATCAATCCTTGCCGACGGTGGCTTAGCGAGTTCAATCGGCGGAGCTTCCGCGTTGGCGTCAAACTTGGTATTCGACGGCGGAACATTGCAGTACACAGGCTCGAGCGTTGCGATCAATCGTGCATTTACGATAAATGCCAATAAAATAGCTACAATCGAGGTCACCACTAATGCTCTCACGATGGTCGGTACCACGGGTGCCACGGTGACCAACGGAGCATTAGTTAAATCCGGCGCTGGCACGCTCGTCCTTAGCGGCAGTAGCAACTACACCGGCGGCACGACCGTTAATCAAGGGACGCTCGGCCTGAGTACAAACGGCACACTCGGCGCATTCACCGGCGCGCTGGTGGTTGCGAACACCAACACAACCGCGCCCGGCACGAACACTATCCTCAACCTTGCTACAGCTGCCGATCTTACTAGCGGCTCGCTCAGCGGCGCGATCTCGACACCGTCCAGCGGCACGAATACCGCGACGATCAACATTGCTTCGGGTCGTACTTTTACCGTCAACCAGACGGCGGCAGGATCGTATGCAGGCGTGATCGCAGGTTCGGGCGGCTTCACGCTCGGCTCGCTCAGCACGAACACCTTGACGCTAAGCGGCAATAATACCTATAGCGGCGGGACGACGGTTTCCAACGGCACACTGTCACTCGCGACAACGGGCTCGATCGACAACAGCCCGACGATTGATGTTCAGGTGGGTGCCACATTCAATGTGTCTGCTGTGAGTGGCTACACGGTCGTCTTCGGCCAAACGCTCAAAGCCAATGGCACCGTCACCGGTGCGGTGAAAGTGGCTTCAGGCGCGACGCTTCAGGGTGATGGGCTCGTCTCTGGCAATACGACCGTCTTGGGCAACCTCAGCCCGGGCAACTCTCCGGGCTCGCTGGACATCACCGGCAACCTGACGCTCGACAATTCTCTCAGCTCCGCCGTCACGACGATGGAGATCGCTGCCGACAATACGTTCGACGAAGTGAACGTGACCGGAACGATGACCTACGACGGCACGCTGAGTATCCCGATCGCGGGAACGCACTCGGCTGGCCAATCGTTCGACCTCTTCGACTTTGCAGACTCGCCCGTCAACAACTTCGACGCGGTCACGCTCAGCGGTCAATATGCCGGCACGCTTACATACGACAATTTTGCGGCCAAATGGACGTCGACGGTCATAGGAGGACTGATTTTCACCTTCACCAACGGCAACGGCGTGCTGAGCCTCTCAGCCCAGGCCGTCCCCGAGCCCCTCACGGCCGCGGGCGTGCTGCTGCTGACGGGCCGGGTGCTCGGGCGGCGGTCGCGCGTGTCGATGTGATCTCGAAGCGGGCCGTTGGCGGGCGTTTTGCCGTCCCAGACCGTCCCCGTTGAAACGGCACAGCAAGTTCTAAGACCGCGGCCTGGCCGCGAACGTACCCGGGCGTCACGCTCGCACACGTTCGCGGCCAAGTCGTTTCCAGGGCGTGATCTACGGTGCCCACGGATCTCCCCCGTGGGCCCGACTGAGTTCGATTCCTTCCTTCGCACGTTCCGTGCGATCCCTAACTTCACCTGAACATTCGAGCGGATTTCTTGATGTCGCCATGCCTGCGCACCCGATAACAGAAACATGGAGCACGCAGACCACGACACCACGGAAGGGACGAAAGAAGGTCTGACCGGCGCCCGCGTGATTGAGCTGGCCCGGCGGGCGAGGCTCGCCAGGCGGACGGCAGCGGAGTTCATGCGTCGGTGGGCGGTGGAGCAGGCCGTCGAAGAGGTCGGGCTGGTCGCACTGCGGTCGGGCGCGATCGATCTCCCCAGCCAGCGCATCGCCGGCGAACGCGTCGAATCGGAACAAGGAATCTAGGTATGGGTCGAATCACCTCCGGCATCGGTCTGGCCAGCGGCATCAACTCGCAGTCGATCATCGATCAGCTCATGCAGATCGAGGAGCGGCCGAAGGTCAACCTCCAGGCGCGCATCGACAGCCAGAACAAGAAGAAGGCCGCCTACACCGACCTGCAGACGCGTCTCACGTCGATGCGACTTTTCGGCACGACGGTGAAGAAGGCGCAGACCTTCAAAGCCGCCGCCGTGAACAGCAGCGACGAAGGCGTCGTCACGGGAACGGCATCGACGGGCGCGGCGGCGGGATCGTATCGGCTGTCGGTCGCTCGCCTGGTGAGCGCGCAGCAATCGGTCTCCAGGGGGTTCGCCGACTACGACACCACGAACGTCGGCGCCGGCACGATGACCATCGAGCTTGGCGGCGGCGACCTCAAGACGCCGACCCGCCTCGACGATCTCAACGGCGGCGACGGCGTCCGCCGCGGACAGTTCCGCATCATCGACCGGTCCGGCAACAGCACGCTCATCGACACATCCGACGCCGTCACGCTCGAAGACGTGCTCAAGAAGATCAACACCTCGCTCGACGTGAGCGTGAAAGCGACGGTCTCGAACAACGCGATCGTGCTCACCGACACCACCGGCCAGAGCGCCAACAACTTCCGCATCCAGGACGTCGGCGATGGACACAGCGCTGAGGATCTGGGCATCGTCGCCAACAGCGGCTCCAACTCGGTGACCGGCACCCAGATCGGCAAGCTCTCGCTGAGCACGCCGCTCTCCAAGCTCAACGACGGCCGGGGCGTAAGCCTGAGTGCGTCCGCGGCATCCAAGGATCTGCGGATCACGGCCGGCGACGGAACCGTGTTCGACGTCAGCCTCCTGGGCGCGAAAACGGTCGGCGACGTGATCGCCAAGGTGAACACCGCGATCGGCAGCAAGGGATACATCCAGCTCGGCAACGGCGATCGCGGATTCAAGATCGTCGATACCAGCGTCGATTACACCGATCCGCTGAATCCCGTCGCCGACCCGATGAAAATCGAAGCGCTCAACGGCGATGCCGCGGCCGACCTGGGGATCATCGGCACCGCCAACGCATCCGGCATCGTGAACGGCTCGAGCGTCACGGCCGGGCTCGACAACACGCTGCTCGCGTCGCTCAAGGGCGGCGCGGGCATCTCGCTGGGCACGATCGGCATCACCGACCGATCCGGCGTGCATCGCGATATCGACCTGTCGGGCGCCGAAACGATCAACGACGTGCTGGACCTGATCAACGCGTCCGGCGTCAACGTCCTGGCCGAGGTGAAGGATGGCGCCAACGGGATCTCGATCACCGACCAGACCGGCAAGCCGGGCTATCTCGCCATCACCGACGTCTCGGGGACGTCCGCTGTGGATCTGGGGATCAACGGCTCATTCGCGCCCGATGACGCGCACCGGTCCATTACCGGCGCAAACCTGCAGCGCGCCTGGTTCACGCCGAGCACGCTGCTGCGCGACCTCAACGGCGGAAAGGGCGTGCCCGACGGGACCTTCAAGATTTTCGACTCGGCCGGGAAATCCAAGACGATCAAGATCGATGGAACGAAAGACGTTTCCATCGCGGACGTGATCGACAAGATCAACAACGGCGCGCAGATCGGCGTCAAGGCGAGTATCAACGCCAACGGCGATGGCCTGTTGCTGACCGACAGCGCCGGCGGAGCGCTCACCTCGAAAGTGGAAGACCAGGACAACGGCACCGTCGCGAAGAGTCTGAACGTGCTCGGCGCGTTCACCGGAACGACACTGAACGGCTCGTGGGAAAAGACGATCGAAATCAAGGCGACCGACAAGCTCCAGGATGTTCAGCAGAAGATCCAGGACCTCAACTGGGGACTGAGTTCCTCGATCATCAACGACGGCTCGGGCAACGCGCCTTACCGGCTCTCGCTCACTTCGACGAACACCGGTCGCGCCGGCCGTGTTTCGATGAGCATGACGACGACCGATCACGGCACGCCGCTGGGCGAGCGCGTGCTGGTCGATGCGCAGGATGCGGCCGTGTTCGTCGGATCAGACTCCAGCGCGCAGCCGCTGCTGATCACCTCCTCGAGTAATACGGTCAGCGGCGCGATCCGCGGCGTCACGCTGAACCTCAACGGTGTGAGCAAAGAGCCGGTGAGCGTGAACGTCGCACGCAACGTCGACAATGTCGTCGAAGCGACCAACAAGTTCGTCGAGAACTTCAACGGGCTGGTGACGGCGCTCAAGGATTACACCAAGTTCGACAGCACGACGAACACGCGAGGCGACCTGCTCGGCGATCCGGTCGCCCAGTCGGTGGAAAGCGAGCTCTACGGGATCCTCACGACGGTCGGCAACGAAAGTGGAAAGTACAGGATCGCCGCCGACGTCGGGCTGAAAGTCGGCGCTGATGGGGCGATCGAGTTCAACGAGCAGAAGTTCCGCGATGCGTATGCAGACGACCCGGATGCGGTGACGACCCTCTTCACCCGCGCCGGGGCGTCGATGGACTCCGACTCGCTGCTCCAGGACCTCCGCGGTGGTCAGGGCATCCGCACGGCCACCAACGGCGGCGACGACTTTTCGATCACCGCAAAAGACGGCACCACTTTCAACGTGAAGGTCGCGGAACTCAGTACGCTCGGGCAGGTGATCGACGCGATCAACAATTCGACCGGCAATACCGGCAGCGTGATCCAGGCGCAGATCAACGCCGCCGGCACGGGCATCAACCTGATCGACAAGAGCGCCTCGGGAACCAAGAAGTTCGTCGTCAGCTCGCTCAACGGATCGATCGCCGCATTCGATCTCGGGCTGGAAGTCCCAGCCTCCAAGGGCCAGATCCTTGGCCGCAAGCTCGTCGATCCGAACACCGGCAACAAGGGCGGCATCGGCTCGATCGTCGAAAAGCGCATCAATCGCCTCATCGACCCGGTCAGCGGCGTCGTGACGCGATCGAGCAGGCAAACGGACAGCCGGAACGACGAGTTCCAGGCCCGCATCGACTCGATCGACAAGCTCGTCGCGCTCAAGCGCGCCCGGCTGGAACGGCAGTTTGCCAATCTCGAGAGTTCGCTCTCATCGCTGCAAGGCCAGCAGTCGGCACTCAATTCGTTCACTCCCGTCCGGGCGTGATGGGCGGTGAGGCGGGTTCGGCGCCAAAGCCGATAATGTTTCGGTCGCAAGTGTTTGTTTGCCCGTCGCCGATAGAAAATGCAGTGACAGGGAAGGCATGAGGGGATCATTCGGAGACGACGGAATGAATCCGAACGGCGCAAACGAATATCTACGAGCCAAGGTTCTCACCGCGACGCCGGAACAGCTTCAACTGATGCTGTACGATGGCGCGGTGCGCTTCGCCGAAAAGGGCCGACAGGCCCTGATCGCCAAGAACTACGACCAGAGCTTTCACAACATCAGCAAGGCGGAAAAGATTCTGCTGGAGCTGAACTGCAGCCTCAAGCATGACGTCGCGCCGGACCTGTGCCGAAACCTCTCGGCGATCTACATGTTCTGCTATCGCCGGCTGGTCGACTGCAACACGACCCGCGAGCTCGGGCCGATCGAGGAAGTGCTTGGCATTCTGCGCTACCAGCGCGAGACCTGGGCACTGCTGATGCAGCAACTCGGGAAACAAAAGGCCGGCATGGCCGCGGCGCGGCTGAACATGCCGGAGCCGAGCCAGGCGATGGAACAGACGATACGCGTGAGCGCGTAGGCCGCGGATTCTTCAACGAGCGATCTGTCGAACTCAAGCCGCTTTGCCATCCCCGTCAGGCAGCGGCTTTTCTACTGCGCGACAACGAGCCGAGGGCGATTTGGCGCGATCAGATCAAGATCCACGCCAGCAGCCCGATGAGCAGCAACGCACCCATCGCGATGAGCTTGGTGCAGGAGCCGCCTTCGCAGACTCTTTCGGGATTTGCTTTGCGGGCATGCGGATGTGCGACCGGGTCGTCGGAGGCGGCGTGGCAGTGATGGACCTCGACGCCCGAGCGTACAGCAGCCTTCTCGGCAGCGGCGCGGCTGGTCGCGTCGATTTCCAGTCTCGTCTTTGCACCCGTGGCATGATTCGCGCCGGTGACGACAAACAGCATAGCGAGCCTCCGTGAGGTTTGAGGCAGACGTGTCCCCGACATGGTCACGCGCGTCAGCGGAATCGTCAATATGATTTCGTCCTCGCCTCGCGAAGTCGCGGGATTAGTTCATCAGCCGTTCGACCCGCTCACACAGCCGCTCGACAAGTAATTCCTGGCTCAGGCTGGACCGCAGCGCAGTCTGTGCCCGGTCGCCTTGCGAGGCGAGTTTCAGCGCATCCGTCGTCTTCATTTCCCGGATCGCGCTGATTGCGCCATCCACGTCGCCGTGGGCGACATGCCAGCCGATCTGGTGCTGATCAATGAGATCCGAGACGTGTGACGGCTTGGGTCCCAGGAACAGGATCGGCCGGCCGACGGCCATCGATCCGTACACCTTGCACGGGTGGATGATGCCGACCATGTCCGATCCGAGGCTGACGACATGAACGTCGGCCGCACTGAGCGAGTACTTGAGGTCGCCAAGCGGCTGGTACGGCAGGCTCAGGAAGTTCTTCAGGGAGTGCTTTTCGATATGCTCGTTGACCTGCTTTTTCGCGCCGCCGCCGCCGATGAAGGCGAAACGGATCGAGTCGTCCGCCTTGAAGGCCAGCGATGCCTGCAGCAAAGTGTCGAGCGGGTTCGCGGGCGAATGGTTGCCCGAATACATGATGACAAACTTCCCCTGCAGGCCGTGCTTGTCGCGGAACCAGTTCTGCTCGTGCGGCAGCGGCGTCTCCGCTCGTTCGTGCGGCCAAGGGGGCATGACGAGCAGGTCATTGGGCCGGCGGCCGTCGAGCTTGAGCCGATCTTCCATGAAGCGATCGAGCGGCACCGTCAGGTCGGCGTTGCGAATGATGAACTTGTTCGCGGCCTCGAGAAAGCGGTGGAGCAACGACCCGGCTCTGAGCTTCTTCATCGCCAGAAGCTGGTCTGGATTCAGGTCCATCGCCCAGTAGACGCGTGGCACATGTTTCCCGAAGGAAAACATCCGCTTGAGCTTGGCGACGACGGTTGCGGTCACGCCAATCAGCGGCGGGCTGGTGGAGAAGAAAATCAGGTCGGTGCCGATAGTGAAGAGGGCGTTGAAGAAGAGGGCCGACTGCGCCCACGCCGAGCCGAACACGCGCAGGAGCATATTCGACTTGCTGAAGACCGGCAGCGAATACCGGTGGATCCGGACCCCGTCCCGAACTTCGTGGCGCGGATATCGCTGGGATGGATCGTCATAACCGCGCGAGGAACAGTAGACGATCACCTCGTGCCCGCGCCTGACCATCGCGGCGGCGAAATCGTGCATGTGCTGGCCGACGCTGGCGGGATCGGGCACGTAGACCTGGGAGAGGATGACGATGCGCTTGGGCATGATTAGCCGCGGATGTACGCAGATGAACGCGGATAAAGAGTAGGATGAGATGGACGGGTGATTGTCATTCGAACGTAGCCTTTGACTTCACAGTCCGATCTCGCGAAGCATCAACTTTCGAGCGCTCGATGCAAGATCCTTCACGAGTGCGTTCGGGACGACAACGAATGATCACTCGAGCCAAAAGAGAACGCCGAGAGCCCTTTAATCAAGCCATCGGCGTTCATCCGCATTCATCAGCGGCTGACCATGCGATCAGGTCCAGTTCACGACGCTCTCATTGCCGGACTTCTTCATTTCCTGTTCGATCCACTTGTAGGTGATCGCCAGGCCGTCCTTGAGCCGCGTGTTCGGTTCCCAGCCGAGCTCTTTCTTGATGAGCGTGTTGTCGCTGTTGCGGCCGCGGACGCCCTTGGGCGCGTCGAGGTTGTAGTTGCGCTTCAGCTTCACCTGGCCGAGCTCTTCGCACATGTCGACGAGCTGATTGATCGAGACGAGCTCGGAGCTGCCGAGGTTGATGGGATACTTGATCTCGCTCCAGGTGATATCCAGGATGCCCTTGATGCAGTCGGTGATGTACATGAACGAGCGGGTCTGGTGGCCGTCGCCCCAGATTTCGATCTCGTGCTTGTTGTTGGTCTTGGCGTCGATGATCTTGCGGCAGATGGCGGCGGGGGCCTTCTCGCGGCCGCCGGCATAGGTGCCGTTGGGGCCGTAGACGTTGTGGAAGCGGGCCACGCGGCAGGTGATGCCGTAGTCTTCCATGAAGTGCCGACACATCCGCTCGCTGAAGAGTTTCTCCCATCCGTAGCCGTCTTCGGCCAGTGCGGGGTAGGCATCTTCTTCTTTCAACGCGGTGACGTCGGTGTTCGTCTGCTTCGTCGCGTTGTAGACGCAAGCGGATGACGCGTAAAAGAACCGGCCGGGCAGCTTGTGATGCTTCGCCGCCTCCAGCAGGTGGGTGTTGATCAGGACGCTGAGCATACAGAGGGCCTTGTTCTTTTCGATAAAGCCCATGCCGCCCATGTTTGCCGCGAGGTTGTAGACAGTGTGGCAGCCTTCGACGCTATCCATGCAGGCGTCGCGTTTGTTGAGGTCGAGCACGCGGTTATCGACGTCGTCGAACTTCTGGTACCAGAAGGTCATCGGCTTGATGTCGACCGCGCGGATGTTCGTATGACCCATCTCGCGCAACTTGTTGACCAGCGCGCCGCCGATGAATCCGCCGGCTCCCGCTACCAGAATCTTCGCCTTCTTATCGTGCATTCGTTCCTCGCAAAATTGTTGGGCCTTCAACTATCCTCGACCATGGGAGCATTTGCAACGTCCGCGAAGTCCCGGGGTCGTGCCAACGTTGGATCAGGAGACGTGTCCGGCATCAGTTACACCCGTGATGTGCCATACGGTTGCAGTTGTGCACGGAAATGCCGATGGAGAGAAGGTTCGGTAACCCGCGATGGCCCTATGATTGGCGAAGAGTGTGGGTTGTAGCGATTATGAGTTGATTGACGCAGGAGTTTTGCCATGTCTGAAGTTCCGACACCGCCCGCCACGCCCATCGACCCGACCCAACCGTCTCAGACGGCAAAAAAGCGGCGCCGGCGCCGCTGGCCGTGGGTGATCGGCGGCCTGGTTCTCGCCATCATCCTCCTCATCGTCCTCGCGCCGACGATCGCCAGCTTCGGCTTCGTCCGCTCCATGGTCTTGCCGAGCGTGAGCAAATCGGTCGCACCCAATGGACGGCTCGAGGTCGATTCGTGGAGTTTCGGATGGTTCAGCGGACAAAAGTTGGATGGCATCAGGATCTACGACGATCAGAACGCCGTCGTCGCCCATTTAAACGTTTCCACTGGCGCATCGCTCGTTTCGCTCATCCGCGGCGACCTCAACGTGGGCCAGACGAACGTCACCGGCGACTTCGATGTGCGAATCGACCCGGAAACAGGACGAGTCAATCTGCTCCATATCCTCGGCAGTGAACCGGCGACCGAATCCCCGGGCTCGCCCGCTCCGCATGGACCATCGAACAAAAGCCCGGATACGTCGCCGATCACGCTTCCCGATCTCAAGGGCAAAGTTCACGTTGACCTCAATGGCACCATCTCCTCGACGCGGTCGGATTCCAAGGCGATCCCGTTCACCAAGGTCGAATCGGCCAGGCTCGACCTCGATCTGTCGAACCTCGAAACCGGCGTCGCCATCGACGGCCTGATCAAAGCCACCGTCGATGGAAAGCCGGCGAACATCACGCTCAAGGGCACCGCCGACGCGGTGGAGAATCACAAGCTGCTGACCGACCCCGACAAGATCGCCGCCGACATCGACGCGACGATCGATCGGCTCGACCTGACGATCGTCAATGTCGTCCTTGCCGCGCTCGATAAGGCCGATCAGTCGGTGGCGGGTCAGCTTCAGGGCTCGCTCGCGATCAAGCTCACGCCGGGCGGCGCCGCCACCATTAAGAGCGGCGACAACTTCGGCATCGATGGGCTCGTTTACAACAGTCCCGCGCTCAAAGGCGATACCCTTCAACTTAAGCGGACGGATCTCTCCATTAACATTTCGCGCCAGCCGCAGAGCGGAGCGATCGACATCACCAACACCGGGCTCAAGACCGACCTGGCGAGCGTCCAGGTCAGCGGCAGCCTCCCGCAACAGGTCATCCAGAACCTCACGGCCCAGAAAGCGCCCGGCGCGAAGGGCTCGATCAAGATCGATACCAACGTCCCCGACTTCGCCAAGCTCGCGGCCATGTTGCCCAACACGATCGCGCTAAAGCAAGGCACCACCGTGACCGGCGGCGCGCTCGCGAGCACGTCGAACATCGAGATCAACCCCGAGAACATCGTCATCGCGCAGAGCGCGAAACTGGACGCCAGCGGGACCGCGGACGGCAAGCCGATCCGCCTCGAACCGACGACACTGGACGTGGGCGCGACGCTCGCGATCAAGGATGGCCAGAAGATCGATGAGAAGGCGATCACACAGCTCTCGCTCGATCTCGTCTCACCGTTTGCGACAATCAAGGGCAGCGGGGTGCCGAGCAAAATCGCCTTTGACGGCCGGGTCGACGCGACCAAGGCCAGGCAAAGCATCAGCCAGTTCGTCGACCTCGGCGACAAGGATTTTGGCGGCATCATCAACTTCGCGCTCAATACCCAGGGCCTGCCCACCGACTCGGCCGCGCCGCTGGCGGCCAAACTCACCTTCGACACCGAGAATCTCACCTACGCGCAAGGCGGCGAAACACTCCTGCAGAACGAGAAGTTCAACGGCGACATCGACCTCCTCTACAAGTATGCCGACAAGGCCAGGACCATCACGTTCAACAAGCTCGTCATCGGCACCGAGAGCGGCCTGCTGGGCGTCTGGACGACTGGCGAGACCCAGTGGATTTCCCTCTTCGACAATGGCACGATCGCCGGGCAGGCGAAGATCAACTCGCGCCTTCGCCCGGACAAGCTGGCGTCGATGTTCGCGAAGAATGTCGACCCGTCGATGAAGCTCACCCGCGGCGTGCTCGACTCGACGCTCGAACTCGCGCTCGACAAAGAAAAGAACGAGTACCGCATCAACCTCCAGAGCGATTTGAGCAAGCTCGATGTCGGCGAACTCCTGAACAACGAGCGCCTTCAACTGGGCGTGACCATGTTTGTGCCGAACGACATGACCGCCTCGCACACGTGGTACGAAGTGGCGAGCAGCTTCGTTTCAGTGAAGGGCGAAGCGGATCTGAAGCTGACTGATCCAACCGGCAAGGACGTCTCGCCGTTCGACCGCGTCCAGAAGCTAGACTTCGAAGGGCAAATCCCCAGCTTCGCTAAACTTCACGCCCTGGTGACCAGCTTCATGGGCACATCGGCAACGGCACCCACCGGCGAACCCCTCGCGCCGCTGAAAGTGACCAGCGGCAGTGCCGCCTTCAGCGGCACTGTCACCCGAGACGCGCAAAAGCAAACCACTACCCTCACTCTCAACATCCCGGCGATCCAGGATCTCACGATGCAGCGCGGCAAGGAGCAACTCGCTCTGGCCCAGCCGGCGACGGTGAAACTCGCCGCGAGCGTGACCAATGATCCCACCAAGCCCGCAGGCGCGGCGCAGCTCAAGCAGGTACTCGTGAGCCAACTGGATGCGCAGTTGCCGGGCATCGCGTCGGTGTCGATGGCCAGGCCGGTGTCGATCAATAACCTCGGCGCCGACCAGCCGGATGCGCAAGGCGAACTTTCCGGCAACGCCGACCTGGCATCGCTCGGCAACTTCCTCGCGGTCGCCAACGGCGCGAACCCGATCCCGTATTCCGGCAAGGCGACGTTCACGCAGACCATTTCAACCGCCGGCGGCAAAGCGAGTGTCATCGGCAAGGCGGTCGTTTCCGATCTCGCGCCGATCGCGAAGGATGCGTCGGCGTTGCCGATCAAGTCGATCGAACTCAGCAACGAGATCGCCGCGGACTTGGCAAACAAGAATCTCGACATCAAGACGATCAAGGTGATTGCGCCAGAGATCGGCGCAGCGCCGCTGGTGGACCTGAAGGGATCGTTGCTCGACTGGTCGAAGAAGCAGGAACTCAAGAACGTTCAGGCGGCATTCGATCTGAAATGGAAGTCGGTCTGGAATGTGCTTGCGCCGATTATCGATCCGAAGAACGAGCTCGCAATCGTCGTCGACGGCGACTTCAAGCAGGTCTGGACCGCGAGCGGCAGCCTGAGCGATCCCAAATCGCTCGACGCGCGCGGCGCGCTCGCTTTCGACACGCTGCAGGCGGCCGGGCTCGATCTGACCGAGAAGGGCAAGCTGCTCATCCCGCTATTGGTAAAGGGAGGCAAGACGCACTTCGCCACGCCAGACGGGCGCGACATGCAGGACGTCGCGGTCAACCGCGGAACGCTGAAGCTGTCCGGCATCGAACTCGATCTCGCGGACATGACGCTCAGCGCGCCCAGGAAGCACCAGTTGCTGCGCGGCGTGCAGATCAACTCCATCCTGGCCAACCAGCTCGGCAAGTACGCGAGCGTGCTCTTTGCGAAAAGCAGCAAGGCCACCGGCAGCCTGGATGTGAAAATTCTCGTGATGCAGTCGCTGCCCATCACCGATTTGGCGCATATGACGAGTTCGCAGAACGCGCGAATCGCCTTTAGCGTGCACGACCTGTACCTCGACGGCTACGTGCCGCAGGCCTTGGAGGCGATCGCCGACCTCGGCACGCAGGGCCTGCGCGCCGAGATCAACGATGCGAGCGTCAACATCGCCAACGGCAAGCTGAGCAACAACGTCGTCTTCACGATCGTGCGGCTCGAATCATCCCGCGACAAGGCGGGCAAGCCGCAGGAAGTCCGGCAGGATTTGCCGCTGGGCGCGCTGGGGAACATCGACCTTGCCACGCTGAAACTCGTCGACACGCGCCTGAACTTCCCCACGGCCCTCATCAAGAGCGACGAGCTCAGGAAGTATCTCGGCGAATCGTTCGCGATCCCGGTCACCGGTTATGCGAACGCGCCGCAGCTCAAGCCCGAGAAGATCATCGAAGAGGCGATCAAGCAGCGGCTGCGCGATCCATCCGCCATCCTCGGCGGACTTGTGAAGGATCGCGGCACCAACAACGCGGCCGATGATGGCAAGAAGAGCGACATCGACAAAGTCGGCGACATCATCGGCGGCCTGCTCGGCGGCGACAAAAAGCAGGACGACAAGACGGACGAGCCGGCGAACGACGACTCGCCCAAAAAGAAAAAGAAGAAAGAATGAGGAGTTAGGATGAGGGCTAAAGGATGAGGTATGAACTCGAAGGGCGAAGTCCTCGATTTCATCCTTCATCGCACGTCGCTCATCCTTCATCCTTACTCGATCATCCCTTATCCTTACGCGCCATGACCAAGCTGACGCCGCAATCGGTTCTGAAGCTCGCCGCCGATCAGAAGATCCAGTTCATCGACCTGCGCTTCATGGACTTCCCCGGCCTGTGGCAGCACACCTCTTTTCCGATCAGCGAGCTCTCCCTGGAGAGCTTCGATCACGGCTTCGGCTTTGACGGCTCGTCCATCCGCGGCTGGCAGGCGATCAACGAGAGCGACATGCTGCTCATCCCGGTCGCCCACACCGCCAAGCTCGATCCATTTCTCGATCACCCGACGCTCTCGATCATCTGTGACGTCCGCGACCCGATCACCAAGAAGGAATACTCGCGCGACCCGCGCTCCATCGCCCGCAAGTGCATCGAGTTCATGAAGAAGGCCAAGATCGCCGACAGCGCCCAGTTCGGGCCGGAGCTCGAGTTCTTCGTCTTCGACCAGGCGTGGTACGACCAGGGGACGAACTTCGCCAAGTACTACGTCGGCAGCGCCGAAGGACAGTGGACGCGCGGCGTCGAGAGCCCGGACAACCTCGGCCACAAGGTGCGCATCAAGGAAGGGTATTTCCCGTGCCCGCCGATGGACACGCTTCAGAACATCCGCAGCGAGATGGTGCAGACGCTGGTCGATCTCGGCATCCCGGTCGAAGCGCATCATCACGAAGTCGCCACCGGAGGCCAGTGTGAGATCGACATGCGCTACACCGATCTGCTCACGATGGCCGACAACGTGATGCTGTACAAATATGTCGTCAAAAACGTCGCACATCGCCACGGCAAGACGGCGACGTTCATGCCCAAGCCGCTCTACCAGGACAACGGCAGCGGCATGCACGTGCACTTCAGCCTGTGGAAGGGCAACACGCCGCTCTTTGCTGGCAATCGCTATGCGGGCTTGAGCGAGACGGGGCTTTTCGCGATCGGCGGCATCCTCAAACATGCTCGCGCGCTCTGCGCGCTCTGCAATCCCACCACCAACAGCTACAAGCGGCTCGTGCCCGGCTACGAGGCGCCGGTGAATCTCGTCTACAGCAGCCGCAACCGCTCGGCCGCCATTCGCATCCCGATGTATTCGGAAAACCCCAAGACCAAGCGCATCGAGTTCCGCTGCCCGGACAGCTCGTGCAATCCGTACCTCGCGTTCAGCGCGATCACGATGGCCGCCATCGACGGCATCAAGAACAAAATCCACCCCGGCGAACCGCTCGATAAAAACCTGTACGAACTCTCCATCGGCGAGTTCGAAAAGATCACCTCCACGCCAACCTCGCTCGAGGAAGCGCTCGATGCGCTCTCGCAGGATCACGAGTTTCTGCTCGAAGGCGGCGTCTTCACGCCGGACGTGATTCACTACTGGATCAAGTACAAGCGCGAGAACGAGGTCGATGCGATCCGCACGCGCCCGCACCCGTTCGAGTTCTGTATGTACTACGACATCTGAGCGCAGCTTATTCCAGGCGCTCGATGGCGTTGCCATAGCTCGGGCCGATCCCACCCTCGCGGATGCCACCCTCGGGATAATCGCGGCCGATGAAGACGATGTACATTGCGGTCTTTGGCGCGGCCTTTTTGTCTATCCAGCGAGCATCTACGGGGATGATCCAGCCGTAGCGCCACATGTCGGCGCGGAAGATGCCGCGCGAACTGCGTGCGCGAAAGGGTGTTCCGACACTCACCGTGACGTCGGACACCGGCGTGCCGTGAAGCTTGCCGTCTCGCTCCATCTTTGATTGAGTCATCGTTCGCGCGCGGGTTGAGTAGTCCGAAGGCAGCACGCCGCAGGATGCAACTTGCTCCGGTGACGCGTGTCCGACCGGCTGCGACGCGACTTGTTCGCTCGCGCTCCCTGAAGACGAACAGCCGCTGAGCGCTATCAGCATCGACGGAAGTGCGACCGCGGCAACGAGCCAATTGCATACCTGTGATAAGCTTTTCTGTCCCTGCATGCCGTAAAGCGTATCGATTTGTCAGAGAGCGACCAGTTCTGGATCACAATCCGTCAGAACTGGATCGCGACTAATCGAGCGATGACAAGCCGTCTACCGCGGGTCCCATGACCGGCTCGCCTTTGGCGCTGAAGCGGCTGCCGTGACATGGGCAATCCCAGCTCTTTTCGACATCGTTCCAGTGCACGATACAGCCCAGGTGCGTGCAGACGGCGGAGCATTTGTGGACCGCGCCGCTGTCGTCTCGGTAAACCGCGACCTTCTTCAAGCCTTCGCGCATCAGCGCGCCGCTGCCCGGTTTTACTTCGCTCTCGTTCTTTACCTCGCCGGCCGTGACGTAGTCCTTGAACTGCGCGGTGGTGTTGGCGTTCTCCTTGATGAACTCGAGGTTCGTCTCCTTCCGCAGCGGGTCGTACAGCTTGGCCCACGGATTGTCGCGCTTGGCGATAAGGTCGTTGATCAGCATTGCGCCCAGCGTGCCGTGGGTCAGTCCCATTCCGCTGTCGCCGGTGATGACGAAAACGTTTTTACCTGATGTCGGCGCCTTGCCGATGAACGCGATGCCGTCGGCCGGTTCCTGGACCTGGCCAGACCACCGCGAGACGATCTCGCCTTCGATGTTAAATCGCTCGCGCGTCCATGTCGCGAGTCGTTCGAACCGCTCCTGGCTCGCGCCCGCCTGTCCGACCTTGTGATCCTCGCCGCCCACGAGCAGAACGTCTCGATCGTTGTCGGGATCGTGCATCACGCGAACGTAGTGGTACGGATCCTGCGTGTCCCACCAGAGCGCGTTCGGCGTCGAGCCGGCGTTGAGCGCGATGCCGATCACGTACGTCCGGTACGACGCCTGCTTGAGATAGATGCCCGCCCAGTCGTTGATCGGCGCGGGCGCGTTCGTGGCGACGATGACGTGATGCGCCTTCATCGTCGATTGGTCTTCGAACGTGAGGATGCACGGCGTGCCCTTTTTCGTGTCCGCGCCTTTAACATCCGTCACGCGTTTGCCCGTAAAGATCTGGACGCCGAGTTGGTCAAGGCGTTTGGCGAGGCCGACCAGGTAGCGCATCGGGTGGAATACCGCCTGGTTCCCGTAACGGATCGCGACCGTTGCGTTTGTGACTGGCACCTTCGCCACTTCCTCGAGATCGTTGACGCCGGCACGCTTCGAAGCGTCGAACTCCTTCTTGCGCGCCTCCGCCGACTCGAACATCAGGTACGCATCCACGCGCGCGAAGTCGCAATCGATCGACTCGTGCTTGACGATCGCCTCGATCCGATCGATCGCCGCGGCGTGGCTCGCGTGTGCGAGTTTCGCCGCATCGGCGCCGAGCAGGCGTTCGATCTGGTAAAATCGGTCGTCCATGATGCTCGCGAGGTGCGCGCTGGTCCGCTCGGTCTGGCCCGAGCCGACCTCGCCGGCGTCCACCACGATTACGCTCCGCCCGGCCTTGGCGAGCAGGTACGCGCTCGTCAGCCCGGCGATGCCGGCGCCGACGACGCAGACATCGGTCGTCAAGTCGGGCAACGGCGGGGCGTAGATGGGGCGGTGGAGGTGTTCGGACCAGATCGGGATTGTCTTGCCGTCGGCGGGTTTCATCCTTGCATCGGACGTACGTTTGCGGTTTGAGGCTATCGGGGATTCGCGGGTAAGTTTCACTCGATGTTCGCCGCCGCGAAAAAACGTGCGGGCGGAACAAATCAAGCGGAATCAGGAAATGCCGCGCGGCCCCGCAAGCTCGACGCCTCACGCCAGTAATTCGGTCAGGACCGACGCATCCGCATCTTTTGAGAGGGTCAACCCGGCAAGCGATATCGATGACTCGCGCGGCGACGAAACCACCTGCAGCGAAACGGATGTGCTGAACATCCCCGCCGGGGCCGGCGATTCTTCCACGCGCGGCCACGACATGCGGATGGAGAGCTCGAGAAACCGCGGACGATAAATGTCGCCGTAGGTGAACTCCGGACCCAGCGTCTGCGTTCCGCTGCCGGGAGAGCCGTCGAGTGCGAGCGTGTGGAAGCTCACCAGCAGTTTTCCGGGTTGGGTTCCGCTGGGAGCCTTGGAGAGCTGCGGGATGATTTTCGCGCCGTAGGTTCCATAGAACCAGTTTTCACTCGCCCAGGCGGAAGGCATCGGGCGCAAGCCGATCGACGCGTTGCCGCTGTTGGGTGTGGAGATCGTGTAGATCGTCGTCGGCAAGCTCCACGGCCCTTGGGGATGTCCGGCCGGCGCGTAGCGCACCGCGAGCTTTCCGCCGCCCAGGAAGTCGTTCTTGCTGTAGAGCATTGCGAGCCGGCCGTCGGGCATCTGGGTTACGCTGAACTCGGAGGCGATGTCGGTGATGTTGCTGCCGCTCGTGTCCTTGAGCGGCGTGCCGTAGGTGATGGCGTCGGCCGCGCCGTTGCCGCGCCAGGTGCCGGCGGTCTCGCCGGGAAGCTGGCTCCAGTATTGCCAGGAGGCGGTGTTGGCGAAGTTGGCGGGAGCAGCGCGGGCGATGAACGCGAACTTCTGGAAGAGGCCGGCGCCGAGTTGCGTGCCGTAGGTGTAAAGCTCGCCGTCGGAGACGAAGGCGCGATCGGCGCTGCTGGTGTCGAGGATGGCAGCGCCCATCGATCGCGGGCCGTTGTAGGCGTCGGTCGAACTGGTGTCGGCGAGAAACAGGTTGCGCGCCGACCCCAGGCCGCCGCGGTTGTCGGAGTTGAACCAGGTGGTGTTCTCCGAGCCGCTGTAAGGCCAGTCGCTGGCGGAGTTGAACGTGCTGTCGACGGGCGCGGTGAAGACGGCCACGCCTTGCGTGACCAGCGACGAGCCCGTCTGTCTCAGCGAGAGCTGCACGAGCTGGCCGTTCACCACGACGCCCGCGCCAGGCCAGTAGTAACTGGTTGAACTCGTCGTCGGCCGCGAGGCGATCGCCATCAGCTCCTGCGGCGTGGCCGACCACGAGCCGCGCCACTTGCTGATGGTCGGCGTCTGCGAGATGCCCGAGGTGTTGTGCAGCGCGACGGTGTTGTTGACGAACTTCGTGCCGTTGTTCCGAAGACCGGTGCTCGAATTGTAGCTGCCGATGAACGTGTCGCCGGTGGTGTACATCTGCCAGCCCGGCGTGTCGTAGGCGCTGCCGAGCCGGCTGTTGCCGTTGAGCGGAATCGAGTAGATCCCGTCGGATCCGGTGTAGACCGGCGTGGTGGTGGTTCCGCTCTGCTTGAAGAGACTGGTGAAGGCGTTGGCGTAAGCGGTGTAGACGTTTGCCGGTGCGCTGATCGTGGAGACCGCGACGGTGAGAAACCGACGGCCTTCCAGCGCTTCGATTTGACTGCGCGCGGCTGGCCGATGTCGTGGTCTGCGGATCATGATCTCCTCGTCGTCCACACCTGCTTACCGCTTCCGCCGCAACGCGTCGGATGAGATGAACTGCAAGCCGTCCTTCGGCTTGGCTTGAGAGTGCGCGAGCGCCTCGGCCTCCTGTGCGGCACATCCCTTGCCGCAGCACGAGCCCGCCTTGCCCTTGCCGAACTGAATCGAGCGCACGAGCTGCCAGCCCACGTACCCGACACTCGCGGCCACCAGCAGCAGGGCGATGAGGTTTTGCGCGAGCGAGCTCATGGCAACAATTCTTTCAACTGCACGGAAATGGAAGGGTCAAACGTCTCGGCAACTTCTTCTTCGGTAAGCGTGCGGAGATTCGCGTAGTCCTTGCCGGTGGGCGATTGAGGGTCGTCGATGATCTGCGTTCGGACTTCCAAGACCCGGCGCTTTATGTCGAGGATCCAGTAGGTAGCGACGTTTGCAGACGCATATTCCGGGGCAAGCTTGCGGTCCTCGTACAGCGTCGAATCCGACACTTCAATCACCATCAGCGCCGAACTCGGATGCGTTGCCTTTGCATCTTCTTCGTGCGAAACAATAGCCAAATCAGGCTGAGGCATGCTATCACCCGGAACGTCGATAGGTGCCTGCTCGCGAACGACGTGCGTCGGTTCGAAAGTGCCGACTGCCCATCGCGTGCATTTTCGAAGCGCCCAGACATGCGGCTGATTCAGAGGCGGCATCTCGATGATCTCCCCTCGAAGTAGGAAAAACCGCGGCTCGCCTAAGGCGCGTGGAATGTCTTCGAGTCGGCGGTATTGCTCCTTCGTCCAATACTTCGGTCGCCGTTCGGAGAATGTCTGGGTCGCCAGCGTCATGCCAACATCCTATCAACCTACGCCCCAAAAAACCTGCCAATCTGATACACCGCCACACAAACCACATAAGCCAAACCGTTCATATAAACCAACTGGAGGAGCGGCCACTTCCAGCCGCCGGTTTCGCGTTTGACGATCGCGACGGTGCTCAGGCACTGCATCGCCAGCACGAACCAGATGAGCATGACGATCGCCACCAGCGGCGTCCAGACTTTTGAGCCATCCGCGCGCGTGTCATTCATCATCGCTTCGCGGAGCGGCGTGTCGTCGGCTTCGGTGTCGCCGGCGGCATAGACGATACCCATCGTGCTCACGAACACCTCGCGGGCCGCGAACGCGCCGACCAGGCCGACGCCCATCTTCCAGTCGAACCCCATCGGCCGGATGACCGGCTCGATCAGATGCCCGAACCGGCCGGCGAAGCTGTGGCGGAGCTGGGCGGAGGCCAGTTCGCTTTGGGCTTCCTGAATGTTCTGTCGCGCAATGACGCTCGTACCCGAAGTCAGCATGTCTGGAATCGGATTTACAGCGGGCTCTTCGCTCCATACCAAGAGTCGATTACTTATTTCGATTTGATGTTCGAAGGGCTGCCGCTCGGCTTCCGGCAACCGCGGCCAATACGTCATCGCCCAAAGGATGATGCTCAACGCGAAGATGATTGTTCCCGCCCGGCTCACGAAGGCCCACGTGTTGGTCCACATCACCCGCAGCACCGTGCTCCACTGCGGCACCTTGTAGCTGGGCAGCTCCATGATGAAGCTGGTCACCGCCTCTTGGCTGCGCGCTTTCCAGATCCATGCCGTGCCGAACGCGGCCACGATGCCGAGCAGATACAGCCCGAGCATGATCCCGCCGCGTACCCACCACGCGTTGGCGGCGAAGAACGCGCCGATCAACAGCGCATACACCGGCAGCCGCGCGGAACACGACATGAACGGCAACACGAAGATCGTGCGCAGCCGATCCTTCGGCGAAGCGATCGTCCGCGTCGCCATCACGCCGGGGATCGCGCACGCGAAGCCGGAGAGCAGGGGGACGAACGCCTTTCCGCTCAATCCGACTTTCGCGAGCAGGCGGTCCATGATGAACGCGGCCCGGGCGAGGTAGCCCGAGTCCTCGAGCATCGCGAGCAGGCCGAAGAGGATGGCGATCTGCGGGATAAAGACGAGCACGCCGCCAACGCCGGCGACGATGGCACCATTCCACATGTCCTTGAGCGTGCCATCGGGCAGGATCTTCCCCACGAGCGATCCGAGCGCCGTGATGCCGGTCTGCACGAAGTTCATCAGCGGATCAGCCAGGAAAAAGATCGAGACGAAGATGCCCGCCATGATCACGGCGAAGGAGAGCAGGCCCCAGACTTTGTGAAGGAGGATGCGGTCGGCACGGTCGGTCAAGGCAGGCTTGCGTTGATAATCTAGTGCGTGCCGCCCGTTCGTAGCATGAGCGCCCCGCTCATGCGGCATGACCGGGACGGTCATGCTACGGGCAGTCTTGCCGCGCACTCTCAAATCGACAACAGGCGACGTGACCGCTGTCGCGAGGGAATCGATCCAGATGTAGTGCGCCTCGACGTCCGCCTGCATCGGGTCGATGCCGGCGAGCATCAGTTCTTCGCGTTTCTGCGCGACTTTCGTTGAGAGGGCGCTGGGGATGCGGGCGTGGACTGTTTCGCCTACGAGAAGGCGTTCAGCGAGCGCCGTCGGGCTCAAGCCCGCCTTGCTGGCGTGGAGCGCAGCCTCCGGCGTCAACTCGGTGATGGCGCGCTTGAAGATTTCCGGCAATGGCCAATCCGGCTCCAGCGGGATGGCCGCGTTGGCGATTGCGCGCTTGAGCTGGTCGATCCCGCGCGAGCGATGTCCCACAACCGGAACGACGGGAATGCCGAGCTTTTGTTGAAGCAGTTCCGCGCTCACGCGGAGGCCGCGACGCTCGGCGATGTCCATCATGTTCAGAGCGATGACCATCGGGATCTGCATCTCGATCAACTGCGAGACGAGGTAGAGATTCCGCTGCAGGTTGGACGCGTCGACGACGACGATGACGGCATCGGGCTTTTCGGTTCCGGCGATGCGCCCGGTAAGGACGTCGACGGCGACCTTCTCATCCGGCGAGCCGGAGATGAGGGAGTAGGTGCCGGGGAGGTCGATCACAGTGAGGTCGGCGGTCTGCGGTGGGCGGTCTGCGGGGGAAGTCGCCAATCCGTCGCCGCCGACCGCTGATTGCCGACCGCCGACCCTAACCCGGCCAACGCGTTTCTCCACAGTCACGCCCGGATAGTTTCCCGTCTTTTGGCGAAGTCCCGTGAGCGCATTAAAGACGGTCGTCTTGCCCGAGTTCGGGTTGCCGGCGAGAGCGACGGTGCGGATCTGCGTGGCTTGGGTCATTCGTCGCTCCGGAGGAAGGGTGAACCACGAAGACACGAAGTCACGAAGCTGTCTGCGCGCGGCGGCAGTGTCGTTTGAAAAACCAAAGCGGAAAAGGGTATCAATGAAAGGTAGAAGAAAGAACGCGCGGAGAAGGAACCACAGATGAACACATATGAAATGAAAGTCGGGAACCCAAAAATGAATTCCCTAGCATTCATCTTTGTCAATCTGTGTTGATCTTTGGTTTCGCTTCCCAAAATGCTCGACAGCAGAATGCGCAAGAGCGAACCATCCAGCGAAGTTGATCTTCGTGACTTCGTGTCTTCGTGGTTCAAAATTCTGGAACCCATCACACCCGCTCGACGGAGACGCACTTGGCCTGTTCGTTGCGGAGGGAGAGGCAGTAGCCGCGGAGGCGGAGTTCGATCGGGTCGCCGAATGGGGATCGGCGGACGACCTCGACTCGGGTGCCGGAGCAGAATCCCATTTCCATGAGCCGACGGCGGAGTTCGCGGTCGGCGTCGATCTTGACGACGGTGCCGCATTGGCCGATGCCCAGACGGTTGAGGGTGCAGGCTTCCGCGCAGCGGGCTTCGCCGCAGCCTAAATCGGGGGCTCCCGGCGTAGGGATCTGGGGCAGTTCCTTTGCCATATCGAAAGATGCTAGCCAATTGAGATTGAGTTTCAACTGATATTCGGTCGCAGGGCTTGGATGATTCTACTGGGAGCGGTGCTGACAATATCCTTATGATGCGCGTCCAGCCGTGGCGGTCGCGGATCGAATCTCCGGAGACGTTAAAATGGGATGTTTGGCGCCCAGAGGCTGCCGAAGCCGAGGTTCCCGAACCCCAGTAGATAGATGAACACTTCGATTTCACCAGTCCTCGAAAACGCCCCGAAATTCGACTTTTCGGACCGGCAATGCGGCGAAATGCAAGAGAATGCAAGAGGCTGCGAAGTCGCAGAGGGCGTTGCAGGCGGCCTTGGGGGGTCAGGGAGGCATGATCCGAATACCAGCGTCCGAAAGGAATCGGCGAAGAACTCAAATATTTTGTCACCCGCGACTCCGAATATCGGGCAAAATCTTCGTATGACTGTGATTCAGCGACAAACTCTCGCCGCGGGTCTGGTGATTCTTCTGGCGGGCGCGCGCCTGATGGCGGCCCAGGCGGACCTGATCACCTCCAACCCCGACCCGACCAACTTCACCGACGGGCTGAATATCGGGACGATCATCGGCGCCGATCGCTTTTACGCGGCCGGGTTCAATGGCAGCAGCGCGATCGTGGCGAATGTGGAGGCGGGCTTCGTGTGGAACGGCCACGAATCGCTGACGCACCTGAACACCTTCATCACCGGTACCGGTGCGCTCGGGCAGTTCGATCGCCATGCGACGTGGGTCGGCATGGTCATCAACGGCCGGCCTACTGCGACTGGTGGCGAGAACCAGCGCGGCATCGCGTACGGCGCGACGATGTGGTCGGGCGCGATCGCCACCGTCTGGATCGGCACGCCGTTCACGCGGTCGTTCGACTTCAGCGTGAACTCCTTCGCAGACGCGTACACGGCCGCGACGATCTCCGTCACCGGCGCGCCGGTCGCCGACGTCATCAACAGCTCGTGGAGTGATGGCAGCGATCCGGAGGATGCGCGCTACGGAGATTACAGTCGCGCGGTCGATGCGATCGCGCTCGTCAGCGCGAAGACGATGTGTTTCTCGGCGGGCAATCGCGGTCCGGGTTCGAACTCGATGGGCGCGCCCGCGAGCGGTTTCAACGTGATCGCCGTCGGCTCACTCGGCAGCGATGTGAGTTCGCCTCTGTATGGTTCGGTCAGCAGCTTCAGCTCGCGCGGGCCGCAGCCGATCTTCATTCCGAACATTCAGGCGGCCGACTACTTCCATGCCGGCGACGGCACGGTGATCGCGAACGCCCGCGCCGCGGTGGATATCTGTGCGCCGGGCGAAAACATCGTCAGTGCATTTTATGGCGGGACGACCGGCGGAAATGCAGGCGGAACCAACACGCCGGGGAACAACCTCTACAGCAACGTCGCCGGCACCAGCTTCGCGACGCCGATCGTGTCTTCGGGCGCGACGCTGATGGCGGATGCGGCCCGGCAAACGTACGGCAACGCGACCAAGGCACTCGACGGCCGGGTGATGAAAGCGAATCTGCTCAACAGCGCGACGAAAATCTCAGGCTGGAACAACGGGCAGGCGGCGGGCACCGACGGCGTGATCCGCACCACCCAGGCGCTTGACTACGCAGCCGGCGCGGGCGCGCTCGATCTCAATCGCGGCTTCGATCAGCTTCTCGCCGGTACGCACGATGTCGCGGGCACTGGAGGCGGGAGCATCGACCGGATCGGATGGGATTACGGCATCGTCAGCGACGCGAGCCCGAACGATTACCGGTTCACCAGCCCGCTGCCGGCGGGATCGACGCTCACGGTGACGCTCGACTGGTTCATCGATCGCAGCATCAACCTCTCGACCAACTCGACGCTCGAGGTGAGCTTCGACAATCTGAACCTGCAGGTATGGTCGACCAGTGGCGGGGGGCTCGGGTCACTGATCGCCGAATCGGTGACGCAGTACAACGAGGTGGAGCATCTGAACTTGACGATACCGCAGACGCAGTCGTATCTCCTGCGGGTCCTGTTCGCGGGCGAGGTGTGGGATCTGACCAACGACGCGAACGTAACGACCTACGGACTCGCGTGGTCGGCCACGCTTGTGCCCGAGCCGTCGTCGGCGATGCTCGGAATGTTCGTCGTGGGCGCGATGCGGCGGCGTCGGAAATGTTGCGCGGAGGGTGGATGATCCTGGGCATTCTGTCCGACACACACGGCCGCGTGGCCGCCGCTCGGGAAGCGATCAAGATCCTTCGCGCGCGGGATGCCGAATACATCATCCACTGCGGCGATGTCGGCGAAGGTGTTCTGGAACTGCTGCCCGCCGAGCGAAGCGCGTTCGTCTTCGGTAACAATGATTTCGACCGGCACGGACTGCGCGATGAAGCGAGCGAGCGCTCGATCCGCTGCTGCGAAACGTTTGGCGATCTCGAACTCGGCGGCAGGCGAATTGCCGTGACCCATGGCGACGAGATCCGGATCCTCCGTGAAATCCGGGCGACGGATCGTTTCGATTACCTCCTCACCGGCCACACGCACGTCGCCGACGACCACCGCGAAGGGCGTCTTCGCTGCATCAACCCGGGCGCGCTGCACCGCGCGATGAGGAAGTCGGTGGCGACACTCGACCTGAACACGGACCTGCTGACGCTCCACGAGGTGTTCGCCGGCGGGTAGCGGTGATTCGCGCTTTTCGCTTGACGAAATCGCACGCCGACGTCACATTCCCCGCTCGCCCGCGATGAGCGGCGCGCTTGAGAAGGGTTTGACGATGTCGAAGCGCTCACACAACTCTGCACGCCCGAGCCCGGCCGTTTCAGCCGCGTTCGCCGTTGCCTGATTCGGCGATTCACGTTGTCGTGAATCGTTGAACCCACCAACCGGCCGAGCGCGCCGGGCTCCCGCAATCAACTTGTCGTTGTGATATTCAATGGTTGATCTTCGCTGCGCATTGCTCGAAGCGTCGCTGGGCGATGTGTTTCGAACGCGATGACGCAGCCAACGGAGCATTGCCGTGGGCAATCGATCTCACCGTGATCGACGCGAACGTTCGCGTCAACACACTCTCTCATCGCGCGAAGTTGGACCAACCGGTTCTGACTACCAAGGCAAAGCTTCCGATCGCGATGCTTTTTTGTTCGAACTGTTCGGATCGCGTTCCGGGCCGCGTAATAAGCCCGATCACAAAACCCAGATGCTCTGCCGGCAGGTGCAGCGCACGTTGATGCTTTCCTTTGGCGGCGAGATCGACGGCGTGGAGCTCAGCGACTTGAGCGTCGGCGAGGTTCATCCCGCACCCAATGCGGGCCATCTCGTCGTGGAAGTCATCGTGTCGCCGCACGCGACCGAGTCGACGCTGGAGTTGATGGCGCGGCTGAGCGCCGTCACGCCGAGGCTGCGTCACGCGCTGGCGCAAAGCATCTCGCGCAAGCGCGTGCCGGAGTTGTCGTTTGTGCCGGTGGCGGGAGGTGGGGCATGAGTCTGAACGCAAACAGCATGAGCGAACCGGCGCGGAACGCTGCGCCGGTTCGCTGGTGGCTCTCTGAATCCGTAGACGATGGTGTGAAGCGCGCCATCGAGCGGATGAGCAGGCTCGACGATGTCGTGCGGATCGCCGTGTTGCCGGATGTTCACGTGGCCGGCGACATCTGCGTCGGCACGGCTACCGCCACGCGCCGACTGATCTATCCAGTGATGGTCGGTGGCGACATCGGCTGCGGCATGCTTTCCCTCGGCTTCGACGCGGATGCGAGTGTACTTCGCCGAGGAGACATCGCCGGTGCGATCCTGCGAAGATTTTGCGAAGCGATTCCGGCGATGCGGCGCAATCGGCGGATCGCGCCGACGTTGCCGAGCGAGTTGTCGATCGCGGACCTGAGTTGCGAATCGATTCGATCGTTCGCGAAAAGTGACGGCCCGATCCAGCTCGGCACCGTCGGCGGCGGCAATCACTTCGTCGAACTGCAGTCCGATGAGCAGGATCGACTGTGGCTGATGATCCACACCGGCAGCCGCGGGATCGGCCAGGCGGTGCGAAACCATCACGTGGCCGGGGAGCTTTCTTCCCCCTCTCCCGGTAATCCGGGAGAGGGTCGGGGTGAGGGTTCGAATGAGCGTGACGTTCAAACCGTCAGCGGGCGCCCTCACCCTAACCGTCTCCCGGGGTACCGGGAGAGGGGACCAGAAAAGCGTGTCGTCGCTACGCTCGACGCGAATACCTCTGCCGGCCAGGCGTACCTGAACGACGCCGCGTGGGCGTCGAGATACGCGGCCGCCAACCGGCTACGGATCGCCGAGGATGTGATCGGCGTGTTGCGTGACGTCGTCGGCGCGAAGCCGATCGAATCATCGCGTATCGAATGCGACCACAACCATGTCCGCCACGAAGTTCACGATGGCGAGCGCCTGTACGTGCACCGAAAGGGCGCGATGAGCAGCGACGCCGGTGTACTCGGCGCGCTGCCGGGCTCGATGGGCACGCTGAGCTACCACGTCCAAGGGCGTGGCTGCGATGCGTCCTTGCGGTCGAGTGCTCATGGTGCAGGTCGGCGGATGAGTCGCTCGGCAGCACGAGAAAAGTTCGCTTCGAGCGACCTGAAGCACCAACTGCGGGACGTCTGGTTCGATCCGCGCGAGACGAAGTCGATGATCGAAGAGGCGCCGCACGCGTACAAGGATGTGCGAGCGGTGCTGCGGGCGCAGGAGGATCTGGTTCGAGTCGTGCGGAAGCTGCGGCCGGTGTTGGTGTTCAAAGGCGGATGAAGGAAATGACGAAATCCGAAGATCGAATGATGAATGAATGACGAATGCCAAATGCGGGAATGACGAAACGGAATGTGTCCGTTTCGTCATTCGTCATTTCTGCCCTTCAACATTTATTCTTCATTCGGATTTCGTACTTCGTCATTCTTGAATCAGGGCCACAGCGCCAGCCCCTCTAGCCCCATCGTCTCCGGCAACCCGCAGACGAGGTTCGCGTTCTGCACAGCCTGCCCGGCGGCGCCTTTGCCGAGGTTGTCGATCGCGCCCATGGCGATGATGAGGTTGCGGGCCGGGTCGCACGCGTAGTTGATGAAGACGTTGTTCGAGCCCGTCGCCCACTTGGTGTGTGGGGCTTTGTCGATGATGCGGACGAACGCTCGGCCCTTGTAGAACTCGCGGGCCGCGTCGAGGCACGTCTTTGTGTCGGCCGTTCCACGACAGTAGATCGTCGCGAGGATGCCGCGGGTCATCGGGATCAGGTGGGGCGTGAAGATCAGCCCGGACTCGCTGCCGGCGATCGCTTTGATCGTCGACGAAATCTCCGGCATGTGCGTGTGCTTTAAGAGGCCGTAGGCGCAGAGGTCTTCGTTACACTCGGCATAGCCGAACTTCGAATCGCCGCCGCCTCGGCCGGCTCCGCTCACGCCGCTCTTGGCGTCGACGATGATGTTGTTTGGGTCGATCAGCTTGTTCGCGAGCAGCGGCGAGAGCGGCGAGAGCGTCGCGGCCGGGTAGCAGCCGGGGTTGGCGATGCGCGTCTTGCCCTTGATCTTGTCCGGCCAGACATCCGCGAGGCCGTAGGTCCAGCCGTCGACGTAGCGATGGTCGCCGCCGATGTCGATGATCTTCGTTTTCGAAGAAACGCGCGAGAGTGGCTCTTTCGATCCGCCGGTTGGGAGAGAAGCGAAGAGGACGTCCAGATCGGGCAGCGCATCGGGGTCGAACTTGTCGATGGTGAGGTCGGCCAGCTTCCCGCTCAACCCCGGAAAACGCTCGACGAGTTTCTGCCCCGCGGTCGATTCGCCGGCCGCGTATACGACTTTGAATTGAGGATGCGAAGCACAGAGGCGGAGCGCCTCGCCGCCGCCGTAGCCGCTGATGCCGACGATGCCGATTCGGAAGTTCATAGATTTTGTGAGTGTAGCGGAAACATCCGAAGCGGAAAGCGACGCGGGACGATGCGGTAGTGGACTCCCTGTATCATTTGCTGAATGAACGAATGCACTGGCGCAATCGCTTCCCTTGAATATGCAAAGCGAGCTCACCGACGATGGTATGAGCGCATTTGTTGGAGCGGACTGATTCTCGGATCCGCCTCGGTCTTCTGGATATGGGCCTTAGCGTGGCAGCTTGTTATTGCGGCGCAGTTCTTTGTTTTCTCGCGCTTGAAGTTAAATGCGTCTGGCGAAGTGATCATGCGCGCTGGTTGGTATTTCACAAAGACACCCATGCCTATACTCTTGGCTGCCGTGTTCTTCATTTGGGGTGCGACGAACTGGTATTCATGGACGCGTCCACCAGATTATGATTGGGAAAAGGTTCGGAAGCGGTCGATTCGAATCGTTGGAATTGTCCTGTTCCTTGCCACCGTCGTCACGCTGTTCGGAATCACCATCAATATGCCAATGTTGCTCTCGCAAATGACGCTCAAGAGGTTTGGCTTTCCATGGTAAGGCATTCTGTGCGAAGAGGGTTTGCGGTAATCATTCCGGCAACTCCACCGCCACGAACCGCTTGATCTTCGACACCACCTTCTCCATGTCGTACTCCTCGCTCAGCGAGAGCGGGATGAAGACGCCGCGGTTGTGGTCGCTGGCGACGATCAGGTGGATCGGCGTGTTGACGAGGTAGCCGTCATCCTGCGGCTGGTGGCCGGTGATGATCAGCTTCGCGCCGACTTTCTCGGCGAACTTGGGAATGTTCGCCTCGGCGCCGCGGCCCCAGATGAGCTGGTAGGCCGCGCCGGTGCGCCGCTTGAAATCCTCGCCGGTGAGTTCGCGGTCGAAGACGGTGTAGTCGTAGTTCTCGATCTCCACATCGCGCGGCAGCGAATGGCTGAACCACAGGCCGTTTGGCGCGCGGATCGCGAGCGGCAGCGAAAGGAGAAACTCGCTGATCGCCGCCTCGGCGTAGTGGTAGCGGTCCTTGAAGTCTCGCTTCAGGCCCTTTCGAAACGCTTCGCACACATCCGTCCCGCCCTTGCTGATCCCTTCGCCGAACACCTGGGCGAGATCGTGATTGGCCAGCAGGAAGTGTACCTGGCTCGAGTAATCGCATTTCAGCTTCGCGGCGTTGTAGAGCATCGTCCACGAGTCTTCGGCGCCGGCGGCGTCGATGTGGTCGCCGTGGATGAGCTCGTGGAGGATCAGGTGCCGCTGGGGGTTGTTCGCGAGATCGGCCACCGCCACGAGCTTCTTGAAGTTGTTGCGGTGATCGTGCAGATCGCCGGTCATCCACACCTCGCCCTCGGCCGGTAGGGTGACGACGTTTCCGGTGCGAAGAGAGGACATCTTGTTCTCTTCGCCAGCGGTTTGCAGCATCTCGATGAAGTCGTCGGCGGTGATGGACATAGGTTCGACAGTGTGTTGGGAAACGCCCGATGGGTCAAACCGGCGCCGCGGGCGGGTGGCGGTCGCCGGTGATCAGGGAGCAGTGGCCATTTCCCCCCTCGAGCGACGACGCATCGGATCGCAGATCCGCCTAGGTACGCGATGATCACGGCTTCCTTAATTCGAGCGACGTACGATCGAAGCGATGAGACCCGACGAAGTTCTAAATTGAATCGCGTACGAGGTTCGGCGGTTTCCGATCGAAAACGGCCGGGAATCTTTAACCGTTGCTTCGGCCGTGCCCGATAATCTCCCCTGGCGGTGCTCGGCGATCCGAATCTCTGTCGGAGCGCTGCGCGCGAATCGCCGCTTCGGCTACACTTCGGCCCGACGCCATGACAGTCGTTCAAACAGATCCACCCCCCGCCAGTGATGGGAACCCCTTCACCGCCGATACGCTCCTTGCCGGTTCCCGAAAGCGCGAAATCGTCACGCCGATGGACCGCGTGCGCCGCGACGGAAAGTTCTTCCGCCTGGGCGAATTGAAGTTCTGTGTGCGCGGGGTGACCTACGGCTCGTTCGCCACCAACGATGACGGCGAGCCATTCAAGTCGCCGGCTCAAACCCGGGCCGACTTCGCGCTCATGAAGGAACTGAACGCGAACACGGTCCGCATCTACCGCACACCGCCGCGATGGTTTCTGGACCTCGCCGAAGAAATGGGTCTCAAAGTCTTCCTCGACATCGCCTGGGGGAAGAACATGGTCTTCGTGGAGGATGAGGCGATCCTGGATGACGCTCGCGAACGCGTCCGAAACGCCGCCCGCGAGTGCGGGAATCACCCGGCAGTCTTCGCGCTCTCGGTCGTCAACGAGATCCCGCCGGACATTGTCCGGTATACCAGCGCGAAGGATGTGGCGGAGTTCATCGACGAACTGGTCGGGATCGTGAAGGAAGAGGCGCCGCACTGCCTGACGACGTTCGCCAACTTCCCCCCGACGGAATACCTGCAGCCACACGACATCGATTTCGTCACGTACAACGTCTATCTGCACGAGGAAAACGCGCTGCGGAATTACGTGGTGCGTCTGCATCACATCGCCGGTGAGAAGCCGCTCGTCCTGGGCGAATATGGCATCGATACATATCGCGAAGGCGACGACGCGCGACAGGCCGAGATCCTCGGAAGGCAGTTCTCGGCGGTGTACGACGAAGGCGTCGCCGGGGCGTTCGTGTTCAGCTTCACCGACGAGTGGAATGTCAACGGCTACGAAGTGGAGGACTGGAGTTTCGGCCTCGTGCGGCGGGATCGGACCAGGAAGCCGGCGTTCGACACGATGCGCGAGGTGTTTAAACGCGCGCCACAGACCACCACGCTCAAGCTCCCGCGCGTGAGCGTAATCGTCTGCTCGTACAACGGCGGCAGCACGACCGAATCGTGCCTGCGGTCGATGAAGAATATCCGCTACCCGGATTTCGAGGTCGTCTTTGTCGACGATGGCAGCACCGACAACACGCAGGAGATTCTGAAAAAGTTTCCGTGGGTGCGGAACATCAAGCAGAAGAACATGGGTCTGAGCTACGCCCGCAACGTCGGCATGCAGGCCGCGACCGGGGAGATCATCGTCTACACCGACAGCGACTGCGAGGCGGATGAGGACTGGCTCTACTACCTCGTGATGCCGATGGTCCGCGGCGGGCATATCGGCGCCGGCGGGCCGAACCTGATTCCCGATGAAGGCTCCTGGCTGGCCGACTGCGTCGGGCTCTCGCCCGGCGGGCCCACGCACGTCATGCTCGATGACCGCACGGCCGAACACGTCCCGGGCTGCAACATGGGCTACTGGCGCTGGGCAGCCATGGAAATCAACGGCTTCGACAGCCAGTTCCGCAAGGCCGGTGACGACGTCGACTTCATCTGGCGACTGCAGCACCGCGGCCACAGCATCGGCTTCGCGCCCGCGGCACAGGTGTGGCACTATCGCCGCAACACGGTCAAGGCCTATCTCAAGCAGCAGCGCGGCTACGGCGAGGCAGAGGCGCTGCTCAAGTACAAGCATCCCGATCACTTCAATACGCTCGGCGCGGGCCTTTGGCGCGGCCGGATCTACGGGGCCGATATTGGCATCCGCTTCGGCAAGGACGTCATCTACCACGGTGTCTTCGGCACGGGTTTTTTCCAGACGATTTATCGCCGGCAGGCGAGCGTGCTCGCGATGATGTTGATGAGCATCGAGTGGATGCTGCTGACGATGTTTGTCTGGATCTGCGCGATTGCGTTCACGCCGCTGATCTGGCTGGGCGGCGCGATGATGATCACGCCGCCGATCCTGGCGATCATCGCGGCGTATCAGGTCGACCTGCCAACCAAGCGCCGCCACTGGCTGATGCGCCCGATGATCGCGTACCTGCACTTGCGTCAGCCGATCGTCCGAGGCCTGTCGCGATACACGGTGCGTCTCAAAGCCAAGACGTTCGATGTCGAAAAGCTCAGCGTACATCGAGAAAAGTTGCCGTTCGATCCGAAGGATCGCTCGGTGCTGCTCTACTGGAACCGGTATGAAGACCGGATGAAGTTGCTCGAGGCCCTGAAGCGCGAAGTGAGCGAGCGGGGGCTTCGCTATCGCATTGACGCCGGCTGGCGCGATTGGGACCTGGAGATTTACGGTTCGAGGTACGTGAAGATTCGCCTGCGAACCGTGACCGAAAAGCACAGCAGCGAGAATCACATCACGCGGATGCAGATCCGGATGTTGATGAGCACCTTCTGCAAGGTGTTGATGGCCGCGAGCATCTTCCTGGCCGGCTTTATCGGGTACATGATGTGGCCCTTCAGTCGGCCTGCACTGTTGATCCCGGTGGTGTGGTGGGCGATGTACCTGGTCAATCGCACGCGGGTATCGCGGACGGTGCTGGGACTGGTCGATCAGACGGCGGAGAAGGCGGGATATTACGCGGTGTGGCCGAAGGAGAAGTAGGTGGAGGATTGCGAAGTCTGGTCCCCTCTCCCGCTTGCGGGAGAGGGTTAGGGTGAGGGTTCTGGCCGATGCCGCATCGCAGAGATCATTCCAGAAAATTCCAGAGCTATGCGCGCTCGATGCGTCGCGAGCCAAGCGAGGCCGAACGACGTCTGTGGTCGCGTCTCTGTGATCGACAGGTCGGGGGATTCAAGTTTCGCCGGCAGGTTCCGGTCCATGGCTACATCGTCGATTTTGCGTGCATCGATGCGATGTTCATCGTCGAAGTTGATGGCTCGCAGCATTTTGAGCCAGAGGCTGAACGGATGGATCGACATCGTGACGCGGAACTGTTTCGCGTGGGCTGGCGGACGATGAAGTTGCAGGCGGATGTGGTGATAGAGGGAACGGACGACGTGTTAAGGACAATTCTTGAGGAACTGAAGGCATCTTACGTCCGCATGCACCCTCACCCCAGCCCTCTCCCGCAAGCGGGAGAGGGGGCCAGACAGGAAGACGCGCGATGAAGTTTTACCTCAGAGCCCTCCGATACTTCCGCGACGATGCGCCCGCCATCAGCGGGTCGCTTGTCATCATCCTGTTGATGAACTTTCTCGGCGTGATCTGGCCGGTGCCGATGGCGATCTTTTTCTCCATCATGGCCGGCAAGCCCGGTGACGAGAACTGGCTCTTTCGCCTCTTCGATTTCATCCCGCGCGACAACCTGTCTCGCACCGTCGTGTACTACGCCATCGCGATGCTCGTTCTGCGATTGCTCAACGAGTTCCTGCGCACGCTGCAGACGCAGATGTCGATCGGCATCGGCTATCGCGGCCGGGCGCGCGTTCAAGCGGATTTGTTCCAGAAGCTGCAGGCGCTATCGCTGAAGTACCACAAGTCCCAGCCGCAGGGCGATGGCATCTATCGGCTCAGCTACGACACGCACGGCTTCCACGGCGTGCTCAACATCTTCCTGGGCTACATCGTCAATGCCGGCTCGCTCGTCGTGATGCTCATCACGATGCTCACGCTCAACTGGAAGCTCACGCTGATCGCGCTGCTCGTCGTCCCCGCGCTCTACCTTACAATCACGCAGTGGAGCAAGACACTCTACCGCTACGCGATGGCGCAGAAGATGGCCGACCAGGAAGTGACGACGCAGATCCAGCGTTCGCTCGCGGTTGTGGGGCTCGTGCAGTCGTTCAACCGCGAGAACGATGAGCTCGTCCGCTTCACCAATCGCCAGAGCACCTACATCGCGGCAAGCCTGCGGCTGCACTGGCAGGAGATTCTCTACTGGCTCGTGCTCGGCACGATTCTCACCGTCGGCAGTGTCGGGCTGTTCGCCTACGGCGGCGTGCTGACGGTTCGCGGCGACATCTCGATCGGCGTCCTTTCGCTCTTCATCGGCTACCTCGGGCAGCTCTACGATCCGCTCAACCGCCTCACCGGCTCGAACGCGGGATTGCAGTCGGCCCGCGCGGGCGTCGAGCGCGTCTTTGAAGTGCTCGATCAGGATCCGATCATCACCGACAACCCCGGCGCGCAGTCGCTGCCGGTCAAGCCGCGCAAGCTCGTGCTGGATGACATTCACTTTTCCTACAAGTCCGGCGTCGAGGTGCTCAAGGGCGTGAGCGCGAAGGTCGATCCGGGCGAGATGATCGCCTTCGTCGGTGAGTCCGGCGTCGGCAAGACGACGCTGCTCAACATCCTCCCGCGGTTCTACGACCCAACCAGCGGTTCATTTACGCTCGACGGGATCGATGCGCGGTCCATCCGCGTACGCGATCTTCGGAAGCACGTGGCGCTTGTACTCCAGGACAGCGTGATCCTCCCGACGACGGTGGCAGAGAACATCGCCTATGGCCGGCCACTGGCGAGCCTCGATGAGATCAAGCAGGCGGCAAAACTCGCGGGCGCGGACGTGTTCATCGAAAAGATGGAACAAGGTTACGAGTCGATCATCAGCGAATCCGGCGGCAACCTCTCCGGCGGCCAGAAGCAGCGGATCTCCATCGCCCGCGCGATCTGCACGCAGGCGCCGATCATCGTGCTAGATGAGCCGACCAGCGCGCTCGACCCGCAACACGAAGCAATGATCACCGCGACGTTAAGCGAGATAAAGCGCGAGCGGACGATCATCCTCGTGAGCCATCGCCTCAGCACCGTGGCCGATGCCGACCGCATCTATGTGATGCAGGATGGCAAAGTGAGCGAGCAGGGCACGCACGACGAGCTCATCGCGCTGCGCGGGCATTACTACGAGATGGCGAAGCACCAGATGAGGCTGGAATAAGGCAAGCCTGTCATCCAGAGGAGGCTTGCCGACGAAGGATCTAGCGTTGAAGTCTTGCCGCTCACCAGATTAGGCGTGACTTGCGGCTGCGAGTAGACCCTTCGTCGCTAAAGCTCCTCTGGGTGACAGTTCCTGCGCCTAGACATTAAACAGGAAGTGGACGATATCCCCGTCCTTCATCACGTAGCTCTTGCCTTCTGAGCGCATCTTGCCGGCGGCCTTGATGGCGGCTTCGGTTTTGTACTGCTGCAGGTCGGCGATGCTGTAGGTCTCAGCGCGGATGAAGCCCTTTTCGAAATCGGTGTGGATCACGCCGGCCGCCTGCGGGGCGGTCGCGCCGATGGGGATCGTCCAGGCGCGAATCTCCTTCGGGCCGGCGGTAAAGTAGCTCTGAAGGTCCAGCAGCTTGTACGCGGCGCGGCCCAGGCTCGCGAGGGCCGGCTCCTTCAGGCCTACCGCGTCGAGCATTTCCTTCCGGTCCGCTTCGGGCAGCTCGGCCAATTCGGCCTCGATTTTCGCGCAGACCGGCACGACCGCGCCGCCTTCCTTCGCGGCCCGTTCGCGCAACTGGGTGGCCATCGGGCCTGTACCCTCGAGATCGTTCTCATCCACGTTTGCGATGTAAAGCACTTTCTTCGCGGTGATCATGCCGAGCTGATTCGCGAGCGCGCGTTCGTCCTCAGAGAGGTCGACCGAGCGGACCGGCTTCCCCTCGTTGAGCGGGGCGACGATCTTCTTGAGCATCGCGGCACGTGCGGTGGCGTCCTTGTCGCCGGTGCGGGCCTTTCGCTCGGCATTGTCGAGCTGTTTCTGGGCGCTTTCGAGGTCGGCCAGGGCAAGTTCAAGATCGATCGTCTCCACATCGCGAATCGGGTCCGGGCCGCCTTCGACGTGCTGGATGTCGGCATTCTCGAAGCAGCGGACGACGTGCAGGATCGCGTTCACTTCGCGGATGTGGGAGAGGAACTTGTTGCCGAGCCCTTCGCCGGAACTCGCACCTCGCACGATGCCGGCGATATCGACGACGCGGATCTGGGCGGGGATGATCTTTTCCGTGGGTTGGAACTGGTGGATCTGCTCCAGCCGCTCGTCCGGCACGGCCACCACGCCGACGTTCGGCTCGATCGTGGCGAACGGATAGTTGGCGGCGAGAGCTCCTGCCGCCGTCATCGCGTTGAAGAGTGTGCTCTTGCCGACGTTGGGCAGACCGACGATGCCGACTTCTAATGCCATAGGGGGTAGCAGTATCGAGAGTTTGAGAAGGGCGGCAAGGGACGCGGGGCGAAATCGACCACCGGCCGCGGATCGTCGGCAGGCGCGCTTCTCAATCGCGTCGTTTGGAGATGGCGATCTCGCTTTCCGCGCGGTGGTGCGTACAATCGCCTCTTTAACCGCCGGAGCGACGACTTGCCTCTGACGCTGCCCATCCTAAGCGACGATACACACGACGAATACGAGAAGAAGGAGAAGTGCGGACTCTTCGGCATCTGGGGCACCAGCGAAGCGTCTCACATCACCTACGCAGGGCTCTTTGCGCAGAACCATCGCGGGCAGGAATCTGCCGGGATGGCTGTGACCAGCGGCACTGCGCTCACGGGCTACAATGGAATGGGGCTGGTGTCGCAGGTGTTTTCGCCTCGCCTGCTGAAGGAAGATCTCGCGGGCAAGGGCGCGATCGGTCATGTGCGCTATTCCACCACCGGCTCGAGCCAGATCTGCAACGCCCAGCCGCTGCTGCGCCAATACCTCATGGGACCGGTCGCGGTGGCGCACAACGGGAACCTGATCAACGCGGGCCTGCTGCGTCAGGAATACGAGCGGCACGGGCACATTTTCCAATCGACGACGGACACCGAGATCATCGTCCACCTGCTGGCCAAGCCCAGCCACGTCGACAAGCACGACCCGATGCCGCACGTGCTCAACCACCTGCAGGGCGCGTACTCGCTTCTGTTCCTGTTTCCTAATCGAATCGAGGCCGTCCGCGACCCGTGGGGTATTCGCCCACTCTCGATCGGCAGGATGCCGGACGGTCAGTGGTGCGTGGCGAGCGAGACGTGCGCATTCGACGCGGTCGGCGCGGCGTACGTTCGCGACGTGGAGCCCGGCGAAATCGTCACGTTGAACGACGACGGCATGAGTTCGCGCCGATTCGCCGAGCCCGCGATTCTCGGTGCCCGCTGCGTGTTCGAGCACGTCTACTTCGCGAATCCGGCGAGCCGCGTGTTCGGGCAAAACGTTCACCTGGTCCGCGAAGAGATGGGCCGGCAACTGGCGCGGGAAAGCAACGTGGACGCCGATTGCGTGATCCCGATGCCCGACAGCGGCCGCAGCGCCGCGCTGGGTTACGCAAAGGAGTCCGGCCTGGTCTTCGAAGAGGGAATCGTGCCCAACCGATTCGTCGGGCGGACGTTCATCATGCCCAGCCAGGCGGCGCGCGATCGCGCGGTCAACATCAAGCTCAACATCATCGGCGAACTGGTGAACGGGAAGCGGCTGGTCGTGGTGGATGACAGCGTCGTCCGCGGCACGACGACGCGCTCGAAGATGCGGGCGCTTCGTCGCGCCGGCGCCAAGGAGATTCACCTCCGCATCAGCTGCCCGCCGATCCGCCACCCGTGTTTCTACGGCATCGATTTCGCGACGGCGAAGGAACTCGTCGCCGCCGAGCGAACCGTCCAGCAGATCGCCGATTTCGTCGAGGTCGACAGCCTGTCCTATCTGTCACTCGAGGGAATGCTCGGCTGCGTTACCACGCCGCAGAAAGACTGCTGCACAGCCTGCTGGACCGGGCAATACAAGATCCCGATCGATCAGCCGCAGACGAAATTTGGTTTCGAACGCGAACAGGCGAAGTTATTCTAAGTCGCGTTCGCGCGACGTTGAATCAACGCCACGCCGGAAGGCTGAATTGTGTTTGACATCTGGCTCGGGCTTCCCTGGTGGATCAAGGCCGCGCGCGCTTTGCCGCTGATTTCGTTCGGCGTCTACCTGATCGTGCGCGGGATCAATGGCGGCGTAACGAACGCAGACCCGTTGACGCACCTGAGTCTAAGTTACGAGTTCGGTGGTGGATTGATCCTCTGCTTTCTCGGCGTTCTGATCCTGTTCACGCTCGGCCGTTCGAGACCCTGACGCGGGGTCGGTAAATGATCTGGCCGACGCTTCGCTGCCGTAGCGTGAGTAGCGGAAAGGTGGCAAATCATGCTCTCACTTTGGGTCGACCTGCCGTGGTGGATCAAGATGCCGATCTCGCTCGCGATCATGGGAGTTGGCGGCTACCTTCTTTGGGAAGCGCGTGGCGAGCGCGACGCACTCGACTTTGCCGGCAACGCGGTTCAACACCGCAACTTCTTTTTCGGCATCGTCCTCCTCCCGCTGGGCCTCGTTCTCCTGGCGACCAGCGGTCGCAGCAAGTCCGAGAAGCGCGGGTATCGATCGATCTGAGCATTGCCGCGCGCCGTCGATTCCCGACGGGTCGGGCCCAGGCGGACGATCGACGGCACCCGCCCCTCACGCGCCTGGGAATTGGCCCCGGCTGGCCTGACGATGCGGTCGATGTTGGAAACCGTCGCCAAACTCGTGTAAACCATTGTGGTGAGCGAACCGTATCTGTCATTGGTCATTCCCTGCTACAACGAGCAGGAAAACGTTGAGGAACTCCTGCGCCGCGTGAGCGGATCGCTGGAGCAGGTTGGCAAACCGTATGAGGTGATTCTCGTCGACGACGGCAGCACCGACAAAACGCCGGAACTGCTCGAAGCCGCCAAACAGAAGTATCCCTGGCTGCGCGTCTTGCAGATGAAACAGAACCGCGGCCAGTCCGCGGCATTCGAGGCGGGTTTTGAGGCTGCCAGAGGCGAAGTCATCGCCACCATCGACGCTGACCTTCAGAACGACCCGGAAGAGATCCCGCGACTTCTCCCGATGCTCGGCGATTACGACATGATTACCGGGTGGCGAAAGGAGCGGCAGGATACCAACTTCCGCCGCTGGCAAAGTCGACAGGCCAATCGCATCCGGAACTGGATCAGCCAGGAAACGGTCAACGACTCCGCCAGCAGCCTCAAGATTTACCGGGCACACGCACTCAAGGGAATGAAGCTTTTTAACGGCGCCCATCGCTTCTTCCCGACGCTGGTGAAGATGCGCGGCTTCACGTGCCTCGAAGTCCCTGTAAAACACTCCGCGCGTTTCGCCGGCACGGCCAAATACGGCTTCCGGAACCGCGCAGCGCGGGCGTTCGTCGACCTGCTCGCCATCCGCTGGATGAAGAGTCGCGCCTTGCGATACGAGGCACAGGAGAAGTGAGCCCGATCATGGGACGAAACTGGCGTCACCGCATCCCGCCTGTTTGACGAGCAGCGGGCTTTAACCTGCGACCCGGTTCGATCGCGGGACATCAATAACGTTGAAATGGTTCGCCACCGACAGCATTCAGCAGCTAGAAGCTTCACCCATGAACATCCTTGGACACAACATCGGCGTCTGCTCCTGGTCTTTGCGGCCCACCAGCGAAGGCGACCTCGTTGAGAAAGTGAGGGCACTCGAACTCTCGCACGTCCAACTCGCCCTGCGCGGGCTGCTGCAACTGGATGATGCGGCGCGCCAGGAGGCACAGTCCCGTCTTCGGGAGAGCCTTCTGACGTTTACCGCCGCGATGGTCTCGTTCGCCGGCGAGGATTACAGCTCCATCCAGTCGATCAAGCTCACCGGTGGCTACGTGCCCGACGATCGCTGGGATGAGCGACGCGAACTCACGCTCCGCGCGGCGAAACTCGCCAGCGAAATGGGCATCAAACTTCTCAGCACCCATGTCGGATTCATCCCGCGCGGGAACGATTCGCACTACGCGAGCATCGTCGATCGAATCCGTTGGCTCTCGGCCAATCTCGCACCACTTGGCGTCGACCTGATCATGGAGACGGGTCAGGAATCGTCGAACGAACTGCTGCAGTTCCTCAACAACCTGAGCTGCAAAAACGTCGGCATCAATTTCGATCCGGCGAACATGCTGCTGTACGGCAGCGGCGACCCGATCGACGCGGTGCGCACGCTGGGCCGACACATCCGCCATGTGCACATCAAGGACGCCGTCGCTTCCAAGAAGCCCGGCCTGGAGTGGGGCACCGAAGTCGCTTTTGGCGACGGCCAAGTGCCCCACGCGCAATTCATTGAAGCGCTCCACACCGTCGGCTACACCGGGCCCCTGGTGATCGAGCGGGAGGCGGGCGATGACCGCATGGGCGACGTGGCTTTCGCGATCGAGACGCTCGAGAACATCGAGGGCCAACAACGGAAACCCGTTGACCCGCCGAAAGGCGTTCGCAACTTCGAGTGACCCTGCCGGGTCAGTCCGAGGGATTTGATATCCGTGTGTTCCTTACCAGCCGATTCTGTTCCGGCGTGATTCTTGCGCCGCACGGAATTCAAATGAACTCGCACTGCCGACGATTCCTCAATCGGTGCCGCGCGGGATCAATGATGGAACCTCTGAGGTGAGCCGTAAGTGAGTTCTCGGCTGCGGGCGTCATGGTCCTGAAGGCTCAATCCTCGAGCGGCAGCACGGGAATGCTCACGCCGCGCGGGGTCGGCAGGGCCTTGGGTGCTTCCACTGCGGTAACATCCATCAGCTCGTGAACCATCGCGATCTCGTCGCAGTTCTGGTTCTTTGGACACTTGACGCAGTCGGTCCAGACCTTCAGTGGGAGCGACTCCTTCTCGACCACGACGAAGCCGAGCCTTTCGAAAAAGCTCTGCTCATAGGTGAGTGACATAAGTTTGCGAATGCTCATCCGCCGGGCATCGGCGAGGCACCATTCGACCAGCTTGCGGCCCACGCCCCGGCCGCGGAACGCATCGTCCACCGCCAGAGACCTGACCTCGGCCAGGTCGGCCCAGATGATCCCGTTGGCCACGCAACCGACGACGTACGGCCTGCCGTCGTGCTCGGCCTCGGCGACGGCGAAATCGCGAACGTCTTCGAACAGCTGGGCGTAACTCTTGAAGAGCATTTTCCCGAGTTCGGCGTGGCTGTTGATGATCTGGTGGATCCGCGCGACATCGGACAGGGCGGCGGCGCGAACCGTCACGTCGAGCTTGTTGGGCAACGTGGCCGTTGCACCTGGAGACGTAGTTTCACTGGCATTCAATTCGTTCACACCTTCTTTCCTTCAAGGCCGATTGTAGTCCGATCGGCCCCTTCTTCTGAGAGAAAACATCGGCTTAACGCGTTTCGAAGATGAATTCGATCTCCACGCTGGCGTTGAGCGGCAGGGCGTTGGTGCCGACCGCGGCGCGGACGTGTCGGCCGGAATCGCCAAAGATTTCGATGAGAAACTCGCTCGCCGCGTTCGCGACGGCGGGCTGCTTGTCAAAGCCGTCGTCCGACAACACGAACACGCCGACCCGGACGACGCCGACCAGTTCGTCCACGCCACAAAGTGTCTCGACGGCGTTCAGCGCGTTGATCACACACTGCCTGGCGGCTGCCTGGGCGGATTCGACGCCCGTTTGTGACGGGACCGGGCCGGTGGCGAGAAGTTTTCCGTCCTTCATCGGCAGCTGGCCGGCCGTGTAGATCAGCTTGCCGATGCGCTTGGTGGGCACATAAGCGCCGAATGTCGCCGACGATTTGGTGGGCTGGATTCCGAGGGATTCGAGCTTGCTCCGGATCATGGGTCCATTAGAACAGGCGCCCGGCGGCAGGCAAGTGGATCGTTCGGGTCAGCCTGTGCGGAATCGGCCCGGTTAGAAATCGGCCCGCCAATTCTCGCACCCAAGCCGACGCTTTTACGTAGAATCAAGGTATGACGATCCAAGGGATTATCGTCGCGCGCAAAACGGTCGATGACCTCCTCCTCAACGAGGACGCCGTCCGCTTTACCTGCGCCTGGGGCGATCTTCGCTCACAAGACAACCAGCAGATCCGTATCGAGTTTTCCGCCGGTGTGATCTGCGTCGACTCGCCCGCCGACCGCGCGCTGCTCACCGAGCGGTTCTTCAGCGCATCGGATGCGCGTGAGCTGACGCCCGCACACATCAGCCGCTTCCTCACCGAAGAGGTCAATACGGCGATCAAGCGGTACGTCCTTTCGCAGCGCTCGGACGGGCTGATCGATGGCACGCTGGATGTGCCGCTCTCGGAACTCATCGCCGAGCAATCGCGAAAATTCGCTTTTGCTGCAGGCATGGCGATCCTGCCGCCGTACACGCTTAAGATTGATTCGCCTTCACTCGATCGGCTTCAGAAGCTGACGCAGGTTCAGGAGCGCCTCGACGCGATGGCCGCCAACCAGACCAGCCGCGCCGTGACGCTCGCCGAACTGACGCGCCGGCTGTCCGAACACAGCGCGGGCGCACGCGTGCTCGAAGGGCTCCACCTGTCCGACCCGCTGGACGTGTTCCGCGCCGCCGGCGTGGCCGACGCGTCGTGGAGCAACGCGACGCCGGCGCTTCACCTTGCCGTCGCATCCGCCATTTCGACGCTCGACCCGCACCGCCCAACTCTACCACCTGCGGGCAAGCCGAGTTCGGATGTCGGGCCGATCCGAAGCATCCGCGGCTCGCGGTTCGATGGCTCGAATGTTCTCGCGATCGGATCGCGCGAGGGAGTCTCGCTCCTCAAGAGCGATAGCTTCGAACGAATCAACTCATACCACTTCAGCGGCGCCAGCGAGTTCGGTTTCAACGCGGCCGGCGTGTTGGAGGAAGATCGGTCCGTCCTCGCCACCCACTCCGACTACGGCACGCTCGTCTGGAAGGCCGGTGGGAGCGAGCCGCGCATCCTTTCGCCTGTGCCGTCTCGATCGCTGATCGTATTGAGTTCCAGACTGGCGGTCTTTGCAGAAGTGAATCAGCTCCGCTGGATCGCCGCAGGGCGAGACGTCGAAAGCGGACTCACCGGCACCTCGATGATCGTCGAAGTGGCCGAACTGCCGGACAAACTGCTGGCGGTCGCTTACGCGGATCGCAGCATCGCGATCGTCGATGCGAATGCCGGCCCGGGCGCGCAGCCGATGAGCCGCGTGCGGATGCTTGCGCCGATCGTGAGCATCGCCGGCTTGGATGTTTGCGGCCTGCCGCGCGTGATCGCAACGATGACCGATGGCACGCTCCGCTCGATCGACCCGTTCAGCGGCGAAGTTGTCTCGGTCGGACCTGCCAACTACGCCGCGCGAGCCGTTCGATGCCGTGCCGGATGGATTGCTCTCTTGAGTGCGGACCGCAGCCGGATCGGCCTGATCGATCTCAGCCAGCCAGACCGGATCGCGAGCGAGGTGCATGTCGCCGCGGCGTTCGGAAGCCGGGCGGCGGATGTGTGGTTCGCCTGAGCTGAAGCGGAGCTCGCAACCACTCGCTTGAGTCAAGATAGCAGTGAAGAGACACGACCTTGGGCTTCAGCCAGCTTTTCTTCGCAGCGGCATGTGATCATGCCAGACGGCTCCCGATCAGGCGCGGCTTGCCTTCAGATCTGGGCGGTCCGTCTCGGAGAAGCCGTAGCGGATCTTGCGCTGGGTAACGGTGAGCTGGTTGCCGTCGAAGACAAAGCGCTGCGTCCAATCGTCCGGCCGCTCAGTGAAGTAGAGTCTCACTGCGAAGGTGCTGTCGTTTTCCCACGCTCCGCGTGAGGCGATTGCCTGGACGCGGCCCTCGATGTAGTGCGTACCTTCGAGCCAATCATCGAGGCCGATGGGAATCGTGAAGCGGCGTCCCTCCAGGAAAACGTCCAGGCGGCAGCGCGACTGATCGAAAGTGAGCCGGAGGGCGCGGACGCCTTCGGGATTCGACTCGACGGCCCAGTCTTTTCCCGAGACCTGTTGAGCAAGCGGTGAAGTCGCCTTTCCGCTGCCCAGCGGTACCGATTGCGGCGGAATCGTCAGCGCCTTCATCCCACCGCCAGTAAGAGCGGGCAGGAGGTGCGTCCACGCCAGATCGAGGACGGCCTGCATGTCGGGCACATTCGAGTGGATCGCGAGCACGGCGTCGTGCTCCGGCATTACCACGCAGTACTGCCCGAACGCGCCGTCGCCGCGGTAGGAATTATGTCGGCAGCGCCAGAACTGGTAGCCGTAACCCTGGGTCCAGTCGTTTTCGTTCGCCGGATCACCGTTGGAAATCTGTCTGGAGCTCGCTTCCCTCACCCACGATTCGGGTACGAGTTGCTGGTCGTGCCACTTTCCTTTCTGGAGGTATAGCTGGCCAAACTTGGCGATCGATTCGAGTCGAAGTGACAATCCGTAGCCGCCGATGTCGATCCCGGAAGGAGACTGTTCCCAGTGAGCCTCCATGATGCCCAGCGGCTCGAAGAGCCGCGGCGTGAGGTAGTCGGTCAGCCGCTGCCCGGTGAGCTTCTGAACGATCGCCGAGAGCACGTGCGTGGCCGGGGAGTTGTAGAGGAAGTGGGTGCCCGGCTGGTGCGTGACTTCAGTCGCGAGAAACGCGCGTACCCAATCATCATCGACCTTCACCTGCGGCTCGACGGCGTGACCGCTCGACATCGAGAGCAGATCCTTCACGCGCATGGCGGCGAGGTTTTCGCTCACTTTTTCCGGGAGCTGGTCGGGAAAGAACGAGATTACCCTATTCTCAACTTCGAGTTTGCCTTCGTGAACCAACAAACCGACGGCTGTCGATGTGAAGCTTTTGGAGAGTGACCAAAGCAGGTGCCGACGATCCGGGCGATAGGGCGTCCACCAGGACTCGGCGACGACTTGGCCGTGGCAGAGCAGCATCAGCCCATGCAGACCGCCGACCCGTTCGTTGACGCCGGCTATGAAGGCGAGAATCTCGTCTGAAGAAATGCCGAGTGTCGACGGATCAACTCTTGGCAGGGACATCGAATCGACCTGGGCTGGCTTCTCCATGGCCGACAGAATATGCCCTGACTCGGCGTTAAGAAAATAAAGCGACTGCGTCAAACCCTCACCGGGGGCGACAAGAGGCGATCCTTCACGAACGCCGGCGACGGCACGCCATAGGGCCTGAACTTTTCGATCACGCCTTGTTCTTCGCTGAAGTAGATCGCGCGATAGAAACCGAGCTTGTTCGCCGCGGGCGAATCGATCAGATGCGCACTGTCGGCGGCACTCATCTGGAACAGGATGCGGTGATCGAACTCGCGGAGCATTGAGCGGTCGAGCGTGCGGTCCAGTGCCGCGACCGTGTCGATCCAGACGATCAGGTGGATGCCGTATGTCGGGCCTTCCTTGATGAGTTCCGCGAACGCCTTGTCAGCAGCAACCGGTTTGGGCGCGCCCTCATCCGAATCCATCGAGAAGTTGAAACTCTCCTCGGTCTTCCGCAGGTCGCGGTACCGCTGCAGGCCGTTGACAAGGACGAAGATCGCGGGACGCGTCTCATCGCTCGCCGATCGTTCCTTGAGCTCTTCCGCGAGCGCGACGATCGTTGCGCCCACGTCTCTGTAGCCGACGACATTCGCGGTGAATGGGAGTGCCGTCACGACGTCGGCAAGCTTTCCGTGAAGCGTCGAGTCGGTGGGGGTAGCGTCGAGGACATAGAACGACGCACCGTTGTCGGTGGACTGGGAAGCGATCGAAATCGCCATCGTCGCGAGCGTCGCCAGCGCCTGCTCCTCCTGCTGGCCGAGGATCATCACGTTTGCGCCCGCGCGGCGGCGAAGCGTGACACTGGTGGGCGGCTTGATTGCGACCGCTTCGCCGAGCGAAACCGAAAAGACCGACGGGTCGGCGCGAAGCTGGCCGCGCCGCGCGAACTGGGCGGCCAAATCGCGGTTGTTCTCGATCGCCGCCGGCGCGTTGCCTTCGAAGACGCTGCAGGAGCGGGTGCTCTGGTTCCGCTCGATCGCGAGCTTGCGGACGCGGGTGAGCGCGCCTTCCCGTTCTTCCTCGCTGAGCCAGGAAATCTGGAACGGGCTGTTGTTCTCGACCGCGCCGCCCGCGTCGTTGTAGATCGCTTCGCCGGGGCGCGTGAGCAGACGTGCCGCGGAATTGTTGTCGCCGAGGATGAGCTGGCTGTCGGCCTCGGTGCATTGCAGCGCGACGCGGACGGCCATCTGGCCCATCGTCGTCCGCGGCAGGGTGGTCGAGCCGCCGATCGTTTGCGAGCCGAGCACGGTGTGGATGCCGAACGCGCGGCCCTGGCGTACGAGGCGGTCGATGAGCAGGGCCGCCTCCTGGCTGACCTTGTCGTCCTCGGTGAAGAGTTCCTGGAACTCGTCGACGATGAGGAGGATGCGGGGGAGGGTCGGCGGTGGGCGGTCGGCAGTCGGCGGCAAAACACTCATGCCGTTTTCTCCGTTGACCGCTGACCGCTGACTGCTGACCGACTTCCGATACGACGCCACATCCTGTACGCCGGCCGCCCGATACAACTCGCCGCGTCGGCCGATCTCCGCGTCGAGACGCTGGAGCACGCTCAGGCCGAACTCGCGATCGGATTCGACGGCGATCGCGCGCGCGTGGGGCAGGTGATGTGTCGCGTAGGCCTTGAACTCGACGCCGCGCTTGAAGTCGATCAGGTACAGCTCGAGTTCGTCCGGCGAATACCACATCGACAGGTTGGTAATGAGCACGTTGAGCAACGTCGATTTGCCCGAACCGGTTTTGCCGGCGATGAGCGCGTGCTGCGCCACGCCACGGCCGAGGCGGAAGGTCTGCAGGCGCGTCGCGCCGGTCCGCCCGACGGGAACCGCCACATCGCTGTCGGCCGACAGGGTCCACATTTCGTTCGGCTTAGGCGTGATCAGTTCGAACGGCACCTCGACGCGCTTGTTCTCTTTGGCTTTGCGGCCGACTTCGTGCATGACGCCGGTCATCGCGTCGTCGTCGGGCCGGGTGATCGGCGTGTAATCGAAGCGACCGAAGATCTCGTCCTTCCACACGAAGCGATCGTCCTTCTGCGAGAGGACAGTGCAGGAGTTGCGAAGATCCTCAAGGAGGTTGGCGGCGAGCGGAACACGATTATCGCGCGTCACGAGCACGTAGACGCCGCACCGCGCGCCGGTGGTAGCGATGTTCGCCAGCCGACGCAGCGCTTCATCCGAAAAGCTGGTCGGCAGGTCGGCGATGACGAGAAAGCGGTATGGCTCGGCCAGTTCGCCGGCTTGCGCGTTGTATTCGTCGATGGTCTGGAACTCGTTGCGCAGGTACTTCTGGATAACCGTTTCCATGTGCTCGGTCAGGTCGGAGAGGCGCTGCTCGATGTCGTCGGCCTCGCTCCAGATCCGGCCGCCGACGAGCGAATCGTCGTAGTCGGCCAGGTGCATGAACCCCGCGAACGATTGGCCGAGCCCGACCGGATCGATCAGCGAGAACTTCACCCGACCGGCCGGCAGCGTCGTGAGCAGGTTGAACATGGTGGCGCGGACCAGCTCGATCGCGGCGTCGCGTTTGACGCGATCGTGCTCGATCAGGACCGACGCCTGTTTCGGCATCGACAGCCACGCCGGCACGTCGTAAGGCGGCGGGGGGACGAGGCGCATCTCCTTTCCGGCGACGCCGGATTCCTCGGCGATGCGCGCCAGGTCGATCGTGAGCGAGCCGATGCGGACGCTGCTGGGCGCGGATTGGATCCGGTTCTGCGCCTTGGTCGCTGCGAGCCCGTCATCCCAACGCTCTTGAAGCTCGGTGCGTGCGGCGTCGTAATCCGATCGGGCCTTGGCAACGGTCTGCGCCTGCATGGTCTGCGCGGCGGCGATCTGATCGTCACGCTGTTGCTCGAGTTGCGTGAGAAGTGCCTCGTGACGATGCCGGGTCGCAGCGAGATCGTCTTCGCGACGTTTGGCCTGGCGTTGCAGTTCCTGGTCGTGCTTCAGTCGTCCCGATTCAAATGCCTCATCGCGCTTCTGCTTGGTCCGGTCGAGCATCGGCTGATACTTGTCCTTCACCCGCAGCGCCTCGGCCGACTGCTCGACCTTCGCGTCGGCGATCGTCTTGTCGCGAATCAGGTCTGCATCCGCAATGCGCTGGTCGAGCGCCGAGTGCGCGCGCGACAGCTGGTCGACGGCCGTCTCCCACGTGAAGCGGATCTGCTTCGAGGCGATCCGCACCATGAGGAACGCCAGCACGATTACGATCACGATCGAAATGCCCAGCGCCCAGGCCGACGGTTGCCACGGATGCGTCTCGCCGATCTCCCACGGCCTGGTGACGGCGACTCCAGCGCCGATCAGGACCAACCCGGCCAGGATCGGCCATGCGCCCACTGACAGCCGCGCCAACGCGAGCGAATCGAGCCTGGTGATGGCGGCAATCGATGCATCGCGCGCCGGCTCGAATGCTTCGGCCGCGAGTTCGTGCCGCGGCATGTCGTTCAGCTTTTCCAGCAGGTGTGGCCGGTTGTACTTGTGCAGTAAGGCCAGCCCCTTGTCGCGCTGCTCGTCGAGCGCTGCCCGGTCGGCGCCGGTCTTCTCCATCGTCTGCTTGTGTGCCTTCTGCGCATTCATGACGGCCGAGTCGAGAATGCTCTCGACCAGCCATTGCGCGTCCTGGAACTCTTTTTTGATCCGCCGCGAGACGGTTTCATAATCGGTGGCGGCGCGATTCCTGTGCGCGTCGAGCTGCTCGGCAAGCGCGCGACGATTGGTCTTGAAATGCTCTTCGATATTGCTCAGATCGGCGTTGCGGGTCTTCTGGGCGACGGCGAGCTGCTCGACGCTGTCGGCAGTGAGCTTCGCAACCTGCTGCGCCAGGAGCTTCTCGGCCGTGGCGATCCGTGTCGAAAGCTGGTGCTCGATGCGCGCGTCGATGGCGGCGCATTCGGATGCGAGACGAATCAGATCGGCCAAGGTCTGTCGCTGGATATCGCGAGCGGTGTGGATCGACGGAGTGGTCAGACTCATCGTCTGGAAGTGTAGCCGATTCCGTGCCGGCTGGGACACCGGATTGACCGCGAGTGTCATTTTGAAGTCCGTTGCAGAAGGCTAGACTTTGCGGAATAGACATCCCCGTGATGTCGCCCGACCCTTTGACATATTCATATCGATGCGCTGGACACCGCAGGCCATTCTCGACGATCTGATTAGGCTCCATGCCAGCGGGCATCAAGTGTCGTACCGCTCGCTCGCCCGGACCAACCGTGCGCTGGTGAGTGCGGCGGCGTATCACTTCGGTTCATTCAAAAAAGCCGTGGCGACGGCCGGGATTGATTATTCGGCCGTCTCGCGCCGGCCGCGATGGTCGAAAGCGGCGGTGATCACCGCGATCAAGTCGGCGCGGCGGAGTGGGCTGGATTTGAGCTGGACATCGGTCGTATCGGCGAAGAGCCCGCTCCGGCAGGCGGCTTTTGTTGCCGTCGGAAAGCGGATGTTCGGCAACTGGCCGCGCGCGCTTCAGGCCGCCGGTGTGGACGATGAAGAGGCGCGACGATACGCCGCGTGGGACAAGACGGTCGTGGTGGTGGATCTGAAACAGCGTCACGCCGACGGCCGCGCGATGAACAGCGCCGCCGTCCAAAAGGGCGACCCGCCGCTTCACGCGGCGGCGGTGCGATACTTCGGTTCGTACAACAACGCGCTGCGCGCGGCACGCCTGACACGGGCACGATGAGTCGAGGCCCGGCACCGTTCGCGTGAAAGAGCTATCGCGCATCGCGTGAGAAAACCATGTGGGCAGCGGAAGAACGCAATCAGGCGAGCATTGCCGATTGCGGCGCCAGCGAAGCAGATTCACGATCGATGCGATGGTAGAGCGTATCGCGCTCAACCGGCTCGTAGCCGGCCTCGCGGACGAGGCGCTGGATTGTCGAGACGTGCATTTCCTGGTGGTTGCCTGCGCCTCCGGCGGCTTCGCGCTTGGTGATGTCGTACCAGACGACAGTGCCGTCGAGGTCGTCCACGCCCCAGGAAAGGGAGACCTGCGAGAGGTGAATGCTCTGCATGATCCAGAATGCCTTGATGTGCTCGATGTTGGGAATCATCAGGCGGGAGATCGCGAGCGTCTTCAGATCGGTCAGCCCGGTCGGTCCGGGCAGGTTCCCGAACTCAGAATGGTCGGGGATGAAGGAGAGGGGGATGAGACAATTGAAAAAGGCGTTTGCGGTTTGCGGTTTGCCGTTTGCGGCATCGAAAACGCGAACTGCATGCCGCGAACTGCAAACTGCGTTTTCCTGTGCTTCTCTCAACTTCACCATATGCCTCACGCGTTCCGCAACGCCTTCGATGTGGCCGTAGAGCATGGTGGCGTTGGTGAAGATTCCGAGTTCGTGGGCGGTACGGTGGACTTCGAACCACTTGTCCTCGCGGACCTTGCCTTTGAAGGCTTCGTCGTGAACGCGGTCGTCGAAGATTTCCGCGCCGCCGCCGGGCAGGGAACCCAGCCCGGCATCGCGCAGGGCGACGAGCACGTCGCGGATCGAGATCTTCGCGATGCGCGAGAAGTGGACGATCTCGATCGCGGTGAACGCCTTTATGTGAAGCGACGGGCATTCGCGCCGGATGCCACGGAGGATGTCGAGGTAGTAATCGAACTTCAGCCACGGGTGGAGGCCGCCGACGATATGCACCTCGGTCGCGCCGCTGTCTGCGGCCTGTTTGGCGGTGGCGATGACCTGCTCGACCGGCATTTCGTACGCGCCGGCCTCGCCGCGCTTGCGGTAGAAGCTGCAGAACTTGCACGACAGCGCGCAGACGTTGGTGTAATTGATGTGGCGGTTGCGGTTGTAAAACGCGGCCTTGCCGTGCTTGGACTCACGGACGTAGTTCGCGAGCCGGCCAATGCCGAAGATGTCGCGGCTGTTGTAGAGCGCGATGCCTTCGGCTTCGCTGAGCCACTGATTGGCGAGGATTTTTTCGCGGATAGGCTCCAGGGCCGGGTCTGTCACGTGCAGGTCTCTCATTTCGGGAGATATCGTAGTGGAGGAACGAAGGGTTTTCGCGACTGTCAGCGAGTTTTGAAAGATCGCGTCGTCGGCTGGGTAGCCGGCGTTGCGGATGCTGGCTCGATCCACACGGCGACATCGGTCTTCAGGGGGCCGGTCGGGAACGATAGCGTCTTTCCGTCAGACGTGACGTTCTGCTTCCGCAGGACGCTGCCCGAATCGGTGTCGAAGAAAACGGCCGAATAATCCCCTTTTGCCAAGTCGGGAACCGACAGCGTTCCCTCGACGGGAGAATCGCCCGGCTCGCGGCGATAGATCCACATCGTTGCGAACTGGCTGTTGCCCTTGCCGAGCACGGCAAGCTGCGGCGCGTAATCGTCGAGCGTGAACTGGCGGAGATGGACCCAGTCGCGCCCGTTGTTCTCGATGCGGACCACGTGCTCGCCGGCTCCGACGGGGACAGACAGCTCGGCGTTCACACGAACGTTGTGCTGCTGCGGCGCGTCTTGATCGTGCTGCGCCGAAGGCGGGAGCAGGGTGAGCGAGGCCGTCGGCTTGCCATCCACACTCACATCGATCTGCGCGCCACTCTGCGTGATCTCGTCCACGGCGATACTCAGTTTTCCGGACTGCGCGAAGTTCACCTTCAGTTCCATGAAAGGGAACATCGGCTTGTTCTTTTCGTTGAGGGTGCCTTGCAGGTACGCCGACATTCCGCCGACGCCGTCGACGAAACCGGTGGGTCGAGCTTCGAAGTGCGTCGTCCGGGAAGCGCCCCAGCCCGTTCCCGGGCCAAAGCGGAGCGCGGTGCGCTTGTCGGTTTTCGCCACGACTTCAATAGGCGTGAGCGTCTGGAATGAAAGCAGGCGCGACTGCGTCAGGAATGTGCTGGCGGCGCCGAACTGCGAGAAGAGATCCTGATCTTCGATCAGGTCCCAGTACCAGTACTGCGCCGCGCCGCTCGACTGGCTCATCAGGCTTGCCCACAGGCAGTCGTGAAGCGTCTGTGTCGGATTCGATTGCGATCCGAACGCGGCCGAGCCGATTTCGCCGTAGAAATAGGCGCGGTCGAGGCGTTCCGACTCCAGCGACTGGATCGCCGTGACGATGTCCGGCGCGTAGACGTGTGCGTTGTAGTAATCCATCGCCGTCCACAGCTCGGCATCCGTGGTGCGCGAACTCGTCGAGATCAGATGGTGATACGGGTCCTGCTCGCGCAGAAAGGCCGCCATTTTCTGATGCCAGTCGAAGACCGCAGGCTGGTTCGATCGATACGCGTCCGTCCCCTCGACTTCGTTGAACAATTCCCACGACATGATCGCCGGCGAATATCCGTATCGCGCGATGATGTAGCGGTACTTGGCCTTGGTGAGCGCGCGAACCTTTTCGTCGGTAAAGAAGTCTTCGGCGGATTCGAGCCAGCCGCCATTGGCCTTGTTCCACGGGTTGATCTGCCAGTTCGGGTCGGCGCGCGTGCTGACCTGACCGTGATGTTGCAGGGTGAGCTGGATGGCGACCGCGTTATCCTCGGCGGCGGCGAGGATGTCGTCCCACTGTTTCGCGACGTCCATATCAAATGTGCCGGGCTCGATTAGCTTGTCCTCGCGCCAGTCGAGATTTTTCAGATCCCAGTGATTCATCCAGATGCGGATCCAGTTCGCGCCGACCGTGTGCATCTTCGCCATGGTTTCGGGTATCGACGGTTTCGGCGGCTCGCCCTTGTTGCGCCAGGCGTGGTTGAACCCAAGCGGGTAGTAGAGCGATCCGTCGTCATGGATGAAGCGAAACTTGTTCTGTGGATCGATGCGGATGTAGCCCGCCTTGGAGAACTCGGTGATGTCGAAGGTGCGCGGCTGGATCGATTTGGGCGTCACGATCACGCCGTTCCGCTGGATGGAAACGATCTCATATCGGCCCGCGGATTTCGGGAGATGACGCACCCGCCAGGTGGAACCGTCGTAAAACGCCGGCAGGGTGACATTGCCTCCGGGCTGGCGGATCGTCACCTGCACATCGTTCTGTACGAAATCGAACGGATTGCCCTGGACGCCCGGCACATCGAACGACGCTTCGATGCGGCCAAGCCCGGCCCGTACACCCGAAGCCGTGCACGCCAGCACGATAAGCGCGATGTTCAAGGCCAGCGCGGGAAAGATCGATCGCTTCATGCCGAAAAATATATATGAACCGGGTCGAGTTGTCTCATCGGCTTCCAGTTCTTGCCCGCACCGCGCTCCCCGGTTGACCTGCCGGGCCGGTCGCATAGCGTCTAGGCATGCACTACCGAAAGCTGGGCTCGACGGATTTGAATGTCTCGGTCATCGGCATGGGCACCTGGCAGTTCGGCGGCGAGTGGGGCAAGACTTTCACGCAGGCGGAAGTCGATCCGATGTTCGATGCCGCCCGTGAAACCGGCGTCACGTTGATCGACACCGCCGAATGTTACGGCGACCACGAATCGGAGCGCCTCGTGGGCGCGGCCATCGAACGCGATCGTAAGAACTGGATTCTCGCGACCAAGTTCGGCCACAAGTACCTCGGCGTCTTCCAGCGCGAAGAGCCGCGCTCGCCGAAGGATATCCTTAGACAATGTGAAGACTCGCTGAAGGCGCTGCGCACCGATTACATCGATCTCTACCAGTATCACTCATGGGGCGATGACCAGTTCTTTGCCGAAGATGTGCTGGCCACGCTGCATGAACTCAAGGACCAGGGCAAAATCCGCTACATCGGCAACAGCGTCTCGAACAACCAGAACGTGAAACAGGTGTCGGTATCAAGCGTGCGAAGAATCGAGGCGATTCAGATCGTCTACAACCGTCTGGACCGTGAGCCGGAGAACACGACCTTTCCGATCTGCATCGAACAGAGGCTCGGCGTGCTCGCGCGGGTGCCGCTGGCGAGCGGATATTTGAGCGGCAAATACAGGCCGGGACACGTCTTCGCGGAGAACGACACGCGGAGCCGCCGCAAGCCGGAGGACCGCGATCGGCGTCTCCGCGAGGTGGAGGAAATTCGGAAAAGTGAAGTGCCGGCCGGTGTGGAGATGGGAAATTGGGCGCTCGCCTGGTGTCTGAAACATCCGGCCGTTCATTGCGTGATTCCGGGTTGCATGAACGCCGAACAGGTGCGAAGAAACGCCGCGGCGGCAAGCTTGATTGAAACCGCGTGAGACCTATTCGGAAATGATCTGGGCGCGACGCGTTCGTTGCCAAGCGAAGTAAATCAGCGGAGCGAACACCGCGAGAACCTGTGCAGCAGCGATCGAGAAAAGCAGAAAACTTGCCAGTCGGCGGCCCATCTTGGTCGTCGGGAAGTGGGCTTCGATTCCGGGTGCGAAATGGGCCGTTGAGTAGAAGGCAATCAACCCAACCACGAGAATGAGTGGCGGCAGTACGAAATCCGCTTTCAGGCTGCGCCAGGGCACTCCGTCACGAATCAGCCCGACCGTGCCGACGATCGCTCTGCACGCATCGGCAAGGCCCAGCGCCACCAGTGCCGCACTGAATCCCGCGATCATCCCATGTGAGGCATTGAACTGATGAAATACGACAGGCACAAACGCGAACATCAGGACGACCTTGATCGCATTTCCAGAAACCATCCAATGTGCCCGCTGCCGCGAAAGCAAGCCGGCAACGTTCGTCGTGTCGATGATCTGGAACCAGATGCTGAGCGAGAGCAATTGAAGCATCAGGCCGGCTTCGTCGTAGTCGGACTTGTAGAGCATTCGAATCGCAAACGGGCTCGCCGCGATGATGCCGCAGATGAAAACACTGCCCGCAAGCAGCAACATCGTTCGCGCTCGCCCGTATACATCAGCAAAACGCTGGTTGTCGTGCGCCACGCGTGAGAAGGTCGGGAACAGAACCGTACTGCCGAGTTTTGAGATGGCGGCGAAAGGCATTGTCGCGAGGTTGACGGCGATCCAGTAGACGGCCAGCGTGGCCGGATCCACCAGTTTGCCGAACATCAACCGCTCGAACTGGGAAGCGAAGAATGTGAGTGCCGTGCTCAGGAACACCCACCGGCCGATCCGCATCATTTCCTTGGCACAATCCGAGTGCCACTGCGGCCAGTCAAAGCGATCGCGAAGCAGAAAGTGGCTCAGGACGGTTGTGACTGCGGTTCCCACCATCGACGGGATCAGTAGCGCCCAGACGGTGGGATGAATCCGGGCCCAGACGATCATGATCGTCGTCGTTACGATGACTTCCACAACCTCAAGGATCGCGTTTTTGCGAAGGTCGAGCCTGCGCTGCAGCCGGAATATGTTCGTCGATCGAAAGCCTTCGATCACCGCGACGAATCCCGCAATTGGCAGGAGCGTGAACAGGATTGAGTAAATCTTGTCTTCGCGTTGATAGATATAGGTGACGGGCAATGCCGCAAGGCAGGCCGCGATCCAAATTGCGAATCCGCGGAAGATCTGCGTCGCGAAGGCGGTTCGAAGGAAGTTCTCCTCCGTTCCTCGCCGATTGGTAACGACGGCCGGTCCGATGCCCACGTCGCTGAAGAGGCGAATGCCGATCAGCACCGTGTTGACGATTGCCATCACGCCGATCCATTCGCGCGCGAGGTAGTAGGTGACGACGACGTTTCCGACAAGCCGGACGACGTTGAAGATCGCGTACGAGCCGATCGTCCAGAGACTGTTGCGCACGGCGCTGCGGCCCAGCGAGTCGCCGCGAGGTGGCGCGTAGTCCAGCGCTGTCGGTTCGATTGAGTTCACGGAGCTTGCGGCAATGGTCTCGGACACGACTTCCTTATCATACGGCACGCCGTACACGCTGATTATCGGCAAGCGATGGCCGGGACTGAAGCGTCGATTTTCCAACCGGGCCGCGAACTCGCGGGGATCATCCCATTTCTCCGTGGCTTCCACAATCAGCGGGCATTCGTCCGCTCGCCATCCGGCAAGGGACCGTTATAGTCGAAGGCGGCTGAACACGGTCTCGATGTCACGGAATTGACCCAAGCAGATGTCCGACCACACTATCATCATCGGCGGCGGCGTGATCGGCGCGATGAGCGCCTATTTCCTCAGCAAGGCCGGCCATCGCGTGACGATTATCGACAGAGGTGAGTTCGGAAAAGCCTGCAGCCATGGAAACTGCGGCTA
>JANOBD010000013.1:0-102368 GCA_031411495.1 Phycisphaerae bacterium | reverse complement strand
GCGGTTTGGGTCCGCTGCCAGCCTTTGTCCGCCGCTTGCCGCGGGTTCGGCGCTGGGTCGGCGCGAAGATCTCGCTCTACCATGCCCGACTTAAAGCCAGACGACTCAGCGCCCAGCACTCACGCTGATGCGCAATGCTGTCAAGCCGCCCCTACCAATCTGAAGCTTCAGCAGCGCAGGCTCTGACCGCAAAGACGCCGCCGAAGGATTGACCATCCGCGCGGGCGAGTCCCAAACTTATTACACTTGAAGCACAGCCAACGACCGTCCTTATCTTCTTTGCGTCTTCGTTCAGTTGCGCCGCGAATCTCCTTTGCGCCTACGCCGGAAGGCGAGCGACCCCGTATCTCGCGCCTTGCAAGCCGACCGCAGATTGACCTTCGCCTCTGGTAGAGGTCCTCATCTTCATTTTCTGCTTGACCGCCGCGGCTTCCTCCTGAAAAATTAAGCCGTTCGACATATTTCATAAAAGAGAACGGTCCGTAGCGTCAAATGTAGCAGTCTCCTTGACCGATGCGGAAGCTTACCGGATCGGATTGTTGTTCGGCGCGTTGTGTCTTTGCGTACCGTCGAAGTAGCGTATTCACATGTTTATTTGTTTCTCGTGGGTTTGATCGCATCCGGTCATTCCTCCTGGTCATTTTCAACTGAAACGAGTAATCCATGTCGCACCTAGTTTCCTGCGTTTCAACGAATGGGCGCACACCTGCCGGATGTAGATACCTGAAAGAGATCGCCAGACGACGCATCGTCCCGGCGAACGGGTTGGCTATCGCCCTGATTTTAGCAGGAGTGATGGAGCCTCTAACCCTCTATGCCGCCGGTGAGGACGCCTACCTCTCATCGAGTGTTCATGTGAGGGTCGATACCCTATCGGACCCCTTGCTTGAGGAATCGAGTGGCAGCACTGGGACAACAGAGGCGTCTGCGGCTTTGTGGCAGGAATCGGAGCCTACAAACCCGATTGGTGTTGCCAGAGCTCTCGGGTCAGCGCAGGCGAAATCGAGTGACTTATGGACATATCATGCGGTTGCTGGCGCATACGCGCAAGTCGAAAGGGCCCCGGCCAATGTTTTTGGTTCCAATTTTGCTCTTGCCATCTGCAGTGCGGGGACTACCGTGCTCGTGCCACGTTTGAGTCTGTCGAGTGATTTCGATCTTGGCGACGGCCTGATACGTACAACTTATTTCATTAGTTTGCACGGTGAAGTTTCCGCTGAAAGTTCAGGTCCCGCTAGGGGAACATACGGGTCGGCCGCCGCACACTTTCGAGTCGAAAAAATCGGGGTCAACAGTAGCGGCATCCTTGCTGACGAATCCGCAAGTGTCAACGACGCCGGAGTGTACGGAAGCACTTTTCCAGAAATTGTCTTTGTTGAAATCGAAGAACGCGCCAACCAGAATTTCGGCCTAAAACTATCTTTGAGTGCCTCGGTAATCGCTAAAACAAACCTTGTAACTGTCCCGGTCACATCGCACTTGCTAGCAGACTACGGAAAAACCGTGCACTGGCGGGGCCTTGTCGACGCAATTGTTAGTTCGACCGGGCAGCATATTCCGCCGGAGAGCCTTCACCTGATTGATGACTATGGAAACGACTGGGCGCACCCAACTGTGTCGCCTGAACCCGCGGCAATATCACTTTTGATGCCTGTCGCATTTCTTCATAGACGCCGCAACCGAGGCTGAAGTGCACTGGTCGCCACCTTCGCGCCGATTGGCGAGCAGTAATTCGAGCGACACCAGCCGCGATGCGTGTTGAGTCTATTTCAGTCCTCGACGTGTCAGCGCAGAAGAAAAGCGATGAAGGATGCGGCGCATCCTTCATCGGTGTCCATTCGAATCCAGGGTTCAATCAGACGCCGGGCTTGCCCGCGCCTTGTCCGCCTTGTCCGCCGCCATTTCTTCCACCATCCCGGCCGCCGGGTCCGCCCCCGCCTCCGCCCGGACCGCGGCCGCCGCCGCCCATCTGTTGCCACATCTTCTGGCGCTCGGCGTCGATCTCTTTCTCCTTCTCGGCCAGCACCTTGGCCTGCTCAGACGTGAGCACGGCTTTCACCTGCTCGGCCTCGTCATTTCCGTTGGGAGCGGTCTGCATCAGCTCCATGTTCTGCATCATGACGTCGCGGAAGGCTTCGCGATCGGCATCCGGCCCCTGTTCGCGGAGCGAGGTCATCGTGTCCTGGATCTGTTTGAGTTCGGCGGCGTTGTCTTCGCGCCACTTGTCCTGCGCTTTCTTGAGCGCGTCGCGGATGGCCTGGATTTTGGTCTTCTGGTCTTCGCTGAGAGTGAAGCCGGGATGGAGATTGAGTTCGGCGACGACGCCGACGACGTCGTCGAGCGCGTTGGGCGGCAACATGCCGGGCATGCCGCCGCGCATCATCGGCCCGCCGCCGCCCATCCGGCCGGGGCCGCCCATGCCTCCACCGCCCGGCCCACCGGGACCGCCGCCGCCTTGCCCGCCGGGCGCGGGCTGGGCGAGGGCCGAGGTTGCTGCCAAGAGGATCACACTCGCCGAGAACAGTTTTGCCAACCGATTCATGGTTCCACTCCGTTCGAAGGATCGCCCCCATCCGATCAACACGGCGACAGCGCCGTGCTTCCCGACCGGGTTGCGGGATGTTTTGATCCTAGCATGGATGCGGATGAACGGCGGTACGTTTAATCGGTGCCGTGGCGGCAAGGGCCTAATTCATGTTCTGAGGTGAAGTCGACAGAGAAGTCACCGACCAACACCGATCGCGCACCGATTCCAGCCGGGAGAATAATCTCGATTCTTCATCGGCGAGGATCGGTGACCTATCGGTGACTCTGGAGTTTTGTTTTCGTTGCGAGCGCTACACCCGCGCTGCTTTCGGATCTCGACAGGCTGCGAGCGTTCTCACACCGCGACGTTTCGTCCGTCGCGGACGTGCAGACTGGGCTGGAGTTTGTGCCGGCTCGTGAGCTCGACGGGGATCTGTTCGAGCAGGCGCATCAGCGCGCGCGGATCGCGCGAGAGTTCGATCTGGAATACGCCGGCGGATTGGCCGAGCTTGGTCGAGAGCTGCGCCTGGCGGTGCATGTGGCCGATGTCGGGCATGGGCCAGGCCCGGCGGACGGTGGCGGCGGCGCTGGCGCCGGTGAGCATGGTCATCCGCGGCAGCGCACGTCGGCCGGGTTCGACCACCAGCACCATGTCGCACCACGCATAATGGCAGACGCTCGAAGCGCCGATCGAGAGATCGACCCATTCGGTCTGTGCCGGCCCCATCGTGAAGGCGTTCTTGGCGCGGGAGCGCAATTGCGGGATCGGCGAGCGCTCGACGCGGCCGGGCATCTGCAGCAGGACGGCTCGCCCTTCCTCTTCGCGGATCGCGGTCCAGCGCTGGCTGATGAGTCCGTGGCCGGCGGCCAGGAGCATCGAGAGTTCCGGTTCGAGACTGAATGGCGAGAGAATCAGCACGCCGCGACCCTTGTGCACGATGCTCGCCGCCGGCGTGAGCGCCAGCCCGCGGGCCATCATCACCTGCGACATCGGCCAGATCACGGCCTGCTCGACGGTGCGGATGGGGTTCATGTCGCTCTGCGGGAGGATCCAGCTTCGCCAGGAGCGCTTGAGCAGGTTGATTTCGGTAAGTCCCCAGCCTTCATCGATGAGCCAGCACCGCTCGCCATCGCGCCAGAGCTCGGCGTAGTCGCCGAAGACGGCGACGCGATCCGCCTGCGGCGAGACGTGGCGGGCGACAACGTCGGCATCGTACTCCTCGACGAGGCCTTCGATGGGCGCGAACCCATCCGGCCACTCGCTCACCAGCAGCGGCGCGAAGAGGTCGGCGATCATCTGCCGAATCCCCGGCAACGTGCAGCACAACTCTGCGGCGATGCCGTGAACATTCAAGCGAATGACCTTACGCCCCGGGTCGGAGGAGTTTGCCTTGCATCGGTCCATCACTCGGTATATCGGCCGTGTGAATGCAATTTCTCCAGTTTCACATCGGGGGTTGCTCCAACCGCGTCTGCGACGGCGCCACGGCGATTTCCCGGGAAGTTGGCCGCGATACAATCGCCCCATGGCCAAGCGAGCCGACGAGCTGGTCCACTGCACCCTCTGTGGACGAATGGTGCCGGGCGCGATCATCACCGAGCATCACCTGCTGCCAAAGGAAGAAGGCGGCACGGAGGAACACAAGGTGCCGATGTGCAGGCCGTGTCACGGCCACATCCACGCGAGCTACGACAACCGGACGCTGGCGAAAGCGCTCTCAACGCTGGCGGCGCTGCGACGCGATGCGAAGATCGCGCGGTTCGTGAAGTTCATTCGCAAGCAGGATGCCTCGAGCGTGTTCCGATCGGATTACTCGGTAAGTCGGCCGAGGAAGAAGCGATGACGATTGTCGGCGGCGCTTGGAAAAGCGTGGTTTGACTTGCCTCGTGGCGATCCGTCTAATCCGCGATTCACCGTCGGTGAAGAAAACACGCAGGAGTGGCGGAATTGGCAGACGCGCAGGACTTAGGATCCTGTACCCAAAAGGTGTAGGGGTTCGACCCCCCTCTCCTGCACTTGGTTGTGAAAAGCGAACCGGCGGCCGGACGAGGCATGGACTGGACCTGCCAAAAGGGTTCATCCGCCGCGCACACCCCGACTGCGGCTCGCGCCCACGACCTGCCACCGCTGCCGGCGACTGTTTGTCGCATCGTCATCTCCACCTCCGGCCGATTTGTCGGCTCTGGCTTACGGTTTGTTTCATCGCCCTACCGATCGACTGGGTTGGAATGGCGTAATGCGTTACTCGACGTTCGGATTGCTCGCGTTGATCGCCCTCCTGATAGCGGGCGCGGTCTGGTATTGGAGCCGAAATCCGCCCGTTGCCGCCGTGTCGCCGGGTGCGGCAACGACGCGAATGGCCCCGCTGCGGGTGGGGCTCATTCCCGAACGCGACATTCTCGAACAGAAGAAGCGGTATCTCGCCTTGGCGAACTACATCAGCAGCCGGCTGGGCGTCGACGTCCAACTCGTCACCGCCCGGACGTACGGCCAGGTTCTCGCAGATCTCCAAAGCGGCGAGATCGACGCGGCGTTCCTGGGCTCGTTTGTCACGGTGCTGGCGGTCGACCGCGTCGGTGCGGAGATCCTGGCCAAACCCCGGCTGCTGAGCGGACGTTCGACGTATCGCGGCGTGATCTTCGTTGCCGACGCGTCACCGGCCCGCACGACGCAGGATCTGGCCAAGTCATCTGTAGCGATCGTGCGAACCACGACGGGCGGAAACCTGTTTCTCATTTCCGAGATGTCGCGGCTCGGCATGTTTTCGGATCCGGCGATCTCGCCGCGATTGATGTGGGTGGGAACGCACGACGACGTGATCGGCGAGGTGCTCGCCGGGCGGGCGGATGCGGGCGCGGTGAAAGACGTGCGGCTCGACGAGTACCTTGCCGGGCACCCGGAGGTGCGGGTTCGCCGCCTGGCGCAAAGCGCCGAGGTTCCCGAAAACGCCTTCGCCGTCCGCGCGGACCTACCCGATGCGGAGAAGGCGCGTCTGAAGCAGATTCTGCTTGGGATGAGCGATGACCCGTCGGGCGCGAAGGTGCTGCAGGAGTTCGGCGCGAGCGCCTTTGTCGCGTGCCACCAGGAGGAGTACGACGCCGTGTTTGACATGATCGATCAGCTGGGTGGCCGGTGGGAACTGGTCGGAATCGAGGGCCCGCCGCCGCGACGATTCGCGGCCCGTGGTCCGTCGGCAACGACCGGGAGGGTGCGCTGATGCTTCGGCGGAAACTCCTGTTTCATTTGGGCCCGCTGATCCTGATTCTGCTGCTGACTGCGGTCGGCGCGATCTGGCAGCTCGAAGTCGTACTCGCGGACGTCCGTCACATCCACGATCAGAGCGATGTCGCGGTCGCGGACATCGACGACTTCAGCGTGGCGGTGAACGAGGCGGAGCTGGAGCTCTACAAGCTCGAGACGGGTCGGGAAAAACACCTCGACGCGCTGATCGATGCGCTGGCCACGCTGCAGACGCTCGCGGATCGGCTCGGCTCGCACTACACGTCCCATGATCCGACAGGCGCGCCGATCTTCTTGCGACTGACCGGCGAGTTGCCGACGTTTCGCCAGCATCTCGAGGCGCTGGCAACCGTGCAGGACGCCGGCCTCGAACGTCTGCATACCGAGGCCGCACTCTCAATCGCGCTCAATCTGCGTCACGCCGCCGGCATGCTGAGCCGTTACATGCGCGATCATTCGCGTGGGGAGCAGGAAGAAGTCGTCTCCCGCTTCCGCTGGCTGGTATTGGGTCTTTCGATTTCGTTCGTCGTGTTGATCAACATCGCGGTGGTCCTGCTGCTGCGGATTGCGGGGCTGGTCCTCAGGCCGGTGGACAAACTGGTGGAAGCCACGCGGATCATCGCAAGCGGGAACCTCGCCGCCCGCGTCGCGCTGGATCAACGCGACGAGTTCGGCGAGCTCGCCTGCGCGTACAACAGCATGGCCCAACGACTCGACGATAACGAGCGAAAGCGCCTGGAGATCATCAGCCAGATCGCCCTGACGATGAACCATGAACTGAACAATGCAATGTCCATCATCGAGCTGCAACTGCAGCTGCTGGCACGCAGAACCGAGGGAAGTCCGGCACAGGAGCAGTGTCTTCGGCAAATCCGCTCCGGTCTGGAACGGATGAGCCAGACGGTTGCCTCCCTCAAACACATTCGCCGCGTCATCTTGACCGACTATCTTCCCGGCACGAAAATGCTCGACCTGACGCGTTCGATACAGGCCGAGGATCCCGACCCTCCGCTCCGCGCCCCTGGCACGGAGCCACTCAGACCCGACGACGCCTGCGCCACTTCGCCTCCGACGCAATGATCAAAGGCCGGCCCCCACAACCTCGCCGCGTGCTGCTGACCGAACTGCTGTGGTTCGTGAAGCTCCGATGGCTCGCCGGCAGCGCCGTCGTGGTCGGCGCTTGGATCGACTGGCGATGGCTGAAGGCGTCGGACTGGCCTTTGGGCCTGCTGGCGATCGGGGCCTCGATCCTGCTGTACAACGCGGTGATCAGCTGGTGGACGCGCCATGAGGCGCAGCGGGCCGCTGCGTCGTCTTCACGCCTGAATCTGATTGCCGGCACGGAGGTCCTGCTGGACCTGTCGGGCCTCACGCTCATCTGCCTGTGGACCGGCGGCGCGGCAAGTCCGTTTATCGCGTTCTTCGTATTCCACATGGTCTTTGCCAGCATCCTGTTGCCGGCACGCATGGCGTACGGCGGCGCGGTGGCGGCCGCGGCGTTGCTCGGCGGCAGCCTGCTCGCCACGACGCGCTGGCCTCATGAGTTCGAAACGATCTTCAGGCTCGCGGTCTTCTTTTTCACCCTGCTCTTCACCGTGCACCTGGCCAACCGCCTGACGCGGGCGCTGCGCCGCCAGCGTCGCAAGCTCTTCCGCCGCAACCGGCGCATCCAGCTCATGTCGCGCAAACTCAACAAGCAACAGCTGGCCCTGGCTCAACACGAAAAGATGATCGCGCTGGGACACATGGCGGCGGGCGTGACACACGAGATCACCAATCCGCTCGCGAGCATGGACAGCCTGCTTCAGCTCATGCTCCGCATGCCGCAACGGCTCAATGAAGCGAGCGTGCAGACGCTGCGCGAGCAGATCAGCCGGATTCATCGCATTGTGCAGCAGATGAAGACGTTCGCGCGTCCCGCCGACATGCAGAGCCAGATCACGCCGCTCAATGACATCGTGGTGAGTGCGCTGGAGATGCTTCGATACGACACCCGCCTCAGACGCCTGCAGGTTCTGAACGATCTGACGCCCGAGTCGCCGGCGGTGAAGGTCTATCCCCAGGCCATGGAGCAGGTGCTTGTGAACCTGATCCAGAATGCGATCGATGCGATGGAGGAGACGGCTGAGCCGCGGCTCATCCTGCGAACCGGCGCCGGCGAGACCGCCTGCACGATCGAAGTGATCGACAATGGCCATGGCATCCGGCCCGAGCTGATGCCGCGGGTGTTCGAGCCCTTCTTCACGACCAAACCGCTCGGCAGGGGTACGGGCCTGGGACTGTCGATCAGCTACAGCCTCATCCGGAAACAGGACGGCACGCTCGAGGCACACAATGTCGCAGGGGGTGGCGCCCGGTTCGTCATCCGCCTCCCGCGAATCGCCCCGCCGGCGGCGCCCCCAGGCGGCATCGCCGCTCCGTCGGATGGTTCTCGCATTCGAGAAGCCGCCGACAACCCCGTTTCGATTTCTGAGAATCCACTCCCCTGAAGCGTGGATGGCGCCTCGGGTTTTGCCATTCCGCTGGCACGGTTCGTGCGACCTGAATCGGTGAGCCAGGGTCTGGGACTATCGAGTCCTGCTGCGCAAATCGTCGCGGCACCAACAGACACCGTGGCGGCGAATCCTATCGAATCGGCAAGGAAGTCCTCCATGTCTGACTCCACCTCGACCTCTGTCGCCGCTCCCGCAAAACGATCCCTCCTGATGCGCCTTCTCGGGATCCGCTATCGCGAGGGAAAGCGGATCGCGTATGCCCCCACCAAATGGGGCGTCGTACTCCTCATCGGGCTGCTGATGTTCTGCGGCGGCGCGGGCCTGATGGAGTACACCATGCAGCCCTCGTTCTGCACCTCGTGCCATCTCATGGAACCCTACCACGACGCGTGGGAACACTCGGCGCACAAGGACGTGAACTGCATCAAGTGCCATTTCGAGCCGGGGTTGTACGGCACGGTCAAAGGGAAGTTTCAGGCGTCGACTCAACTCGTGAAATACCTCACCGGCACGCAGGGATCCAAACCCCACGCCCAGGTCAGCAACGCCTCGTGCCAGCAGGAAGGTTGCCATAGCGGCGCAGAACGGCTCAAGAAGAAACTCGCCTGGTCGGTTCCCGGCGAAGACAGCCAGCGCAAGCTCGATCTCCATTTCGATCACGCGCCGCACATGGACGCCAAGGTCGGCGGCATGGAGCTGCGCTGCGTCTCGTGTCATTCGCAGATCTCGCGCAGCCAGCACATGGCCATCAGCGTCGACACCTGCTTTGCCTGTCACTTCAAGCGGGCCGACCAGAACGGCAAGCACGAGATCGTCGGCACGTGCGTCAGCTGCCACACGCCGCCGGACAAAGTGCGCCTGCCGACCGGCGATTTCGATCACGCGTCCTACATCAACAGCGGGGTCTCGTGCGACAACTGCCACCGAGACTCGGTCGTCGGCAACGGCGAAGTGAGCAAGCAATCCTGCTGGACCTGTCACAACACGAAGGAACAGGTCGAGAAGTTCGCCGACGCCGAGTTCATTCACCGCGAGCACATCACCGGGCACAAACTCCGCTGCACGAACTGTCACGCGCAGATCCAGCACAGCCTCAAGGCCAAGGAAGAGCGCTCGTCGCAGGTGCGAACCGAGGAGAAGACCAGTAACTCGCATGCGCTCACCAGCGTCAACTGCGGCGAGTGCCACCAGAGCATGCATTCGGGTCCGAAGGAGATCTACACCGGCACCGGTGCGATCGGCGTGCCCGATATGCCGAGCCCGATGTCACGGGCGCAGGTCGACTGCATCGCCTGTCACCGCTCGGCGAAGCTGGCGGGAACCGTCGCCGAGATCGATGGCCAGACCCTCCTCGCCGTGCAGGCGTCGTGCACGACATGCCACAGTCACAAGTATGACGGCACCCTGGAGCAGTGGAAGCAGACCGTCAAAGCCAAGCTCGAGGACGCGACAGTCGCGTACGACAACAGCAAGGCGCTCGTCAGCACACTCGCTGACGAGGATGCCCGCAAAGCGTCGATGCAGCGATTGCTGGCCGAGGCCGAGCACAACATTCGGCTGATCAAGGAAGGCCACGGCGTGCACAACGTCAACTACGCGACGGCTGCACTGAGTGCATCGCTCGATCGCTGCCGTGAAATCGATCGGCAACTCAGCGGCGTGGTGCCACCGACCACGCGGGAAGGCAATCCGTGATGCGCAAGCAGCGCATCGTCTTCACTGGCCTGGCGATCCTGGTGGCGCTGTGCCTGGGGGCGTCAGTCGTGTTTCGATATCGATCGCTGCGCAGCACGTCCACACTCGCGTTCGAGAAGCCGCGTCAGGTCGCCACGGCCGATGAGTTGGTGCCGATGAAAGTCATTCAACCCGCCACGCGACCTGCCGCGCCGCTGCCGGCCAACGCGACGTGTATCACCGCGGCGTGTCATGCCGCCCTGAGACAGGCGCCGCACATCCACGGGCCGATCGCAAACGGCAACTGCTTCGTGTGTCATGCTCCTGATGCCGGCAATCACACCTATCCCCTCAAGCTCGCCGGCTCGCAGACGTGTACCTTTTGCCACTCCGTCAGCGGCACGATGAAGCACCAGCATAAGGCGCTCGAGAAGGGCTGCATCACCTGCCATCAGCCGCACACCTCGCAGGTGAAATTCCTGCTCCGATTTGACAGTGAATCGAAACTCTGTGAGTCGTGCCACACGGTGACGGCCAAGGCGTTTCAACACGAGCCCTTCGGCCGGGGCGAATGCTCGACGTGCCACGCCCCCCACGAGTCCAACAACACCGCGCTGCTCAAGGTGGCAGACGGCACCGAACAGTGCGCCCGCTGTCACGAATCCGTCGTCCGAACGGCCAACGCGGTCACCGTGCGCCACACGCCGGCCACCAGGGATTGCAGCGTCTGTCACAGTCCGCACAGCAGCGATTTCAAACACCAGCTCCGCGCGAGCGTCGATCAGCTCTGTTCGAACTGTCACCCGCAGATCATGGAACGCGTGGCGAAGGCGGCCTTCAAGCACACGCCTGTCACCAACGACGCCGAATGTGCCAGCTGCCACAATCCACACGGCGCGAATGAGCCGAAAATGCTTCTGGATCGTCAGGACCAGCTTTGTCTGAAGTGCCACGACAAGGCGGTACTGACGACGGACGGCCGAGAGATTCCGGATATGCGACCGGTGCTGCGGCAATCCAGGTTCTTGCACGGCCCGATCCGCGCCGGCGAATGTTCACCGTGCCATGATTCGCACGCTGCCGATCAAAAGAGCTTACTGCGCGCCGAGTTCCCGACAGGGTTCTACACAGCGTTCGCGCTGGAGCGCTACGACCTCTGCTTCAAGTGTCACGAGAAGGACCTCGTGCTCACCGAGCGGACTGCACACCTCACGGGATTCCGCGACGGCGATCTGAACCTGCACTACCTGCATGTGAATCGCGATCCCAAAGGTCGCAGCTGTCGGTCATGCCACGCGATTCACGGCAGCGATTCGCCGAACCACATTGCCCAGAAGGTGCAGTTCGACGGCTCGGCATGGGCGCTGGAAATGAACTACGCCCCCGACCGTGACGGTGGAAGCTGCCAGCCAGGTTGCCACGCGAGGCGCGACTATCGACGGAGCAAGCCAATCGAGCAAACCATTGAACCCGCCACTCAGCCCACCACCCAACCCACTGGAGGCCCTTCATGATCAGGCTCATCGGGTTGATCGCCGCTTTCCTGGCCACCGTAGTGATGTGGCCGGGCCGTTCTGCAATCGCGCAGACGCGGCCAACGACCTCGACCACGCAGGCGGCGACGGTGACGTCGGCGAATCCGCCGCCACCGATTCACCCCGCGACCCGGCCTTCTACCCCCATCGCGTACGACAGTTGCGTGACGCCGGAATGTCATGCGGCGTTGAAACAGTTCCGTGTGATGCATGGCCCGATCAACGCGAACAGTTGCGACCCCTGCCACACCATCGACAATGCGGCCCAGCACACCTTCAAACTCACCCACGGTCAGGATGAGGTCTGCACGTTCTGCCATAAGGTGGAAATCCCCGCGACCGCTGTCGTGCATCTCCCGTACAAGGACAAGAGCTGCCTCCAGTGCCACAATCCTCACGGCGGGCAGAACGCGCAGTTCCTCCGGCAGGACTCCATGCGGAAACTCTGCGCCACCTGTCACCTGGACGTAGTCGGCAACAAGTCGAAGGTTCACGGGCCGGTTGCGGCCGACGCGTGCGGGTCGTGCCATAAGTCACACATCGCGCCGTACAAGAATCTTCTCGTCGCGCAGGGGCGCGAGTTGTGCTTCAAATGTCACAACGACATGGGGAGACAACTGGCCGCCGTGAGTGTCGTACACAAGCCGGTGAACGAGGACTGCCTGAAATGTCACGACGTGCACGCGTCCAACTACCCCATGCACATCAAGAACGATCCGGCCACGCTTTGCCTGGAGTGCCATGAGCCGATCAGGAAGCAGACCGAGTCGGCCCATCAGCACACGGTCGTCGTGAAGGACCAGGCGTGCTTGAATTGCCATACCGCACACGGCGGCGAACGCGCACGGCTGTTGAAGGCCGACGCGATGAACCTGTGCCTCAAGTGCCACGACAAACCGATCAAGCTCGAGGATCGAACCGTCGCATCCATGAAGGCCATCCTCGATCCGAAGAAGGTGAAACACGGGCCGGTCCGCGATGGCAACTGCGGCGGTTGTCATGCGGTGCACGGATCGGAGATCGGTCGACTGCTCACCAAGCCGTATCCGGAAACGTTCTATCAACCGTATGCCATCGAGAAGTACGAGCTCTGTTTCAGTTGCCACAACAAGCAGCTCGTGGAAACCGAAGAGACCAAAGGCCTGACCGGGTTCCGCAACGGCGAGAAGAACCTCCACTTCCTGCATGTCAACCGCGCCGAAAAGGGACGCAACTGCCGGGCCTGCCACAGCACACACGCCAGCAGCAGCGAAATGCACATCGCCGACAAGGTGCCGTTTGGTAACTGGGAAATGCCGATCAATTTCCTCAAGACCGAAACCGGCGGCAGTTGCTCGCCGGGTTGTCACCGGCCCTTCACCTACGACCGCAACACCGCGATCGTGTATGAACCCGCCAAAACCGAGGGCGACAAATGAACCGCCGATTGAGATTTCCGGTGCTCGTCGCAGCATTGCTGAGCGTATCGATCGACCGATCTGCCCGCGCCGATGCCGATCACATCGCCTGGCATGGCAACGACGTGTCGGGAACATCCATCTCGATTCCAACCGCGGATCGCGCGACGATCGTCGTCCTGGTTCGCCCCGGGCAAGCGCAGAGCAAGGCAACGCTCGATCAGTTGAGCACCGTGCTCAAGTCGGCATCGCCGCAGGTCGTTCTCGTCGTCAGCGGCGAGAAGGCATCCGAGCAGGCCAAGTCCCTCGCCGCCGACAAAGACGCGCCGGGCCCGATCGTCGTCGACCCCGACTTTGCCTTCTCGGGCGATCTCGGCGTGCACGTGTGGCCCGAGATCGTCATCGTCGACACCCAGGGCAAATGCGTCGGTCGGCTGCCCGGGCTTCGCCAGGCTGGATCGACCGAGATCCTGGCGTATCTCGATCTGGCTGCAGGTAAGATTACGCAACCCGAACTCGAAGCCGGGCTCGCCACGCAGCCTGCCGTCGTCGAAGGCTCGTCGGCACAGATGCACCTGCAACTTGCGCGGCAGATGCTGGCCAGCGGCCGCTCGGATCAGGCCGCTGCCGAACTGTCGGTGGCGATGAAGCAGCCGCCTGTCGATGCGCCCACCCAGCTGCTTGCCGCGCGAATCATGCTTGGCCTGCATCAAGTCGAGGGAGCCGTGGAGTTGCTGGACAAGATTCCTGCGGGCGCGAACCCCGCACCGCAGCGCGACGTGATTCGCGCACGGGCGCTGATCCAATCCGAACGTTGGCCGGATGCGCTCGCGCTGCTCGTGGAAACGGTGAAGCTCAGTCCCGAACCCGCCGAGGCGTTCTATCTGCTGGGGATCGCGTACGCACACGAGCAAAAGCCGGTGGAAGCGGCCGCCGCCTTCCGAGCCGCGGCCGAAGCGGCTCTGCCACGAGAGACCACACTGGCGGTCGAATCCCCGAAGTAACCGACCCGCGCACTCAGTATGACTTTGGCGAGTGCGCCACACCGTGACAACTCAGATAGCATTCGCCGCGCCCTGACCCGCCGCTGGTGAACTTCAGTTGATGCGTGACGGGATCAGGCTGCACGACGCTGATGTCAAAGTTGATAAGCGCCCTGCCGCCGTTCATTTGCACGCCGTCGCCCGGCACCACGCCGTGCGAATCGTGGCAGACCGAGCAAGGCGTACGGTCATCGACGATGTGACTCGCGTGGCGCGTGAACGACTGATTGGCGAGAATGCTGTTGCGTTCATGGCAGGAGTAGCAGAGCGCGTAGGCGGTCGCGCTTTCGGCAGTGCCGTCGGCGGTGCGGTATTCGGCGATGAGCAATGGCGTTGCCGCCGAGCCGTGGGGACCGTTCGCCCCGCTGCCGCCCGCCTTCTTTGATGAATCTGAACCATGGCAGTCGGAACAGTAGATCAGCGATCCGGCGCTGAGCCCCGGCCTGAGGCTCGGCACATCAGAGTTCCTTACGGCCACCTGGATCGGGTGATAGGACAGTGCTGTCGAAGCGGTCTGAAGACGCTTGTTGTTCTGACCCGATTGCCGAGTCACTGCCGGCGTGGTTGCCGAGCGATCGGCGTGACATTTGAAGCAGACTTCGTACTCGAACTGCGCCCGCGCCACCGGCGCGCCGGCCGCGTTGACGCCGTCGATATGGCCCAGGCGCGGCGAGATATCCGGCGCGGTCGCGGTGTCGGACTGCATCGTGTGCGATTCATGGCAGTCGGCGCAGCCGATGTTGTCCGGCGCGTTGTTCACAAGATTGACGCGCACGTTCGTGTCGTGCTTCGACGGTTTGCTCAACTCCGACTGGATGTTTGCCCCTTTTTTCGGGTCGGAACTCGAATCGTGGCAGCTCACGCAGGTGAGGCTCACCGTCTTTCCTCTCAAGAGGTACGGGCCACTCGGCGCAGAATGCGATTGATGACACGATGCGCATTCGTCGTGGCCTGCGATGTTGGTGCCGGGCTCCAGGTGGCAGCTTCGACACAACCGTGAGTCGCTGTTGTTCATCACCAGGAACTTTCCGTTGGCATCGTTGTGAGCATCGTGACACGTCGTGCACTGCAGTTCGCCGCGTGAGTCCAGGTGCAAAGGCGCTGGCAGCGCCGCAGGGGACGCCAGTTTGCCATCCCGCGCGGCCAGGGACTGGTCGTAGCGGAATGAGATCGGATGATCGTCGGAGAGGTCGGTGCCCAGGTTCGAGCTGCCAGGAGGAAGCGTCGTCATGCCGCCGGCCATCGCGATCGGCTGGCCGCGCGAGGTGACCGAGCCCAGGGCAATCGTCCCGTCGTGACACGAGAGACACAGTTTCGATGAACCGGTCGGCTGGCCCGGCAGTGCCTGCATGGAATTGCTGGAATAGACGGTGTAGTTCTCCACCGGCACACTTCGATTCCACAGGGGTTGGATGGGCGCCGCGTTGTGAGGCGTGTGACAGAAAATGCAGACCTGTTCCTCAGAACTGGCGCGTATTTTCCCCCGTCCGAGCGTGGAGAGATTGTGCTCGCTGTCGAGAATGCTGCTGAACTGCCCACGCGCGATCGACACGAACAGAATGGCGAGGAACGCGATCAGGCCGACGACGATGTATGGTTGACGAGGAGCTTTCATTGCGGTGCCTCCTTCAGATGATCGAACACCTGCACTCGCCGGTTGTAGGCATCCGCGACCCAGATGCGATCGTGCTCGTCGATAAAGATGCCTGCAGGAATCCAGAATTGGCCCGCGCCGTGTCCTTCGCCGCCGAAATCGAGAAGCAGTTGTCCGGTGACGTCGAAAATCTGGATGGCCTCGAACTGGGCGTCGACGACGTACAGATGATCTTCGCGGTCAACCGACAATCCCTTGGGCTGCGCGAAATAGCCAGGCATATCGCCCTGCTTTCCGATCTGGCGAACGAACTTGAGTTCAGCGTCGAATTGCTGGACGCGGAAATTGAGCGAGTCGCTCACATACAGCCGTCGCTGCGAGTCGACGGCGACATTGGTGGGATAATTGAACTCGCCGGGCCCGCTCCCGCGTGAGCCGATCCGCGCAATCGGCTTCCCATCGCCATCGAAGGCGAGCACCTGGTGTGCCGCAACATCGGCGACGAACAACCGGTCTGAAGCGGCGTCGAACGCCAGACCGGCGGGTCGCGTTAAGACGTCGCTGGATATCGAGCCGATCGATTTTCCGTGGTCGTCAAAGATGAACACGCGTGCCGCGACCGAATCGGCGACGAAAAGCCGGCGACGCGTCGGATCGAACGCTATGCCAACCGGCTGGCTGAACTTCTCTCCGGTCGGCTGCCAGCGGAGATACCGGCGAGTCTTCAGGTCGAACACATGGACGACCTGTGCGTTGCTGTCGGCTACGAAGAGCCGTTCGCCGCCGTCGGTGCACAACGCATAAGGCGTGAGCATCGACTGAATCGGTGGCTTGCCAAACAGTGCGATCCCCATCCGCTTCAGGCCTGAGATCCCTGGCTTGAGATCCGCGTCGGTTGCGAGTTGTCCGACGTACCGGATTCGCGGCACATCCTGGCTGGCGGGCCAGACCAGTGGTCGCTCCAGTGGAGGAAAGATCTCACCGGGTGGCGTGCTGCAACCCGCGCAAACCGCCGCCATCGCGCCGACGAATCCGCGCACCGTCGGTCGGAAGAAGTTGATCGTGCTTGAGTTCATTTGCCGGCTCTCTTGTGTCATTCGCATTGCCATCGTTCTTGTCGGGCGACTAGTCGCGATCACCCGCACTCCGTCAGAAACGCCGTTCGAAGCCGATCTGCATGTCCTGGTAACTGCTGTTGTTGCGCTGTTCATTCTCCAGCATTGAGTTTCGGGCCCTCACGAAGAAATCGAATTGGCGATACTTCCAGGTCAGTTCGACTTGCTGTTCGAATCCCGTTGAGTTGCCCCACAGCGTATCCCGCTCGTCTCGCCACAGAGCCGATGCCGTGAAGCGCAGGTCGCGTGCGAGCCGCTGCTGGTATTGGCCGGAGATCGTCCACAACTCGACGTGATCGTCGGCATCAGGGTAATCAAAGATCATGTAGCTCGTGTTCACAAGGATCCTTGCATCAAAGTCCAGAGACTGGTCCCACTTGGCGGAGAATCGCCTCGCGTCAAATGGATAAAGCCCGCCGGTACGCCATTGCTCTTCGGCGGTGAATGTGAATGCGCCGATGCGATATTCGATTCCGAGGAGGGTGTCGCGGAACGAGTTCTCGATGAAGTCCGCGCTGGCACTGCTGTTGACCGTTTGTTCCTGCTGGTAGAAGTGGCCGAAAAAGCTGACACCTCGCAGCGGACCCTTTTCAAGGGTGTATCGCGCGTTGAATCTGAAGTTGGCCGTGTCGGTGGTATTGGCAGGCTGTGCATCGAACGCATAGTCGATTGCGACGATCTTTCCTGCCGTCAACGGTCCACCCAACACGGGGCGGATTTCCGTCCGCTCGCCGTTCTGGACCAGGTCGTAGTCGACACCTTGCCGGTAGATTCGCAGCCCCGTGGGGTCGGTAATCACGATCGAGTCGGGCCGGAGATTGGGCTCGATCAGCACGATGGGCGTCAGATCCGCGGGCACGACGAAGGGCAGATCGATGACGGGTTGGCGAGATCCGCCCTGCGTCGTGTTGAGTCGATTCAGCCCGAACCCGAGTCCTGCGGTCAGCAGCCCCAGCGGCACTTTCTTCCGGTAGTCAAAGTCGAGCGAGCAGAAGTATTCATCGGATCCCGGCCCGTCGCCGGAAGCGATCTGCTCGGCCCCGAGGAGGCCGGTCGTGATCAGGCTCTTGTACAGGCGATGCGTGAAGCTCGCCGTTTCACGAAACCGGGTCTGATCCAGACCGTTCGACGTACGCCGATCAAGCAGGTAGCGATAGTTGGTCTCGAGTTGCGGCGAGTGCTGCAAGCGCAGCCGTTCTTCCCACCGGACGTACTGCTGCTCGAAGTTCCCGGTCTGATCGAGAAGTTGGAGTGTTGAGGTCAGGCGATTCCGCTTGTCCACGCCGAATCGCCATTCGTGTTCGATACGGGCATCGTTACGCTGCGTGTGTGATTGATAGTCGAATGCGGTCTGGTCGGCGTCGTCGAAGACGTAATCCCACGTCAGCTCCTGGTAATCGCTGATCTGGTACCGGTTGTTCCAAAGCAGGCTCGTCTCGGTGAAATCGAAATCCGAAAGCGGGTCTCCCGGCGACCGGAGCGACGAAGTGGACTGAAACAACTCCAGGTGGCTCGTGTAAAGTCCGGATCGGTAGTCGAGCGCAGCGCCGTTGGTCGTCGTAGTGCTTTCCAGGCTCGGGCCGAACGTGCGATCGATCACCGAGCGATCGCGCCTGGCGTACGCGGTCGCCGAAAGCGGACGCGGCCTGAAGAGCGTAATGCCGGTGTCGTACTCGTACAGTTCGCCGATCTGCCGGTCGCTCGCCAGATCGGTGCTGATGAACGATTCCATCAGACCAAACGCGCCGGCCAACCGCATGTCGACGACGCTTGGATCGATCAGGTAGCCGGTGGTCGACATCGACCACACTTGATCAAAGCGGTATTGCCGGGACTCGCTCTTGCTGAGTGCGTCCTCGATCACGCTGTGCGTGTAGAGGCCGTTGACAATCAGTTTGCACTCGGGCGGGTCGAAGTGGACGTTCTCCGGTGTCTCTTCCTTACCGAGGATGATGGGGCCGTCATATTGGGCGTTCAACCGGGCCGCGCACGCGAGTACCGCCACAATGCCACCTGCAACTCGGAGCGGTTGAACGTGACGTCGGCTCATCGCTGCGCCACGACCTCTCTACCGGGTTCGCAGTCTGCCCGTGCGGTGACGGGTCGTGTGCTTGGCGGCGGCGCGGGCTTCAAGAGCCCAGGTGTCATGCCGCCGTGGGCGCCGTGGCAGGTCATGCAGTCGGCACGATCATCCTGATGCTCGGCGACCTTAGCCGACAGGTCGAAGCTCAAATGGCACTGCAGACACAGATTGCGTCCGCCAACCTTCAGCAAATGGGGCTCGGTCGAGCGATGCGGCGAGTGGCAGACGACGCACTGGTCGGATGCGACGGGCCCGTGGACGAATGCATACGACTCATCGACCTTCGCGTGACATTCTCTGCAAATCACCGGCGACACGCTGGCTTTCGACACCAGCGGGGTCGATTCGCTCTTGTGGCATTGCGTACACGGACCGTCGACCAGTGGCTTGTGGATGAAAAACGTCTGTCCCTGGTTTCCACGTCGGATGAAACTGCCGCCGGCGTTTTGCGCCTGGGCGTTGGGATCGGGCACGCCGTCGAAGAGGAAGTTCATCACACGGTAGTGCGTCGCGGTACTGCATCCGAGGAAGAGAAAGACAAAGACGATCGCCACAAACGAGAAGAGCACCGCGGCCGCCGGCATGCATCGCCGGGGGTGGCCTCGGGCTCGAGATTCATGGTGTCGCACGGCACTGACTCCTCGTCGACTACAGTTAAAGTCGCGGCGATCAGGGATTCGTCGACGGCTCGGTGGCAGGTTGACTCGCCGAAGAAGGCGCGATCGGTGCAAGCACCGGCTGTGTCGCCGAAGGGCTCAAGGCGGTTTCGCCCTGCACTCGGCCGGGTGCGATGTCGTCGAGCGTCTTGCCGGCGCGAAGATGACCCATCGCGTAGACCGAGACCCGCGTCGGCCCGAACTGATTGGTGACGACGATGATCCGCTCGGCTTCGAATGCGGGATGGATGAACGGTGCGAACGACTCGACATCGGCATCGCTGACGGCAATCCCTGCTGGCAGGTTCATCGCACCGGGATGGGTGCCCGCCGATCCGAAAAACATCATCACGCCACCTTGTTCGTCGAACATCTGGACGTTGTTGAAGGCGGCATCGACGACATAGCAGATCCCGTCGCTGGCCACTTTAAGGTGCTTGGGTTTGTCGAAATTGCCTGGCCGATTTCCCTGTTCTCCCCACGCCAGCAGCAGTTGCCCTTGCGGTGAGAACTTCTGCACTCGACAGCGGATGAGGTCGGTGACGACGATGTTGCCACTCGGATCGAGGCACACGCCCAGAGGCCGGACGAATTGGCCATCATCGCCCCCCTGCATGCCGATCGTCCGGATCTGTTTTCCGCTCGCCAGGTCGATCACGCGCACGTTGAACAGTTTGAAATCGCAGACGTAAAGCTCGCTCGCCGTTGCGGCGACGCCGACCGGGACGCAGTCGGGGATTTTGATCGATCGTACGAATCGCTCTTCAGCGTCGTAGACCATCACGGCCCCGCGGTTGGGGTCGGCGACGTATTTCGTCCCGTCGGGGCCGACACAGATGTCGACGGCCTTGCTGATTTCACCTGCGCCGGTGGCGCCCATGATGCGAGCCTGGTGTTTTTTGACGTCGAGCACCATCACGCCAACGCCGCGGACATCGGTGACGTAAATGCGTCCGTTCCAAATTGCCACGCCATACGGCTTGGTGATCGGAACGGAATCGGGCCTCTCTTTGCCGAAGATGAGACTGCGAAGTCCGGCGTCACTCTTTTCGGCGGCGATGTCGTCGGACGTGTTGTAGGAGACGAGGTACTGGATGTGCGGAAGGTCGGGAGGCTCGGGCCAGAACGTGTATCGTTGCGGGAGCGGCGACGCCTTGGGTGGCGGCTTTGCGCAGCCGCCGATCAGCAGCAACGCACCAAGCAGTATCGCCAGGCCGAAAAAGGCCGTGCCGCAGGTTCGTTCTCGAACTCCATTCTCACTGCGCTCTGGGGTAAGTATTTTCGACACGAGCGACCTCGATCCCTCAATGAAGCGGCATCTGTCATCAACGCGACTTTTCGAATAAGGCAACGACGGGGGCGAAGCGGCAGAGCCCGCCGTTACTTGACGTGACAAGCCAGGCACACGGCACTGGCAGAGTTGCTGAAGCGGAGCAGGCCATCGGTCACGCCGGCGCCGTTGTGGACGTCGTGGCATGTGCCGCAGGTGAGCGCTTCGTTGTTCACGGTTTTGGTGATGCCGGTCACCGGATCGTCATAGGTGCGGGTTCCCGGCACGACTTCGAACCGCAGGCCTGCCGCCTTCGCCGACGCAATCGTGCGATAGCGATAGTGACCCGGGCCGCCCGACTCTTCTTTATAGACCGCCGCGATTCCGACGCGATGATCGTTGGTCAGGTCGGTGCCCAGATCTCCCCTGCCGTCACGGATCGACGAGATGAACGTCGTTCCCGTCTTGCCGCCGAAACTATCCAGAGCGACCGTTCCGTCATGGCAGCTCAGGCACAGGTTGCTGACACGGTCCATGTCGAGCTGCGACCCGGCAACACCGGGATCCAGGCCGTTCACATGGGTCGTGTGCAACCTGTAGGTTGCCGTCGACAGGGTGTGGTTCCACAGCCGACCGCTCAGGTTGGTGGCGATCGCATTGTGGGGTGTATGACACGGTTTGCAGATTTCGCCCTCACTCCAGCTCTGTTGGCTGAAGTCATGCTTCGACCCGACGATGTCGGCGAAAGCAGCCTGGGCGAAAACGAGCGGAAGTATTGCCGCTGCGATTTTCATTAGGCACTTCATAGAAACTCTCCGGTAGACAGTTCGAGACACAGGAAACGACCGTTGATCACAAACGTCCGTTTCGGACGTGGTGCCGCTTCGCGCCCGCGACGCCACTCCTCCGAGTGAGCACACCACAGACCACGATTTGCCTGCGCCGATGTGCCACATGCCCACGGCCGGTCCGCCCGCCGCTTCGGACGAATCCCGATCGTCCCCGACTGTTTGAGCCGACGTTGAACACCGACCGGCCGCGATCGATGGCGCGATCTCCAATCGATATCCGAAGGTCGGGCGTAACCGCTCCCGTTGCTAAGAGGCTTCTACGGCAGCGACTCTCAGAAATGAGACAGGCTCTGGTATTTGCGCATCCTTCGGGCCGGGGATGCGACTTTGTGTCGCGGCGGCATGTCACTTTAACGGGCTGGGCCGCGGCTTGGGCTCGACTGGCTAAGTGCGTCCTTGGCATCGCGTTTGTGATGGAGGCAACCGGGAGGCCTCCTGCAATGCGATTGACATCCCTTAAGTTCGTATCGGCGACCCTGCTCCTGAGCAGCGCAATCATCTATCTGGCGGTCGCCGGCATTCAGGCGGGGTCCGTCTACAGCGTTTCGGTAGACCGATACCTCGAGGACGCACAGTTTCACAACCAGCGTGTTCGTCTCCACGGGAAAGTCGGCAAAGACCACTTCCAGTCGAGTCCCGGCAAGCTGTCAGCCCAATTCGAGGTACTTGGGAAGTCTCAGTCGATTACGGTCGCCTACACCGGCGCCATTCCGGACCTCTTTAAGACGGGTTGCGATGTTGTCGTCGAGGGCCGGGCCGATGCGGCCGGCGTCTTTCATTCCGATCTCATGATGACCAAGTGCGCCAGCAAGTACGAGCCGGGCAGCCCGCATGCCAACGTCGACACCGACCCTGCGCAACCCAAGCCCCAATCGCTGGAGAACCGCTCATGATCTCACAACTCGGCACCTTCATCCTGGTGGTCACGATGGTCGTCGCGCTCGGGGCGATGCTTCTTGGCATTGTCGCCGCCCGGACGCGAGTCAACCTGTGGCTATCGGCGGCGCGCGGCATGACGATCTTTGCCGCGTCGCTGGTTTTGGTATCGGCGGGTCTGCTCCTGCAGGCGATGCTGACGAGCGATTTCAGGATCGAATACGTCGCGCGCTACACGGAGCGGGCGCTGCCAAGCGGGTACAAGTTCGCCGCCTTCTGGGCCGGCCAGGAGGGAAGCTTGCTGCTCTGGACGGTGCTGGTCACCGGGCTGAGCGTCGTGCTCGTGGTCAGCAAGCGACACGACAAAGGCGTCGAACCCGCCGCCACGCTCGCGACGCTCGCAGCGGTGATTGCGTTCTTCGCCGGGCTGCTCCTGTTCGCTGCCAATCCGTTCAAAGCCGTTGAGGTCGTACCTGCCGACGGCTCCGGGCTGAACCCGTTGCTGCAGGACCCCGGCATGATCATTCACCCGCCGCTCCTGTTCCTGGGTTACGCGGGGTACACGCTGCCGTTCGCCCTCCTGGTCGGCGCGATGGCGGCGGGCCGGACCGATGACGCATGGCTCGCTTCCGTTCGCCGGTACAACCTGTTCGCGTGGTTCTTCCTGAGTGCCGGCATCCTCTGGGGTGGACACTGGTCGTACACCACGCTCGGCTGGGGCGGCTACTGGGCTTGGGACCCGGTCGAAAACGCATCGCTCCTGCCATGGCTCACCGGCACGGCGCTTCTGCATTCGACGCACGTCCAAATGCAACGCGGACTGTTCAAGCGATGGAACTTTCTCCTCATCGCCGGCACCTTCATCCTTTGCCTCTTCGGCACTTATGTGACCCGTAGTGGCGTCATCTCGTCCGTTCATGCGTTCGGAGAGAGCCCGATCGGCAATTTCTTCGCCGGACTGATCGGCGTGACCCTTGTGCTTTCGCTCTTCTTCTTTGTCACTCGTCATCGTGAGTTGCAGCCGGCGCACAAGCTCGAGCACCTTCTGGGACGTGAAGGCGCGTTCCTGGCCGCAAACGTGATGCTTACGCTCATCATGCTCGTCACGCTCGTGGGAACGGTGCTCCCGGCTCTCACGCGGTGGACCAGCGGACGAGAAGTGACCGTCGGCGCGAATTACTACAACCATGTCGCTGCCCCGATCGCGCTACTACTCGTAGCGTTGATGGCGATGGGTCCGATCCTGCGCTACGGCGTCGATGCGGTTGAACGACTGCTCCGCGCCGCCACCGGTCCGTTGATCTTCGCGCTCCTCGTCGCCGGCTCGACCTGGGCCCTTGGCGTTAACAACGCATGGGCTCTGGTCGGGCTCTTCATCGTCGCGCTCGTCTTCGGCGTGATCGCTTCGGAACTGGGCAAATCCGTCCTGCAGCGCAGCCGCGCCCACGACGAGATCCTCTTCGTCGCCCTGGTAAACCAGATCGATGCCAACCACCGCCGTTACGGTGCTCAACTCGCACACCTGGGTCTCGCGCTGATCGTCCTGGGCATCATCGGCTCGAGCCTTTTCAGTTCCAAGCAGTCGCACCAGATCGCTCCCGGCAACACGCTGCAGATCGGCGACTACACGATCAAGTTTAATGGCCTCAAGGAAGAGGTTCACGGCAACTACACCGCCGTCGTCGCGGACCTGACGTTGACGCAACCCTCGGGCGCGATGGAGTCACTCCGGCCGACACGCCGCTTCTACAACAAGTCAGAGGATGCCTACAGCGAAGTGGCGCTCCGCTCGAGCCTTCGCGAGGACCTGTACATCACTCTTGCAGGTTGGGAAGCGGACGGCTCGGCGACGGCGATACAGTCGATTGTGAATCCGCTGGTCAACTGGATCTGGATCGGCGGCATCGTCATGGTGACCGGCGCCGCCCTCTGCATGTTGCCGCGTCTGCTGCGTCGCCCGGTTCCTTCCGCCGAAAAGGTAGAAGCCCACCCGCAGCCAGCACCCCGAGCTTCCGCCGCGAGCGCTGTCCGCCGGGATCGCCGCAAAACCGTACCTGCCACCGCTTCCAGGAGTTCACGATGACACTGCATCGCCTGATCGTCGTCTCGTTTTCGGTTCTCGCGCTGGAGACCGTGTCGGGTTCCTATCTGCGCGCCGAGGATGCGCAGCCGGCAAATGACCCTTCGGAAACCTTCGACGCCGCGGACGCGAGCCCGGCGTCGAAGACGCCGACCACCCTGCCGGCAGGGCATCCGACCATTCCGAACGCATTGCCCGCCGGCCATCCGGTCATTCCTCCACAGGCGACGATCGGCCCGGTTGACCCCGCGAAGATGGCGGGAAAGTCGCTGCCGGCCGGCCATCCTCAGCTGCCGGCGCCGACGACCGCGCCGGGCACGGACGGCATCGCCCTTCCACCCCAGATGCCGGTGAAAAGCGCGACGCTGGAAATCCGAGTCGTACAAGGCACGCCCGGTGCCGCAGCCATCACCGCCGGAACACCCACGCTCGAGCTCTATCACGAAGACAAGCTGTTTGCGTCGATGCCGACCCCTCTCCAGGAAGACGGCCACATCCGCATCTACGACGTTCCCGTCGATCACACGTACATACCCGTCGTGAAAATGACGTATGCCGGCGTCGAATATGAACTGGTTGGCGAGGCGATCGACCAGGAACACACGAATCAGGATCTGACGCTTCGCGTGTACGAGACCACCCCTGATGCGCCGCAGTGGGTCGTCCGCATGCGTCACCTCGTGGCGCAGGCGACCGCGACACAGCTCGAAGTGAACGAAGTCATCGTGATCGACAACCCGGCGGATCACACGTTCGTTCCGGCGGCAGGCACGCCCGCATTCGCCTTTCCGCTTCCGGCTGGGGCGAGCGATGTCACGGTCATGAGCGGGTTTGGCGCCGACAAGATGCGTTTCGAGAACGGCACGCTGCTTCAACCCGTCGCGCTGCTGCCGGGCCAGACTCAATATCAGCTCGCTTATTCCGTACCGATCCACGATCGGGCGGCCACGCTGTCGCTGGTTGCGCCGGTGGTCGAGAAAAACGTCGCCGTCTTGATGCCGGCGGATGAGAGCAACGTGCAAACCACCGGATTGACCAGCGCTGGCACCACCGACATGGGAAGCGGCGTGAAGACCCGGGTCTACAAGGCGAGCGACGTGCCGGCGAATCAAGCCATCACGATCGCCCTTTCGAACCTGAAGGTTGCCGCAGCAGATTCTACCCCGATCGTCGCGCCGGCGGTCGACGCGGCATCGTCGCCGTCGATGCCTGTCGGCGATAACCCGCCCGCCGTCGCCCTGAAGGCCGATCCGCAGCGGTTTGCCGTCATCGGACTGATTGTGGTCGGCGTGATCGGTATGATCTTCGCCGGCACGCGACGCGCCGCCAAAGTCGATCCCTCAGGTGTCGCGCAAGCTCCTCGGTAAAGGGAAGCCATGGTCGGTGAACTCGAGCGACAACCTCGACTGGATGAGCCAGCAGACATGCCGGCGAGCCCACCCGTGATCAGGCTCGATCACCTTGCTTTCCGGATCGACGATCGCCCTATCCTCCGCGACTTCTCGGCCCGAATCGGAGCCGGCGAGTTCGTCGCGCTGCTCGGATCGAATGGCGCGGGCAAGACGACATTGCTCAAAATCCTCGCCCTGCTTCGCAGTCCAAGTTCTGGAACACTTGAACTATTCGGCAAGCCGGCCCATCGCCAGGCTCACGACCTGCGCCGCCGCATCGGATTGATCGGCCACCAGAGCATGCTCTATGGAGAACTGTCCGTCCGTGAGAACCTTCGCTTTTTCGGCCAGCTTTACGGACTTCGCGACCTCGCTGCGCGGACCGACCAATTGCTCGATACGCTGGGCCTGCTCGATCGTCGCCACGACGCGGTCAAGACGTTCAGCCGCGGCATGCTGCAGCGGGCGAGCATTGCCCGCGCATTGCTGCACGACCCCGATCTACTGCTCGCGGATGAGCCGTTCACCGGCCTTGATGCCCCTTCTGCCCAATCGCTCGAGGCGCTGCTTTCGAACCTTCACCGCGTCGGCAAGACGATCATCATCGTTCACCACGACTTGTCTCACGCATTGCGACTCGCGGGGCGCGCGATCGTTCTCAACCGCGGCGGGATCGCAATCGATCAGCCGACCAGCAGTCTCTCCGCCGAACGGATCATCGAACAACTCACCCCGGAGGGACGACGATGAGCGGCTCGCTCGGCCAGATGCTGACGTTGATTTCAAAGGACCTGCGCATCGAAGCGCGAGGCCGACAGACGATCAGCCTCGTCGTCGTACTCGGCATCCTGATCGTCGTCGTGCTCGGCCTGGGTCTAGGCGGGCAGGGACACGTCGCCGCTTTCAACGCTACGGCTGTTCTGTGGGTGGCGTACCTGTTCAGCGGCGTTCTCTGCTTCGAGAAGACGATGGCGGTGGATCGAAACGATGGCGTCCTCGCGGCGCTGTTGATGGCGCCGGTCGATGTGGGAACGCTGTACGCGGCCAAGCTCGTCGCAAACCTGCTGCTCATGCTCGCCGTCGCCGCCGTGGTTACGCCCGCAGGCATCCTGTTCTTCGGATTCGATCTCTCGGCGGCGCCGACGATCTTCATCGTGGTGATGCTGCTCGGCATCGTCGGATTCGCGGCGGTGGGAACGCTTTTCGCAGCAACCGTGAACTCTTCACGGCTCCAGGGCGGATTGCTGGCGATGATGGTCTTCCCGATCACCCTCCCGCTGGTGATCACCTCAACGCAATTGATGATTGCCCAGTTTCGCGACGGCAAGCCACCGGGCATGTTCTCGCTCGGCGTGCTCGTCGCGTACGACATCGTTTTCCTCGTCGCCGGATGGCTTGCTTACGAAGCCGTGCTGGAGACCTGATCGGAGTTCGGCCATGCACTTCATGCAAAACTCATTGTTCGTACGGGCGTATTGGCTCGTCACCGCTGCGACCTTCGTCGCCGCCGGATCGATGATCGTTTTCTACGCGCCAAACGAAGTGACGATGGGGATCATTCAGAAGATTTTTTACATTCACCTGCCCGCGGCGATCCTCACGCTCTTCGCGTCGCTCATCACATTCGGCGCATCGATCGCGTACATCACGTTTCGTCGAAGCTGGCTGGACGACCTCGGCGCCGCCGGAGCGAGGATCACCGTTCAATTCTGCGCCATCGTCCTGATCACCGGCATGATCTGGGGCCGCAGCGCATGGGGGCAGTGGTGGACGTGGAGCCCCAGACTCACCTTCACGCTTCTGATGTTCCTTCTTTACCTGGTTTATCTCGTGTTGCGGACGAGCATCGAATCGAAACAGCGTCGATCGATCGCATGTGCGGTGTACGGCATCATCGCGTTCCTCGATGTGCCGCTTGTGTATCTTTCAGTGAAACTGATGCCCGACATTCACCCCAGCCACATCGAACTGGCAAGGCCGATGCAGATCACACTTTTAGCCAGCGCGATTCCCATGCTGCTCATGTGCGCCGGGCTGATCGCGACGCGTTACACGCTCAATTCCCGTGCCCGCGAGCTCGAGACCGAAACCGTTGATGAGCACGCCATGGTCGGTGCCATGCCCCGCCTCGGAGGCCTTTCATGAATGCAACGAACTACACCATCCTCGCGTACACAGCTGGACTTGTAGCACTGTGGGGCTACGCTGCGCTCCTCTTCCTTGAGGGCCGACGGCTTTCCAGACGCACGATGAAATCGCCCTGACTCCTCAAGCGGGCGGATTGATCAGCCGCGGCGCATCGCCTTGAACGGTCAGACGTTCGCGATGGAAAACTCGCGCCGCACTATCCGATTCGCCGCACCGCGGTAGGATGTTTCAATGGCCACGACGCCGGACCGAAAGACCCTTCTCGTTGCCGAGGATGAAACGGTTCTCCGCGAATCGCTTGCAGAGTTGTTGAAGGATGAAGGGTACGAAGTACTTCAGGCCGCCAATGGCAAGGAGGCTTATGCGATCGCCTTTGCCCGACCCATCGACCTGGTAATTACGGACGTACGCATGCCCGAATGCGACGGGCTCACCCTCCTGGATCAACTACAGAAGCTCGCACCCAACACGCCCGTCCTGATGATGACGGCATTCGGAACGGTCGAAAGTGCCGTGGGTGCGATGCGCAGCGGCGCGTACGACTACCTGCTCAAGCCGGTGCAGTTTGAAGACGTCCTCATGAAAGTGAAACGCGCCCTCGAATTCGCCGACCTCCGACAGACACATCACATTCTCATCGAGCAGGCGGCGCAGGAAAACACGTTTCACAACCTGGTTGGCCACGCGCCCTCGATGCACAGGCTCTTCGATGCCGTGCGGAAACTCTCAACGGTGAAGAGCCACGTCGTCATCTCGGGAGAATCGGGTACCGGAAAGGAACTCTTCGCCCGCGCGATTCATTACAACGGGATCACTCGCGACCGACCCTTCATTGCCGTCAACTGTGGCGCGATCCCCGCGACCCTGATCGAGTCCGAACTTTTCGGCTACGTTCGAGGGGCATTCACCGGTGCGAACAAGGACAAGATCGGCTATTTCGAGGCCGCCAATCGAGGAACGATCTTTCTCGACGAGATTTCTACTTTGCCCATCGGCATGCAGAGTTCGCTGTTGCGCGTCCTGGAGGAAAAGGTCGTCACGCCTGTCGGTGATACGCGCCCGCGACCGGTCGACGTGCGGGTCATCGCCGCGAGTAATCAGGACCTTCAGGAACTCGTCAGCGCGGGCAAGTTTCGTGAAGACCTCCTGTTCCGGCTGAATGTCGTCCAACTCCATTTGCCGCCGCTGCGACAGCGACGCGAGGACATACCGGTCCTGGTTCATTACTTCCTCGACAAGTACACCCGACTGCTTCAGAAGCATGTGACGGGTCTGACCAATGGCGCGATGCGGGCGATGCTGAATCACACATGGCGAGGCAACGTGCGCGAACTGGAAAACGTGATCGAACGCGCCGTCATCTTCGCCGAAGGCCGCCAGATCATGCTGGACGATCTCCCATTCACGGTCGACGGAATCGGCGACGACATCGGCGAGGACCTCAACGAATCGCTGGAACAATTCGAGCGCCAACACATCCTCTTCAGCCTGCGTCGTCACCAGTACGACAAGGTCGAGACCGCCAAGCACCTCGGCATCGGCGTGTCGAGCCTCTACCGAAAGATGGACGAGTTGGGCATCGCAAAGGCGCCCGAGGATCCAAAATGAACCGGAGTCTTTCGGATTTGCGGGCTCGACCCCCCGCGAGTCGACTTCGTGGTTCGGTTTCGGTCCATTCACACCCCCGCCCCCTGGATGGGGCGTCGTCATCCTTTAGGAATAGCGTTTGATACGACCTCCGCCGGTTGTGAACCGGCTTTTTTAACGATCGTTACCGGCTCCCTTTGCCTTTCGTAGTCGCGAACAAATCTTGTTGCTTCCGTACAAAAACAAGATAAGTTAGTCCGAATATAGAGTGTCACCAATCGGGAGCCAGGCGTGCCTGTAAAAACTTCAAGAATTGCCCATGTATCGAGCCCGATCGCTAAAGCGATCACGCAGGAAGACATTCGCAGGATGATGGACCGTTATCATTATCCGGACGAAACAGTCCAGATTCTCAAGGACGAGGGCCTGTTGCCTCCCGGGCTGCTCGCGAGGCTGCACCTGAGTTATCCCCAATACAGCAGCCTGCTCCAGGTCGACCCGTTCTTGTTCCCCAACCGCGCGCAATATGAGGGGCTGCGCGGTTTCAGGAAGGTGTGCGAAATCCTGGCATCCCACGGCATCACGCTCGACCACCTCGTGGAACGCGAGTTGTTTGTCGAGGTCTACCGGTTCAAGGCGACCAGCCACATCCTCAACGCGATCGATTGGACCGCCTACGCGAACGACTCGCTTTACCAACTCGTTTTTCCGCAGCCCGGCATGATGCGGCCGGACATCGTGGCGCAGTATGCGGTGACCACCGACCCGGAGCTCCGCTCCAGGATCGCCTACGACTACAAGGAACACACCAACCCACACGACGGACATCAGCTCCTGAACAAGCCCTGGCTGGAAACCGCCGATGGCGGAATCGACGTCGTCGAAGGTAGCCAGCACAAATATCCTCAGTGTCAGCTCGTCTTCGACAAGTCGACCCAGACCTGCTTCGCGTTCTGCACCTACTGCTTCCGACATGCACAGCTTCGCCAGGATGACGACATGTTCATCCAGGAAGACATTGATCAGATTCACCGATACCTTCGCCAGCACAAGGAAGTGACCGATCTGCTCATCACCGGCGGCGACGCCGGATACATCCCTTACGAGCGCCTCAAGGCGTACGTGATGCCGATCGTGGAAGACCCGTCGCTCATTCACGTACGCACCGTCCGCATCGCCTCGCGCGTGCTGACCTATCTGCCCGAGATGATCCTCACGAAGAAGTATGAAAAGATTCTCGGCCTGTTCGACGTCATGCATGAGAACGGCGTCCAGCTTTCGTGGATGTCGCATTTCTCAACGCCGCGCGAACTGCTGAATCCGAGCACGATCGCCGCGATCCGTCGCCTGCAGGCGCACGGGGTCGTGGTCCGTTCGCAGAGCCCGATCATGAATCACATCAGCCTGTTCCAAGACGAGAACGGCAAGACCGACATCGAGAAATCGGCACAGAACTGGATCGATCTCGCGAACATCCTCGCGACGCTGTTGGTGCGGTTCCACTCGATGTACTGCGCGCGAGCCACAGGCGAACATCACTATTTCGCCGCGCCGCTGGCCGACATCGAGAAGATCTCCAACCGGATCTTCCGATCCCTGAGTTCCCTCAACCGTCCGTCGCGCTACATCACGATGACCACTTCCGCAGGCAAGCTCAGCCTCCTGGGCGAGTGCAACGTCGGCGGGCGCAAGGCGCTTGCCCTGAAGTTCAACGAATCGCGCAATATGGAATGGATGGACAAGGTCTTTCTCGCCGTTTACGACGAGAAAGAAACCCGCGTCGACAAGTTCATTCCTTTCGATGGCGGCAAGTACTTCTTCGAGAACGAGCTTCACCAGATTGAGCAGGAACTGAGCGACACCCTGGAGAGAAAAGCCGGGTTGAGGATCCACGGATAAGGATCCTCCCATGATCAACAAGCGCTATGAGTCCCCCGGCGACGCTGTGGCAGACATCACAGACGGAGCGACGGTGATGATCGGCGGCTTCGGCGAGGCGGGTAGCCCCATCGAGTTGATTCACGCGCTCATCGACCGCGGCGCGAAGCGATTGATCATCATCAGCAACAACACCGGCAGTGGCCGGGTCGGCCTCGCGGCGCTGATCGCCAACGGGCAGGTCTCGCGGATGATCTGCTCCTATCCACGCAGCGCGAACTCGATGGTGTTCCCCGAGCTCTATCGCGCCGGCAGGATCGAACTCGAACTCGTGCCGCAGGGAACGCTCGCCGAGCGAATCCGCGCAGGCGGCGCCGGCATTCCGGCGTTCTACACGCCGACGGCTGTCGGAACGCAACTGGCACAGGGGAAAGAAGTCCGAACCTTCAACGGCCGGGACTATCTGCTCGAAACCGCACTGCACGCTGACTTCTCCCTCGTGCGCGCCGATCGCGCCGATCGCTACGGCAACCTCGTCTACAACAAGACCGCCCGCAACTTCGGCCCGCTCATGTGCATGGCAGCCACAACCGCCATCGTGCAGGTCCGCAAGATCGTCGAGCCCGGCGAACTCGATCCCGAATCGATCGTTACACCCGGCGTGTTCGTGCAGCGGATCGTCGAGATCGCCAGCCCCGAACAGGAATCGCTGCTCGTGAAGGAAGGTCGGTGCTATCCGTGAACCAGCCCCAGACCATCGCCGAGTGGACCAGAGACGAGATGGCTGCACGGGTCGCGCGCGACATCAGGAATGGCTCGTATGTCAATCTCGGCATCGGCATCCCGGAACTGGTCGCGCAGCACGTGCCCGCCGATCGCGAAATCATCCTTCACACCGAGAACGGCCTGCTCGGGGTCGGCCCTGCCCCCGCACCCGGACGCGAAGACCCGGAACTGATCAACGCCGGAAAGAAGTGCGTGACGGCGATTCCCGGCGCGGCCTATTTTCATCACGCCGACAGCTTTGCGATGATCCGTGGCGGTCACATCGATGTCTGCGTACTGGGCGCGATGCAGGTGTCCGCAACTGGCGATCTGGCAAACTGGTCCACCGGCGAGAAGGACGCTATCCCTGCCGTCGGCGGCGCGATGGACCTCTGCGCCGGCGTCAAAAGCGTCTTCGTCCTCACCGAACACACCACCAAGACCGGGCAGCGCAAGATCGTCATGCGCTGCACGTATCCCCTCACGGGCGTCGGCGTCGTCAATCGCATCTACACGAACTTGGCCATTATCGATGTCACGCGGAGCGGACTCATCGTCCGCGAGCTCGCGCCCGGCGTGATGTTCGAAGCCGTTCGGGAAAAAACCGGTGCGCCGCTCACCGACGGCCGATCACGCCAGGAGCATCGCTCATGAACACCCCATCGCTCAACAAGACCAGCAGCCAGCAATTGTACGAACGGGCGCTCAAAGTCCTACCCGGCGGCGTGAGTCGAAATGCCGTTCTGCGCAAGCCGGTGCCCAGCTACCTCGCTCACGCGGAAGGCTGCTGGGTGACCGACCTGGAAGGCGTCCGCCGACTCGACTTTGCTAACAACATGGCTTCACTCATCCACGGCCACGCGCATCCGAAAATCATCGAGGCCGTCACGAAGCAGCTTCCGCACGGCACCGCATCGACCCTCGCCACGCAGATCGAGGTCGAGTTCGCCGAGCACATGGTTTCGCGCACGCAGAGCTTTGAGAAGATCCGCTTCGTCAACTCCGGAACCGAAGGCATCATCTGTTGCCTGAAGGCGGCACGCGCGTTCACCGGAAAGCCGATGATTGCGAAGGTCGAGGGGGCCTATCACGGGCTCTATGACTATGCGGAGGTGAGCCAGACCGCCGCGCCCGGCACCTGGGGCGACGAAAATCATCCCACGAGTGTTCCCGTGACCAGAGGTACACCGCAGTCTGCGCTCGATGAGGTGATCGTTCTCCCCTTTAACGACCCGGCGCGATCGATCGCGTTGTTGAACGCACACGCGGACCAGGTCGCGTGCGTGTTGATCGACCCGTTGCCCCACCGGGTGGGAATGTCGCCGGCTACCTCGGACTTCATCGAAGAACTTTACGAGTGGACGCGCGCCCATCGCTCGCTGTTCGTGTTCGACGAAGTGATCACCTTCCGCAGCGAGTACGGCGGCGCGCAGGAGTGGTACAAAGTCCGTCCGGATCTCACCGCGCTCGGCAAGATGATCGGCGGCGGCTTTCCCGTCGGCGCGATCGCGGGCCGGTCGGACGTGATGGATGTGCTCAATCCGCTTGCGAAACAGGTACTCTTTCCGCACTCGGGGACGTTCTCGGCCAATCCGGTCACGCTCACTGCCGGTTACACGGCCATGACCCTGTTCGACCGTGATGCCGTATCACGTGTGAACGCGTTGGGCGCACGCGCAAGGCGGCAGATTGCGGACGTGATTGCCGAAGCAGACATCCCGGCGTCCGTCACCGGCGCGGGTTCGATGTTCCGTATTCACTTCAAGAGCCTGCCGCCCGTCGACTATCGCGAAGCATTCGCCGCACCGAACGAAGTCGCCGCGAAGGAGGCGCTGCTCGAATACCTCTTCCGCAACGGCATCATGATGATCAACACCTGCTCGGGCACGATTTCGACCCCGATGACCGAGCGAGAAATCGATCAGCTTTGCGACGTGATGGTCAGCGGGATGAGGAGCATCCGGCCCATGCTGTTGGCGGGTTCGCTGAAGTAATTCAACGAAGGTACCTATGCGATCCGCATACGTGTGTGATGCGATTCGAACGCCCATCGGCCGCTACGGCGGCGCGCTCGCCGGCGTGCGCGCCGACGACCTCGCCGCAATCGCGATCAAGGCAATCGTCGATCGAAACCCCGGGGTCGACTGGGAGGCGCTCGACGACGTCGCTCTAGGCTGCGCCAACCAGGCCGGCGAAGACAATCGCAACGTCGCGCGGATGTCGCTGCTCCTTGCGGGCCTTCCGATGTGCATCCCGGGCGTGACGATCAATCGACTCTGTGCCTCGGGGATGGACGCCATCGCGACGGCCGCCCGAACCATCGCAACCGGCGAGGCGGAACTCATCGTTGCTGGAGGCGTCGAGAGCATGTCGCGCGCGCCTTTTGTGCTCGGCAAGGCGACCGAACCCTTCGCACGGCAGGCCGAACTCCAGGACACTACGATGGGCTGGCGGTTCGTCAACCCGAAGATGAAGGCGACCTTCGGCATCGACACGATGCCCGAGACCGCCGAGACGCTCGCGACTCAAAGGAAGATCTCCCGCGAAGACCAGGACCGCTTCGCCCTCTGGAGTCAGCAGAAAACCGCTGCCGCGCACGCGAATGGCCGGCTTGCGGCGGAGATCATCCCCGTGTCGATTCCCAAGCCGGATGGCGAGGCGATCGTCGTGACCCAGGACGAGCACCCGCGTTCCACAACGCTGGAGAAACTCGCGAAGCTCAAGCCGATCGTCCGGGCGGGCGGGACGATCACCGCCGGCAATGCTTCTGGCATCAACGACGGCGCCGCCGCGCTGCTGATCGCATCTGAAGCCGCGATGACCAGGTACCGGCTTACGCCGCTGGCGCGCATCGTCGGGGCGGCAGTCGCCGGAGTCGATCCGCGGGTCATGGGCATCGGCCCGGTCCCGGCGACGCGGAAGCTGCTCGCTCGGCTGGGACTCTCGCTTGGGGATCTCGAACTGATCGAACTCAACGAAGCATTTGCCGCCCAGGCACTCGCCTGCACGCGCGAACTCGGACTTGCCGACGATGACCCGCGGCTGAACCCGCAGGGAGGGGCCATCGCGCTGGGTCACCCACTGGGCATGAGCGGCGCCCGACTCGTTGCGACGGCTGCGCATCAACTTAAGCACACCAGATCACGCCGAGCGCTCTGCACGATGTGCATCGGCGTCGGCCAGGGCATCGCCGTTGTCATCGAGCGAAACGAGTAAGTTGATGTTTGCGTCGCGTGCTGCGCGCAGGCCACAACCGATCGCCCGGCGAAACCAATCCCGTCGCGCATTTCTGTTTGCCGAAAGGTGACCCCAGCGAACCGTGAGTCGACGGTTCAAAGGGCTGGTTGGTAGAACACGGGCCAGTTGGTTACAATGAACTTCCATTTGGCGTCGAGTCTTTTCGCTTGCGCGTTTGCATCGGCCGAAATGGTTTTGAAGTTTGAATCAGAGGTAAAAACCACGTTTTCGAGCTTGAAATCGTGGTTCTTTAGGGAGTCCCCGACTCCTGCAAGCGTGGATCATTCTGTGATGGCCGGCCTTTCAACCAGATTCGCTTCGATCGCCGTCGTCGCGCTGGCCATTTCCGTCGGCAGGGCCGATTCGATCTACCTTTACAACCCCGACGGCTCGCCACGGCTGGAACCGTACTGGGACAACGTCTCGATCCTGCGCCAGCAAGACAAGGCTCTGACGTTTCGCACCGCGTCCGGCCGCGAATCGGTGATCGAGCAGGAAAAGATCGCCCGCATCGCCGTCGACGCCGACCCCGCCCTCACCGAGGCCGATGATGCGTTCGTTCTCCAGAACTACGACAAGGCTGTCGACAACTACCTGAAGGCGATCCGAACCAACGACGCGTGGAAGATATTCTACGTCACGCCGAGGCTGGCACAGTCGGCGGCGAAGACCGGTCGCTTCGATGCGGCGATGGCGGCGTACGTCGGGTTCTCGCGGATCGATCCGCCGCGGGCGTTAGCGCAGAAGCCCGCCCTGCCGGCCAAGGGGAGCAAGCTTCTCGACGAGGGCGCCAAGCAGCTCGACACCGCCCTGCGCAGCGCGACCGCAAACGATCAGAAGCAGGCGCTGCTGAGCCTGTTACTGGACGTGCAGATGGCGCGTGGCGACCAGGCCGCGGCAGAGGCGGCGGCGAATCAGCTCTCCGCGCTCACCGGCGACAGTGCAGACCCGCGCGTGGCTGCGATGACGGTCGGCATCCGCCTCGACCAGGCCGCGAACGAAATCGCTGCCGGTCGATACGACAAGGCGTCGACGTTACTCGATCACGTGAAATCCCGAATCACGAACCCGGCACAACAGGCGCGTGCGCTGTTCCTCGTCGCACAGTCCTCCCGCGGCGCTGCCGGTGAAGACAAGACCAGGCTCCTCGACTCGGCGATCGCGTTCATGCGCGTCGCGGCGCATTTCGAGTCGGTCGAAGGAAAGCCACATGTCGGCGAAGCGCTGCTCGAGGCCGCACTGATCAACCAGGCCATCGGCGACAAGCGCGCCGCCGAATCACTGTTCTCCCAGATCATCACCGAGTTCCCCGACACGTCGCTGGCACAGGAAGCATCGAGCCGGCTCGAACAATTGAAGAAGTAAAACGAAGGACCGAAACCAAATCCAATGAGCGACCTCAAAGAAACCACCGAAGGCGGATCCAGCCGAATCAAGTTCTGGGGCGGCGCGGTCATCGTCCTGATGATCATCCTCATGTTCATGCCCTGGAACATCGGACAGCGCCTCCACAATCAGCCGCACAGCGTTCTTTCCGGAACCGCCAGCGGTGGACGAAAGGTCATGTCCGACGAAGTGAGAGCCGCCGCCAACAGCCTCGAGGGCCTCGAAAGCCTTTACGTCTCGATCCAGACCGACCCGACCAACCTGGAGCACGCCGAAGACGTGCCGCTTCTCACGGCGCTCTGGGGACAGGAACGCGCGGCGGAAATGAAACGCCATCCCGAGGCGTATTTCCTGCTCGTCGAAGAATCGAAGAAGTTCGGGCTTGGCGAAAGCCAGCGCACGCTCGGCAGCGTCGACCGCGATGCTCAGGACCCGCGCCAGACCGGCATCTTCAACAGCGGCACGGTCTACATCCGCGAACTCCATCCGATCTATGGCAGCCCGCTCTACAGCGCCCAGCACGGCGAACTCGGCGTCCCGCAGATCTATACGCACGTGTTTCGTCCGTACATCCAGAACGGAACATCGCTCGTCCCCGAGCGCCGGAGTGTCACGACGCTTCCACTTCTGGAACAACAGTCACTCTATCTGTCGCTGCGCGATCTGCTGTCGGTACAGGCGGCCGCGTCGCTCTCCCAGGCGGCAGTGAAGCCGAGCACGCTGCTGATCGACCAGTTGATGGCCCGCGCCGGGCAGAAGTTCACGCTCAACGTGGCGAGCATCGACGCGCGCCCGTTCACCGATTCGGTCTCGCTCCCCACCGACGCGGAACTCAAGGCGCAGCTCGAGAAGTACGCCAACACGCCTTCCGGGCCCCAGTCCGTCTCGACGGAAAACCCATTCGGTTTCGGATACCAGATCGGCGATTCGGTGAAATTCCAGATGCTCTCGTTCAGCCGCGCCGCAGTGCGCGCGGTCGTCGAGGCCGAGAAGACGCAGTACGACTGGGAAGTGGAAGCGCGCATGGCGTATGCCCGCGACCCCAAGCCGTTCAAACCAGCGCCCTCAGCCACGCAACCCACCACCGCGCCGAGCAAGCCGGAGGAGGTGCCGCCGTTCGATCAGATCAAGGCCGACGCGGTAAAGCTGATCATCGACAAAGCGACAGACGCCCGTGTGAACGAGATCAGCCGCAAGCTCTACTCCACTTTATCGCTCGACTACCAGGCATGGCTCACGGCGCAGCCATCGAGCCTGGGCGTGAGTTTCGAGTCGGTCGATTACCTGAATAAGCTCGCGTCGATCATCCAGTCGGATCCGCGCTTCAACGTACTGCCCGCCGTCCGGAGCGAACAGGGCAAGGCGATGGACCTCGACGCGCTGAGCCTGGATCCGCAGCTATCGCGGATGATCTTCCGGTTCCAGTTGAACACCGCACGCCAACTCGGCCTGCAGATGCCGATCGCTCCGGCGCCGCAGTACATCCTCAGATTCGCCAAGCCGTTCATGAGCAAGCAGAACATCGAGAAGGCGGGTAGCGCAGTGCTGGAGATGTACAAGCCGTCGGAAACGATGAGCGATTTCGATGGCGACCTCGTCGCGATCCTCCGGTTGACGGCAGCCGAAAAGGCTCACGCGGCAACCGACCTCGAACCGATCCGTGCCCGACTCGTGGCGGATCTGAACCGCATCCACGCGCAGGAAAAGGCGATGTCCAAGGCCTTCGCCGCGATCGAGGCGATCAAGGCAACCGGCAAGTTCGAAGTTGCCGGCTCGGCCGTCAGCACGGTGACCGTTCTGCCGCCCCAGCGCGACGTGCCGATCCCGCCGGAACTCGGCCCGACCGCCGACGCCTATCGGCAGTTTCATGACGAAGTGGGCCGCAACCTGCTGAGCGGGTCCGCGGAGCAGCCGGTCGCCGCAATCAACGTGCCACTGGGCCAGCGCGTCTTCGTCGTCCAGCGGACCGGCCTGGAACCGATGTGGACCAGTGCCGAGGAGTTGAGCGCCAACCGCGTCGGCCTGATGGCACGGATCGCGGAGAACATGACGTTGCCCAAATCCATAAGTCCCCAGTTCGGCGTGAGCGAAAAGCCGGTCGGGAGCGAGTGGCTTGACGTCGATTCGATCCTGGCGCGAAATGAATGGGTGTCGGTCAGCGGCAAGGAAAAGGACGCTGATGCCGCGGACGCGCCCGCCGATACCAGAAAATGAAGGGCTCAGGCCCGCATCGGCGGATCTCGAGGCGAACCCGGGCTTCGAAACGAGTCGCCCGGAGAATATTCTGATATTTCTGGCGGGCGGCGTTGCCCGTTCTCGGATCTCTTGACGCCTATGTGAATGGAACATTCGACCGGACATCCGGCGGCGGCCGGTTTCCGTATTCAAGCAGGGCCGACAACCAAGGGGGGTGTCGGCTCTGTCTTCTTTTGCAGATTTCCAGCCAGTTCACTTTTTCGAGTCGACGATGACGGTCAGCGGCCCGTCGTTGACGAGCGTCACCTCCATTTCTGCCCCGAACTCGCCGGTGGCGACAGGCACACCCTGGGCAAGAACCCGGTCGAGCAAGCGGTTGAAAACGGGCTTTGCCGCGTCGGGATTCATCGCCGCGCTCCACCCCGGGCGACGGCCACTGCTGGTATCGCCGGCGACGGTGAAGTTGCTGACCAGCAACACCTTGCCGCCGATCTGGCGAACATCCAGGTCATAGCCGCCCTGCTCCGACGGAAAGACGCGCAGGCCGGCGATTTTCTTTGCGATCCAATCGAGATCGGCCTCGGTATCGGTGGCAACGACGGCGGCGAGGACCGCCAGGCCGCGGTCAATTTCACCGGCTACCCGGCCTGCGATCGTTACTTTCGCCTGCGTCACACGTTGAATCACGGCAATCATGCGGCTCCTTCGTCGCTTGCGGAGGCTTTTGTCCTCCGGCGCGAACTCTTTTGATTTCGCCTCGTATCACTCAAAGTCCGCCGCTTGGCCAATGGGCCACGGCGTCGGCTGAAGGTTCATCGCGGATCGTTCCTCGCCGGGGTCATACCTAATCCTTTTCCCGGGAGTCACGAGCCGCACGAGAGCTCAGTGAGTGTTCCCGCATCGCCATTCATCGCCAATGCCCGCCCTCCATCATTCATACGATATCGGGTCATTGAGATGCAGTTGGAAGGTCGCGCCGTCCGAGTGTGCGGCTCGGAAAGCGTTTTCGGACTGTTTCACAGACGTATCTAAGGTTGATGCAATCGCTTAAGTCGGATAAATCTCATCGTTTCCGGAAGTGGTTCGCACCGCTTCCGGCGCGGAAGCTCCAAACGCGCTTCCGCGGATCCAAGCGCTTAGCCGAAATCTAAGCGCGGCTTAGAGGTAGTCTAAGCCGGGCCCGGACCCACATTCGGGCCAGGCGGCACGCACACCGAGGAGTCTTCATGGCCAGCCCACGCACTGCCTGGGGCATCGATATCGGCAACCGAGCGCTCAAGGCGATCAAGCTCGTCCGCGACGGCGACACCATTCGCGTCGACGACTTCGACTTCGTCGAGCACGAGACTGTCCTCAGCCAGGCCGGAGACAATCGCGACGATCTCATCAAGCACGCGATCGCCACCTTCGTCGGCCGAAAGAACACCAAGGGCGCCGCCGTCGCGGTGGGTGTGTCAGGTCAGACCAGCTTCGCACGCTTTATCAAGCTGCCGCCGGTCGAGGCCAAGCAGATCCCGCAGATCGTCAAGTTCGAAGCCATCCAGCAGATCCCGTTCCCGCTGGATGAAGTCGAATGGGCTTACCAGCTCTTTCAGACGCCCGATTCACCTGATATCGAATGCGGCATCTTCGCGATGCGCAAAGAACTCGTGAACAGCTGGGTGAAGGTCTTCACCGACGTGAACCTCAACGTGCAGGCGGTGCAGACCAATCCACTGGCCATCTACAACGCGGTTCAACGCGACGGCCGGCTCTCAGACGGAACGGCAATGATCATCGACGTCGGCGCCGAGAACACCGACCTGATCATCGCCTCCGACAACTCGATCTGGCTCCGCTCGATCCCGATCGGCGGCAACAGCTTCACGGAAACGATCATGAAGGCGTTCAAGCTCCCGGCCGCCAAGGCCGAGGATCTCAAGCGCGATGCCGCCAGCAGCAAGTATTACCGCCAGATTCTCCAGGCGATGCGTCCGGTCTTCGCGGATCTCGTCGCCGAGATTCAGCGATCGATCGGCTTCTACGGGAGTGTGAATCGCGAAAACAAGATCAACAAGATCATCGCGCTCGGCGGCACGTTCCGGATGCCGTCGCTGCCGAAGTACCTGCAGCAAAACCTGTCGCTCGATGTGGAGCGTCCGGACAATTTCGCGGCGGGCCTGCCGACGGATTCGAAGGTCGCGGCGCAGCTCACCGAAAACGTGTTGAGCCTTCACGCGGCGTATGGGCTTGCGTTGCAGGCGATGGGTGAGACGAAGGTCGACAGTTCGCTGCTGCCGACAGTGATTCGTCGCCGGAAGATGTGGCAGGAGAAGAACAAGTGGTTCGCCGCCGCCGCGGGTCTGGTCGTCGCGGGAACCGTGGTCGCCGGCGCGTCTTACCTGCTGAACAATATCGCGTACGGCGCGGCATCAGGTGATCGCGAGAAGGCCGAAGCGGTTCGCACCAAGGCCGAAGAGTTGGCGAACAAGTGGAACACGGTTCAGTCCGGCGGCGCATCCGAGTTGCAGACGATCAAGAACGTCCAGCAACTGCTTTCGAACCGCGAACTCTGGTCGAACATCCTTCTCGACGTCGACAACGCCGTCCCCAAACCGCCGAGCGCGCTCTCCGAGGCACTGGCAAAGGCAGACGCGGACGCGATCAAGAAGACCGCCCGCGCCGAGCGTCAGATCATTCAAATCGAGTCGATGCAGAGCAAGTACTTCGAAGACCTGGGAATCATGCTGCGGGCGCCCGAGCTGCGCGATTTCGCGACCGAGTTCACGGGCGGTGGCGGTGGCGGCGGGAATCCGGGCGGCTTCAATCCCGAAGGTCCGTTCCGCGGATTCCCCGGCGGTCCGGCATCGTTCGGCGGCCCGCCGCCAGCCGAATCGACCGAAACCTCCAGCGGGCCCAAGCAGCGCGGCTTTCTGGTCTACCTTCGCCTGGTAACGCCCTTCGACTCGGCCGAGGATCAACTCGTCGTCAACGGGCTCGTGAAGAAGCTCAATGCGGTCGCGCCCAATGAGAAGAACAAGGTGCGAGTGTACGCGTTCGAAAAGGCGAGCTTTGTCGGCTCCAAGCGCATCAGCGACGATCCGATCCTGATGGAAGCGATTCGCAGCGACTACAATGCCATGCTCGCCGCCAAACAATCGATCTCGACTCCGACGGCGCCGACCAATACTGGCGGCTATCCCGGCGGTGGACCGGCCGGCGGCGAAGGAAATCCCGGGGGCGGATACCCCGGCGGTGGCTACCCCGGCGGCGGATACCCGGGTGGAGGATACCCCGGCGGTAATCCGGGTGGCGGATATCCCGGCGCGCCCGCGCCGGAAATGGCCGGGAGTGAAGTCGATGCGTACAAAGACCGCATCACCGGCGAAGACGTCCGCAAGGACAAGGTCATCGACGTGATCTTCGCGGTCGTGCTGGATCCTCCGCCTTATCAGCCGGCGGCCGGCACCGAGACGCCGACACCGGCACCGGCACAGTAGCCTGTGCCCAAGTGATTCAAAGGCCAAGACCCAAACACCGATGCACACGCCCTAACTGAGGCCGACATGAACAAGGTTCTGGATTTCATCAAGACGCACGCCGCCGCACTGTCGAGTGCGGTGGTTGCGCTGCTGGCGCTGGTGGCGTACTTCGTCTATCCGATTCCCTCACTGTTCGGGAAACTCCAGGGCGAAGTGAACGCACGTTCCGGCGTCTACGACTCGCTGAAGAAACTGAGGGACGACACGCGCACGCTTCCGAATGTCGATATCACGACGACAGAAGCCAAGCCGCTTGGCGTCTTCCCCACAGAGAAAGTCGCCAAAGCCGGCGAGGACGCGCTGCAGCGATTGTCCGACCAGTCCAAGCAGGTTCTGGACAGCCTGAACAAAAAGAACGAACAGAAACTGCTGGTTCCCAACTCATTGCCGAACCCCCCGACGCTTCTCCGCCAGAAGTTCCTGGAAGCCTACAAGGCCTACACGCAGCAGACGGGTGAAGGTGCCAAGCAGGGGATCATCGCGACGCGGCTCAAGGGCACGCTCCCACCGACCGAAGTCGAACTTCGCGACATGGAATCGGCGATGGTCAACACGATTATGAAGGAGCAACTTCAGATCGACGGCAGCGGAAAGCCGGTGAACCAGGCCGAGATTGACCAATTGATTCTCGAGCGTCGCGCAAAGCTGCCCCTGGAACAGCGCGTCATCCGTGCCCGCAACGCGCAGATTTATGTCAGTCCCGGTGCGGTGGACGTGATTCCAGAGCTTTTGAACACGACCAATCCGCCGGATCCGGTGACGGTTTTCAACGCGCAGTTCAGCCTGTGGGTCCAGGGCGCGGTGTTCGACGCGATCGCCGCCGCGAATGCGGGATCTGAAAACGTTCTCTCTTCGCCGGTGAAGCACCTGGTGAGGCTCGACATGAACATGATGATCGCGCCGGTCGCGGCGCCGAGCGGTCAGTTCAACCCGGGTCAGCCGGCCGAAGCGACGCCGCCGCCGGAACTGAAGCCGGATGCATCTGCGCCGATCACGCTCAATTACGCCCGCGGCCCACTTGGCTACGCGAACAACAGCATGTTCGATCCCGTCCCGGTGGTGCTGACCTTGCGTGTTGACTCACGGCGGCTTCCTGAAGTGCTCGCATCGCTTCAGGGCGGCCAACTGCTGAAGATCAAGAACGTGAACTATCGAACGGTCAGTAAGGGCGTCGCCCTCCAGCAGGGATACGTCTACGACAAGGACGGCACAACGCCGATGGTCGAGGTCGTTCTCGATTGCGACGTGCTGATGCTTCGCTCGTGGCTGGTGCAGTACATGCCCGAGACGGTGAAGCAGCATTTTTCGGCCCTGTCGAATCCGGCCGTACCCGCTTCGTAGTCGTCGTATCCCGTTGAATGAAACCTCCACTGAGGTGCTGTCATGCAGAAGGTCCTTGATATTCTTGAACGCTATTGTCAGTGGATCGCCGTCGGCATCGGCGCGGTCTTTTTCCTTTTCGCGATGTATCAGTACCTCCCGGTGGTGACGACGCCGGTGACGGCTTCGCTCGGGGAAGACAAGTACGCGCCGGGCAGCATCGATCATGAAATCGTCCAGTCGGTCGCCGAGCCGCTGGAAAGCAAAATGGCGAGTTCGGAAGGCGTGAAGATCACCGTTCCGAATTACGCCTCACAGGTGACTGAGCAGATGAACACGGCGCCGAAAGTCGCGCCGCTCTCGCCGGTGATGTCTGCTTCGATGCGCGTGGAGTTGCCGGAACTTCCGTGGGATGTGAAAGAGCAGCAGAATGTCGAGCGAGTCGCCATCTCCCTTCCAATCCCTCCGGTCGCGACGCTCGATCCGGCGCCGACATCCGGCTTCGCCCAGGTGACGTCGGTCGTCGCATCGAATCCACCCGGCAACCCGGCAACACCCGCGCCCGCGGGCGGGACCAAGGACGTCACGTGGGTTCGCGTGCCCTTCTCGATTTCGATGGCTCAAATGGATCGTGAGTTCAAGAACGCCAATATCCCCGGCGCGCTCACCGCGACGAATTTCGTCCGCGTCGAACTGATTCGACAGAAAAAAACCGGCGCCGAATCGTGGGGCCCCGACGAGCTGATCGCACCGATCGAAACGGCCGGCATCCTTCCCGTCCCGAATGCGCAGTCCGGCCCCGGCGCGCTCATTTCCTACAATCAATGGGCGATCCAGCATCAGCAGCAGATCGTTCAGCCACCCTTCTACCCGTTCGTTGCGGGCGATCATCCGTTCCGACTTTCGCAAGGGACCGTCACGGCGCCGACCGAAGGAGGCGCTCCCGCGTTTGACCCCGAAACGTTCCCGCCGCCTCCCGCATCGCTCGAGGGCCTGACACCCGAGCAGAAGAAAGCCGTCAACGCGGTTCGGCAGCGACGCGCGAAGGAGGCCGAAGAGGCACGACGGCAGCAAGGCGGAAACCAGGGTCATGGTCGATCCGGCGGAGGTGGACGCGGCGCCGGCGGTCCCGGTGGCGGTGGCGGCGGCGGTTACCCCGGCGGAAGGTCGGACGACCACTCAGGCCACGGCATCATCGTCCCCTTCGGCGGCGAAGGTGGCGGCCCCGGAGCTCCCGGCGGTCCTGGGATGCCCTACCCGCCGGGCTATCCTGGCGGCGGCTATCCCGGTGGCGGTTATCCCGGCGGCGAGGGCGGCTATCCCGGCGCCCCACCAACCGGTGAAATGAACCTCCCACCCGTCGGCAACCAGACATTTATCCCACAGGCCGGCATGGCCGACATTCAGGGCTACGCGTTCGACCTCACCGCCAAGGCCGGTTCCACTTATCGCTATCGCATTCGCTACTCGATCGCCAATCCGCTCTTCAACGCGGTCGCGGCCGGCGTCAACCCTCAGCTCGCCGCCGTCTACGAACTCGTTCGCGAAGATCCAACGAAGTGGACCGAAGCCGTGACCGTGAAAAGCAACACGCACATCTTCCTGCAGTCCACGCCGAATGCCGCGGGCAACATCGTCCGCTTTACCATCTTCCACTGGCAGAACGGCAAGTGGAATCGCGCGAACCAGACGTTCAGTCCCGGCGACTCGATCGGCAAGCCCGATGGCGATGTCGATTATCGCTCCAACTTCACGCTCGTCGAAGTGCGCAAAGACAGCACCTCTGAGCATGCGTACGTTTTGGTCATGAACGACGACGGCTCGACCCAGAAGCGCGACTATGACGCCGACAAGGATTCACAGGAGTTCAAGGATCTGACTCTCGCCGTCGATGGTCCGCCCGCTCCGCCCACCGCGCCAGAAGGTGGCGGGTATCCGGGTGGTTATCCGGGCGGAGGTTATCCCGGTGGCGGCTACCCGGGCGGAGGCCCGGGAGGCACCGGCGGCCGCGGCCCGATGCCGTAACCGGCTGCGTCAAGATTCCATTTTCAAAACTGTCGCGATTCGGATGCAAAACTGACACACAAGGCCGCGTTCGTTTGCCAACGCGGCCTTGTTGCATAAGGTACTTTCATGATTGCGGACGCGACCTCCAACACCTCGAAGCATGCCAACGTAACCATCAGGATCAAGCGCCAGGACGGCCCGGGCAAACAGCCCTACTGGCAGACGTTCGAGGTCCCGCGCCGGCCGAACATGAACATCATTTCGTGCCTGCAGTACATCGCCGCTAACCCCACGACCGTCGACGGCCAGTCCACAACGCCGCCGGTCTGGGACAGCGGCTGTCTTGAGGAGGTCTGCGGCGCCTGTTCGATGCTCATCAACGGGCATGTCCGTCAAAGCTGCTCGGCGCTCGTCGACCGTCTCAGCCCGGACGGTGATCCGATCACGCTCGAACCGATGACGAAGTTCCCGGTGGTCCGCGACCTGTGGGTCGACCGCTCGCGCTTCTTCAATGACCTCAAGAGGGTGAAGGCCTGGGTGCCGATCGACGGCACCTACGACCTCGGCCCCGGGCCGAAGGTGAGCCAGGAGACGCAGGAGACGGCCTACCCGCTCTCGCGCTGCATGAGCTGCGGCTGCTGCCTTGAGGCCTGCCCGCAGTACACGCCGAGTAACCACTTCGTCGGCGCGGCCGTCATCAGCCAGGTACGCCTGTTCAATGAGCATCCGACCGGCGCGGCACTGAAGGATGAGCGCCTCGACGCGCTCCAGGGCCCGGGCGGCGTGGGCGACTGCTCGAAGGCCGGCAACTGTGTGGAGGTCTGTCCGAAAGACATCCCTCTGCTCGAATCGATCAGTGCCGTCCAGCGACAGGTCACGTTCTATTCGATTCGGAAGTTCTTCACGAAGTGACGGATTTGCCGCGTCACGAAGTGACGGACTCCGCCGGGCTCCACATCGTGGATCGGCTGCTCGCTATCAACGATCAACCCCGCGGGTCAAGTGGTTGGCGCGGGCGGTGCCGCAAGCAATCGCTCCGCGGTCGAGACGAGCTTGTCCATCTTCACCGGCTTCTGGAAGTATTCGTTCACGCCATAGGTATCCGCGAACATCTTGTGACGGCTACCCTGGTTGCCGGTGATCATGATCACGAACGGCTTATCCTGGGCGCGGCGTTTCTTGAGCTTTTCCAGCACGAGGAACCCGCTGCGGCCGGGGAGCATCATGTCGAGCACCATCAGGTCGGGCTTGTTGGCCTCGGCGAGTTCAACGGCACGATTGCCGTTGTTGGCGGTCTCGACGGTGGCCCCGGTCGGCTCGAATGTCGCCTGAAGGCTGATGAGGATGTCCGGGTCATCATCCACCAGAAGAATCCTTTTGCCCTTCAATGCGTCGCTCATTTGTGCCTCCGGGGTTTCAAGAACGTTACGAAGTATAGCCGCTAAGAGTTCGTCGCATGACAGCCAGATAGGGATTATTGCTTCACAATCGTCGCACGGCGCCGATTCGACGAGAATCGCGACCGGTCGCTCGAAAACGGCGGATGGGCGCCGCGCGTCCGCCAGCCGGCGGGTCGGCGATCGATTTCTGCAGTTATCGCCCCCGGAGAGCCGATGCGGTGTAGACGGTGGCTGGTTCTCCGATCCTCATCCTCGATACCAGCCTCTCCGGACTCAGCCTCGTCTACCAACTGCGCCAGCGGATGCCGGAGGAGCGATTCGCCTTCTTTGCCGATCTGGCCCGTGCGCCCTACGCCTATCGATCACCGGAGCGGATCGAGATCTTCGTCGAACAGATCGTAAGACGGGTGGAACGGCTCAAGGCCAAGTACGTGCTGCTGGCCTGCGACATCTGCAGCGCGACCGCCCTATCGTCGCTGCGGCAACAGCTGGGTTCAATCCCGGTGAGCGGCATCATCGACCCCGCCGCCCGCGCCGCAGTCGAAACCACCGGCAATTCGGATCGCCCGACCATCGGCATCTTCGCAGGCAACTGGACGATCGAAAACCGCGTTCTCGAGCGGGCGATCTTTCGCCGTCGGACCAAGTGCTCGCTCTTCTTTCGCCCGGCGATCGGGCTGGAATCCCTGATCAACGAGGGGCGAAGCGTCGAAGACCCGCTGGTGATGATGGCGGCGGAGCAGTATCTGCAGCAGATGATCGACAAGGGTTGCGAAACGATCCTGCTCGCGAGCACGGCACTGGCGACGGTCCGCAGAACGATCCAGATGCTCGCGGGTGAAGAGATCAACGTGGTGGATTCGGTCCGCGCGACCGCCGACGATGTGACGCGGCGAATCCGCCGCCTGCGACTGAGCCGGCCAACGCCGCTGAACGCGAACGAGAAGCTGATCTCGTGGTTCCTCACGGATGAGTCGCCGGAGATATTCGATCGGGCCGAGCGGATCGCGGGATTCGAGCTGCCGCCGCCGACCATCGTCGGGCTGGACGAGCTGGACTCGCTGGCCCCCAACCCGCGTCTGCGCTCGACCGGGTGACTTTCCTCGAACGGCGTTATTGACTAGCATTCTCGTGCCGGCGGACGCCGACGCGGTTCTGGGATTGTCAGGGAAGGCCTCATGAACGTTCGATACGCGATGTTCCTTTTATTCACCGCCGTCGGCGGATGCACGGTTTACTCCGTGCACAGCGACTCCGGCTCCGACGCCCTGCCGCCCGATCTGCGCAGCAGCGCAGATTCGTACGCGCCGAGCGTCGGCGCTCCAAATATCCCGACGACCCAGCCGGGCATGATCGGCACGCTGGGCCAGACGTGGGATTCCATTGCTTATGAGCTTCCCAAACGCGTGCTGGAGATGTTTCAACAGGAGAAATTCTTCGACGCCGCCAAGCATCTTCGCCCCGGCGCGGGTGATGCCGATGTGAGGCGCACTGCGCTCGACCGGATCGCGACGAACTCTCGCGGCAAGGGCCTCCCCTACACCGACGTCTATCGCACCACCGCGCTGCAGGATCCGGATGCGCCGGTTCGTGCGGCCGCGGTTCGGGCAATCAACCATGTTCGCGACGCCGACGCCACCGGCGCGCTGGTCGTCGCGCTGGGCGACACCGACCCGACCGTGCGACAGGAAGCTGCCAAAGCGCTGGCGAACCTTCCCACGCCCGCCGCAGAGCAACCACTGCGTGCGATTGTCCAGCGCAGCGACGAAGACATCGACACGCGAATTGCCGCCGTAGACGCGCTGCGGCATTACAGGTCGCCCGAAACACAGCGACTGCTCGTGAGCCAGCTCAACAGCACTAACTTCGCACTCGCCTGGCAGGCGCGGCGGTCGCTTTTCCTGCAGACAGGCAGCGACTATCGATACGACGAGTCTGCGTGGTTAAACCACCTCAGTAGCGCGCCACAGTAACCAACTCACGCATCGATTCACGGAGGATCAGATGGCACGCGAACTGGCAATCGTCCTGGCCAACGGATCTCTCGCTTCGGCGGTGACGTGTTCGTTAGCCGCGCAGAAATATCGAACCGTCCTGCTGCTGGTCGAGACCGGTCCGAACGCGGGCCGCCCCGGCCAGGCGTTTGACGCGATGGTTCAACACTTCAAGCCGTATCGATCTCACCGCGTCCCGATGCCGTTCCTTTCATCGGTGGCGCGAAACGAATCGACACTGGCCGCCGCCGATCCTCGATCTCATCAGAATGCGACGGCAATGCTCGTCGAACTGTTGCCGATCGTGTCGATCGGCCTCCGATACGCGATGCACTACAACGCGGCAACGCTGTATTGTGGCGCCCGCGTCGGCGCAGAATCGGCCGACACCGCGCGGGTGACCGAGTTCACGCAATTGTGGGCGGAGATGGCGCAGATCACGCTCGATCGGCCGGAGCTGGAAGTCGCGACGCCGCTGCTCGAGCTGGAGCCGTGGCAGGTGGTCGATCTCGGCGTCCAGCTCGATTCCCCGCTGCAACTGTCATGGAGCTGCGAGAGCCTGGTTGGCGATGCTTGCGGCGATTGCCGCGGCTGCCGACAACGCGACGCCGCGTTCCAGCGCGCGGGTCGTGCCGATCCCGCACGGCTCAAACAGAAGGCCGCGGTCTAGCACTGCAAACCCGGGAGTAGGATGCCGACCTGCCCGATCTGTTCACAAGCGAGCGCCGGCCCATTCTTCCAGATGCGCAACGTGCCCGTGCGCGAAGGATACCTCGCCCCCTCCCGCGACCAAGCCATGGCGTGTGACCTCGGCGACATCGACCTGGTCTTCTGCGAGTCCTGTGGCCACATCTGGAACTATTCCTTCGACCCGGAAAAGCTCAAGTTTGACCCGCAGTACGACGTCTCGATGTTTCACTCGGCGTCCTATCGCGCGTACATCGACGCCGCGATCCAGCGGCTGAAATCGCGCTACCACCTCTCCGGCAAGACCGCCCTCGAAGTCGCCTGCGGAAAGGCGGATTTCCTTCGCGCGCTGATTGCCCATGGATTCGGCAAGGCGATCGGCTTCGATCCCACGTTTGACGAGAAAGACCTGAGCGAGTCGGACCGGCATCAGATCGCCGCATATCGAAGCTATTACGACGAGTCGTATCGATCGATCGAGGTGGCGCTCCTGGCGTGTCGAAGCGCGCTCCAGTATTTCCGCGAGCCGCGCGCGCTGCTCGATTCGATCCGGACCACCCTCGCAGCACAACCCCAGACAATCCTCTACTTCGAAGTCCCCAACGCAGACGAGACATTCGCCCGGCAGATGGTCTGGAACATCGCCTATGAGCACGGTTGCTTCTTTTCGCCGGCGTCACTGGCGTGCCTGTTCAGAAAGTGCGGATTCGACGTTCTCGACATCCTCGCCGGGCTGGGCGGATCGCAATTGGAACTCGAAGCGCGGATTGCGACCGAGCCGAAGCCATCGCGATTCGAATCGCGTGAAGCGATCGAACAGGCTTCGAGCGCGGTGAGATCCTTTGCATCGACCCGCGACGCGCGCGTTCGCGACTGGTCGGAGCGGCTTGCCGACGAATCGACGAAGGGCCGTACAGTCGCCTTGTGGGGCGCAGGCGCCCGGGCCATCAGCTTCCTCGGCTCGGTGATCAACGCCGGAGTTGTCAAGGCGGCTGTCGACATCAACCCCGCGCGGCAGGGACGGTTTCTGCCCAAGACCGGCATGCCCGTCATTTCGCCGGCGCAACTGGCGGAGCAAAAGCCTGATCTGGTGATCGCGACCAATCCGAACTTCGCGGACGAGATTCGCGCGCAGCTTCACACGCTGGGAATCCGCTCCGAGTTCGACGTGTTGAGATAGCGCAATCGCATCAGGCGATGCGCGGCGCGGTTCCGATGCTCGGCGAAGCCTCCGCCAGCAACTCGGCATGCCATTGTCGAAACAGCGCGACGCGATACTCTGGTGAGAGTTCGCGGCTTCGCGCGATACACGCCGGACCCATCGCTTCGAGTTCCTCGCGATGCTCGTACCAGTGACGCAGCTTTTTCGCGACTTCGTCGATGATGAACTGTGGGGTGACGTCTTCCGCCATCGGCACCTTGTAGCCGACGCGGTCGTCGACGATCGCGCTCATCGAGTGATGATCGAGCGCCAACACGGGAACCCCCAGCGCCAATGCTTCAGGGACGACGCCCTGGCTGTCGCGCAGCACCAGATGGATGAGCAGATCCGCCTTCGCGACATAACGAAGGTTTTCTGCGTGCTTGGTTTCGCCGGTGAACGTGACCTTGTCGGCAATGCCGAGTTCGTTCGCCAGCAACTTGAGGCTCTCGAGCATTTCACCGCCGCAGCAGTGGGTGAAGTGGAAGTTCTGAATGCCCGAGCGTGCGATCGCGCGGAGGATCAGATCGACGCCGCGATAGTAGACGAGTCCGCCGACACTACAGAGTCGCAGCGTGCCATCGCGCACGCGTTCGGCGCGAACCGGGCGTGCGGAATCGATCAGGCGTGTATCGGTGATGAGCGTCGCCGACACCATCTCGACGCGTTTCGGGCCATACTTCTGCATGCCGCGAATGGACGCGGGCGTGCCGCCGGCGACGATCGCCGCATCGCGGATGCAGCGGTTCAGCATGGGGTCGTGCGTCCAGATATAGCGCGCGACGCCGCGTTGCAGTTCGCTCCATCTCATCCAGAGGGGCGCGCGCTTCCCGAACTCGCGCGGCATCTGTTCGCCGCCCACGCACGGGCCAAAGATAAACTTCACACCCCGGCTGCTCAGAGCCGCTCCGGCCGACGCCATCCACCAGCGGCTGTAGCTGATGTGCTGAACGACATCGAACTTCACCGTCTCGTGGAGTCGCTTTGCAGCGCGGCCTGCCGCCAGTTGCCAGAAATAGTAATGTACGTTCAGCAGCGCGTACGCAGACTTGCGCATCCACGCCGCGATCTTCGGTAGTTTCACGTAGGTGACATGAATGGGATGGGCGGGCGGATTTTTCGCGAGGTAGCTTTCCATCCCTGCTCGATTGTCATCGTGTGCGATCACCCACACTTCCTGGGTCTTCGAACACTCCGAGACAACCGCCCACGAGATGCCCCACTCGCTCCCCCGGCCAGGTTCGCAGGCATAGGCGATGATTAGCAGACGCGCCATCTCGAGATGAATCGGCCGCCAGGCCACAAGTCTTGATCCCGAAAGCGGGTTACCATCCATCCGGCCCAAAACCGAATGATCCCGACATCGTCGGCAGCCTGATATCATGCCCCATAACCGAAATCCACCCGCTACGGAGACATTAATGCTTCACCGGTCGCGACTGCTGCAGATGCTCGTGTTTGTCGTGTTGGCGTGCACGCTCGGCGCCGGGCCGGCGACCCAGCCGGCGACGAACACGATCCGGCTCTACATGGGGTTCATGATCGACGTGCCGGCCGATTGGACAAGCAGCGGAGGAATCGCTGCGCAGGGGTTTGCGCGTCGGGCGGGCGCCCACTTGAGCGACATCCTGCATCCCAAAGGCAGCCGACCCACCGATATGCCCTACGCGACGGTCGAGCAAGTCGGCTACACGGGCTTTGTCAATCCGACGGCAACGCAGCAGCAACAGATGGCTCAGCAGGTGGCCGATTACTACGCGACCGCGTTCAACCCGCCATCCAAGGCCGATCGCCCGCCGATGTTCAAAAGTGCTTCGGTATCGCCGGTTTCGTACGATCCGCTCACCCGACGATTCACGTTCAGCGTGGTGGCGAAGTACGACATGCTCCCGAACCGGCATATCGAAGTAAGCGGGATATTCACTCCGACGATGTTCTGCCTGGTCGCCATCTGGTCGGAAGCGGACTACTACGACGCGAACCGGCCGGCGATCCTGGCGATGCGAGACTCGCTGCGGACCGGCACGCCGCCGGCGCCGGCGCAGGTCGTTGGCGTGGTGTTCAAGCGCACCGCTCAGTTCGGTGTGGCGGCAGTCGTCCTTGCGCTGGTCGCGGTCCAGGTCTACATCCTGCTCAAATCCAGGCGCGAACGCCGCGCGGAGGAAGCGCGTGTCCTGGGCCAGATCCGGTGAGAGCTCACGCGAAGCTTCGCGGCGTGACGTCGAATCGCGGATCGCTACAATCCGATCCCGTATGGCCAAGTTCACTCTCGACGGAAAGCCGATCGCGTTCGAAGGCAACAAGATGATCATCCAGGCGGCGCTCGACGCCGGCGTGGAGGTTCCCCACTACTGCTACCACTCCGGGCTTTCGTCCCCGGCGTCGTGTCGGATCTGTCTCGTCGAAGTTGAGGGCATCCCCAAGCTCGTGCCTGCCTGCTACACGCCCGCGAAGGACGGCATGGTCGTCCACATGAACCACAGCACCAAGGCCGTGGCGAATCAGAAGCAGGTGATGGAGTTCCTGCTCATCAACCACCCGCTCGATTGCCCGGTGTGTGACAAGGCGGGCGAATGTTCCCTCCAGGACTACAGCTACGGCGTCGGCCGCTCGCAGTCGCGCTTCGAAGAAGACAAGAGCAAGAATCCCAAGAAGGACATCGGCGAGCACGTCCTGCTCTACTCCGATCGCTGCATCATGTGCACGCGCTGCGTCCGCTTCACGCGCGAAGTCGCCGGTACGAGTGAACTGATGGTGGACGGACGCGGGCACAAGGAAGAGATCGACATCTTTCCCGGCAAGCCGCTGAACAATCGGCTCTCACTCAACGTGGTCGATCTGTGCCCGGTTGGCGCATTGCTCGACAAGAACTTCCTGTTCAAGCAGCGCGTGTGGCGACTCCAGCGCACCCCGAGCATTTCACCCGTCGATGCCGGCGGCGAGAACATCTACCTCGAGCAAAACGAAAATGTGCTCTACCGCATCAAGCCCCGCTTCAACGCAGAGGTGAACAAGCACTGGATCAGCAACGACACGCGCCTCAGCTTTGAAGCGGTCAACGCCGAGAATCGTCTTACCGTCGCAAAGAGCAAACACTTCGGCGCGCTGACCGAAACGAGTTACAAGGATGCGTTGATCGAGGCCGACAAGGGCATTCGCGCGGCAGGATCATTGGCCGTGGTGATGAGCCCGATGATGGCGTGTGAAGAGGCCTACCTGCTCGGCAAATATATCCAGAGCATCGACGCGAATGCACAATTCGTCGTCGGTCCGGTGCCAAAGGTCGAGGACGAAGTCTTCAAGCATTACAGCAGCCAGAAAGAGTCCTTCCGCATCCAGGGCGAAAAGGTCCCCAACCGTCGCGGCGTTGAACGCGTCATCAAACATCTGGGTGCCACTCCGACAGACTGGCAATCATTTAGCCGCGGTGCCTGCACCGCGCGAGCCGTCTGGATCGTCGGCGGCTACCTCTCGAATTGGATCAACGAGATTCCGAGCGCGCTCAAGGGCAAGTTCCTCGTCGTGCAGGACGTCCTCCCGAACGGGCTCACCAACGCCGCCGACGTGCTGCTTCCTTCCGCGATGTGGGCCGAGAAGGACGGCACGTGGGAGAACGTGCAGGGCAAGCTGCAGGCGTTCGCTGTTGCGGTCGAACCGCCGGGCTATGCGCGACGCGAAGGCGATGTGTATCTCAAGCTGCTGGGGCGCGAGCCGGTGTACGTCGCGTCGGATATCCGCGCCGAAATCGGCGGCGACTTCACGAACGTCGTCATTCCCATCGTCGCCAAGGAAGAGCCTGCCATGGAGTTCGCCGCGCTGTGACCGAATATATATTCAGCGCTCGGAGCCAAATGCAGCGTCACAAAATGCGAATATTTGCCTTGCTTTTGCTCGGTTTCGCCACTGTTGTTTTCGCTCAGGGTTCTCCAACAACGCGGCCTTGCCGTGACAAAGGTTCTCGCTTTGAATTCGCAGTTCCACTTGGGTGGAAAGAAACCGTTCCGACCCCAACGCGCTTGGCGGCGAGAGTGCAATCTTCAGCAGAAACCGCGTCGGATTTGTTTCTTGAAAATGTAGGCGTAACGTACTCGGTACACGAAAACAACGAGCCTGGAAATGTGGATAACGTGGTGTCGAAAGTGATCGCGACTGCAAAGGAGAGGGACGGCGCGACGCTTCAAGGTGAGGTACGAACGATTACGTTAGATGGACAGGAAGGTCGCCGATTTGTCTTGCTACTCAAAGTGAAGAATCAGCAATATCGGGTTGAACAGACTTATGTCTACGCAAATAGCGCGATGTTCACGATAACCTACACTGCGCTCCCAACCACTGCCAAATCGCTCGATGATGCCGCTCAATCAATCCTCGATACATGGAAATTTTTACCTGCACGCTGAACAATCGAAATCTATTCGCCGACCGCAGCGAAGGCTGTATCAAGATCAGATCGAAGCTGGGATTTCATCAACTCTGCTGCATCGCGATCTGGAACGCGCAAAATCGCCGACGGATGCCAGCTCGCGAGCGTCTTCGCGCACCATTGGGTTTCCATCCACTCGCCCCGGCCCCGCGTGATGCGAAAGCCGTGGCCGAGGATCGATTTGGCGGCCGTCGCTCCGAGACAGACGATCACCTCGGGCTTGATCGCCTTCAATTCCGCTTCCAGCCACGGCTTGCAGACCGACACATCCCGCGCGCTCGGCGTCTGGTGAATGCGCCGTGTGCCGCGCGGCTCGAACTTGAAATGCTTCACGGCGTTGGTGAGGTAAATTGTCGACTCGTCAAAACCAGTCTCTTTGATGATTGATCGCAGCAACTGCCCCGCCGGGCCCACGAACGGCTTGCCCTTCTGATCCTCGATGTCGCCCGGCTGCTCGCCGACGAGGACGATCCGCGCACTCTTCGGCCCGCTGCCAAAGACGGTCTGCGTGCATTTGCGTGCCCACTCACACGCGAGGCAACTGCGGCTCACATCCTCCAGCACGCGGAGCGAAGTCGAATCGGGAACCGGCGCCACCTCTTGGGTTCGTCGTACCGCCATGGCCTGCATCTCCAGCGATCGTGATCCTGCCGACCGAATGAGCTCCGGTATCAGCGCCGCCTCCGGCAACGTCTTCCAATGCCGGGTGGGCAGTTCCTGGATCATGTGCTTCACCTTCAGCCGCGCGGGGTTGAAGATATTCCGATAGTAGGTCAGCCACAGCGATTCGACGCTGTCTTCCGCTGGCCCTTCGCGCGAACTCACGCCCGGCCCGAAAGTCAGTTCACGGGTGTCCCAACGCATCGATTCATCGGGCGTCAGGACCGCCCAGTGCATCGGCCTGAAACGTTCGACAAAAAACGGGGAAACGAGTCGAACGATATAGTGATCGGGCCGGTGGAATGCGACGTATTGTGACACGCCGTCGACGACGATCTCGCGAAACCGGACGAATGCCGTCATCTTGTGCCGATCGCGCGACACGGCTTTGGCCATGTTCCGCAGCCGCGTGATGTCATCGTCGACGACGATCGACATCAGGTCCGGCTCGCCGTGCGTGAGTCGAAAGGCGACGCGATAGAGCAGCGACCACCGTTCCGGGTCACGAAAACACGCAGCGAGTTGAGCTTGTCCAATGAACTCGCGCGGGATAGCGAATGCTCGTTCCGGAATGGTCCCCGCTGACGCGAGATCCTCAGCAAACCAAAGCGCGCCGGCATTTGAATGCTCGTCCGTCCAAATCACCTCTTCGGGCGCGACATGCTGTTGAAGCAGCACCCGAGCGGCGTCGCGCCACGATTCGAACGATGATTGAATGGATCGATTAATCATCTTCACCTGCCGTGTCACTTGCTTCTTACAACTCGCCGTTCGCCGCACTGACTCCCGCTGTGAAGAGTTCCAACTGTGGATTGATCGGCTTCACCTTCATCGCCAGCTCCGCACGATCGATCAGCATCGCATCCGGATTGTGATCCGCCGCGATCACCCAGGGGCACACCTTCTTGGTCGAAATGCGGAGGTTATGAAGCTGATCGAGTCGAATCGCGCGGAACCGGCGAAGTTCGATCAGCCGATCGACATTCCGCGCGCCCAGCCCGGGCACGCGCAGCATCACCTCGCGTGGCGACTTGTTCAGATCGACCGGGAAACGGTTCCGATTGCGCAGCGCCCACGCGAGCTTCGGATCCACATCGGCCGACAGGTTGGGTGCGTCGGCCGGCGTGATTTCATCGACCTCAAATCCGTAATGTCGCAGCAGCCAGTCGGCCTGATAGAGACGATGCTCGCGCACCAGCGGAGGCGTTCCCGCAGGCAGCCGGCCATCGGCATGCGGGATCGGGCTGAATGCCGAGTAGTACACGCGCCGCAAACCCTGGTTTCGATACAACGCCCGCGCCGTCTGCAGGATTTGCAGATCGGGCGTCGGCGTCGCGCCGATGATCATCTGCGTGCTCTGGCCAGCCGGGCTGAAACGCGGCGCATTCGCGCTCTTGAACTTCTGATCCTGATACTCATCGATCCCCGCTTTCAGCACCGCCATCGATCCTTCGATCTCGCTCATCTTTTTCTGCGGCGCGAGTCTCGAAAGATCCGCCGGCGTCGGCAACTCGACGTTCGCGCTGAGCCGATCCGCATATCGGCCGGCGAGGCGCAGCAGGATCGGCGACGCGTTCGGCACCGCTTTCAGGTGAATGTAGCCTCCGAAATGGTGGTGAACGCGCAACCGCTTCGCCACTTCGACCAATTGCTCCATCGTGTAGTCGACGCTCTGAATGATGCCGCTGCTGAGAAAGAGCCCCTCGATGTAATTCCGCTTGTAGAAACCCATCGTCAGCTCGACGACCTCGTCGATGCTGAATCGCTCGCGATTCACATCCGAACTGACGCGGTTGACGCAGTACTGGCAGTCGTAAATGCAGTAATTGGTCAGCAGAATCTTCAAGAGCGAAATGCACCGGCCATCGGGCGTGTAACTGTGGCAGATGCCACTGCCGGTCGCGTGGCCGATTCCTTTCCCGTTGCCGCCGCGCGCCGCGCCGCTGGAGGCGCAGGAAGCATCGTATTTCGCCGCGTCCGCGAGGACGGCAAGCTTGATTCTCACCCGGTCTTCCATACCCTAACTATTCCCGAACCAGCACGGCGAGTAAAGCGCCATTTCTCTTCAAGAAGTTTGAAAAGGAGTAACGCGTCGACGTGTACGCGGGAGCCCGTTCGGCTAGATAGCGGCAATGTCGAACGAGCGAATGCAATTCCTGGCGCGCGGCCGATGGAGCGAATCGAGCATTTCCGTCACGCTCACGTCATCCGGTCGCCGACTGATCCCGGAAGTCGAAGCGGCAATCGAGTCGGCTTGGCGCGAAGTGACATTGCGGCCCGGCGTAAAGCTTTTTGACGGCCCTGTCTGCCGACTCGAATCGTATCGCGCCAGCTTCGACGCGCTCTCGCTTGTCGTTTCCGAGACGTCGTACCGCGTCAACGTCGGAACGAACTTTTCACACCCGGAGTTCGTCGACCGATTCGGGCGCGACGTGATGGCCAATCCGGTGGGCGTCAGCGCCGGTTTGATCTCGAGCGATGATCAACTCGTCATGGGCCGACGCAACGGGAGCGTCGCGTATTACCCGCACATGATTCATCCCTTTGCAGGCTCGCTCGAAGTGCGTCCATCGATCAACCTCTTCGATGATGTCCGCCGCGAGCTCCGCGAAGAGCTTCACCTCCAGATGCCAGAGATTGTTGCCATCGAATGCATCGGCATTGTCGAGGACGCTCGGCTTCGGCATCCGGAAACGATCTTCCTCGTGCGTTCCACGCTCCTGGCCGCGCAGATCCAGCGGCAGGTGCTCCAGGAGGAACACGGATCGAGCGAAGCGGTGCCCTTCGAGAGCGGCGCGCTCCGCCGGTTCGCCGGGCGTGACGATCTCACGCCGGTCGGCAGCGCGGTGGCCGTGCGCCTTGCCGAAATCCTCGAAGAAACCGGGACGGCGTGACTTCACGGCGGCAAACCGCTAACGTCGCCGCGACATGACCCGACGAGAAGAATTGAACATCGCCATCGAGATCGCCCGCGCGGCCGGCGCGCTTGCGATGGAGCAATACGGCAAGGTGTTACGCCTGACCAAGAGTCACCGCGCCACGCAGAATGAAGCCGTCACCGAGGCGGATCGATCCTGCCAGCGGCTGATCGTTTCGCAGTTGAAGCAGCACTTCCCGACCGACGGAATCATTGGCGAAGAGTCTGATGACGGGTCCGACATCACGGTCGAAGTCGCCGATCCGAATGGCCGCGTCTGGGTCATCGATCCGATCGACGGCACGAACAACTTCATCGGCGGCGCCGACAACTTCGCCGTCTGTATCGGCCTGCTCGAAGCGGGAATGCCGACGCTCGGCGTCGTTTTCGACGTTACCCGTAATCGCGTCTATGCCGGCGCTCAGGACACAGGCGCGTTCGTCACCGATCGCGCGGCGCACGCGCCAACGGACCCGATGAGCGATGCCAGCATCCTCATGTGCACGAGCAACCTGCTGAACAGGCACGGCGTCGCGCCCGCGTGGATATCGAAGCTGCTGAACCAGACCACCTGGAAAGTCCGCATGCTCGGCTCGGCAGCCCTCGAGGCGGTTGCCGTCGCCGGGGGCACGGCGCACGCCGCCATCACCGTGAACGGAAAGCTGTGGGACTGCGTCGCGCCCGCGGCGGTAGTGGTGGCGGCGGGCGGCGTCGTAAGCGATCTCGCTGGCCGGCCGGTCTTCCCGTTTTCACTGGCGGGGTATGGCGGCGCGAAGGTGCCGTATATCGTCTCGGGACCTGCAGCCCATTCACAGATCGTTCGGCTCATCGCCGAAAATCCGTAACGGAGATTTGATGGACGCCGAAATAGCCGACGTGGTGATCACGATCCAGGAAGTCTGGGTCGACAAGATTGACGAGGCGGCACAACGTCTCGTCGAGATCGGCCTGGAGATCCGCGTGATCGATCGCACGAGCGGCGTCGTGGAAGGATCGATCGACCTGCTCTATTTCGCTGCGTTGCAGGCGTTGGACCCCGTTGCGTACGTTCGTAAAGTGATGCAGTACGACGTGAATTTCCCGCCAGGAGATCCGCGAGATCGCGACGGGAGATAATTCATGATGGATGATCATTGATGGATGACGGGTTCGTATGAACTGAACCATCATCATTCATCATTAATGATCCATCACCAATGATTCATCAATCGGCCGCTTCGATGCCGAGATCCTTCACCTTCTTGTTCAGCGTGTTGCGATTGATGCCAAGGAAGTCGGCGGCTTTCGTCTTGACGTTGCCGCAGCGGATCAGCGCCTTGTCGATGAGCGCCCGCTCGATCTGATCGATCACGAGTTGATAGATCTCGCCTTCGCGCATCTCGTATTCGCCGATCGCCTGTTCGCTGAGTCGCTTGGTGAGTGTTTCGATGCTCTCGCTGCCGGTGTTGCTCTTGCGCTGCTGCGCGAACATGCGGACGCTGAGCGGCAGGAGGTCTTCGGTAAAATCTTCGCCGGTGCTCAGGACGACTGCACGTTCCATCGCGTTTTCCAGCTCGCGCACGTTGCCCGGCCACGGGTAGCGGAGCATGATGTTGACCATCTCCTTGTTCAGCCGGCGCAGCCGACGTCCGTTCACGTCGTTGTATTTGTCGAGGAAGTAATCGATGAGGCGCGGAATGTCCTCGCGCCGGTTTCGCAGTGGCGGCAGGTAAACGCTGACGACATTCAGCCGGTAGAACAGGTCTTCGCGGAAGTTCTGCCGCGCGACTTCTTCCTGCAGATCGACATTCGTCGCGGCGATGACGCGGACATCAACTTTCACAACCGTGTTGTCGCCGACGCGCTCAAATTCGCGCTCCTGCAGCACGCGGAGCAGCTTGACCTGCAGCATCGGCTCCATCGTGCCGATCTCGTCGAGGAAGATGGTTCCGCCATCCGAAGCTTCGAAGCGGCCGATCTTGTCGCGAATCGCGCCGGTAAAACTGCCTTTGACGTGTCCGAACAGTTCGCTCTCCAGCAGCGTGCCGGTGAGGGCGCCGCAATTCACGCGGATGAACGGCTTGTCCTTGCGCGGCGAGTTGTAGTGAATCGCCTTGGCGATCATTTCCTTGCCGGTACCCGTTTCGCCCAGCAGGAGCACGGTGGCGCGCGAGTTGGCGACCTGGCCGACGACGTTGAACACTTCGTGCATCGCCGGCGAGTCGCCGATGATGTTGTCGAAACGGTATCGATCGCGCACCTGGGCGCGGAGCTGCGCGTTTTCTTCGAGCAGTTCCTCCTTCTGGCGCATCACCATGCGATTGATCTGAATCGCCTGCGCGAGGAAAGCGGCGATGATCTCCACGAAGGTCTGGTCGGCGCTGAGCCGCTCGGAGGTGGTGTAGATCTTGTCGACGGCAAGGGCGCCCGCGGTCCGACCTTCGATCTTAATCGGCACGCAGAGAAAACTCACCGGCGTGTTCGCGTCGTCATAGCTGCGCAGACGATTGGTGCGATTTAAGAAGTCCGGGTCGTGCCGAACATCCGGAATGACGCGCGCCCGGCCAGTCGCGACGACGTTGCCGGTAATCCCCTCGCCCAGCGCGAAGCGGTTGCGCTCGATGTCTTCGGCCGAAAGTCCGTACGCCGTCTCGGTACGCAGCCGGCCGGTGGAATCGTCGAGGAGGACCATCGTCCCGCGATGCATTCCCAGCCGCTCAGACATGAGCTGCATGATCTTCCCGAACGCTTGGCGCAGTTCCAAGGTGGAGGAAAGTACCTGAGCAATCTCCGTCAAAACCTGAAGTTCCAGATCGACACGGTGATTTGCCGAAGAATTAGGCACGTCAGACATAAGTATTGCTTACACAGTAAGCAAAGCAGATGACAAACTCAATCATTCGATGGGAGCGACGTCCGAACGGATTGTCAAAGTGACAATTCTGGCTGCCGGAATCGGCGCCTCCCTACGTGGGGAACCGATCAGACCCGTCGAGTATCTCGTGCGCTTTTCGCATCCGCCGCTCGACCCAGCACAATGCGACGCCCGAAAGGAACGCCGTATGATGAATTACATCTGGGCAGGGCTGATCCTCATCAGTTTTCTCTTCGCGATCGGCAAGGACTGCTCCGACCTCTATCACAATGTTTACAACAACGGCGTGCCGTTGACGGTGCAGGTCACCTGGCCGCCGATCGCGGCGTCCAATGATCCGACCGAGAAGGTGCACGTCACGATTCCCGATGACGGCTGGAAGCCGTTCTTCAAGCGCGCCAAAACAAAGATCGACGACGACAGCTTCGACGCCGTTGTTGTGAGGGCCGGCAATCAGACGCAGCTTCAGTTCGTCTCCGCCTATCTGCCGGCGCCGCTCGCGAGCGCGCGCGTCTTTCACGATCCTGACAACAAGGCGCTGGTCGGGACGACGTCAGAGGCGCTCCCGCCGGCGGGCGCGTTCAGCGGTCCGGTGACGACGTCCGTCAGTTTTCCCCCCGTTCGTTTCGTGAAGCTCAAGGCCATCAACGAGGCGGCAGTCACGTTCGCGCAGAAGGCGTTTGAAGTGGCGCTCTCACTCGTCGGCGGGCTCGCGCTCTGGCTTGGACTGCTCAAGATCGCCGAAGAGGCCGGACTGGTCGGCTTTCTCGTGAAGATCATTCAGCCTGTCCTCCGACCACTCTTCCCCGATCTTCCGAAAGACTCGCCGGCGCTTGGACTGATCGCGCTCAACGTCGCCGCGAACATGCTCGCGCTGGGCAACGCGGCGACGCCGATCGGCATCAAGGCGATGCAGGAACTTCAGAAGCTCAACCCGACGAAGGACACCGCGACCAACGCGATGGTGATGCTGCTGGCAATCAACACCGCCGGGGTCACCCTGCTGCCCAGCCCGTCGCTCGTCGGCCTGATGGGACCGCGCATCGGCGCGATCATGGGGCCGATCCTTCTTGCGACGGGGGTTTCACTCGCGATCGCGATCGTGACATGCAAACTGCTCGAACGCGCACAGGCCCGCACGCCGCAGACTCTTCCGATCGACTGAGCGGTCCACGTTTTCGCAAATTGGTTCTTCTGATTCGAGATCACTATGGAACTCTTCCGACAGCTCCTTTCTTCCAGCGGCGTCGTGCTGCTCACCGTTGTCATCGTGTTCTTTCCGATTTACGGACTCGTCCGCGGCGTGCGCGTGTACGAATCGTTCGTGGTCGGAGCGAAGGAGGGATTCAGCACCGCGGTTACAATCATCCCTTACCTGATCGCGATCCTGTTTGCGTTCGCGATGTTCCGCGCCAGCGGTGCAATGGATGCAATGACCGAGACGCTTCGACCGGCCCTGACCGCGGTCGGCTTCCCGCCGGAGATTCTGCCGATGACCCTCGCGCGCCCGCTCAGCGGCAGCGGCTCGATGGGAATCCTGGCCGAGACCAAAGCGAAGTACGGCGTGAACAGCCCGATCACGGCGATCAGCGCCACGATCTACGCCAGTACCGAGACGACGTTTTACGTGATCGCGGTTTACTTCGGTGCCGTGGGGATTCGACGGACGAGACACGCCGTCGCAACGGGACTCATCGCCGACCTTGCGGCCGTCATCCTGGCGATCATCTTCGTGCGTTTGCTGATGTGACTGCTCATGGTTCAGCGGAGGCGTCGGGCGAGCAACGCGACGCCGAGCAGCCCGGCCGACACCGGTTCGGGCACGGTGCGGATACTGAAGTTGTCGACGATGAATGCGTTGTCGTTGAATCCGGTCGGCGTTTCCATGATCCGCAGCCGCAGCGGATTTCCGGTACCCACCAGCGGTGCAGAGATCGTCGCGAGCGCAGCCTGCCAAGGCGAGGCCTGCGTGAAGAGGACAGTGCTGGTCGTGAGGTCGGTCACCGAGACGGTGAAGACCGTCGTGCTTTGATTCCAGCCTTGGTAGTCGTAGCTGACCTGATAAGGCTGCCCAAGCGTTGCGGAGACATCCTGGTAGAAGTCGGCGTTCGTTCCGCCGAAGCCTTCGCCGTCAAGATTGGCCGAGTACGTCGGCGTTATGGTCGGATAGAAGACGGTGTTGTGAATGGTGAGGGCGTGGCCGGCGGCAATCGTCCAACCGGGAACCTGATTTCCGGTAAACCCGCTGAAGCCGGCATCATTGGCGAAACCGGCGCCGAAGTTCGGCTCAGCTTCAAACCCGCCATTGACGACCAGTTCCGCGCCCCATGCCGCCCCGCCAATCGACAACGCCAGTACCCCACTCAAAACGGTTCGCGACTGCATTTTCGCCTCCCAGAAGTGTCGGAAAGCGGTGAAACCAAACGAAAAGGTATCGGCCGATCCTGGCCGATACCTTCATCTTGTCAAATCACGCAATCTCAAAACCGTCTATCACCTGGCGATTCGTTCACCAGCGGAGTCGTTCAGACCCGTGACTTCAGCCGGAGTTCTTTCTCCACCGGCGGCCGACCCATCGGGTAGTACTGGAAGCCGTTTTCGCGCATCACGTCGCGGTGCAGGCAGTTACGACCGTCGAAGATGATCGGGCTGTTCATCGTGGCGGCGATCTTTCGGAACGGCTGCGTGGTGTACTGCGGCCAGTCGGTGCAGAGCGCGATCGCGTCCGCGCCCGCCGCCGCAGTCACCGGATCGGCACACCATTCGATCCGGTCGGCGATGTCTTTGAGGTACGCACGCATGTTCTCTGCGCCCTTGTAGTCATGCGCCTTCACGTTCGCGCCCTTGTCGACCAGGAATCGGATCACGTCGATGCTCGCACTTTCGCGGATGTCATCCGTGTCGGCCTTGAACGCAAGGCCCCAGACGGCGATCGTCGCGCCGTTGATCTCCCGCCCGATCTTGTCGGCGATCTTCTGCGCGAAACGCTTCTTCTGGTTCACGTTGATCGTCTGGATCGCGTTCACGAAGAGGCTTTCGTAACCCGCCTGCTTGGAGATGTGCTCCATCGCGGCAACGTCTTTCGGGAAGCACGAGCCGCCGTAGCCGCATCCGGCCCGCAGGAATGCCGGGCCGATGCGCGAGTCGGTGCCCATGCCACGGCGAATGTCTTCAACATCCGCTCCGTAGTACTCGCAAAGGATGGTGAGCTCGTTCATGAAGCTGATGCGCGCGGCCAGCATGCTGTTGGCGGCATACTTGGTCAGCTCGGCGCTTTCCCAGTTCATGGTAATGAAGTTCTCTTCCCGCTTTACGAGCGGGTCGTACATGCGGCGCATCATCCGGAATGCTTCGGTCGATTCGCCGCCGATGACGATTCGGTCCGGGTTCAGGCAGTCCTGAACGGCGGTGCCTTCCTTGAGAAACTCCGGGTTCGAAACGACCGCGTAGTGTGCGCCGGGAACCTGCTGCTTGAGGAAGTTCCAGAGTTTTCGGTTCGTGCCTGCCGGGACCGTCGACTTCACGATGATCGTGACGAGCCAGTCGGTCTTGAGTTGAGCCAGTGCGTCACACACTTCTTTGCCAGCGCCTTCGAGGTAGCTCATGTCGACGGTGCCGTCCGGTTTGGGCGGCGTGCCGACGCAGAGGAAGACCACTTCGGCTTCCTTCACGGCATCCTTCACGTTTTCGGTGAAGCTGATCGAGCCGTTGGCCAGGGTCTCGTTTAGCAGATCCTGAAGGCCGGGTTCGAAGATCGGGCAATGTCCGCTCTGAAGCGTCTTGAGCTTCTTGAGGTCCTTTTCGACGCCGCGCACGGTGTGCCCGATGCTCGCCAGACAGACACCCGTGACCAGGCCGACATAACCGCAACCGATAATTGTGACATCCATGAGTCGCTATCCTGCAAAAACGATTTTCTATTCAAGTCCTGATTGAAGAGGACAATGGAGTCGCCCCCGACGTTTGTCGACGGATCCTCTTTTCAAAGCTATCGACCAAAACAGGGCCCGACTGAGGCAGCAGTGGCTTGCCCGGTCGGAAGCCCGGCGCGACAGTGTAACCGATCTTTGCAGTTTCCGCCTGCCGCGTGGCAGTTTTGGGTTTTCCTACTCAGGTCCGGTGCCGGGGTTGGCGTGTTCACGCCACGGCCGTCCCGGCTGCGCGTCCGATATCGTACGCAAGCAATTGTCATTGGCAGACCTGCGTGCTCGATAGAAGCGTTGCAGAGCCTTGCATTTCGTTGCATCCGGCGACCACTCCTGACGCGAGTCGGGAACACCGCGACCGGCTGGGTGACAAAACCGCGTGGCCCAGGTCCTCGAAAGCTCATTCGCCATCCTTTGCTTATCGTACAAGCACCCGGAACCAAAAACTTCGCATCTCTAACCGCGCAGCGAGTTCGCCTGCAAGAGTTTTCCTGGAATTGATGTCGAGCACGATCAACCGTGCCACGCCACGGTGCCTTACACTGCATCGCTGGTCTCCAGCAGCCGATGCACGATCATCCGCGCCCGCTCGATGTCTCCTTCGGGAACGACCAGTTCCTGAACGGTATGGGTCGGCGTGTAACTGCCGGAGAGCAGGTACGTCTTCGCGTTCGAATCGATCCGGCACGCTACGCCGCGCGCTTCGAGCTGTTGTTGAAGCAGCGTCGCCTCCATTCCCGTCTCTGCGGTGTAGATTGATACCCATTTTTCAAGCGCGTCCGGAACGCGCGGCTCGATCGGCTCGGTCGGCCAATCGTTCTGCAAGCGCTCGCTCCGCGCCTTTATCGAAAGCGAGCCACACTCGGGACAGCGATCAGGCGTGGCGCGCATGTCGTAGCCACACCGTCGGCACTTGATGGCGGCGAACATCTCCGACTCGTCATTGGCGCGCGCCGTGGCCGACCTGAAATACCAGATCAGCGAGATCACGATCACGATCAGGGCGAAGTACATCCTTGCAGGTTATTCGAAGTACTTCGGCGAAACACTTGAATACTCCAGCGCACATCGGCTTGCGGAGGCACAAAGCAGATTCCCGCGGGATCGCTAGATATGCCCGATCTGGTCGATCAGTTTCCGGACGTTCGCCTCGATTTCTTTGAGGGCAACGTCGGGCGCGGAAAAATCGATATCGTGAACGTTCCAGAAGATCGCGCGGGCCGACCAGCCGGGGAAACTGGCGTCGATCATCGGGCGGTGTTCTTCGTCCTTGAGCGCGATCACGAGATTGGATTTCTGCAGATCGCCGTAGGTGAGCGGAACGGGCATACGCGTGTCGAGGTGGATGCCGCGGGATTCGAGAGCGGCGATCGTGTATTTCGAGACGCTTCCGACGAGGCCGGTCATGTCGATTTTCAATCCGCGGCTCACCGCGACCGCGTCGAGCTGCGCTTCCTTCGCGAGGTGATTGAAGAGTGCCTCGGCGTACCGGCTCCGGTAGTAGTTGCCCGTGCAGAGAAACAGGACGCGTTTGGTCATGGCGATGGGAGGTTAACGCAATTGGTCGGGCCATTCATTGTCGGCGGCGGTGGCCCGCCGCGCGCTTTTGGCCAGCAGGTAAAGCACGTGCGACTGCGGCCATGCCGCGATGACGTGATCGCGACGGATGCAGAGTTGTTCTGGTGAGTCGGCGCCGACGACGTGCGCGCCGCGCTGGCCGGACGCGATCGACCGATGGCCCGCGGCACGAACGACGTCGAGTGCCTTGCGCGTGATCGCGCCGAAGTGGCCGTACGGCCACGCGAAGTGCCGGACCGAGCAACCCAGCCGGCTCCGCAGCAATTCGGCAGCGTCTGCGATTTCCTCCTGCATCTGCGAATCGGCGGAGTCGGGACTCTTCAGGTCGCGGGCAAGGTTGTAATGCGACGTCGTGTGATTCCCGATTTCGTGTCCGCGCTTGAGGATCCCTTCGAGATCGGTCCAGTTCATAAACTCGATCGGCGGCAGGTGCAGTCTCTCCCTGGCAAACTGCTCGAGGTTTGGCAGATCTCGTTCACCAATCACCTTCGGACAGACAAAAAAGCAGCCCCGCGCGCCGAACTCTTCGAGGATCCGCGCCGCTGCGGTGCAGTTCTTGAAACCGTCGTCGAAACTGAACGTAATGAATGGGCGATCGATTCGGTTCGAGAGCACGCGCTCCACGCCTTCGCTGTAATCGATCGGCTTCATCTTCGAGGTGAGCGTGCGGATCAGAGCTCGAAACGAATCGACTTCATCCTCGAAAACGTGATGGAGATAAATGAATTGGACGCGTGGACGCTTCAGCGCGGACTCGATCGACCCGGTAAGTCGCGAGCCGGCAGCGAGCGTCGCAATTGCGGCATGACGGGCCCGGCCGCGCCAGGTGGGCCGGTCGATCTGTCGATAGCGGGTTGTCCACGACGTGAGACCCATGCACCATCCGTTCAACCGTCAGCAATCGGAATTGGCAACTCCGGTTTGACTTTACCTTTGAGCAACCAATCGTACACGCGCAGGACGCACTGCGCCTTCGCATCCCAGGTGAAGTGTCGATTCACGCGTTCCACGCCGGCCGCCGACTTTTCGTGCAAGACGGCTGGGTTCCGGACGACCGAGTCGAGCGTGGTACGGAACCGCTCGACGATTTGCTCACGCGAGCCCATTTCGATGAGGAATCCGGTTGCCGGAGAAACGAGTTCGCCGAGTCCGCCGTAGTTCGGGACGATCGGGACGACGCCGAGTGCCATCGCCTCGAGCGCAACCGCGCCGCCGAACTCGCGGATGCTGGGAAAGCCGAGAACGTGATAGGTCGCCAGCGTGGAAGCGAGTTGATCGTGCGGGACGTTGCCGAGCAGATTCACATGCGGGATCGCGCGGGCCGCGATGATCGCTTCCAGGGCGGCGCGCTGGGGTCCGTCGCCGATCAGGTCGAGTTGAAGTTTTCCTTCGCGAAGCAGTGGCTCGCACGCGTCGAGCAGCATGTCCGCCCCCTTGTACGGCACCAGCCGTCCCAGAAAGCACACGCGCAGCGGGCCGGAAGAAAAGCGGTCGTTTCTCTTTTCTTCAAAAAGAGAAATGACCCCTTTTTTGTCGAAGCGGGCGGGATCGATCGCGTTCTCCGGGAGGTAGAGGGACTTGCCGTGATACTTCGCGGGCATCTGCTGAAACGTATTGATCGATCCGATCAGGATTGCGCTCGCGTCGCGGCGCGTCGATCGATAGCCGGGCAGGGTTTTGTACAGCCCGCGCAGCTTGCTCAGCCACTCGCGTTCCTGGCGAATCGCGCCGCCGAATCCTCTGGGCCAGGGCAGGCCGCCGTTGATCGGCCCCCACACGAACGGGACGCCGGCGCGGCGACACACCGTCGCGAACTTCGCCGGCAGCGTCGGCGAGAGCGGCGTGAGCTGGTGGACGATGTCGAACTCGCCGGCGCGCACGCGTGGCCCGAACTGGTTCCGCAGCAGCCATTCGAAATACGTTCGCCCGAAGAGGTTGAAGACCATCTTGGTAGTCCACCCCTTCCCCGCCCCGCCGCGAAGTTTCTCGCCAAGCTTATGAGCCGGCCCGGCAATCTTTTCGGTATCGATCGCGGTGAAGTCTTTGCCCTGGACCAACCCCGCGCGAACCAGTGCGTCGCGATTGCGAATCTGTGTCACCAGGTGCGCATCCGTCACCCGTGCCAGCGCCTGGTAGTGCGACCACCCCACCAGGGGGACGCTCGTCCACTCGGGGTTGCAGTTTTCGGCGATGATCAGCACGCGATACGAAGACACGAACTCATTATCGGCACAAGCGCAACGGGGATTCAAAGGACGAGGCAGCAAACACGAACGATCGCGATCGGTCGACACTGTTTAGCCGGCGAGCCTGCTCGCCCTTCAGCTGCGCTGCGCGGACTTGAGCCGGGAGCAGGCTTGCGGGCTAAACGAAAAATGGTTAACCAAGTCAATCTGTGAGTATTATGAACCGCTATTTCCGATAAGATTCCACGTTTTTCGTGGGTTCAGACACAATCCACGATCTTGACAGCAACCCCTAAACCGCTACTCTGGCGGACTTCCCCGAATTTCTCGGCGAGCGGGTGGTACCCGTGTCGAGTCCGTTCGGATTCGCGTTTTTGAGGTTAGACATGAGCACGTATCACGCCAAACCCGGCGAAATTAAGTCGGACTGGCATGTTGTGGACGCCGCGGATCAGGTCCTGGGCCGCCTGGCCGCCAAACTCGCGGTCATCCTCCAGGGCAAGCACAAGGTCACCTACACGGCGCACGTGTTGAGCGGCGATAATGTCGTCGTGCTCAACGCCGAAAAGGTCCGTGTCACCGGCAACAAGGCCAACGACATCGAGTACGACACCTACAGCCGTTACGCCGGCGGCCGACACATCTACAGCTACAAGCGCATGATCGAAGAGCATCCCGAGCGGCTCCTGCAGCTTGCGGTGAAGCGAATGCTCCCCAAGAACAAGCTCGGCCGCGACATGCTCCTCAAGCTCAAGATCTATAAGGGCGACAAGCACCCCCATTCGGCGCAGCAACCCAAGGCGATGAAGATTTAGTATAAGCAGTGATTAGTGGCTGGTTGCTAGTTGTTAGCAACGGCGAAACTAGTCACAAGTCACTAGCAACTAACCACTGAACGAACATGGCAGAAACCACTCAACTCCTCGAAACTCCCGCCGGCACCAAGACCCTTTATCTCTGGGGCACCGGCCGTCGGAAGACCTCCGTCGCCCGCGTGCGCGTCGGCGCCGGCTCCGGAAAAATCAGCATCAACGGACGTGAACTCAATGACTATCTGGTCAACGAGCGCGACCGCAAAGCCATCTTCGGCCCGCTCGAAGTGACCAATCTCGGCGGCAAGGTCGACGTCCACGCCCGCTGCACCGGCGGCGGCCTTTCGAGCCAGGCAGGCGCGATCGTCCTCGGCCTCGCCCGAGCCCTGCGTCGCTACGACATCGGCCTCGACCCTGCCCTTCGCACCGGCGGCTTCATGACCCGAGACAGCCGCATGAAGGAACGCAAGAAGTACGGCCAGCGCGGTGCACGCCGGAAGTTCCAGTTCAGCAAGCGATAATTCGCTTCGCCGATCCAGACGAATCAACCCAAGCGTCCTTCCGAATGCGGAAGGACGTTTTTGTTTTGGCCGCTGGCGGTTCCCCTTCGCCCCATCGCTGGCGTCCCGGGCGGACTTGTAGAGGGCGTGCCTGCCGATTTCGAAAGCAGATCATTCGCGGATACGCTCCGCTCGACATCATCAGGCATCGCCAATGTCCCTGCGTTTCGTCATCCTCCATCACACCGGCGTCGCATCGCCGCATTTCGATTTCATGTTCGAGATGGAAGCCGATGCCCCGCTCACAACATTCCGTTGCCCGGACTGGCCTCCGCGACTTGGCGATCTATGGGAAGAACTGGACGAACACCGGCGCGCCTACTTGGAATACGAAGGGCCCGTGTCTGGCGGTCGCGGCGAGGTGCGTCGAATGGACGCCGGGTCAATTACCCACATGGTGCTGGCGAGCGATCCGCCTACGATGGGTCTGGCGCTGGAATCGGAGAAGGGACGCATTCTGAGTATCTCAATTGCCAATCAGCATGAAGCTGGCGTTGATTCGGTAACGCGGTGGATCGTGCAGAACATGGAATGAGGACGATCCGGCAAGCAAAAAAAGGCGATGCCGGCCTCTCGGCAACCGGCACCGCCCAGGGAAGGAGGTTTGCGCCTCTCCATTCATCAGATAATACGCCGCCATCCCAAGGCGGTTCGCGAAAAGAATGAAAACTTTTTCACATGCACGTATGTTTCGGCGAAAGCCTCCGTTGCAGCCGAAATGACGACGCTGGCCGTCAGATTCGCAGCGGATTTTGAGCGCTGCAAAGCCCGCCGTCTTCAGCAGGGATGACTCCATGGACATCAGCCTTCAGCTCTACACGATTCGCGACTACACCTCACGCGACTTTGCGGGTGCGATCCAGGCCGCCGCCTCCATCGGCTATCGAAACGTCGAGCTCGCCGGCTATGGCAATCTCACGACCGCCGCCGAAGTGAAGCGCGCCTGCGACGCGTTCCGTGTTCGAATTTCCGGTGCGCACATTCCGATCGAGGCGTTCGAGAACGATATCGACGCGGTCATGCGCGATCACGAAACGCTCGGCAACCGGCATCTCATCGTGCCGTGGCTCGCCGAAGATCGACGCAAGGGCCTCGATCAATGGAAGTCGGTTGCCGATTCGCTGAACGCACTCGCAAGGACGGTCTCGCAACACGATTTCACGCTCAGCTATCACAATCACGACTTCGAGTTCGCGGTGTATGACGGGCAGTTGGCAATGGATGTGCTCTGGAACAATACCGATCCAAAACTGCTCGGTGCCGAGCTCGATCTCTACTGGATCGCGCGGGCCGGGCTCGATCCGGTGGCGTACCTGAAGAAGCTCGGCACACGGACGCGGTTCGTCCATCTGAAAGACATGGACAAAATGGACAAGACGAAGTTCGCGCCCGTCGGCACGGGTCGGCTCGACTTTGCCTCGATTCTCGCCACCTGCCGCGAACTGGACATGAACACCGGCGTTGCCGAACAGGACGACTGCTACGGAGTCGATTCGCTCTCGGTAGCGAAGACGTGCTTTGAAAACCTGAACCGACTGATGTGAGTGGCGTGTCGCGGTCGCGGCGTACGCATGTTGCTATCGCAACCGAATCACCATCGCGGGAGGGATTTCCGTTCTCCGCGCCCACGCGAACGGGCTGCGGGCCCGTGTGTCGGGCTCGAACGTCGGCTCTTCCAGACCGTCGACGACGAACCCGGCTTCGAAGCACTCACGCAGAATCGTCGAGAGCGAGCGGTGGTAGATCCAGTGCGCCTCGGGCTGGTTCAGCAGGCCACGCGATTTGTGCGGCCAATCGCTCGCGTAGCGGATGACTTCGACGCCGAAGAATTGCGTCGGTGTCCCCTCGCCGTGGTTTTGGCGGGCAACCATCTGTGATTCGTTGGTGTGAAACGCCGGATGTCCGAACGAGAAGACGAACCGGCCCCTCGGGGTAAGCAGCGCTTTTACCGCACGAAAGAGCGGTGAGAGGGTCGGCAGATCCATCACCGCAAACGAGCAGACGGCCGCATCAAAGCTCGCCGCCGGTGCAAGTGACTTCACCGCGTCCTCGTCGCACGCATCGATGACGCGGTATTCGATGGATCCGTCCGCCGCCTGCGTCCTGGCTTCAGCGATCTGTATGAACTTCGCCGCGCCGTCGAAGGCGAGAACTTCACACCCCATCCGACCGAGCCGACGCGAATAGTTTCCGTTTCCGCAACACGCGTCTAGGATTCGTTCGCGCGCAGTCGGCGCGAGTAACCGCGTCGTCGCCGGCATGACGAGCTGCTTTTGAAAGTCATTGCCTTCGCCGACCTGCTCGTCCCAGTGGCTGGCGATCTGGTTCCAGATGTCTAGCGGATCTTGGCTCACAGGTCACGCAGTGTACGACCGTTCAATGCGCCAGGACACCCTTATGAGTGAACATGCCATGATGGGATCGGCGACTTCCTGATGCCACGAGTCCAGGCCCGCTCCTAGAGTGCGCGGGTGAAACGGGGCGCGGAGCTGGTTTCCAGCTTGCGATCTCGTCTTTCGAAACATGGATGTTTGCAGGAGAGCGTTGTGAAGCTTAAGCCGATTAATGATCAAGTTGTGGTGCTGATGGGCGCCTCGAGCGGCATCGGCCGCGTGGCCGCACGCGAGTTCGCCAAGAAAGGCGCCAAGGTGGTCGTTGCCTCGCGAAGCCATGAAGGCCTCAAATCGATCGTTTCTGAAATCAAAGAGGCGGGCGGCGAAGCCGTCGAGTATGTCGCCGACACCGCTGATGAATCGCAGGTCCGCGGGCTCGCAGATTACGCCGTCGCCCATTTTGGTCGAATTGACACGTGGGTTCAGCTCGCCGGCATCGGGATGGTTTCGGAATACGACAAGGTCACCTCGAGCGAGTTCCGAAAGCTGCTCGACATCAACCTCGTGGGCATGTTTAACGGCGTGAAGATTGCAGTCGAAAAAATGCGTTCTGCGGGCGGCGCGTTCATCGGCATCAGCTCGGTCGAAGGCTCTGTCAGCTTCCCGCTGCAGTCGGCTTATGCCGCCAGCAAGCACGGCGTCGTCGGGCTTCTGGATGGCGTGCGCGTCGAGCTGCTTCATGACGATGTCCCGGTGAGCATCACCAACATCGCCCCCGCTGCCATCGATACGCCCTTCTTCGAACGCGCCAAGGCGAAGGTCGGCGTGGCCCCCAGCGCGCCGCCGCCGGTCTACACGCCGGAATCGGTGGCGCGAGCCATCCTCTATGCGGCCGAGCACCCGGTGCGCGACCTCTCGGTTGGCTCGGGGGGCGGGCTCATCCGGTTGCTCAGCAGTCACCTGCCCGGTTTGACCGACAAACTCATGGCCAAGACGCAATACAAGCCTCAATTGTCTGAAACGCCCAAGGACGAAAACGCCCAAAGCGGCCTGGAAACCGGCGAAATGGGGTTGAATCAGGATACGGGCGGTTTTGGCGGTCGGCCGAGCATCTACACCTGGATTCGCACAAACCCGAAGACCGCGCTCACGCTCGCGGCTGCCGCCGTCGGCGTGACAGCGGCAATCGCTTATGAAGTTGCCAGCAGTCAGAAAAAGGGCGAGACTTTCGGTGGACGGATCGGAGAGCGGCTCAAGGAGTACGCCGACGATCTCGATCTCGAAAGCTATCGCGACAGTGCAACCAGCGCGCTCGATCGCGTGATCGAAAGCGCAAAACAACTCTTCTCAGCCTACATCAAGTAATCACCTGAAATCGGAGGCAACATGCGAAATGGCTTGTTCGAATCGGCGACCGAATATGGCAAGAGCGCCGCACACTCGGTCGAGACGACGGCATCCAAGATCCCCGCTGATGCATATCTGCTGGGCGCGCTGGGCTCGATCGGCGTCTCGCTTGGCCTCAAGCTGATCGGCCGCGATCGCGACGCCGAGTTCGTCGGCCACTGGGCACCGACCTTTCTCATCCTCGGATTGTTCAGCAAGCTGATGGAACATGACCGTCAGACCCGACGGCAGCGACAGTGATGGCGGTTGAGCAAACCGAATGTCGCCGTCGAAGCCTGTTGGGGACGGCTTGGAAGCCGCGCGTTTTCGCGCGGCTTCGTTCGTCGTTACTCCGGGCGGCGCTCAATCTGCCATCGGATTCTCGCCGAGCATGAACCACGCCAAGCCGGTCACGAACATGAACCCGGCGGTGCAGGCTGCGAGTCGAACGCTCACCGGAAGCAGTGCCGCGCCGATCACAAGGCCCCCAGCCGCCATCACGAGCCCCGGCCACCCTTTCAGTACGCTGCCGACCCCCTCTCCCTTGGCCTTTTTTTCTGCCTTTCGCCGCGCGGCGAGTTCCGCCTCTGACATCTTTCGAACCGTGTACCGTTTTCCTTCAGTTCCACTCACATCTTCTCCATTTCTCTAGTTCGAACGCACTTCGCCAGGACGTCCTGCAACAAAAGGAACACAGACTCATGCCCGCCTGGCAACCGCCTCGCTAACGAGCCGGAAGAAATCGTTGACGGGCATCGCACCCTTGTCGCCCTCGGTGCGATGACGAACGGCGACCTTGCCCTCGGCGACTTCTTTCTCGCCGACCACGAGCATGTAAGGAACCTTGGCCATGGTCGCTTCGCGGATCTTGTAGCCGATCTTGTCCGGCCGCAGATCGGTCTCGACGCGAATGCCCGCCACGCCGAGGGTGGCCGCGACGTTGGCGGCGTAGTCGTTGAACTTCTCGCTGATGCTCAGGATGCGAACCTGTTCCGGCGCCAGCCAGAGCGGGAACGCGCCCGAGTAGTTCTCGATCAGGATGCCCAGGAACCGCTCGAGTGAGCCTAGCACCGCACGATGAAGCATGACGGGGATATGCTCGGCGTTATCTTCGCCGACGTAGCGGGCGCCGAGCCGTTCGGGCAGGTTGAAGTCCACCTGCATGGTGCCGAGCTGCCAGAAGCGGCCGATCGCGTCGGCCACCTGGTACTCCAGCTTCGGGCCGTAGAACGCGCCTTCGCCGGGCTGAATTTCGTACGGCACATGGATGGTCTCCATCGCCTTGGCGAGCGCTTTTTCGGCACGGTCCCACACTTCGTCGCTGCCGACGCGCTTCTCCGGGCGAGTCGAGAGCTTTACCTTGATGTCGGTGAAGCCGAAATCCTTGTACACCTCGACGAGCAGCTTGTTAAACGCGATCACTTCGCTCTCGATCTGCTCTTCTGTGCAGAAGATGTGAGCGTCATCCTGGGTGAACGCGCGCACGCGCATGATGCCGTGCAGGGTTCCGCCCGGCTCGTTGCGGTGACACGCCCCGAACTCGGCCATGCGCAGCGGGAGGTCGCGATAGCTCTTGGTGCCCTGGTTGAAGATCTGGATGTGACACGGGCAGTTCATCGGCTTGAGCGCGAAGGTGTGCTTCTCGCTCTCGGTGACGAACATCAGGTCTGCATACTTCTCCCAGTGGCCTGACTTTTCCCACAAAACGCGATCCACGATCTGCGGGGTTTTCACTTCGATATAGCCGCTCTTGCGCAGCCGATCGCGGATGTAGTTCTCGACGATTCGCCAGAGGGTCCACCCCTTGTCATGCCAGAAGACGGTGCCGGGGGCCTCCGGCTGTTGATGGAAGAGTCCGAGCGCCGGGCCGATCGAGCGGTGGTCGCGTTTCTTGGCCTCTTCGATCTGCATGGTGTAGGCGTCGAGTTGCTTCTTGTCGAAAAAGCTGATGCCGTAGATGCGGGTGAGCTGTTCGCGGGTTGCATCGCCCTGGAAGTACGCGCCGGCGACGCTGAGCAGTTTGAACGACTTGATCCGGCCGGTGCTCGGCACATGCGGGCCGCGGCAGAAGTCGGTGAAATCGCCCTGCTTGTAGATGCTGAAAACCTTCTCGCCTTTGGCTACGACTTCGTCGATCAGCTCATCCTTGAACCGCTGCTTTTCGCCGCGAAGGATTTTCTTGGCTTCGTCCGCGTTGAACTCACTGCGGCTGAACGCTTCGTCGGCGGCGATGATCTTTTGCATCTCGGCCTCGATCTTCGGCAGATCGTCCGGGGTGATGCGCACGCCTTCGGGGAACTGGATGTCGTAGAACCAGCGGCCATCTTCCAGCACGGGGCCGTAGGTGTACTGGACCTCGTTGCCGTAGAGGTGGCGCAGCGCCTGTGCCATCACGTGGGCGGTGCTGTGGCGCATGACGTAAAGAGCATCCGGGTCTTTGTCGGTGACGATGGAGACGGTCGATTCGCCGGTGAGCTTGTGAGACAGGTCGACGAGTTTGCCGTCTACCTTGCCGACGATGGCAGCCTTGGCGAGGCCCTTGCCGATCGACTCGGCGAGATTGTAGACGGACGAGCCGTCGGGAAGCTCGCGCTTGGAACCGTCTGGGAGAATTGCGATTGCCATGGTGTGTGAGGCAGTAGGCAAAAGGCAGTAGGCAACAGGAATGCGATCGCATTCATCTTCATTGCCTACTGTCGATCGACCACTGCCGCTCCTCGTCTAATGCCTGCTGCCTGATGCCTACTGCCTGCGACCAAAACAAAAACCGCCCGGTGGTTCACCGAGCGGTCGTCATCTGCATTTCGTTTTGATCCGAACGCGCAGAACACGATCACCGCCCGGGATTGTCGGCCGTCGTAGTCGTCGTGGTTCGCGTGGTTGTTCGGATCATCGTGCAGAAATCATATCGACCGTTTTGAGATTGTCCATCACATTGCTGCCCTTGCCTGCACGACCCCGGCGGACGGTTTTCGGACCTGGATCGATTTGCAGCATCAGCGAAAGCGATTCGCGCGCCGCCGAAGCCAGCCAGACGCGCTGACCGTCCGCACTGATGCCGACGTAATCGTGCCTGTCGAGCCAGCGCAGCACATGCTGTAACTCAGTCGGCGGTTCATCCGGAATCCGCAGCGCCTTGGTCCTCGAGGCGTCTCGGCCTCGAAGCAGATGGGAAAGGATGAACGACGCCCGATGCAGGGTGGATGCGCTTCGAACCACCTCACGGCCAATCAACCGGCGAACGCCGTCGACGATCAGACGCGGTCCCCAAAAGAGCAGGTCGCCGTAGAGCGCGGTCGTTGCGACGCCTGCGCGGTATCTCCATTCGCCGTGGCTTGCCGGTTGACCGTGGAAGGCGCGGGATTCGAGTACCTGGTCAGCGAAGAACTCGCCGCCGGTGCGGGCGGTTCGCCAGAGGAGAATTGGGACGATCAACAGCAGGTAGCCGCCGAAGATCGACCACTGAATGACCTCGCGATCGCTGCCGGCGCCGAAACGAAAGAAGATCAGCGAGGTGAGCGCACTGACGAGCCACGCGGTGGCAATGACGGCGAGCGCACCGCCGAGTATGCCCAGCAGCGCCCCCGACACGCCCAGGCGGTGACGCGTGCGGAGCCAGCGATAGATCAGGTCACCGCGTGGCCCGGGCGTGCCGGGAGATCGGTAATCCAACGGCGAGGGTCGATCCGGTCTGTGCATGCGATTCAACGTACCGCAGCACGATTTCCGCGCACGTTCGAAACATGCCCCGTTTCTCGAAACGGACCGTATGCGCCGTAAATCCCGGAGGGTTTGTCAGCTCAGTTAGAAACTAGCCCGGCGTGTGTATCACCCGCTTTCTCCACAACGCATCGGAAGATCGCGCCGGCGACAGGCGGCTCTGCTTTTTTTCTCGGGCTTTCGAACTCACACGGCCACTGCTACGACGGGTTTCTGAATGTCCGCCGCGTCCGAGCCACTGCGCGCCCGGACGACTCGGCAGCGGCGCGCATCGATAAACGTGCAGCTCTTTGACAGTCCAAGTCGACGGGGAAGATGGTTAGCGATGGATTGCCTGCCGATTTCCGAAAACGTCCGAACCCGCGGCCTCCTTCACGGTTCTGCGGCCGGAATCCCGATGCCGCTGCGGAATCGCCTCAGGAACGCGCGGATGGTGGCGCGGTGGTCATTCCACCGGTATCAAATGCGGCTTTCCATCGACGTCGATTCGTTTCATCCTCACGCCGAACGCTTTGCCGATCGTCTCGGGCGTCATGAGTGCGTCCGGTGTTCCATCCGCCACGAGCTTGCCGCCATCGAGCAGGATCATCCGGTCGGCGTGCATCGCGGCGAGGTTCAGATCGTGGCACGCCATCAAGATCGTCCGGCCGTGCTCGTGGACGAGTTTGCGGAGCAGCTGATACAGCTCGACTTGATGCTTGAGGTCCAGGAACGTTGCCGGTTCGTCGAGCAGCAGAGTCGGCGACTCCTGCGCGAGGCAACGGGCGAGGAAGACGCGCTGCCGCTGGCCGCCGGAAAGGGATTCGAGCGTGCGGTCGAAGAACCCCTCGACGCCGATCGCGCGGGTGGATTCGCCGAGCACGCGGCAGTCTTCTGCCGTGTCGGTGAAGTCGAGCATGCCGCGCCGCGCGTGCCGGCCGAGCAAAATGGCCTGGGTAACGGTCTGGCCGGGAATGGACGTCGGGTTCTGCGGGAGGTAGGAGACGATCTGGGCGAGTTCCTTCACGTGAAGCTTCTGGACCGCGATCGCCGGACGCCCCTCGTCGGGCGCGAGGAGCTCGCCGCGCGGACGCGGGGTGCGATTAGACGTCGGTTGCCGCTCGCGTCCCTGCCCGGCCTCTCCCACGAACGGGGAGGAGCTGGCGACGCGCGCCGACCGGTTCCAATGGATGGTCCCCGTCGACTTCACGAGCCCCATCGTTGCCCGCAGAAGCGTCGTCTTGCCGCTGCCGTTCGCGCCGATGAGAGCGACGAGTTCGCCTTCGCGGATCGAGAGAGACACGTCATCGAGGATCCGTGCGCCCGCAAGATCGACGCGAAGGCTCTGGATCGAAAGGAGTTCACCCGGTGAATCGCTCATGCGTCGCCCTTCCGTTTCTGAAAGAGCAGGACCAGGAAGAACGGCCCGCCGAGCAGCGCCGTCGCGACGCCGATGGGGATGATTGTGTTGACGGCATGGACGCCGGCGAGGTAGCGGAGGATCGCATCGGCCGCGACGAGCAGGATGGCCCCGCCGATGGAGGCGATCGGCATGGCCAGCCGCAGGTCGACGCCGACGATTCGCCGCGCGACATGGGGCGCAATCAGCCCGACGAAACCGATCGGCCCGGAGACGGACACCGCCGCGGCCGTCACCAGCGATGCGGCGATCAACGTCACGGCCCGCTCGCGCGAGATGTTCACGCCCAGCGCTCGCGCTTCATCAGCGCTCAAGGACACGAGGTTGAGGATGGGCAGCCGCAGGCCGATAACGATCAATCCGCCGACGATCAGCACGGCCGCCAGAACGACTTGCTGCGTCGTCAACGAAGTCTGCAACTCGCCGATCAACACGGACTGGAAATAGCCCGAGCCCGGCAGCGATTTCACCATGGTGAAGATGAGCATCATCACCGCCGCACAGACCGTCGAGACGATCACGCCGGTGAGGATCAGCGTCGACGGCTCAAATCGCCCGCGCGCGCCGGCGATGAAAAGGACGACCAGCGAGGCCGCGATCGCGCCCACGAACGCGAAGCCCTGCTGGCTCATCGCCGCCAGAATAGGAACGCTGGCGGCGAGATAGTTCGCTACGGCTGGTAATCGCCACAGGTAGGATGCGAGGGCTGCGCCAGATGAAATGCCCAGCAGGTAAGGATCGGCGAGATCGTTCCGCAGCACCGCCTGATAGGCGCAGCCGGCGCCGGCGAGCGCAGCGCCGACCAGCATGGCGAGGATGATCTTGTCCAGGCGAGTCTGGAGGATCTCGCGGCCCAGCGGCCCGGCCGGCAAACCGAAATCGCCGGTCGAGCCGACCATGAGCGAAAGAGTCAGGACGAGCAGCAGCAGCGCGGTTCCGCCCAGCACGCAGGCGAGCCATCGCTTCGCGGTGAGCGTGCGAGGAACCATCGAGACCGTTACGACCCGGGCTGCGTTCATTTCGCCTCGGGATGAAGCTTCGCGGCGACCTGCTCGGCAAGTTCCGCGACGCGGGAATTAGGCATGAGCACCCAATCCTGTGTGAAGGTGTAGATGTGGCTGTTTTTCACGGCAGGCAGATCGGGAAGGCCCCTCCACACCGCGTTGGCGGAGTCGATCTGCGCCTGCGTCGCACCGGGCATGAGCTGGATGATCGCATCGGGTGCGATCGTCAGGAGAAGTTCGCGATCGATCTTGCTGTAGCCGGCGCGGTCGGCGGGCAGCGCGTTCACGCCCCCCGCGAAGATGAGGATGTCATCGAGGTATGTGTCCGGGCCGGCGACGCCGAGTCCGTCGGCCGTGGTGACGATCAGCGTCTTCACACGCGGTTGGTTCTCGACGTGCGACTTCACCGCGTCGATCTTCTCCCGAAGCGCTTTCCACGACACCCGCGCGGGCTCAGCTCTGCCGACCGCCTGGCCGATGAGATCGGCCTCGACGATGATGTCGGTGAAGCGATCGATCTGGGCCGCGTGAAGCGTGATACTGAGTTGCTTGGCGCGTTCGGCGAAGCCGGCGGAGATCCGGTTGCGGCCCTGGACGATCATCACGTTCGGCTTCAGCGCCTGGATGCGCTCCCAATCGACACTTTCATAGTCGCCCACGCGCGGCAGACTGGCGACGCGCGGATCGCTGTCGAACGTCGAGACGCCAACCAGATCGTGCTCCGCGCCCATCGCGAGCAGCAGGTCGGTGGCGGCGGGCGAGAGCGACACAATCCGCGTCGGCGAAGTCGAATCAGCGGCCGTTTGGGTCGCGGGCGCGGTCTTCTCGCAACCGGCAAACAGCGACAAGAGGCATCCAAAGATCAAAGGGTTTCGTTGAATCACGTCGCGCGGATGGTAGAGTTCGACGCAGGAGCGGTCAAAACGTCGGGCCCGGGGACGACGGGAAGAGAGTGCGATGGTGGCTATGCGCGCGAAACTGCAGTCGATCTGGCGCCGATTCGGAATCGCGCGCGCGGTCGATGCGCCGCCCATTTCGGACTTAAAGGTCGATTCCGTGCCCGGCAATGCGACTTCGAGCCAAGCGGTGCCGCAGACCTCGCCAAAGCGCCCCTCGACCCGCGCCCAGCGGCTGACGGCCGACATTGCAACCCTTCGCGGCGACATGAGAACGCTGGAAAGTCGGCTCGACACGATCAAATCGCGGTGCGATCGCTTCGAATCCGCCGGCCGTCCGCAAAATGCCACGGCCGATCCACAGCCCCTGCGTGAGGAACTCGCTGCCATTCAACAGCGCGTGAACGAGGGGCAAGTCCGCATCGAGAGTGCGGAATCGACCGCGCGGTCGATCGCGGCGTCTCACGATCAACTCCGAGCGGCCGGCGCCTCACTCGGCGAGCGGCTGCAACGACAGACCGAGCGTCTCACGGAGTCCACCGAACGGACCGACGAGTTGGCGCGCCGGATCGAACATCTGCAGCTATCTCTCGAGGCCGCGATCGAATCGATTACCGCCGCGCGAGACGAACAGCTCGAGCGCGAGGCCGCCCGCGTGCGCGATTTCACTGGCCGGATCGTCGGGCTCTACGTGATCGCGGGTGTCGCGCTGGTCGTCGCGCTGGCGACGCTCATCGTGGTGCTGACGGGCACGAAGTAGCAATTGATTAGCAGGTGCCACGCCGCGCGAAGCGGACGACGACCGCCTACTCACGTCCCGCTGTCTCTGGCCCGTTTTCGCTCACTTCTTCAGCAGGCTGTCGCGATAGAAGTCGATCATCTTCTTCAGTCCTTCGCTGCGCGTGACTTTCGGCTCCCAGCCGAGGATGTGCTTGGCGCGGGTGATGTCGGGCTTGCGGATCTTCGGGTCGTCCGGCGGCATCGCCTGGTGGATGATCGTGCTCTTGCTCTCGGGAATCAGCGCGAGAATCTCTTTGGCGATTTCGTAGATAGTCAACTCGTGCGGGTTGCCGAGGTTGATCGGCTCGTGGAAATCGCTCTCCATCACCAGATTGATGCCTTCGACGAGATCGCTCACATAGCAGAGCGAGCGTGTCTGCTTGCCGTCGCCGAACACGGTGAGCGGCTCGTTGTGCAGCGCCTGGCGAATGAAGGTGATGACGACGCGGCCATCGACCGGATCCATGCGCGGGCCGTAAGTGTTGAAGATTCGGATGATCCGCGTGTTGACCTTGCGTTCGCGCAGGTAGGCCATCGTGCAGGCTTCGCTGAAGCGCTTGGCCTCGTCGTACATGCTGCGCATGCCGATCGGGTTGACGTTGCCCCAGTACGTTTCCGGCTGCGGGTGAATGGCGGGGTCGCCGTAGCATTCGCTGGTGCTGGCCATCAGGAAGCGGGCGTTCTTCGCTTCCGCGAGTTCGAGCAGGTTCCACGTACCCTGGCTGTTCACCTTCAGGGTGGCGACCTGGTGCTTCACGTACCCGATCGGGCTTGCGGGGCTGGCCATGTGATAAATGCGATCGATCGGGCCGTCGATCTTCAGCGGCTGGATGACATCCGCTTCGATGAACGTGTGTTGCTTGTTGCCCTTGAGGTGGGCGATGTTTTCCGCCCGGCCGGTAATGAAATTGTCGACGCCGACGACTTCGTGGCCTTGGCCAAGGAGTCGATCGGTCAGGTGAGAAGCAAGAAAGCCGGAGCCGCCGCTGATCAGGATGCGCATAGAAAGGTTCCTCACGCCACGCCGGGCGAGTCTGTAACTTTACTATCGACCGCAAACCGTCGATTTGGACTTCGCGCAGAAGGATTTTGATTTTGCGACATCGGGGGGTTAGACACCAAGGACACGAAGGGCATCAAATGGGAAAACCGAGTCAGGGAGGCCATCCCGGGTTATCGGGTCTTCCCATTTTTCTGGTGAACTTCGTGTCCTTGGTGTTTGACCCATGACAGAACTCAGCCACCCCATCCGCGTCGGAATCATCGTGAATTACGTCGGCGGTTATTCGCGCGGCGTGATCCGGGGGATCGCGTCCTTCGCGTTCGCCCGCGCCTGGATCTGCCGCGTCGAAGGCGTAAACGAAGCCGCCATCGGCAAGCACCTCAAAGACTACGACGGCCTGATCATCCAGGCGGCGACCGCCGCACAGGCGCGGCTGCTGAACCGGTCGTCGGTGCCGGCCGTCAACGTGTCGTCCTCGCTCGGGCTCAAGCGCGTCCCATCCGTCGTCTCTGATGACCGGCTCGTCGGCACGATGGGCGCAGAACACTTTCTCCGTCGCGGCCATCGACACTTCGGCTTCTACGCGACTGACGACCGGCAATTTGCAACGATCCGCTTCCATGGATTCAGCCAGCGGCTGGCTCGCGAGAAGATGGAATGCAGGTTGATCCGCAACGAGCGATCGCTGGCAGAAATAGTCACGAATCGGACCACGCCCATTGCGCTGATGGCGTGCAACGATCGCGCGGCGGTGGCCGCGCTGGATCTGTGTCGATCCCATTCCGTGCGCGTACCGGACGATGTCGCGATCCTCGGCGTCGACAACGATGAGCTGATGCAGAGCCTGGCCAACCCGCCCCTCTCGACCATCAACACCGCCCGCGAGCGCATCGGCTTCGAGGCGGCGGCGATGCTCGAGCGATTGATCGGCGGCAAGTCGGATCTCGGCGACCTCGTGCTCGTGCCGCCGAAAGATGTGATCACCCGCCGATCGACCGATGCACTGGCGATCAATGATGCGGATGTGGCGGAGTCGGCGCGGTTCATCCACCAGCACGCGGGCCGACAGATCGGCGTGCTGGATGTCGCGCGGCGGGCGACGATTTCTCGCCGGCAACTCGAGCGCCGCTTCAAAGAAGCCTTGGGCCGCACGATTCATGATGAAATCCTCCGCTGCCGGGTGGATCGCGCCAAGCAACTCCTGCTGGAGTCGGACCTCACGCTGCCGCAGGTCGCGATGGCAAGCGGCTTCGCCTCGGCGAGTTACTTCAGCACGGTGTTTCGCCGACAAATCAGTACGACGCCGGGCGAGTTCCGCGAACGGCTGCGCGGAATGACCTGACGCTTTATTTCCCGGGTCGTGACGTCAGCTGCGCAGGGTCGTATCGGAACAGGCGATACGTTTCGCTCGCTACCGTCGAGTTGCTGAACATCGCGACCGGTTTGAACAGGTTTGGGTCGAGCGCGACGGCCACTTCCGCGCTGAGAATGACGATCACTTCACGATTCGGATCGCCCTGGACCAGCTCGCGCGCGATCTCCGCATAATGCTCGGCCGGCACGAACAGATGATTGCCCTTCTTCCAGATCGCATAGCTCCCCCACTGTTCGGTCATCGGATAGTAAATCGCCTTGCCGCGCACACCGGCGATTGGTGTGCCGGCGTTGTCGACGTGGCCGATCAACACGGCGTCGGGAAATCGCTCATCGATGAAGCGCGCTACTTCACGCGATGCGCTGAAGGGCATCAGACAGTCGAGCGTCGAAACCACCACGCCGGCGAGCGCCTGGATTGAAAAGATCGCGACGAACCCGCGCGACCGCCAATCGACCTTCGCGTTGCGCTCGTATCCCAGCCACCACGCGAGCAGGAACAGCACATAAAAATGCCCCTGGTGGCGGATGAATCCGGGATAGAACATTGTCCCGAAGGCGAGCAGTCCGAGCGTGCCGTGAATCCATAGCGTCCGTATCCCGCGGCGCGACATAAAGAGCCACAGGCTTGCGACCATGAACATCAGACCGAGGCAAACCAGCGGATACGGCGGAACGTAGGGGTTGGTCCACGTTTCCAGGATGTTGGAGTTCCACCAGTCGCGGCGGATCGTCGGCAGCGGGATCGCGCAGTTCCAGAAACCCATCGTCATCTGCATCCAGCGGTGGAGAGACGGGTCGAACTCGGCTACGCGAAACTCGCGGTCGGGTGATCCTATCAACTGCAGTACGGCCAGGCCGATTCCGAGCGCGAGGATGACCGCTGCTGCGACGAACCGCTTCGCGTAACGCCGGCCGTCGACCGACCATTGCTGAGCCGACCAGAGTGAGAGCGCGATCGAGATGATCACGGCGTAGACGTTCGCCTGGCATGCGATCGCCAGGCAAGTTGCCTGCGCGACGAGTGCGCCTGGCTTCGCGCCTCGCAGTGCCGCGAACGCGATCAGGAAAAGCGCGCCGAGCCCGTAATTTCGACTCACCACCGAGTACTCGAACAGAAAAAAATATCCGAGGCAGATGAGGATGCGGACGGCACGAGAGGCGGGGGCGCAGGCAAGGATGAGGTAGACGCTGGCCGTGGCGATCGCGGCGTGGATCAGTTTCATCGCCAAGGGGTCAGGCCATACCTGCCCGGCGATCCAGAGCAGCAGATGCCAAAGCATCGGATGCCCCTCGTACCCCATCCTGCGGATCAGTTCGCCGAGTCCCGGCTTGCCGTCGACCGCCAGCAGCCACGCCTGCCACTCATCCCGCCACATGACATGCAGGAAAATCCGAGGCAACAGCGTCGCGAGGTAGACAAGGGACACGCTTGCGGCGAAACGCATCTCGCGCCGGCGCGAGTCACGAGATTCTGAAAGCGAAGGCGCGGCTAGTCCGAAAACCGATACCGAATGATCGCCAGAATCGCCTTCAGGCCGTCCTTCCATGTGATCTTTTTACCCTCTTCATAGCTTCGGCCGTAGTAGGCGACGCCCACTTCGTAGATTCTGAGCCGCGGTCGCATTTTCGCAACCTTCGCGGTGATCTCCGGCTCGATGCCGAAACGATTGCTTTTGATCTGGATCCGGTCCAGGACAGACTTCTTAAACACCTTGTAGCAGACTTCCATGTCCGTCAGGTTCAGATTGGTGAACATGTTGCTGAACATCGTCAGAGCGCGGTTGCCGACGCTGTGATAGTAGTAGAGCACGCGATGCGGTTCGCCGATGAATCGCGAGCCGAAGACGACATCGGCCTTGCAGTCCACGATCGGCGTCACCAGCTTCATGTAGTCGTTCGGATCGTATTCGAGGTCGGCATCCTGGATCAGGACGATATCGCCGGTCGCGAGCGTGAACCCGTCCCGAACGGCTGCGCCTTTGCCTTCGTTTACCGGCTTGTGCCTGATGTGGAACGGTACGTCCGGATAGCGCGCCGGCAACGAGTCGAGAGACTGAGCGGTGTTGTCTTTCGAGCAGTCATTCACACAGATGATCTCGCGCGTCATGCCTTGGGGAATCGGCGCGAGCACGACGCGGTCGACGATCTCGAAGATCGTGTCCTGTTCGTTGTAAACCGGGATGACGATCGAGAGCCTCTTAAAGTCTTCCGAGCGGATCGGCGGATAGGCGTTTTTGGGAGTGGCGGACGGGTTCATCGGTTTGCGGGATGGTATCGGGCGAGCGACTCCCTCGCCAATCCGGGTCAGCGACAGCGCCGCCGCCGCTTACTCGGCAGGCTCGAGGACGGCCTGCATGCTGGTCCGGCAACTCGATACGCGCGGATCGAGCCCGAAGCCATGAATCTGCTCGGCCTTCAACTCGGCCAGTTCGCGGTGGCTGGTGTAGACGATCGCCCTTCCTTCCCGATCCACCATGCGGGCGGTCTGAAAGCCGCGCTCCAGCGTGTGGCCGAACAGGTTGATCAGCATTTCAATCACGTAGTCGTAGCTGTGGTCATTGCTGTCGAGAAGGATGACATTCCACACCGGCAGCATGCGCGGCCGCTGCGCCGGGACGAGCTTGGGACTTGCGTGCTTTTCGATCGCGTCTGCCATCAGGCCTGCGAATGAATCATCATGGGACTTTCCGGTCAAATAAAACCCGATGCTCGCAACATCCGATACACTTCCGCTGCGCCGGAAAGATGACAACTGGCCTCACAGTCCGCACAATCCCGGCAATCTTGAATCCGAAAGACGACCGACCCAGCCGAACCGACCTCGTTCTCGCACTGCTCTGGGGCCTGACCATGACGCTCTGCGTCACTGGCTACACGTTTGGCCAGAGCAATCACCACGTCTACCTGCTCGATGCGCTCTACTCCCAGCACCCGGAAAATCTCCGCCGCGACTGGTTCACCACCCATACCCTCCAGTATCACGTCCTTTACACGTGGCTCGTCGTGGCGCTTGAGAAGGTCCGGATGCTCGAGACCGGTTTCTTCCTGCTCTACCTCGTGCTCGCAATACTGATGCATGGCGCCTGGTGGTCCATCGTCCGGAAGATCGGCGGCGACCTGACCGCGTACATGATCAGCGTGCTCATCTACCACCTCAGCGGCGGCGGCCTCGGGCTTGGTGTTTACCAGTTCCTGCAGGACGGCAGCTTCCTCCCGAGCAACATCTCCGCGGTTGCGGCGCTGATGGCGTTCGCGCTTTGGCTCGACCGGCGGCTGTTGGCAGCGAGCATCTGTGTCGGCATCTCCGGGCTCTTCCACCTGAATTACTCGCTGATGCTCATCGGCTTTTGGGGCTTGTTCACGCTGCTGAGCCTGTCGCGAAAGCAGCGCGATGCCGTGCCGGCGCGATTCCTGATCGCAACCCTCATTGCGATGACTCCCTGCCTGATCAACGTTGCCATCGCCGCCAAGAGTGCGCTCAGCCAGACCGCGAAAATTCCCATCGACGAGTTCGTGCAGCTGTACGTGAAGCTCCGGCATCCGCACCACTATGACGCGATGCATTGGCCGCTGGCGCTGTGGATCAGTTTTCTCTGGCCGATTCCAATCGCACTGGTCGCAATTCGTCGACTCGCCCCGGGCATCGCCAGGCAGCGCCTCGGCGACGCGTTCTACACATCGCTGGCCATTCAGCTCTTCGCCGTCACGTTTGCCGGCATCTGGTTCGTCAGCGAAACGATCATCCAGATGAGCCTGTTCCGTTTCAGCATTTTCGCGAAGCTGATCAGCTGCATCCTCACCGGCTGGGCGATCTCGCGCGCGAACCTCAAAGGGAAGCGGACGTTTGCCTTTGCAGCCGGAGGCGTCGGGTTCGGACTGCTCATTGCCATGGCATTTCGAGGCCGCATTCCGAGTTCGATTCCGACTCCGAGCATCGGCCTGCTGCTCGGCGCGGGAATGCTCGCACTGAGCGTCGCTGTCGTTTCGCTCAGCGCGCAGGCGTGGCGAACCGTTCGATGGCTGCCTGCAATCGCCTTGCCGTTCACGATCTACTTCTCCACCTCACAAAGGCTCGGCGTAGCGATGCCGGGCGAGTCGGATGGATCGATGGTGGTGCTCTCCGACTGGGTTCGCGACAACACGCCGGTCGATGCGCTCTTTCTGGTTCCGCCGGCCGATTCGGTGTTCCGGCTGGAGGCGCAGCGATCGGCGGTCATCGGTTTCAAGCACGTGCCGCAACTCTCGGGCGAACTCGTCGAATGGAAGCGCCGGCTCGACCGCGTGCTCGATTGCGACATCCTCACACTTCCCACGCCGATGGCGAAAACGTTGGATGCGATGAACGATCGGTATGCCGCAATTCCTGCTTCACACTTCGAGGAAGTGGGCGCAGAGTTCGACTGCGATTACGTCGTAAGTCTCCGGCGTATCGATGAATGGCGCGGGCGATGCATCTACAGCACACCGGATGAGCACTACTGGCTTTACCGGCTAAATCCATCGTCGGAGGTCCGACATGGAGGAAGCCCGTTGCCGCCAGAGCCGACATCGGTTATGCTTGTCGCTCCGCCGCACTCGAACGGGCTGTAGCGCAGCTTGGTTAGCGCGCTTGACTGGGGGTCAAGAGGTCGGGGGTTCGAATCCCCCCAGCCCGAGTGTCCTGTAAGTTGCGCCGAATCCCTTACTTCCATCCGCCACCATGTCCCTACGCCTGCGCCGATCCCCAGACCGGCTTCGAAGTGCTCGGAAACGTCGCGCTGCTGCAGATCATCGCGGTGCAATCCGTCACTCCCAGCGGCGAGTCCGTCACGGCCGCGATCGCAAAGGACGATCCGAGCACGATCAGGGTGTTCGCGTTCCCTGTTGCCGGTGTGCTCTTGCGAATACGCGCCGATGATGACTCGCCAGGCGTGGAGCATCTGCACAAGGTGAATGACGAGGCGATTCGGCGAGCTGGCATCATTCGGCGCACGCCGAGCTACTACGAGTCCGACGCATCCACAATCGACGATCGGTTGCTGCGTGTCTTAGTGGTCGCATTCGAATCCAAGGAATACAAAGTCGTGCCATATCGCTGCGCGAGCATCAGCAGGTCGCCGGCGTACCGGGGAGCAGCGCGCCGCTGTCAATCGTAAGCGTATCGTCGCCTGCCAGGCCGTCGAGAATGATATTTGAAATCGCCGCGTTTCCGAGCAGCACACCGCCAATGTACGTGCCGAATGCGTGAGAAGTGGCGTTTTCGTGATCGGCGGTGCCGCCGGACGCATGCACGCTGCATTCCAGAGCACTGCGCGAAACTACTCTTTCGGCGGAGACGAAGTTCAACGCGAATTGTGAGCCGGTGAACTGTTCGAGCAATAGTAGCAGCGAAGCAAGGCTTTTCCTCGGACACCTGTCCATACGCATCCCGCGACTCAGAGGCCAAAACGTCACGCAGCGCGGGGTCTTTCGATCAGCCGATGGATCTCCGAAGCCAGCGCATCCCAATCGATTTCTCCCTTACGCACGAACGCGTCGGCACCAGCCTGAATTGCCTGATCGCGTAAATCGCCATCGCGTCCGCTGACGACGATCACGGGAATGTGTGCAAAGCGCTGATCCGATCGCATCGCGCGAAGCATGTCCAGACCGTGCATTTCCGGCATCTGGTAGTCCATGACGACGAGAGCCGGCTCCTGCTCCGCCATCAGTCGCAGTGCATCTGCACCGGAGTCCGCGACTCGGCAGGTGAAACCATGCATATCGAGGAAGTAACTGAACAATGCGCGTACATCCGCATTGTCGTCGACAATCAGGACCATGGTTCCTCCGGGCAATCGCTGGTCATCCCCAATCGTGCATCTCTCGCGAATCGGGAGTCTCGATCATGTGCAGCGAGCATTCGCCTGAGTGACGAACTCGCCGAACAGGGCGAGCCACGTCGGTACGAATGGGCCGAGGATCGGCATCCGCTTACCGCGTTGCCTCAACCATATCCAGAAACGCCTTCGCTTCGGCAGCCGAAAGTTGCCTCCCGCTCAGGGCCTGGCGAAGGAACTGCACGATCGAGCCGCCGAAATACTGATCGATCATTTCGCTGAGCAGCTGACGCTTCCCCGCTTCCAGTGCCTGCATCCGAATCTCGCTTGCCGCTCCCTTGCCGCGGACAGTGCGAGTGACCGGCATCTTGAATTGCCTGGTGCGGTTCGTTCGAGTCCGGGTGGATACGCTTTCCATTCTGTGCTCCTTCTGGGTTCCAAGTAACGCCTGCTGAGCTGTGCCCCTGCAACCTGATCTACGAGTTCGCTCCCTCGCGATTGCGCGGCGTAACTATTTTTTTCGGTTAACCTCCGTGCGTGAACTTCACCTCGACCGACTGGAGCGCACTGGCCATCGCCCGCAACCGCAAGGTGGCGAGCGGCGCGGACGCCTTCGCACAGCTCATCGAAGCCTATCGGCCGGCGATGCTCTTCTATGTTGGGTCGCACTTCCGGCTTTCGGTCGCGGATGCTGAAGAGATCGTTCAGCAGTTCATTCTCGACCGGATGATCGAGAAGAACCTGTTGGAGCAGGCCGATCGCAGCCGTGGGAAGTTTCGCGCGTTCCTGGTGACGACGCTCAACCGATTCGTCATCGACTGGCATCGCCGCAGCAGCGCCCGGCCGCCGCTCGTCCTGCTCAGCGAGGCATTGGACCCCGCAGTCGAGTCGCTGGACCCCTTCGATCTCGCCTGGGCAGAAACGGTGATCACAGAGGCTCTCTCCCGCACCGCCGCGGAGCTGGAGCAAGGCGGGCGGGCCAACTACTGGGAGCTGTTTCATGCGCGGGTCGTCGAGCCTGCGTATTCGCAGCCGATGCAGGGTAGCTACGCCGAGCTCTCCGAGCGGCTCGGGTTCGAATCGCCGCGTGCGGCCAGCAATGCATTGGCAACTGCCAAACGCACCTTCGAGCGGGTGCTGGATCAGATCCTGGATGAGCAGGAACAGGGCCGGCCTCACGAATCGGTCGTCGAAGTGTTAAAAATCCTTTCCCGCCGCGCAACCGCGGGTCGGACGCTGCGTAGAACAGATTAGAATGGCCTCACAGACCGACAACCCCTACCCGCGAATCGTCAACCCGCAGCCGCTAATCGACCTCTTTTCTTCCGATGACCTGATGCGGTCGGTCTGGAACGCGAGCGACCTGCCGGCGATGTGGGCCCACCAGCTCAAGGCTCGGCTGATCTCTGAGCTGCGCGCTGTCGATCCGGCCTGGGCACTTTTAGTTGACGGGTTTTGCACCCGGCACGACCCGCCGATCCAGACGTTCGGCGAGCTCTTCGCCTGCCCCACGCCGCCACGACTGGTGCTGGACCTGACCAAGCGTTACGCCAAGCACCATCTGCAGACTAAAACCCAGCTGCCGATTCCGATCGCCGGCGCGGTGTATGTGCTCTCGATGCTGGTCGCGCTGGCCAAGTGCGGGGAGAGTGTCACCAGCCATAGCGAGGATCAGGTGCTGGCCCAGGCTCAGGAGCTGTCTCGGCAGGAGTGGATCGACGAGCGGACGCGGTCGTGGCTTGAAGGATGATTCGGCAAGTCAAGAGAAAGGGATAGGCGTGTCAGAGGGGAACTGGTCCATCACCGGCTCGAGTCCTTCCAATAAGGATGAGTTGCTGGCCCCACTTCACATCGGCAACTATCGGCTTGTTCGGCGACTGGGTGACGGTGGGATGGGGATCGTCTATGAGGCGGTTCAAGACCGCCCGAGCCGCACCGTTGCGCTCAAGCTGATGCGCCAGGCGGTCATGACCCGCGAGCAGCTGCACCGCTTCGAGCGCGAGTCGCAGCTGCTGGGCAGCCTGGTCCATCCGAACATCGCCCAGGTCTACGAAGCCGGCACGCACAAGGAAGGTTCGCTCTCGATCCCGTTCTATGCGATGGAGCTGGTGCCAGATGCGAAGTCGGTCACCGAGTACGCCAACGATCGCTCCCTGAGCCGACGCGACCGCATCGGACTGATGATCCAGATCTGCTCGGCGGTGCAGTACGCGCACGACCACGCGATCCTCCATCGCGACCTGAAGCCGAACAACGTCCTTGTGGGCAGTGCGGGTTCCGCCAAGGTGATCGATCTGGGCGTCTCACGCCTGATGAGCGAGGCGAGCATCACGCTCACGCGCAGCGACCAGCTCATCGGCACGATCCAGTACATGGCGCCCGAGCAGGTCTCGGGGACGCAGGATGCACCCTCGGTTCTCTGGGACGTCTATTCGTTGGGCGTCGTGCTGTATGAACTCCTGGTCGGCCAGCTCCCCTACCGCCTTCCGACCGACAATGCGCTCCGTGCGGCACGATTTCTGGAAGAAGCGATCCCCGTACGGCCGCGAAGTATCGACCCGACCATTTCCAAGGATCTGGAGAGCGTGATCCTCAAGGCGCTGGCAAAGGATCCGAGGCATCGCTACGCCTCGGTCGGCGCGCTGCAGAGCGATCTGCAGAATGTGCTGGATGAGAAGCCGGTCGAGGCACGCTCGGCATCGTTCCTCTCCTGCTGCGCGTCTCGCGCCAAGCGGCTGGTTCGAACCTATCGAGTCCTCGTCACCCTCCTGACGATGCTGCTCTGGTTCCTCGCGTGCGTGACGGCGCCAGTCTCGAAGCTCATCCATCCGCTGGATTCGCGTTGGCCGGCCTTCGCATTGCGGCAGCTCAACCACGTGTCCGACCAACCATTCGAGCAGGTCCGCATGGTCGCGATCAAATCGGACCTGTCGGATGTGGCCGCCGCGCTCGGCCAGACCGACTTTGATCCGACGAACCGCCGCTCGGCCAGACCGGTCATCGGTGCCGTTGTCGCCAAGATCGCTGCAGCGGGGCCCAAGGCGATTGCATTGGACCTCTCCTTTGCAGCGCCCAGTCCCTTTGATGCACGAATGCTGGCATCGTTTCGCCAAGCCGAGCAAGCCGGCGTCCCCATCATCACCGCCGCCGGGAACTGGACGAGCCGCGGCGGTCCCGGCGTCCTCCCTGAACTCGCTATCGAGCACCGCGTCGGCATGCCCGTCACTGCTGTCATCAACGAGCAGATCGAAGCGCCGATGAGCATGCTGATCGACGAGTTTGACGGGGATGAAGCCGGATTCGTGATGCAAGTGCTCGCCGCGGCCAAAGGGATCCCGCGCGATGCCAAACTCTCGCTCGACCTGCAGCAGCGGGTTCGGGCGCAGACCGCGGACAATCCCGTCATCGCGCGCATCAGCTTGCTCCACGGCGGACCGGGCAAGGATGCGCTGGCACGCGGATTCGCGGTGAACATCCCCGAGATGCCGCCCGACGCGGTTCTCCTCGCCTCGGAGCTGAGCTTCGAAGACATTCTCGAGATGGATGCCTCCGCGTTGTCGGCTGCCTTCGCGGGGCGCGTGGTCATGATCGGCGACGCGCGACCGGATCACGATGCACTGGTGCCGGTCCTCCCCGGCCGGAACGTAATCGGCTATCAACTCAACTCGGCCGCGATCGACCAGGCGCTCACCGACCAGGTTGTTCACTTTCCCGCGCAGCTGCAGATCGCAAACTTCGGGATCAATGCGGAGAACGCCGCGTGGATCGTCGCCTTCTGCCTGATGGCGGTCACCGCGTGCCTGGTTCGCTCGACCCGGCAGATGCTGATTGTGACGACCACGTTCGGCGTAATGGCCCTGCTCGTTCCACTTGCCGCGTATCAGATGCAGGGCTTGCTGCTCAACTCGCCGGCAACTCCGCTGTTGCTCGTGCTGATCACACCGCTGCTTTTCACGCTGCGCAGGGGTTCTGCGCGGCAGTCACTGTAAGAAGGGAAGGACCACATGGCGTACGACCTTTACTCGTTCCTTAACTCGGCCGGGACCGCAACGCTCACGGCCATTACCGCGCCCAACGGCTGCGCATTCGGCAGCGCCCAGGATTCGGATCCGTGGCCTCGCCTGCGTATCTTGGGCGGCTGGATGAGCATTTGGGGAACCAGCCCCAACTCTCGGGCCGCCGACCGCGTGGTAAGCGCAGCGGGATCGGATCTGGTGATCCACGAGCTGCGCAGCTCCCACGGCGTCCTCACGGCGTACCGCGTGATCGCCCGCAAGGCATCCACCGGCGCGACTGTACAAAAGATCGACGGGACGGCCCTCGTAAACATCCCTGAAGGCTATTTCTGCGACCTGATGTTGGGAATGTCTGGCAACGTCAACTCAGTGACATCGCCCGCGATGTTCGACAAAGACAACACGCCTGGCAGCGCCGGAATTTACGACACGATCGATGCCGAGAAGCACAACGCCGGCGTGGGATGATCGCCACCGTGTGCTTGGAGCATCTGACAACGAAGGATTTGATTGTGGACGTTCATCCGCGGATAGTGCCGCGGATGGGACGTCCCATTTCCAATCGCCCGACGGACGCGGAGTTCGAAATCCTGGTCTGCCTCTGGGAGCGCGGGATCGCCACGATCCGCGACGTTCACGACCATCTCCTCTTGAAGCGGAAGGTCGCCTACACCTCGGTCGCGACGATCATGCGGATCATGCTCGCCAAAGGGATGGTCGAACTCACCGACGAGCGGCGGCCACAAAAGTTCCGCGCGGTGATCACGGAAGTGGATGCCCGCAAGCTCGTCGCTGATGAATGGCTCGAGCGACTTTTCGCCGGGTCGGTGACGGATCTGGTCCGACATGCGCTCGCGGGCCGGAGATGCTCTTCGAAGGAGATCACTGAGATGCGTGAGGCGATCGAGCAAGCGAAGTCGAATTCGAGAATTTCGACGCCGGCTCCTTCGATGGCGAGTCGACGACGGAGGTGATCGGCTCGCCGCGGGGGGGGGGTGTAGTTCGCGGTCGCCAGCAGCCCAGGAGTGCGAAACGTGCGTGCTCATCGCCCTCGGACAGTCGTTTGAGCCAGTCGTCGATGGCCGCCAATGTCGGGAGTTGAGACATCGAGCAGAAATAGAGCATCGGACGATGGGTGGCATGCTAGATCGAACTCGATGAATCGATCTGGAAATTACTTCCGTCACTCTCCCGTTTAAGTGCGATCATCCGTGAATACCCGCGATAGATTCCGTTGGCCTGCGTGAGTTATCGCAGTACATTTCCGCTCGGTTTTTGCGATTGATTTCGCGACTTTCGGACAACACTCAGGTGATTCTGGGGGTCAAGTGGCCGGGGGTTCGAATCCCCCCAGCCCGAGTTTTGCGATTTCGCTTGCCGTTACAACACTCGCCACCGGATGAATATCCGCGCTTCCAAGTCTCACACGACGCCGCATTCCGCACGAAGCCAAAATGCGGCCGCCCTACTCTGTTCGGCCACTTGTCTGGGCAAGCCGTATCTGACGTCGGTGCCATACTCCAGTATCTGGTAGACCGACACCGGCGTTCGATTCGCACACCCGTTTCAGCAGGGTCGTACGATGTCCGCACGTCCGCGATGCGGAGCCGTCGATCGAAGAACCGTCACCGATTTCCGATTGCCCGATTTCCTGGCAATGCTAGAGTCCCTTCGATTATCCGGTTTCAGCAATGAGCACGGGGCTGTTTTATGTCACCATCGACCGATCCCACGTTCGCTGTACACGAACGACTCCACGCGTTCGCGCAGTCCGTCGCACAGATTCGCGAAGCGCTGCATCGCGTCGTCATTGGACAGGACCGGGCGATCGACCAGCTCCTTGTTTGCGCACTCACCGGCAGTCACGCGCTCCTGGTTGGCGTGCCGGGGCTCGCGAAGACCCTGATGGTGAAATCGCTCGCGTGCGCCTTCGACTGGAGGTTCTCGCGCGTGCAGTTCACACCCGACCTGATGCCATCCGACATCACCGGATATGAACTGCTCGGCGAAGATCGCCGGATGAGCTTTCGCCGCGGGCCGGTGTTTGCCAATCTCGTACTCGCCGACGAGATCAACCGCGCGACGCCCAAGACGCAGAGCGCACTGCTCGAGGCGATGGCCGAGCAGCATGTGAGCGTCGGCGGCGTGACCTACCCGCTCGACGATCCGTTTCTCGTAGTCGCAACGCAGAATCCGATCGAACAGGAGGGCACCTATCCGCTGCCCGAGGCACAACTCGACCGCTTCATGATGGAAATCCATATCGATTATCCGTCACCCGAGGAGGAGGAGCGCGTGGTGATGATGACCTCCGGCGCGGCCCTGAAACTGCCGACGCCGATGTTCTCGCGTGAGCAGTTCCTGTCGCTTCGCGAGCTGGTGTACGCGGCGCCGGTACCTTCAAACGTGGCGGCCTACGCGGTTAGGGTCTGTGGCAGGAGCAGGCCGACCGACGCGCGGGCAAGCAAGTTCGTGAAGGATTATGTCGCCTGGGGCGCCGGCCCGCGCGGGAGTCAGAACCTGGTACGCGCCGCCAAGGCGGTCGCCATGCTCGGCGGCCGACCGGCGCCGACCGTGGACGATGTGCGATCCGTCGCCACCGCCGTGCTTCGCCATCGCGTTCTGCCGAACCACCGCGCGATCGGCGATCAGGTCGGCAGCGTGAAGATCATCGAAACGATTCTTGCCGAGACGAACTGAAGCAGGCTCCGCCAATGAGTACCCTCGCACCCGACTCAGACTCGAAGTTCCTTCAGCGCGCCGCCCTGGCTTCGCTCAGGCATCTTCGTTTCGCGCCGCGGCAGCGCGTCCACGGCGGCAACGCCGGCCGTCATCGTTCGCATCAACACGGTGGCAGCAGCGAGTTTGCCGACTATCGCCAATACACCCCCGGCGAAGACCTGCGCCGACTCGACTGGAAAGTGCTCGCCCGCACCGGCCGTCCGTATGTCCGCCTGTACCAGGACGAGACGGATATGCGCTGCCTCCTGCTCCTCGACGCGAGCGCCTCGATGGATTTCGGCTCGCCGAATGGCCTCACGAAACTCCAGTATGCGAAGTATCTCGCCACGGCGATGAGCCAGCTCATCCTCGATCAGTTGGACTGCGTAGGCGCCGCCATCGCCGGCGCCGGCGTGGTCGATCGCCTTCTTCCGGGCGGAACGCCGACGCACGTGCGACGCGTGCAGTCGCTGATCGAAGCGGCACAGCCACTCGCACAGACAGACCTCGTCAAAGCGCTGGACGACATCCGATCGACCAACCTTCGCAGCGGCTCGCTCATCCTTCTCAGCGACTTCCTTGTCGATGATCTGGATGCCCTTTTCGCATCTCTTCGGCTCTTTCGACGCCGGCGTTGGGATGTATTGCTCCTGCACATCGTGGATCGATCCGAAGAGACGCTACCGGATGGTGTTGCCTGGCGCTTTGAAGGCCTTGAGAACGAAGGCGCGGTCGACTGTTCTCCCGCCGAGGTGAAGTGCGATTACGAAGCGCGGTTCAGCGCATTCTGTGCCGAGGTTCGAACGCTCGCACTGGCGAGCGATTGTGACTATCGGCGGCTTTCGACGGCGACGCATTACCTGCAGTCATTGAGCGGCTTCCTGGTTCCGCGCGGGGGTTGATGGCCATGCAACTGCTCAATCCATGGGCGCTGGTCCTGGGCGCCGTCTCGGTCGGTCTGCCGATCGCAGTACACCTGCTCACACGACCCCGGCCGAAGCGCATGGCGCTGCCGACCGTTCGATTCCTCCGTGGCGTCATCGAGCAGAAGCGGTCGATCAACAAGCTGCGCGACTGGCTGCTGTTGCTGCTCCGGACGCTCGCCGTGACCGCGCTCGCGTTCGCCTTCGCGCGCCCCCTCCTGGGCGTCAAGCCGCTGGTTTCGAGTGACGCAACAGGCGACGCGACCCGCGTTGTGATTGTCGACGTGAGCCAGAGCATGACGGCGTCGCAACGCGGCATATCACCCATCGAGCGTGCCCGCGAAGTCGCGGCGGCGCACCTGGCATTTCATCCAGGCCTGCGCGCGAGCCTGATCCTTGCCGGAGAGTCCGCTGAAATGGCGACGAGCAGCGCCACAGCGAACTTCGCCGCGTTGCGCGAGCAACTGGCCAGCGCGGCAGCGCAGACGCAGCGAACGAACGTACCCGCCGCGATCAATGCCGCCGCGGAGGTGCTCGCGAAATCGCCTCAGGGTCATCGGCGCGAACTGGTCATCGTCTCCGATTTCCAGCGCAGCAACTGGACGGCCGCCGACTTCACGCCACTTCCGGCCGATACACAGATTCAACTCGAATCGGTCGCGCCGACGGCACCGCTGGAGAATCTCGCGATCGTCCGCGCCGCGGTACGGGGGCGCGTGGAAGCGGGCGGCGCGACACGAATCGAGCTCGATGTTCTGAATGACGCCAGGACGCCGCGGGCCGTTCAGGTGGAAGTGACGATCGGCGGGCAGTCGCTGCATGGCTCGGCGACGCTTCCGCCGCGCGTTCGCACGACGGTCCCGATCGCCTGGACGCCAACGACCGCCGGGTGGGCGACCGGCAAGGCGCGACTGCTCGACGTCGGCGATGCCCTGCCGCAGGATGATCAGCGGCCAATCGCGATTGAAGTCTCTTCGGCGCCCACGTACGTTCTGCTCACGCGCGAGTCGGCTGCGCCTGCGCCGGTGTCGAGCCATTTTGTGGAGCGCGCGCTCGCTCCCACCGGAGAGAGGGTCACCCGTCTAGATTCGCAACAGATTGACCGCGTCGCTCTTTCGAAAGCGGCTTTGGTCGTCATCGATCATGCCGGCAAGATGTCTGACTCCGACCTAGAATGGATCGCCGGGATGCTGCGTCGGGGTCGAGGCGTTCTCTATATCGCCGCCGAGCCGATCGATGCGATCAACCTTGCCTCGCTCGCCCGCGCTGCAGGCAGCGACTGGAAGCTCCCGGTCGAGTTCGTCCCGTCGTCGTTCGCGCGGGGAGACCTGTTCCTCAGCGATTGGCGTGTGGATGCGCCGGGGATCGCGTTGCTCGGCGACAGCGCGCAGGCCGCCATCGCGCCGCTTCGATTCGCAGGCGGGCTCGCGTCCCGACCGATCGCGTCGGGGTTGAAGGACGACATATTCGCCAGCTTCAACGACCGATCCGCCGCGATCGTGATGTCGCCGTGCGGAGCCGGGAACATCGCCGTGCTGAACGCCGACCTTGCACGATCCAACATTATTTCTTCCAACATCTTCGTGCCGCTCATCGGCGAGCTGGCGAACCGGGCAATCTCCAGCCGCGTTGCGGATGATGCGTGCCCGAGCGGACAGCCGCTGGTCGCGTCGCTCGCGAGCGTCGCGAAGCCGGACAAACTCGACATCGTCGGCCCGGACGACGCTTCGGTAGACCTTGGCGAGATCGTCGTCGAGTCAAACCAGACGCTGTGGCGATGGCCTCACAGCGGACCCGCCGGCGTGTATCGCGTCGTGGACGAGGAGAAGGCCGTCGTGCACGCGATCGCGACGGCCGCTCCGGCCGAGGAATCTTCGCTGGCGCCGATCGATCCGAAACTGCTCGAATCCCGACTCGCCGGCGGCCGAACCGTTCAGTTCAACGGTGGCGATGATGTCGGCGCGAAAAGGGACGACACCGCGTGGACCTGGGCGATGGCGGGCACATCCGTTTTTGTGCTTCTTGAACTGCTCACCCTGCTGCTGTTTCGCAACTGATGTCACTCACCGCCCAACCTCTGATTCCGATGGGCCTCTGGCTGCTCCTGGCAGCATTGACCTTCTTGATTCTCGTCTTGCGTATCACGCGCCGGCCAATCGGCATAAACAGGGCGCGGTGGTACTGGATCATGTTCCTCAGCAGCTTCGGCGCGAGCGCGGCACTCGCGCTGCTGCTGAATCCAACGCGACTGAAACCGCTTCCCCCGCCGCCGGGGAAGCCCCTGCTCCAGCTTCTGGTTGACGCTTCGGCGAGCATGGGCACAACGGATGTGGGCACCGGCCAGTCGCGCTTCGATCAGGCGCGGGCCCGCGCGGATCAGGTCGCGCGATCGCTTGCCGATCAGTTCGATGTCGATGTCCGCGCCTTCGATTCGGGCATCCGCTCGAGCGACCTGACGAACCTGCTGTCGGCCCAACCGACGGGTGATGCGACCGATGTCGGCCTGGCCATCGCCTCGAGCCTGGCATCGAGCGATCGCGCCGCGGGGCAGGCGGTGGTGTTGTTCAGTGACGGCATTCACAATACCGAGGCGGGTCCGTCAGGCGTGCTGGATGCGGCGCGGGCTGCACGCACGCTCAACGTCCCGGTCTTCACCTCGACCTTCGGCCAGGCAACGGGGCAGACCGAGGCGCGCCTTGAATTGCGCAGCGCGCAGGATCTGGCCGTTCTGAACCAGAAAGTACCAGTGACCGCGCGCATCCGTTATCGCGGCGTCGCGCCGGCACAGACAACCGTCCGCCTGACCCGAGACGGCAAGGAAATCGCAAGCCAGCCGATTTCCCTCCGTGGCGGGACGGATGAAGCGACCGCGTATTTCGTCGTCGAATCGGATCATACCGGCGTCTTCCGCTACGACGTAGCGATGGACGCCATCAAGGACGAAACGACCACGGACGACAATCGCTCGCCTTACGTGCTGCGCGTGGTCGACGAGCCGATCCGCGCGCTCGTCCTCGAAGGCAAGCCTTATTGGGATGGGAAGTTCCTCCTGCAGACGCTTGCCGCCGACCCGGCAGTCGCGGTAGACGCGCTTATCCAGGTGCGCAGCGATCGCGTCCTGCGCCGCACGCTGAGCAAAGCCGCCGGCGGTCAATCGCGCAGCGAATCGAACGACGTGCTGACCGATCCGGGTTCGATCCTCGCAGATATCGACTCGCTCAAGGCATACCAGGTCGTGCTCATCGGCCGTGATGCCGAGGCGTTTCTCACCCCCGAGTCGATCGACACGCTGAAGGAATGGATCAGTCGCCGCGGCGGCTCGCTGGTGTGCTATCGCGGATCGCCGGTTCCGGAGATGAACTCCGCGCTGGCGTCCCTCCTGCCGATTCGGTGGACCGCGTCGCCGGCCGAGAAGCGTTTTCACGTCGCGCTCACCGATACCGGAAAGGACATGCGCTGGACGCTCGATCCGGACGCAGCGGGTGGGGATGACGGCTCGATCGTTTCGCAGCTTCCGACTCTTGCCACCAGTGCTGACCCGCAGACGAGCAAACCCCTCGCGATCGTTCTCGCGACCACTGTCGGCGCCGGCGGACGCACGCAGCCAGTGGTGACGTATCAGCCGTTCGGCTCGGGCCGCGTCGTCGTCATCGAGGGCGCGGGCATGTGGCGCTGGACGTTTCTCCAGCCGAGTTTTCAGCAGAAAGAAGTCGTCTATGCCTCGCTCTGGCAGAGCCTGCTGCGGTGGCTGACCAGCGGCACCGGGCTTTTGCCGGGTCAACAGTTCAACCTGCGGGCGGACAAGGTCCTCTTCGACACCGAAGAATCGGCCAGTTGCACCCTGCTTGTCCGCAGCGAAAAGGCGGCTCCCGTTCCCGCCGTACTGTTGCGAACCGAGTCCGCCGAGCCAGCGAAGTTCGTACCCGCGGCGATCGGCGCCGA
>JANOBD010000012.1:0-1726 GCA_031411495.1 Phycisphaerae bacterium | reverse complement strand
CATTGGTCCGAACTGGCTGCACATGAACATGCCGAACAATGGCGGGGCGGAGGAAATCAACTTCGACTACCAGCGGGTCGCGGCGCCGCCAACCGATCCGACACCGCCGGCACCACCCGCACCTCCGGCACCGACTCCCGTTCGCGCCGACACGGCCGTAGCCGCAGCGGCGGCGATCGCGAGCGGCGCAAAGTGGATCCAGACCTCGGGCCTGGACATCTCGAGCACCTTTGACGCCCAGGGCGCGTTGATCGAGCTGCTCTTCGGCGGGCCGAGCTGGAAAGCAGCGGTCAACCTCAACGGCAAGGGAAAGCTGCTCAACGCGACGGTGAGGACGCCGCTGTCGACGTACAACGCGAGCGGCGAACGGACGCAGTTCTGGAAAGCGATCGCGGTTTCATCGAACGCGGATGCGACGATCTCCAATGTCACCATCGCGGCGGATGCGGGATTCTGCATCCACAACTTCGGTAAGTTGAACGTCGAAAACACCTGGGCGAGCACGTTCAGCGACTACTTCTACTTCGGGGAAGAAGAGTCTTACGTTTCCATGAAGTTCAGCGGATACCGTGGCGGTTCGCGCTCGGAGTCCGGTTTTCGCGTGGCGCACGGTCGCTACCTGGTCGAGGACTGCATCTTCGACAACAGCAGCGGCGGCAAGGCGGCGATGCGTGGCGACTCGCCGGCCTGGCCGGATGGATCACCGGGCGGCGTCGTTCGGCGGACGAAGTTGGTCGGCAACGTGGGACTCAATCCGCTCACCGAAGACGACGGCGGGCAGATGATGGGGATCGACCGCTGGCGCGTGGTCGACAAATGGATCGTGCAGCCCGGGATCGACAAGGCTGTCGCGGTCGCCTACGCGAAGTCACTCAAGACCCTGGGCAAATCGCGGCGGGAAGTCGTCATCGCCTGTGCGGATCGATTCCTGTCGGTCGACCAGCTCATGGCGTACGCGAACAAGGCGAAGCTGACCGCTTCGGACATCGATCTGACGCTCGCGCATCGGAAAACGGAGTGCAGCCGCCATTCGGATGCGCTGATCGAAGACTCGGAAATCGTCGGCGACTACCGGATCTGTGCGCGGATGGACCTCACCGTGAAGCGCACGCCGATCACCGGCGATCAGCCGATCTCGGGCAACTCGCAGGCGACCTACCCGTGGCCGGTCGATCGCGTGCTGGATGCCGACGAAGTCGCACCGCCGCCGGACGTGACATTCGAAGATTGCCCGATCACTGCGCGGGTGGCGGTGGGGATCGATTTCACGAAGTGGCCGACGGTGAAGCTGACCGGATCGACGACGGTGAAAATGAATGGAGCCCAGTCAATCTGATTTGTCTGGCGGTTTCTCTGGCGGCTTCTGGAGGGCCCGCTTGTTCGCTTCGATTTGCCGATCGATTTCAGCGGCCTTCTTGAGCATTTCGAGTGCTTTCTCTTGAAGCCGTTGGGATTCGGCGATCAGTTCTTTTTGTGAAAGCGATGATTTGGGTGCTTCGGACATCAAGAAAGTGTGCGCGGTCGAGTCCCTACTTGAAAATCGGATTGTTACTGATCTATTCATAAGTGCAGCTCGCCGGTTTCTTAGAATCCACGCTGGAAGCGAACTGCCTCGACTCCCAATCCAATGCTGATTCACGATTCAACCGGTTTGATCGCGGGTGCGCTGCGCACCGTGGTTCCGCCACGCGCTGCCTGGTGTGACGGGGTCACGCTCGATCTGGAC
>JANOBD010000011.1:0-61081 GCA_031411495.1 Phycisphaerae bacterium | reverse complement strand
ATAGACGATCCGCCAGCACTGGTTCTGATCCATACTTGCCTCGAAGAACTTGGTCGTGTGACCGGTTGTAGAACTCGATGCAAGTGTGGATCAGATCAGTGAATGGCGCAAGCGCAGGAATCTGATGCGCGCAATGCTGTTGAGCCGCCGTCTTTGGCATGCGGTATGCACCAGCCGCTGATTCGCGCCGGTAGCGCAGATTGTATTCCTCAGCGCCGCCGCGCGGATTGCGCTTGACCTTCGTCTCACCGCGCCCGCAAGCTCTCTTGATTCGTCCGGCGGCACCCCTGCGCGCCAGCGGCTCTTTGGCAATTTGATAGAATCACGGGACAATCGCGCCAAGTGGCGATGACGCGCGAATGTTCTGAAAGCGCTAACTGGTGCGGGCCGTCGCGGCGACTTGGGCGACCTCCCGAAACTGCCCATTTTGGAAAATTTCTGGCGCAGTGCGTCACAAACGGCGAAGCAGGTTGACAAGAGTTGACACTTTTTCGTCGCGCGGTTCGGGAAATCCTCGGCGCAACTTGGACGAAGACGCATAGAAGAAAGGACCGCCGCGGGGCTGCCCTTTCTGTTGATCGGCGGGATCGCGTCCGGTCTGGCACCGCTCAGTCCTTCGGCGGCGTCTTTGCGTTCAGCCAGGTCATCATGCTGCGCAGCTTGCGGCCGGTGACTTCGACCGGGTGGTTGTTGTCGGCCTCGTAGAGCGCCTTGAACTTCTTCATGCCGCCTTCGTACTCGGCACGCCAGTTCTTGGCGAAGGTGCCGTTCTGGATCTCGACGAGGATCTTCTTCATTTCCTTCTTGGTCTCATCGGTCACGATGCGCGGGCCGGTGATGAGGTCGCCCCATTCGGCGGTGTTGCTGATGCTGTAGCGCATGTAGTCGAGGCCGCCTTGATAAATCAGGTCGACGATGAGCTTCACTTCGTGGACGCATTCGAAGTATGCCATCTCCGGCGGGTAGCCAGCTTCGGTGAGGGTTTCGAAACCGGCTTTGATGAGTGCCGAGAGGCCGCCGCAGAGTACGACCTGTTCGCCGAAGAGGTCGGTCTCGCACTCGTCCTTGAACGTGGTCTCGATGATGCCCGAACGTGCGCCGCCGACGCCGTTCGCCCAGGCGAGGGCGAGGTCGCGGGCCTTGCCGGTCGCGTTCTGCGCGACGGCCACAAGACACGGTACGCCGCCGCCCTTTTCGAACTCGCTGCGGACCAGATGTCCCGGGCCCTTCGGGGCGGCCATGATCACGTCGACGGTGCTGGGGATTTCGATCGTCTTGAAGTGGACGTTGAAGCCGTGGGTGAAGCCGAGCGCCATGCCGGGCTTGAGGCGCTGCTTGATGGCGTAGTTGTAGATCTCCGGCTGCTTCTCATCGGGAAGGGTGAGGATGGCGAGATCGGACTTCTGGATGGCGTCTTCGACGCTGAGGAGTTCGAAGCCTTTGGATTGAGCGAGCCGGCCGTTGGCGGAGTCCTTGCGGTTGGCGACGATGACGTTGACGCCGCTCTCGCGGAGGTTCTGGGCGTGGGCGTGTCCCTGGCTGCCGAAGCCGATGATGGCGACGGTCTTGCCGTTGAGCGGGGAAATCGGAGCGTCTGCGGCGTACAGCATCTTGAGCGACATCGAAAAGGCCTTCCTGAGCATTGCGTGCCGGCGTGACGGACCCGGCGGATCTGGTTCGATTTCGCCCGGGATCGACAAGTAGCGCACGCGCGCTTCGCCGAGCGAAGAACCGCGAAATCTAGGAGAAATCGCCGGTCGATGCAAAGTCGGGCAGAACCGATTTTCGAATCCACACCGAAGTTCGTGAGCACAAGGCCGCTGCGAACAGGATTGGAGGTTGTTTGATTGTCCGTCGCGGCTCGGCTCCGCGAAGCGGCGTCGTACCACCGGCGCGCTCCGGTGATGCCGTGTAGGTCGGAAACGCCATGTCGGCGCTCCAGGCGGGAAGGCGTGGACGACGTAGCGCGATCGAAGGGAGCCATCGAGTTGCCGCCATCGGTTTCGCAGGGGTAGTCGTTAGCGTCGGTCGATGCGCAGGCACTTCCTGAGGGTCGTGGTGAACGGATGGGCGACGATGTGTCTCTTCAGCAAGCGTCTTGCTGAAAGTCGATAGGAACGGGCTCTTCCTCATTATTTCTCTGAACGAACGAGCCCGTAAAGGGCGGTGGGAGAGGGGGAACTGATGCGTTCAAACAAATAACAAAGTGCTTCTATATCAACAATTTTTCTCTCGCCAAAAATCGCAGTGATTCGAGATGGTGCGGCCCGTTTTCTCATAAACGATTGATTAATAACGTCTTATAACTCAAAAATAATTCGCATTACAATATTGTTGACTGCACAGCTGTACGGATTTAGCATTTTTATGGGACGTTTCGGGCGGGTGCTCCACGCGGAAATGCCGGCTCGATTCCCCAGGTTGTTTTAATGGAGGTTGCTATGCTCGGTCTGAATCGATCAGTCGCGGCGTGTGCATTCGCGGTTTCGGCCTTGACGCTCGCCCACGGAACGCCGGCAAGGGCCAACCTCCTCACCGACCCCGGCTTTGAAACGAATGCTCTCCTGCCGGGCGTCGGCGTACTGACCAACATCCCCGGCAACGCCGGCATTTGGGGAACCGAAAATGCGGCCATCGTCGGCGTGACCGGCGGTATCACGCCGGCAGGCGGCGTGAAGATGCTGGAAATGTCGGATGACGGGCTCATCGCGACCCAGGGCTGGCAGGCGGTGAACGTCAGTTCCTTCGCCACCGCCATTGATGCCGGTCTTGCCACGTTCACTTCCAGCGCGAAATACAACGTCCAGCAGACCGTCCCCGCCGCCAGCGCCAGCACTGCGATGATCTACGTCGACAACACCGGCGTGTTCGGCAACTTCACCGCCGCGTCCACCGCGACCGGCCAGGTGCTGGACAACAATCCCGCCACGTGGCAGACCATCGCTCACAACGGCCCGGTGCCGGTGGGAACGCGCTGGCTGATCATCCAGGTGGCGTATGCGAACGCGACCCTGGTCAATTCCGCCGGCGCGATCGATCACGGTTATGTCGATGACGCGTTCCTCGACGTGCGCGTCGTTCCCGAGCCGACGGTGCTCGGCGCGCTCGCCGGCCTCGCGACGCTCGCACGTCGACGACGTGATTGAGATCACGACGTGGTGAAGTCGCAGGCGAGACGCTTGCGTCTGCCGCGCAGCGTTCGAAACGTCGAGCCCACACGCGGGCGCGCGATTCGCGGGCGCTGGCGCCTGCCAAAACCCGCAGGGGGAGGTTTTGGCGGGCGCGAATCACTGTCGTTCCCGGGCCGTTCGGTGGCGCAGCCAGGTCGATTCGCTAGGATGCAATTCATGACTTGCCACTTTTCTGCCGTCTTCGGGATCGTCGCGTTCGCGTTGCTGGTCGGGTGCGATTCGACGCCTCTGGAACAGCGCCCGATCTACAAGTTGAGCAACGCGCAGCTCAACGACCGCCTGCCGACGTTTCAATCGACGACGCCGCAGAACGAGCGCGTGATCGCGATCGCAAGACAGAACATCAGGCAGCCGTACGACATGTACCTGCTCGGCGAAGCGCCGTTCGAGACGATCGACCCGCAGCCGCTCTACAACATTCGCAAATCGGATTGCGTGGTCTTCGTCGAGCACACGCTGGCGATGTCGATGAGCAGCGACTTCCCGGGCTTCCTGAAGATGCTCCAGCGGATCCGCTACAAGGACGGCGAGATCGGCGTCCGCACCCGCAACCACTACAGCGAGACCGACTGGAACGTGAACAATCGCTGGCTGCTCCACGAGATCACCCGCGACATCGGCTGCACCGATGTGAAGCGGTTCGACGAGGTGATCAACCGCAAGGCGTTCTTCAAGGAGCGGTACAAGATCGATGTGGATGTGCCGACGGAAAAGACGACGCAGGACTACGTGCCGTTCGAAAAGATCAGCGAAGTGAAAGCACAGCTCCGCACCGGCGACGTGGTGAACTTCGTGAAGGGCACGAGCGAGACGAGCGCGTGGGTGCATCACATGGGTTTGGTCGCGGTGATGCCGGATGGCGAGGTGCACATTATCCATTCCAGCGAGCCCCAGGTGCGCGAAGAAAAGATCGACGACTTCATCGCGCGGAACACCAAGAACAACGCGAAGAATGATGCGCTGGGAAAGGCGCGCCACCGCGGCTTCAAGTTCTTCCGGCTCAACGACGACCCGATGGCGGAGCTGAAAAAGATCGACGGAGAAACAGCGCCGAAGATCGCGCTGCCGGCGGCAAGTCCGCTGACGTGGGACGCTTACGTCGCACAGCAGATGAAGCATTGATCGACGCGCTCTGCACCGGCGTCGAACCCGGCGAAGAAAATCGCATTGACGTGACCTGCGCGACGGGTCAGACTTTGACGTATCCACTTCGCCGCGACTACGGCACCACACAGGGGAATGTGGCGAGGGCTTCTGCGAACCGCGGGAGTTCTGCACCGCGTTCGGCGCACCGACTCAATTTAAAAACGGGGGATGGTCTCACTTACCGCGGAGGATCACATGTCACGACGTGTGTTGTGTTTCGCGTTGTCGGGTGTGGTGGGGTTGGTCGCGGTACAGCGCGCAGGCGCGCAGGAGGTGATGGGCGGACTCACCGCATGGGGAGCACCGGTCGCCCCGCCGGCGGTGCCCGGGGGCGTGCCCGGCGGGACGGCTTCCTTCTGGGACACGTTTGAGGTGGTGCAACTTCGAGCCGTCGGGACCGCGGTTGCGACCGCAGCTCCAGCGCCCGAGGGCGCCTTCCGAATCGGCAACGCGCGCGAACAGAGCTTCACGCTCTCCGAGCCCGCTCAGGTCACGCTGCCGATCTTCCTTTCGGGCATCTCCGTCTACTCACCAACTCCCGGAATTCGCTTCGCCGAATGGCACGGCCGACTGGAAGTGATCGACTCCACCAACGCGATCGTTCACACCGTGAGCATCGAAGGTGCCGTGGGGAGCACGGCGACGTTCGCCGTCCCGGATCAGTTCAACTACGGCGAGGTCGCGCTGGGCCTGGGCGCCTATCGCGTGCGCGCCTCGATCGAGATCGCCGGCGAAGCGGCGCGGTCGCTCGGGAATGCGCCCGGATCGAGTGTCACCGTCGATTTCAGCACCGGCACCAGTGCCGGCGTCGCGGCGAGCGTAGGCGCCTATCCCTCGGGACTCGGAAGCAGCCGCGCCGCGGTTCACGCTCCCCAAGCGCGCGGTGCGGCGTTCGGCTTCGTCGATGGATCAGGCATTGAAGTCGGACTCCTCGAGCTCGGCAACCCGTATCTCACGCACGCCTCGATGGCCGGAAAGATCACCGTCACCGGCGGCGGCGTCGGCGGCGCGACCGCGGATTTCCGCCGCGAGCATTCGCTGGCCACCGCCGGGCTGATCTGCGCCGACGACGTCAGCGACGACAACGCCGGCATCGCGCCCGGCGCGACGATTCGCTCGGCTCCCATGGCGTCCTACGCGACCGGATTCTCCGGCGCACTTGCCGCCCTGTTGACCGCCAATCCCGCGATGAAAGTCATCAACATGAGCAACAACAGTGGCGGCGGCGCGGCCGATGTCGCCACGCTCGAATCGACCATCAATGCCAATCCGGAACTGACGTTCGTAAAATCGTCAGGGAACGGCGGTGCGGCGGGACTCGGTTCCGTCTCCACGCCCGGCCAGGCGTATAACGCGATCGCCGTCGGCGCGGTCGATCGCGCCTTCAGCGCACGCCGTCCCACTTCCAGTTACGGCGTGGCGGCGGGAACGCCGATGAAGCCCGACCTCGTCGCCCCCGGCGAGTTCATCAATGTCCCGCAGTCGCGCGACACGGACGGCAACGGGGTCGTCGATGATTTCGGACGGGTCTTCCTCGGCGATGACTTCCGCTACACGATCGCACAAGCAGGCTCGCCGCAGGTTGCCAACACCAACCGCGTCTCCGGCACCAGCTTCGCAGCCCCGCACGTCTCCGGCGCCGCCGCGCTTCTTTACGACTACCAGGACGAACACGCCAACCACTCGGCCGATCATCGCGTGATGAAGGCGGTGCTGCTCAACTCGGCCGACACGAGCGTCCATCGCTTCGGCGGCGCCGCGTGGGCGCAGGTTAACACCGGCACGCTGCCGGGAATGTCCATCACCCAGTCACTCGATCCGGAACTCGGCGCCGGGATGCTCCACGTCGAGCACGCATTGCGGCAATACCAACCGGACGAGATTTTCGCCGGTCACGCGAACGTCGCGGCGAACTTCAATATCGCGGCGGGCATGCCCAGTGGCTACGGATGGGACTTCGAACAGGTTCCCGCGGCTGGGCGGGTCAATTACCTTCTCGGTTCGATCGTCGATGCGGCGCTGCGCGCCACGCTGACGTGGGACTTTGACTCCGGCCCGTCACGTCTCGAACCCCTCGAATTCCGCCTCTACATGGAAAGCGCCGCAGTGGGGAACCCGGCCGGCTGGGACGCGGCGGACTTGCTCCTCGCCGGGACGAGCGGGATTGGCGAAAACGTCAAGTTGATCGACCTGTTGCCGCTCGCGAACTTCAGTGGTTCGGGGTTGTATTACCTTCAGGTCATCAACACGGGCGTCGCGACCACCGAGTTCGCGGTCGCGGTTCACGTGCCTGAACCCGCGGTCGGAGCGCTCGGATTGGCATGCGTCGTCGTTGCCCGGCGACGGCGCTGATCTGCGCTGTTCACACAAAAAAGGGTCGCGACGCGCCTGCGCCGCGACCCTTTGGTGTGGTTTGGGCGCGACGTCAGTTCGCGCGGCGACGACGAAGAGTCATCGCCCCGGCGGCGAACGCGCCCAGGGACGTCGGCTCCGGCAGCACCGCGCCATTCAGGTTGAACGGCAGCGCGATCGCGACGCCGTCTGGCGTTGCCGGTTGGCCGAACGCGTCGCGCATCTCGAACCATGCGTACTGGGTTTGTCCTGTCGTGTAGACGCTGAACTGCCGTGCGTTGAAGTTAGGTGCGGTCGCCCGATTGGCGGGATGGATGAAGATGTTTGTTGTCGAGGAGGTACTGTCGAGAAAAGACCATTCCAGCCAGTAGTTGCCGGGCGCGAGCCTGCCCGCATCAGGAAGCAAGTCAAGAGACACATCGTACGCGTAAATGGGTCGAGTGCCGTTCGCGTTCGTGTTGTATGCCGTGCGGAATCCGACGAAGGTCGAAGACAGGACCGGCAGTTCCAGATCGGTGGCAAAGACGGGGGTGGGAAGCGGATTGGGAAGCGGCGCGGGTCCGTTGGCCGATTGTGGCACCTCGCGCCAGAGATTGAGTCGGACGCGGGTGATCGGTCCCGCGGCTGCCGGGGGCACAACCGCGGTTGCGGTCGTGCGGAACCCGTAGAGCGTGACGGTATCGAGATCCCACCCGCCGACGGGAACCGTGAAATCATCTGCGACGGCCTGCGAGGTGCCGCCGAGTGTGATGGCGGCGTTGGCCGTGCGGTCGGCGAAGCCCAGGGAGGTGAAGCCGGGGACGACTTCCTGCTGGACAACCGGATAGTTGGCGATCGCGTTCGTGCCGCCGGTCGGGTTGGTTACCACGTTTCCATTCGACCACAGCACGGCCGCCGACCCTTGACTGACGAACGCTGAGACCGCCGCGGCGATGATGAATCTCGACATATTCTCTCCGGTTGATTGAGGACCCGAATCGTAACCACGTCGGTCGATCCTGCTTACTTCTGCTGGAAATACAATAATTGTCGCTGTTTCCGCGTCAAAAAAGCGCAGAGTGAGCGATTCTTTTGTCAGGAATGTGGCGATGCTTACTTCGCCATCGTCGCCGCCAGCCGCCAGACCTGGTGGGGCGAGTACGCCCGGCGTCGACCCGCGTTGAACTTCGTCACCAGGTCGTCAAACATCGGCGAGTAAGGCAGTCGATCGCGCTTTCCGATCTGTTCCCCCAGCAGTCGCCGAAGCAAGTCGCGATCGCTCTCTTCCACCTCGGGCGGCTCCGACCGTGCCGCGCCGAGTTTTGGCAGCCGGCCCGCCTTGCGCGTCGTGAGCAGGTGTCGCCACACCGCGGCGTGATCGGGCTTGGGATCCGGAAAGTTCACGACGTAGCTCTCGTACAGCGATTCGAAATGCGTCGTGTACGGCAAATCATCCGCCGTGCGACCCAGTTGCACGTAGAGTGCGGCAAGCCGCTCACGATCGGGCTTGTGCTTGGTCTCGATCGGTTCGTCGAAGAGCGCGCCCGGCGATTCGCCAGTCGCCCCATCGCTCGGGGCTTGCTCCAGCGAGCGATCCGCGATGTTCAGCACGATGCCGAACGGGTCGCGAACGGTGGCGAAATACCCTCGGGACCCCTTGGTTGGCGGCGAGCGGAAATCGAGCATCAGCTCGGCCCGCAGCTCGTGCATGGCTCGGACATCATCCACCAGAAGGAAGAACTGCTGGGCCGGCAGGCTCGCATCCGAGTGCAGCACGACTTCGCCGCCGTCTTCGAGCGTGAGGGTGATCGCGTGGCGATCTTCGCGGACGATGATCGCGCCGTGAACGTCGCGCCAGTACTTTGCTGCCGCGGGCAGCGAATCGACGCGAAGCAAAAGACGATCGAATTGCTTGAACATGCCGTAAGGGGTTCCCGATGCGCCGAGCGGTTCCCGTCTTTTCGCGAATCGTCCGAAACCTGTTTCGCATCCTACTATGCACCATGCGTAATGCACTCAAAGCCGCGTTTTTCGCGGCAGCTTCGATGTTGGGCCTTGCCTGTACTCATGCCGAGGTGGATATGAAATCGTTCCCGTCGCCGACCGTGGACCTGACCGATGACTCGACCAGCCGGTCGGTCGTACTGGCCGGCGGATGCTTCTGGTGCACCGAGGGCGTCTACCGCCAGCTCCCGGGCGTGACAAACGTCCTGCCCGGCTACTCCGGCGGCAGCAAAGAGACGGCCGACTACGAATCCGTCTGCAGCGGCACCACCGGCCACGCCGAGGCCATCCAGATCACCTACGACCCGCGGTTGATCTCCTACGGCCAACTGCTGAAGGTCTTCTTCTCGATCGCCCACGACCCCACCCAGCTCAATCGCCAGGGGAACGACATCGGCTCGCAGTACCGCTCGGCCATCTTCTATGCGAACGACGACGAGCAGCGCGTCGCGTCGGCGTACATCAAGCAGCTCGACGAGGCGAAGGTCTTCGGCTCGCCGATCGTGACGAAGCTGGAAAAGCTCAATGCGTTCTACGTGGCCGAGGACTATCACAAGGACTACGTCCGGATGCACCCGAACCAGCCGTACGTGTGCGCGGTCGCGCTGCCGAAGGTTGAGAAGGCGAAGAAGTATGTCGCCCAGATGACGCCGGCGACCCAGCCGGCGAAGTGAAATTGAGCTGAAGGCCCGCTAAGGCCGCGGCGCACTTTTCGTGTTTCCTCCTGCGGGACTCTGCCTGAGGAATATGATGACCCCCGCCATGCGCAAGCCGAAGATGAAAAACGTTCACGCGTTCGTCGACTACCTCGCCGAGCATCTGGGCAGGGTGCGGTGTTTGGGCGTGCTCTCGAACCGCGACGTGATGCTGGTCGCGCTCGACAAGCGGATGGGAGAGCGTTGGAGTTCGGTCATCAACGGCCGCTGCCCGTCGCCGGAGCAGCGTCGCGCAGCGCTCGCCGAGCGCGTGAACGTGGCCGAGCTGTTTCAGCGCGTGAAGCCGGCGATGGACGAGTTGCTTGCGATCCTTCATTCGCTGCAGATGTACGTCGCGGCATTGCCGGTTGCCGAGGCCGCGACGGGCGCATGGGAGACGACGTCGCACATCGAGCACCCGCGTGCGACGGTCGATCTGCTGAACAAGGCGATCGACCGCGTGAAGGCGATTCGCGCGCTCGACGCCGAAGATCATTTCTTCACAGCGATCTGGGACCAGCTGATGATCATGGCCCGATGGAGCCGCGAGGGTTTGAATCCGTCGGTGGATGATCGAGAGAAGATCACCTTTCGCGTGGTGACGCAGAGCCAGATGGACGCATCGACGCGGGCCGCGATCGAGACGTTCTGCACGAGCTTCCACGACTTCTGTGAGCTCTATGCCGATTTCCCGGTCTTGCCGGCCGTGCCGCGAATGGACCTGACCTCGCCGGATTTCAAGAAGGAATGACTCTGGGGTAGTCCCATTCCCGACGACGCGACGAAATCCCGAGCGGCCTGTCGCTCGCCGTGCTAGAATCATGCCTCGCGGATGAGGCACCTTTTGACAAAACGTCTGAGCCGGCTGGGATGCGCCATCGAGCCGCTGGAACACCGGCGGCTGCTCGCCGCCATCCTCATCCCGCCGACCGTTCCGCCGGAGCAGACCAATGAGACCGTGCTCGGTATCAACGGCACGTACGGCGCGTTCACCTCGATCACCGCGATCGGCACCCCCACGCCGCGGGCGCCGCTCGCGTTCACGCGCGGCAACTACACACTCACCGGCGTCGGGCTCTCCATCGGCGCCAGCAGCGACCAGTTCACCTTCGCCTCCCGGGCCGCCTCCGGCGACGGCTCGATCATCGTCCGCGTCGCCTCGCAGACCGACACCGGCGGCGCGACCCGCGCCGGCGCGATGGTCCGCTCCTCGCTCTCGCCGACCGCGGCATTCGCGGCCGTGCTCCTCACGCCCTCCGGCGGCGTGAGTTTCATCCGCCGGCTCGTCGATGGCGGCGCGGCGAGCCAGTCGTTCGTGCCGAACGTCACTCTGCCGCGCTTCGTGAAGGTCACCCGCGAGGGCGATGTCGTCTCCGGCTACTACTCCGCCGATGGCGTCACCTGGACGCAGGTGGGAGCGACCGCGACCGTCGCACTGGGCAGCGCCCCGCGCGTCGGCCTCGCCGCCTCGTCCGCCAGCGCTACTTTGACGAGCACCGTGATCTTCAGCAACGTGAGCCTGATGCTGCCGATCGGCACGAACGTGAACGACGTCGTCGTGCCCAGCGGCGTCGGCGGCTACGCGACGTACTCCGCATCGAGCAACCTCTATACGATCGCCGGCGCGGGAACGGATACAAGCGGCGACGCGATCGGCTTTGTCCATCGCTCGATGCTCGGCAACGGGTCCATCCTCGCCACCATCGATCGCTTCGTCTCCTCGCCATCCACATCGAGTGCCGGCGTCGCCGTGCGCAGCGCCAGCTCGGCAGGGGCGCCGTTCGCTTCGCTCATGCTCGGCGTTAACGGCGTCGTCACGTTCAAGTGGCGGCTCACACAGAACGGCGCGGTGTCGTCGACGACCGACGCCGGATTCACCATCGGGCTTTCGCTCAAGCTCGAGCGCAGCGGGAACACCATCCGTGCATACCGCTCGAGTGACCGGATCAACTGGACGCAGATCGGCTCGGCACAATCGATCGGCTTCGCCAGCGCGAAGGCCGATGCCGGGCTGGCGATTCTCTCCGGCTCTTCAACCGAACTCGCCGCCGCGGAACTCTCGGGCGTGAGCCAGCTCGGCGTCGCCGGCACGGATGTCGACGTCGGGCGATCGAGCACCGCCGGCTCGCCGATCTTCGACATCGCCAAAGACACGCACGCGATGATCGGCCGGGGTGCGGGCATCGCCGCGACGACCGACCAGTTCACATTTTCGGCCCAGTCGATGGCCGGCGATGGCGACGTCGTGGCATACCTGAGCGGATACGTGCCGACCAACCCGGCCGCGCGAGCCGGGCTGGTCATCCGGTCCTCCGCCGATGCCAACGCCGCGTTTGTCGGGCTCTTCGCCAGCTCCGGCGGACTGCTGCTGCAGTCGCGCGTGCTTGTCGGCGGGACGGGAATCTCCACCTCGAACATCGGCGCGTTCGGCTCGCCCCTCTCGCTCAAGCTCACGCGTTCTGGGAACTTCGTGACGGCGAAGTTCTCTGTCGACGGCATCACCTGGATTTCGGCGGGCAGCGCGACCGTCGCGCTCGGCGCGGCGCCGGTTGCGGGCATGGCGCTGGCTTCGGGGACCGCCGACAATTTCGTCTCCGCCAGCTTCACCGGCTTCGCCGTCGGGGCGAAGCTCGGCACGGGCGCGGGCGTCCTTACCCCCGCCGATCAGGCGTTCCTCAATGACCTCGAAAGTCGCTCGGTCTTGTTCTTTTACAACGAGACGAACGCGAGCACCGGGCTCGTGCCCGACGGCGCGAACGCCGCTGGCGGAAGTCCATCCGCAGCGTCGAGCATCGCTTCGATCGGCTTCGGCCTGAGCGCGCTGGCGATCGCCGATGATCGCGGTTTCCTCTCGCACGCCGATGCGTACAACCGAGCGCTCACCACGCTCAACTTCCTCTACAACAACGGCGCGCAGGTGAACGGATTTTTCTATCACTTCCTCAATCCGAGCACCGGCGCGCGCGTCGGCAACACCGAACTCTCGCCGATCGACACCGCGCTGCTGATGGCCGGCGTAATCGATGCCGGCCAGCACTGGGCGGGAACGCCGCTGGCGACCGTCGCCACCAACCTCTTCGAGCGTGTGAACTGGCCGTGGATGCAGAAACCCAACGGGCAGTTCTACGGCCAATGGACGCCCGAGAGCGGCTTCCAATATGGCTACGGCGACTTCAGCGAGGCGGCGCTGCTCTACCTGCTGGGTCTGGGTTCGCAGACGCATCCGACGTCGACCGCGTCGTGGAGCAGCTGGCTGCGCTCGCCGTCGTTTACCTACAGCGGCATCACCTTCATCACCGCGCAGACGCGGGCGCTCTTCACGACGCAGTACCCGATGGGATGGTTCGACCTTCGCGGCAAGACCGATTCATTCGGACTGAACTACTTCGACAACGCGCAGAAAGCGGCGCTGGCGCAGCGACAGATGGGCATCAACATGGCGGGCACCTACCCGCAGTGGGGCGCGAACAACTGGGGCTGGACCGCGGCCGATGGGCCGACCGGCTACACCGTCTGGGGCGGGCCGCCGGCGACATCGAACATTGACGGCACGATCGTCCCCACCGCGCCCGGCGGCAGCCTGGCGTTCATTCCGCGCCAGTCGACCGATGCCCTGCGCAACATGCAGAGCACCTACCCCACGACGTATCGAAAGTACGGTTTCGTGGACGCGTTCAACCCGCAGACCAACTGGACGAGTTCGATCGTACTCGGCATCGACGTGGGCATGATGCTCCTCGCGGTCGAGAACGCCCGCAGCGGGCAGGTGTGGAAGAGTTTTTCACAGAGCGCGGTCTCGACGTCGGCGCTCACCAAGGCGTTCGGGTCGGCGATCGTCGGTGGAAATGGAGATCCGCTTTCAGACCCGCAAGCGCTTGTCCCGGTCCCGACCGCGCCCTTGGCGCGACGCGTACGCGTTGCCGACGTCATCTTCGGCCAGTCGGAAGTCGGCTGAGCGATCGGCAGCCGCACCAGGGCCATTGCCGGACGATCGCGCAGCCCGCCAATGTCGATCTTCGTGTCGGACAAAAAACACCGCGCTATCCGGGTCGGACAGCGCGGTGCGTAAGTCTAACGGCACGTCTCGCCGCGCCCGTGCAATCGAATGAGATCGCGAAGGCAGGCGAGATGCGAATCACTTCCGGCGACGGGCGACCATCACCAGTGCTCCGCCGAGCAGGCCGAGCGTTGCGGGTTCTGGAACCAGCGAGCGGGCCATCGCGAAGTCGGCGTCGAAGTTCGCGTGCATCGACTGGTCGGTCACGATCGAGCCGTCGGCAAGGTACGTGTTGCCATAGTTCTGCGCGAGGGCAAGCAGGTCGTCGAAGTTGACCAGGCCGTTGTAGTCACTGTCGCCTTGCGACCAGACCTTGGACGAACCCGCATAGTTCTGAGCGAGGGTGAGAAGGTCGTCGAAGTTGACGGTGAAGTTGAGGTTGGTGTCGCCCTTGAGCGTGGTGGCGACGACGACGGTGGTCGCGTCGACGCTTTCGCCGGCGAAGCTGGTGATGCCGCCGGTGACCAGGCCGGTGATGGCCGAGCCGATCGAGAGCCGCGAATCAGCCGCTGCCGCCGAGGAGCGGATGCCCGGGCCGTTCCACGCGCCGCCCGCGCGGCCGTTGGAAATCTGGGTGCGGATCGAGGTCAGCGGCGGGGTGATCGTGTAGTCGACGATCATGCGGCCGTCACTGAGGTTGAACGCGCCGGTGCTGGTCATGTTGATGGAGTTGGTTCGGACCAGCTTCTTGCCCGGCGAGAGGTTGAACGTGCCGCCCGAGCCGGAGATCGCGTTGAGGTGCTGCGACGCCTGCAGGTTGAAGGTGCCGGTCTGGGCGACGACGCTGATCTTGTTGGTCAGGTCCAGGCCGGCATTCACGGTTCCGCCGTTGGACGTGATCGTCGCGTTGGCGGTGTTGTTGACGGTCGAGATGATATTGAGCGTGCCTGCGCCGCTCTGGGTGAGCGTCGATCCGCCCGCGAGGGTGAGCGGGTCGGCGATGGTGAGGCTCGCACCGGCGGCGATCGTCGCAATGGTGCTCTTGGCAAGGGTGAGCGGCAGGTTGATCTTGTGGTTGCCGCGGGCGACATCGAACGCGCCGGTACCGGCGGTGACGTTCACTGTCATCGAGCCGGCGCCGGAGATGACGTAGGTGTTGGTGTTATCGAAGGAGATCTTGCCGACGGTGATCGGCGTATCCGCGTAGAGCGTGTGGCCGGCGCTGAGGGCGTCGAGGAGCTGGGCCTCGGCGTCGACCGCGTTAGGCGAGGTGCCGCTGGACCAGTTGGCCGGATCGTTCCAGTCGCCGGAGCCGTTGGTGAGCCAGATCGCGCCGCCGAGGTTCGGGCCGGCGCCGTCGAGGACGACGTCATCGAAGAAGAAGGACTGGGGATTGACTGCACCCACGTTGCCGAGGTCCCACATGAGCGAGACGCGAGCCTTGGCAGCAGTGGCCGGTGCGGTTACACCGTTGAGGTGAAGCTGAGTCCACGTGTCGGCCGGTCCGACGACGGTGCCGACGGTCTCGGGGGTAATGTGGATGCCGTCGGTGCTGATGGTGCTGCCGCCGGCGTCGAGCCAGTCGATGTTCGCATCTACGAGCGTGCCCGATTCCGAGGTGAATCCGGCTTCATACTTCGCGAAGACGCTGAAATTGTACGGCGTGTTGGGGACGACGACGGCATCCTGAGACGCGCCGCCGCCGATGAGATTGAACGTCTTAAGCCACAGGCCGTAAAGCCCGGTATTCTTGGCGAACGTGGCGCGGGTCATGCCGGAATTGACCGGATTCCACGCGGCGATGACGTCGTCGGTGGTGCTCGTGCTCGGTGGGGCCTCGAAGCCCGGGTTCAGCAGGCGTTGCGACGCCGAAAGCTGCGAAGTGATGCCGGCAACGAGTGCGGCTGCAATGAACAATGACTTTTGACCAGTTGAACGCATGGCTCTCCTCCAGAACGTAGCGATGTCGGGACATGGAACACCGGCGTGTGATGCGAATCGTTTGCGCATCCCTCTCCGCCGGTGACTGTCTGCGGTTCAGTGCCGAGGGCGTGAGTGACTCCACACCTGTCCGTCGAACCTGTAACCGCTTACATGTATCGGACGAGTCTAAATGGGTAGCGTGGTTTGTCAAGGAAAATATGAAAGGCGCTCCTCGACGGAACTCACGTGATTACCGAGTGATTCGTCATTTCGTTTCGGGCCGATCCGATCCGCCGCAGCAAGCGCGTAGAGCCTCAACAATCGTGCTTATCGGACGCGCTTTGTCGGGGAATGTCGTGGCAGGGGTGTATCGCCAAGATGAAATCGGGCGGGCAGTACGAAGATTGCATTGCGACCCGACATCGATCGGCTATATTAATTTCTCTGTGAATGAAACTCGTTGCCACAGTCGTTGCCCCGGTCGTTCCGCGATCGCCAGTCGCCTGGTCGGCCCCACGATTGCCGCGCTCGCCAGCCTCGGCGGGGCGTCATTCGCCTCCGCGCAATTGACCGGCGAAACCGGAGCTCACGACCCATCGACGTTGACTCGCGTCAACTCCAAGTACGTCTACTTCGCGACCGGACAGGGAATCGCCTCCCGCTCATCAAACGACCTGACGAACTGGAGCGCCGGGCCCTCGGTCTTTTCGACCCAGCCAAGTTGGACGACGACCGCCGTGCCCGGTTTCACTGGTTTCTTCTGGGCGCCCGATGTGGCGTTCATGAACAACCAGTATTATCTCTACTACTCCGTCTCCACCTGGGGCAGCAAGATCAGCGCGATCGGCCTGGCGACGAGCCCGACGCTCGATCCCAATGCCGCCGGCTACGCATGGACCGATCGCGGCGCGGTCATTCAGTCCAACAACGGGACGCCCTACAACGCGATCGACCCGTCCATCTTTCAGGACACCGACGGACGGGCGTACATGGCGTTCGGGTCGTACAGCAACGGGACGTACATCACCGAGGTCAACCCGACGACCGGCCTGCGCCTGAACACGTCCGTAGCGCCGACGCGTGTCGCGGCCAGCTCGAACGTCAACAACGCATCCACCGTCGAAGGAACGGCGCTGATCAAGAAGGGGAGCAACTACTACCTCTTCGTGAACTACGGCGGCTGCTGCGCCGGCGTCGACAGCACGTACAACATCCGGGTCGGACGAAGCACGTCGCCCACCGGACCGTTCCTCGACAAGAACGGTGTGAACCTCGTCAACGCCGGCGGGACGATGTTCCTCGACGACGACGGCAACAAGATCGGTCCCGGCCACTTCAGCGCTTTCAGCGAGGCGGGACAGGATAAGTTCGGCTACCACTACTACGACGGCAACCGCAACGGCGCACCGACCTATGGCCTGCACAGTCTCTATTGGACCGCCGACGGCTGGCCGTCTTATGCTGCGGTGAATCCGAACTGGACGGGCACGAGCAGCGCCGCGTGGTCTTCGCCGGGGAGCTGGTCGGACACGGTTCCGGATGCGCCCGGCGCGATCGCAAACTTCAAGTCGATCACCTCCGGCCGGTACTCGATCGTGATCGACGGTTCGGCCCGTACGCTCGGCTCCATGAACTTTGATTCGGCGGCCGGCTATCTGATCGGAAACTCCACCGGCAACGGCATCACGCTCGACCAGACCGAAGGCACGCAGGCAACGATCAACGTGGCAACGGGAGTTCACACCATCGCCGCGCCAATCATCGCGCTGGATCAACTCGGCATCAACATCACGCCGCTTGGCGCCGGGCTGACGTTGGGCGGAGCCGTCACCGCGCCCTCATTACAAACCTACGGCAACGGCACGCTCACGCTTGCCGGCGCGAACACGTATTCGGGCAGCGCGCTGATTCACGACGGGACGACCACCATCACCGGCTCGATGCAGGCGGGACAATACATGAGCGTGGCCGCCGTCGTTGGAGACACGGCCACCCTTCGCGTCATCAACAACGGCTCGCTCACCGCGCTCAACGATCTGAACATCGGCGACACCGGCGATGGCAACACCGCCGCCACCGGCACGCTCGAAATCTCCGGCAACGCGACCGTCACCGTCGGCACGGCCGGCGGGTTCTTTGTCGGATCCGGGTTCTCGAACAACACCCGCGCCATCGGCACCGTCAACCAAACCGGCGGCACGCTCACCGTCAACAACAACGGCGACGGCTTCTTCATCCTCGGCGGCCGAACCTCGACCCTCGCCACCGGCGACTACAACCTCTCCGGAGGCGTCGTCAACGCCAACACCAACGTCCGCATCGGTGGCCGCGGGACCGGAACGTTCGACCAGACCGGCGGCGACTTCAACACGAACAAGTACGTCTCGATCGGACGCTTCTCCGGTGCAAATGGAACCTGGACGATCTCCGCCGGCAACCTCAATCACACCGGTGCGGCCACGCAGATCATCGTCGGCGAAGCCGGGGCGGGAACGCTGAACGTCTCGGGCACGGCGCTGGTTTCGTCGCCGAGCGCGTTGCGGCTCGGCCATGCCGGCGGAACCGGCAATCTCAATCTCAACGGTGGCACGCTCGCCGTCGCCGCCATTCAGCGCGGCACCGGAACCGCGAACGTGAAACTCAACGGCGGCACGATCCGCCCGACGGTTGCATCGACAACGTTTATGCAGGGTCTCACCTCCGCAACCGTCAGCACCGGCGGCGGAACGTTCAACACCAACGGCGTCGACATCACTATCGCGCAGCCGCTTATGCACGACGGCTCGCTCGCGGGAGTGGATGGCGGACTCACCAAAACCGGCTCGGGCGTGCTCACGCTTTCGGGAGCGAACACCTACACCGGCGTGACGACGATCACCGGCGGAACGCTTCGACTTGCGGCAGCTGCGCAGAACGTCCTGACGAATGCCGGCGGACTCGACGTTCGCGCCGGGGTGGTGTTGTTCGACTATTCGACCACCTCGCCAGCCGAGACGATTCGCGCCGACCTGGCGATGTCGTACGCGGCCGACTTCCATGCCGGCCAGATCCGCAGCACGACGGCCGGGAGCGGCGATGCGCTGGGCTGGAAGGTTTTGAGCGCGACGCAGGTCGAAGTTGCGCGCACTAAGTTTGGCGATGCGAATCTCGACCTCTCGGTGAACTTCGACGACCTTCTGACGCTTGCGCAGAACTACGGCATGGCGACCGGCGCGACGTGGGCGCAGGGCGATTTCAACTACGATCAGCAGGTGAGTTTTGACGACCTGCTGGCCTTGGCGCAGCAGTACGGAACGAGCGCGACGATTTCTGCGGATGAAGGATTCGGCGAGAGTTTCGTGGCCGACTGGAACACGGCCCGCTCACTCGTGCCGGAACCGACGGCAGGGCTGCTGACACTGGCGCTGCCGATGCTCGCCCGGCAGCGCAGGGGTGTTAGGCTTCCCGACGGCGTCTAAAATCTCTGCGTCAGAGTGCGCTGCGGAATCCGTACAGATTGGATTTGACGGGATGGCTTGGGACTGTTAATTTCACACTGAATGGAAATCGAGCGGAAGGCGCCGTTAGATTTCGGACACGTCACGACATGCGGAGGTCATATGAAGCGAACAAGAGCGGGCTTCACGTTGGTGGAGCTTCTGGTGGTCATCGGCATCATCGCCGTGTTGATTTCGATCCTGTTGCCGGCGCTGAATCGCGCTCGCGAACAGGCGATGCAGGTGAAATGCGCATCGCAGTTGCGCGTCATTGGCCAGAACCTGTTCATCTACGCGAATGCCAACAAGGGAAAGGTCCCCATGCATGGCGCGTCGGTGCTGTGGCTGTGGGACCTCTCGTTTGATAGCCGCGACTCGCTGATGGGAATCAACAAAAACGCGAAGGACTCGCTGGCCAACTCGTACAAGGGTGCTTCGCGCGACGTGCTCTATTGTCCGTCGTTCCAGGAACAGAATGTCGATGTGCTGTGGAACTTCGACACGGCGAATCGGTTCGGTGTGATGGGCTATTATTTTCTGACGTACCGCCCGCCGGCACCGCCGCCCAATCCATTTGTGCCTGCGCCGAATCCGGACGTATTTGAAAACACTCTGCCGCTTACGGCGCGTACGTACATCCGGTCGATCAACCCGAAAATCAATAAGGTCGGCTCGCCCACGAAGCCGGCCGATCTGGAGATCGTCACAGACCAGACGATTTCGCAGAACGCGACGGTGACCGCGGCCGGCCCGTGGGGTGCCAAGGGCGGATGGCCCGAAGAGCACGTGACGGCCCACCTGCGCCGCGGCGTTCCGGCCGGAAACAACATTTTGTTCCTCGACGGTCACGTTTCGTTCCGTCCATTTGACAAGATCAAATCGATCCAGACGACGCCGACGAATGATCCTGCGGCGGACGTCATCCACATTCGAGGCAAGGCGCCGGGCTCGAACCCGCCGATTTACTTCTGGTTCTAATTCATTCACGAATCTCCGGCCTGACCGTCGGTGATTCGTTTCGGCTGCCCCTAATGCGGATTGGTGGCGGCCTGGTTTGAAAACAAATCGTCAGTGCCTGGAGTCAACTTTTCGGAGGAGAGTTATGCTTCGTGTTATCGCGCGCTCGCGCCGGTCTATCCTTGTTGCTGCCATGGTTGCAGTTCCTGCAATCGCCTCGGCCGCGGAAATCAACTTCAATGTCGCCAGCGGCGACTTCAACACTGCGGCCAACTGGAACGGCGGCGTCCTGCCGGGCACGGCGGATGCCGCGTCGATCAACAACGGCGGCACCGCCACCATCTCGGCCACACCCGCCTCGGGCGTGTTTGAACTGTGGGTAGGATCCAATACCCCGCACCCGGTCGGACCCACCGCCGGCAAATCCAGCAACCTGACCCAGACCGCGGGCACGGTTGATGTCGCCGCGTGGACCGTCATCGGCCGCGCCGTCGATACGGTTTCCAACCCCGGCATCATGCCCGGCGTGAGCACTTACTCCATCAGCGGCGGCATCCTCAACACCGACCAGATCGAAATCGGCCAGAGCTTCGGTGCAGGCGCGACGCAATCCACCGGTGTCCTGAGCATCAGCGGCAGCGCGGTCGTCAACAGCCGCAACTACCTCCGTGTCGGACATGGTGACTTCGGCTCCTACGGCGGGACCGGCACCGTCATCGTCAAGGACAACGCGCAGCTGAACGTCGGCGGCGGCGCGGCACCCGACTTTGTCGCTTTCGGCTTCAATGGATTCAACAAAGGCAACGTCGGCACGTTCACCATCCAGGACAATGCACAGGTCCGCCTGAAGATGCCGCTGCGCATCGGCTGGGTCGAAGAAGGACACGGCGTCGCGACGATGAGCGGCAACTCGCTGCTCGATATCGACTCCGGCGAGAACTCACCGGCCGCGTTCATGCTCGGCGACTTCAACAACGGCGCGAACACCACGCCGGACAACCGCCCGATCGGCTCGTTCACGATGAGCGGCGGCGTGGTCAACGTCGGCAACATCGCCCGTCGTCCGATCTGGAGTGCGGTCGGCGGATCCGGCAAGGGCACACTAACCATCTCGGGCGGCACGTTTAACTGTTGGATCCTTGCAGGCCTGAACGTCGCCGACACCGATCAGAACGGCAATCCCGGCGAAGGCACGGTCAATCTCTCCGGCACCGGCGCACTGAACGCGACCGAACTCTGGTTCGGCAAGATCGGCCGCGGCGTCGGCACGATGAACCAGACGGGGGGATCGGTCACCGTCGGCCTGGACGCATTCGTTGACCTCGTCGCTTCGGGCGGCGCGGTTGCCGCCGGGCCGGAAGACAATGCACTTGTCCTGGGCGGCCTTGACCTGGGCGCGGGCGGCACGCAGGCGGCTTCGACGGGCAATTACAACATCAGTGCGGGCACTGTCAACGTCGCCAAACTCATCGTCGGCGATGCGGCGTTCGGCAACTGGAACCAGACCGGCGGAACCGTCACCGTCGTTGGCGCGCTTACCATCGCACGCATCGTCAACAGCTACGGCGTCTCCAGTGTCGGCGCCGTGAACCTCGGCGGCGGATCGATCGCGGCCAACTCGATCGTCGGCGGCGCCGGCGTCTCGACGCTTAATCTCAACGGCGGCACCCTCAAGCCCACCGCCGACAACGCTGCGTGGATTGCCGGCGTCGGCACCATCACCGCCGGCGCGGGCGGCGCGAAGATCGACACCAGCGGCTTCAATGTCGCCACGGCACAGTCCATCTCCGGCGTCGGTTCGCTCACCAAGCAGGGTGCCGGAACGCTTTCGCTCAGTTCCGCCATCGCCCACGCCGGCGGCACGAACATCGAGGGCGGCACGCTCAAGCTCAGCGGCGCGGCCCAGACGTCGGCGCTCGTCGCCGGCGGCGACATCGACATCAAGGGCGGCCGACTCGTGCTCGACTACACCGGCAACGCCTCGCCGCAGGCGGCGGTCGTCGCGCTGCTCGTCGCCGGCTACAACCAGCCGACCAAGTTCGCAACCGGCAAGATCAAGAACACCACGGCCACTTCCGCCAAGGGCCTCGGCTACAACAACGACACCGCGACGAGCACGTTCACCGTCGCGACGGCGCTGTATGGCGACGCCGACCTCAACGGCGCCGTGAACTTCGACGACCTGCTCCGACTCGCGCAGAACTACAGCACGACCGGAACGGGCAAGGTCTGGTCGCAGGGCGACTCGACCTACGACGGTGTCGTCAACTTCGACGACCTCCTCAAGCTCGCCCAGAACTACGGCGGGTCGCTGGCTCTCGACGGAAGCACGCTGATCAACAACGGCGCGACCTCCGGCGCGTTCAACAGCGATTTCGCGGTGGCGCTGTCGCTGGTGCCGGAACCGGCGTCGGCGATGGGAATGGTCCTGATCGCCGGACTCGTCCGCCGTCAGCGCCGCGATTGACCTCAAAGCCTTTCTCCGCACGGCCATGTCGGCGAGGAATTGTCGGCATGGCCTTTTTGTCCCGGGAGATCAGGGCGGTCTGGCGCGATGGACGAGCGTGTGAAGCTAGCGTCGATGTCGCGCCGTTGTCTCGCGATTCGAGTTTCTCTCCGCTGCCCGTAGGATCGTGGCACACCCATGAGCGCCAAGACTTCGCTTCTGCTTCTGCTCGCGTTCGTCGTCACGCTCGGCATCATGCGCTGCGATCGAACGGCAGCGCTGACCGGAAAGCAGGTCGTGCAGATCACGTTCTGGAACGGCTTCACCGGCCCGGACGGCCGCGTGATGCTGGAAATGATCCGCAACTTCAACCGCGAGAATCCCGATGTGCAGGTGTCGATGCAGCGGATCGCCTGGGGGACGTATTACAACAAGCTGATGGTAAGCGCGATCGATGGGCGCGGGCCGAACGTGTTCGTGCTTCAGGCGCAGCTGCTGCCGCGAATGGACCGAGGCGGTTTTATCGACGATGTCACGACGCTCTACGACGATGCGCTGCGTGCCGACATCGACCCGAGCGTTATCGCGCGTGTGAACTTTCCCACCGAAGGAAAGGAACGATTGATCGGCCTGCCGCTCGATATCTGGCCGCGTGGCATGTACTACAACGCCGACATGCTCAACGACATCGGCATGGTGAATGCCGACGGCTCGGCGCATCCGCCAGAGACGCAGGACGAGTTCCTCAAGGCGGCTGCCGCGCTGAAGAAGGATTTCGATGGCGACGGCGTCGTCGATCAATGGGGCTGGGGCTTCGGGCCGTGGAACGACAACTTCATGTCGCTGGTGCCGCAGTTCGGCGGGCGCTATGTGGATGAGAACGGCGAGCCGACGCTGGATGATCCCGGGAACATTGCCGCGCTGCAGTTCCTGGTCGACATGCTGCAGAAATACAAGGTCGCGCCGCCGCCGCAGGGCGGCGTGGCGGGGTGGACCGGCTTCCGCCAGAAGCGCGTGGGCATGGTGTTCGAAGGTCCGTACATGCTCGGCGACCTGAAGCGAATCAACGACGGCATCTCCGACGGCGATCCGAAGTTTTTTCATTACATGGGCGCGCCGCTGCCGCAGATCGGCCCGAAGCGCGGCACGCTCGCCGATTCTCACGTGCTATGCGTCCGCAAGGGCCTGGATGAGGACACAAGGCGCGCTGCGCTTCGGTTCATCAAGTTTCTCTCCGACCACAGCCTCGAGTGGGCCGACGCCGGACAGGTTCCGATCCGCAAGAGCGTGCTGGCGAGCGAGGGGTTCAGGAAGCTGCAGGTTCAGTTCGCGTTCTCGCAGCAATTGCCTTACGTCATGTATCCGCCGCGCACGCCGTCGCTGAATCAACTCCAGAACAACATCAACCTTGCGGTCGAGAGCGCGATCCGCGGCAACGCGACGGCTGCGGATGCGCTCAAGAAGGCGAACCAGGACTACAAGAAGTATCTGGAGCGCGATCGGCTGGAGCAGGAACTGCAGAAGCAGTCGCGCGCGGCGTGTAATCCTGAACCGGTTGCGAGTGCGAATCCTTCATGGCATCTGCGTGCCGAAGGCGGTGTCGCATGACCGCCGGCACGAAGCGCTCGCTCTCTGGCTATCTTTATCTAACGCCATACGGCATCGCGTTCATGATGTTCGTCGCGTTGCCGTTCGTGGTCTCGCTGGCGCTGGCGTTCTGCCAATACGACCTGACGACCAAGCGGCCGCCACAGTTTGTCGGATTGCGCAACTTCACCGAAGCCTTGACGGATACGTTTTTCTGGAAAGCGGTCGGCGTCATCTTTCGATACGTGGCGTGGATGATTCCCTCGCAGATCATTCTGTCGATGCTGCTCGCGCTGGGCATGAACGCGATGATGGGCGGCCAGCGGATGGTCCGCGCACTCCTGTTCCTTCCCGGCATGTTCTCGATCGCCGTCACCGGGATTCTCTGGCAGTGGTTCTACAACGAAGAGTTCGGGTTCTTCACCTACCTGCTGCGCCGGGTCGGATTGCATTCGATTCCCTGGCTGACGAACACCACCCTCGCGATGCCGAGCATCGTCCTGATGACGCTCTGGTGGACCGTCGGCGGCAGTGCGGCGGTGTTGCTCACGGGTCTGCAGCAGATACCGGCGCAGATCACCGAAGCATCCCGCATCGACGGCGCGAACGCGTGGCAGCGATTCTGGCTCATCACACTGCCCCTGCTCAAACCCGTTCTGCTCTTCATGGTGGTGATGAACACGATCGGCGCGTTCCAGATGTTCGCGCAGGCATTCATCCTGACGGCCGGCGGGCCGGAGCAGACCACGCGCGGCGTCGTCTCGCTCATTTACGACACCGCCTTCGGCGACTTCCGCATGGGCTACGCCGCGGCGATCAGCTGGCTGCTCTTTCTGTTGATCGCGGCGTTCTCGCTGTTCCAGTATCGAATCCTCCGAAGGGTGGCCGAATAAAATGCGACGCCGCTTCGTACCCATCACCTGGACCATGTTCGCGGTCGCTGCGCTCTTCCTCGCGCCGCTGATCCTGATGATCCTCACCTCGTTCAAGCACGAGTCCGAGGTGCTCGATCCGAAGACGATCATCACCACGCAGCCGACGATCGCCAACTACGCATATAACCTGAAGTATTCCGAAGAAGCGCCGTTCTTCCGCTGGCTGCTCAACAGCCTGTTCATCAGTTCGAGCGTCACGTTTCTGGTCGTCGTCTCTTCATCGCTGGCCGCTTACGCGATCACTCGGCTTCGCGTGCCGGGCGCGAACCGAATCCTGAGCCTGGTCGTCCTCACGATGATGCTTCCGGCGCAGCTGTTCATGGTGCCGGTTTATCTTCTGCTCAGCTGGCTGCACTGGCTCGACACGCCGGCGGCGCTCATTGTGCCGGCGGTTGCGGGCGGGTTCGGCGTGTTCATGCTCAGCAGTTTCATGCGCGCCATCCCGCCGTCGATCGAAGAAGCCGCACTCATCGATGGCTGCACGCCGCTGGGCGTCTATCTTCACGTGAATCTGCCGCTCTGCGCGCCATCGCTCGCGACGCTGGGCATCTTCACCTTCATCGGCAGCTGGAACGACTTCATCGCGCCGCTCATCTACATGGATTCCGTCCGCAACTACACGCTGCCGGTCGGCATCGCGCTCTACCAGTCGAGCTACTTCACCGAATATGGCCTGACGCTGGCGACGAGCGTGCTGGCGACGATGCCGCTTGTGGTCGTGTTCATGATCTTCCAGAAACAGATCATCGAGAGCATGTCGAGCACGGGGCTAAAGGAATAGGTATGAAGGATGAGGGCTGAGGGATGAAGAAGGACAGAAAATGAAATCCACACTGCACACCCACGTCAACATGATCATCGACAAGGTCGATCCGCGCGTCTTCGGCGGATTCCTTGAGCACCTGGGCCGCGCAGTCTACGAAGGCGTGTACGACCCCAGGAGTAAACACGCAGACGAGGACGGCTGTCGCAAAGACGTGCTCGCCGCGCTCAAGCGACAGAAATACACGGCGATGCGCTACCCCGGCGGCAACTTCGTCTCCGGCTACCACTGGCAGGACGGCGTCGGCCCGAAGGAGAAGCGGCCGCGCCAGCGCGATCTCGCCTGGCAGAGCATCGAGACGAACCAGTTCGGCACCAATGAATTCATGAAACTCTGCCGCAAGCTCGACTGGACACCGATGATGGCCGTCAACCTCGGCACCGGAAGGCCCGAAGAGGCACGCGACTGGCTCGAATACTGCAACATCGACAGCGGCTCGAAGTTCGCCGACCTGCGCATCGAGCACGGCTTCAAAGACCCGCACAACATCAAGCTCTGGTGCCTGGGCAACGAGATGGACGGCCCTTGGCAGATCGGCCACGTGCCGGCGGAGGTGTACGGCATCAGCGCGCAGCAGACGGCGCGGATGATGCGCATGGTCGATCCGGGCGTCGAACTCGTCGTGTGTGGCAGCTGCGCGCCGGATCTGCCGACGTTCATCGAGTGGGACCGCAAGGTGCTGGAGCATTGCGTCGACACCGTGGATTACGTGAGCGTGCACCGTTACGTCGGCAACCCTGATAACGACACGCCGAACTTCCTCGCCGTCACGAAGAGCATCGACGAGCAGATCGAAGCGATGGACGCGGTATGCATCGCGGTTGCGAAACAGAAGCGATTGAAGAAGCGCGCGTACCTGAGCTTCGACGAATGGAACGTCTGGTACAAAGCGCGCGAGAGCGTGCACATGGATGGCCGGGGCAAGATCGCGCCGCACCTGTTGGAGGAAGTGTACAACCTGGAGGACGCGCTCATTGCCGCCGGCTTTCTCAACAGTTTTATCCGCCACGCCGACAGCGTGAAGATCGCCTGCATCGCGCAGATCGTGAACGTCATCGCGCCGATCCTCACCAAGGGCGATGAAATGCTGATCCAGTCGATCTTTTACCCGATCGAAATGTACGCCAAGCGAAGGGATGGGAACGCCCTGCGCGTCGCTGTCGAAGGCGATTCCTACAAGAGCAAAAACTTTGGCGAGACCAGATACCTCGACGCGAGCGTCATCGCCAACGGCAAGACGCTGCACGCGTTCTGCACCAACCGCAGCCCGACCGACTCCATGGAACTCGACATCAAGGTCGGCGGCGCCGCGATCAAGAAGCTCGTGAATGCTGAGATCGTGACGGGCAAGAGCGCACAGGAAGCGAACACGTTCGAGAAGCCGGATGCCGTCGTCGCCAAATCGTTTGCGGACATCAAAGTCGCGAACGGGTCTGCGTCTACCAAGCTGCCGCCGCTCTCAGTGTTGGCGGCGACGTTCGAGCTCGAATAATGGGAGGGCCAAGCTCCTGCCGAGCCGCCGTCATCGGGTAATCCGGCTCCGCAGGAGCGTCGCCGTCCCAGTACTGGAATACCAAATCGTTTAGTTCATCGGAGCAGTCATGTCAGCTAAAGCCACTATCCGCATCGATACCTTCAAAGCCGAGCAGCGCATCTCGCGTCACATCTACGGCCAGTTCGCCGAGCATCTGGGCCGATGCATTTACGACGGCATCTGGGTCGGGCCCGACTCGAAAGTTCCCAACATCAACGGCTATCGCAAGGACATCGTCGATGCGCTCAAGGCGATCAAGATCCCCAACCTGCGCTGGCCCGGCGGATGCTTCGCGGATGACTATCACTGGCGCGACGGCATCGGCCCGCGCGACAAACGTCCGCGCACCGTCAACATCCACTGGGGCAACTATGTCGAAGACAACAGCTTCGGCACGCACGAGTTTATGGACCTGTGCGAACTGCTCGGATGCGATCCGTACATCGCGTTCAACGTCGGCTCGGGCTCGCCGACGGAGATGCGGGCGTGGCTGGAGTACATGACCTTCGATCGCGACAGCTCGCTCGCGCTGGAGCGGAAAAAGAACGGCCGCGAGAAGCCCTGGAAGCTGCCGTTCGTCGGCATCGGCAATGAGAACTGGGGCTGCGGTGGCGACATGACGCCGGAGTTCTACACGAACCTGTTCAACCAGTTCCGCGTGTTCGCGCGCGACTTCGGCCCGAATCATCCGATCCGCATCGCCTGCGGCCCGAACGTGGAGGATTACAACTGGGCGAGTGTCGTGCTCAAGAACGGCCGCGGCGTGCAGGGCCTCAGCTGGCACTACTACACGCACTATCCGAACTGGCAGACCAAGGGTGCAGCGCTCGCCGATGATGTCGATAGCTGGCAGGGCATGCTCGAACAGGCGCTGCGGATCGACAAGATCCTCACGAGAGCCGACGCCATCATGGATTCGGCAGACCCCGAGAACCGCATCGGCCTTTACTTCGACGAGTGGGGCACCTGGCACCGCACGGAGCACGGCGACTCCGCGCTTTACCAGCAGAGCACCATCCGCGATGCGCTGGTGGCAAGCGTTCACTTCGACATCTTCCATAAGCATTGTCGACGCCTGCGCATGACCAACATCGCGCAGACGGTGAACGTGCTGCAGGCAATGATTCTCACCGAAGTGGGCGGCCAGAACCGCATGGTGCTCACGCCGACCTATCACGTGTTCGACCTGTACAAGGTCCACCAGGACGCGACGTATCTGCCTGCGACGGTGGTGGCGAACGACTACGTGGTGGGCGGCCGGAAGATCGCCGGCGTGAGCGCATCCGCGTCCCGAAGCGAAGATGGGAACGTCAATCTCTCGATCACCAATCTCCATCATGAAGATGGGGTGGACATCGATGTCGAGGTTGCCGGCGTCACCAGGGTCAGCGGAAAGATTCTCACCTCGGCGACGTTGAACGCCCACAACACGTTCGACAAGCCCAGCGAGGTCAAGCCGACAGGCTTCGATGGCGCGAGCGTGAAAGGCGGCACCGTGCGGGTATCGCTGCCGGCGCGATCGGTGGTCACGCTGACGTTGAGTTGATCGTCCACATCGGTCGGCTGCGGATTTGGTTCGACAGCGAAGTCACACGGCGTGTATGCGTCGGGGGTGGCGAAGGAGCGGTCATGCGACAGTTCGGGACATTGAGGCGAGCAGGCAAATCCGCCGACGCAGTCAGCGCGGTTGGCGGGACGTCTCGCGTCGGGGATTGCCCACGATGTCCCACAATGTCCCCAAAAACGCGATTTTCGCTTGCCCGGCTTGCCAGCGCAGCGCTCGTGTGGACCGTCTCGCTGGCTTCGTGCGGAGTACTCCACGCCCAATCGAGCGACACCGTCGCCTACTGGCGATTCGAATCGGCGACGGCGGGTCGGGAGGTGGCTCCCGAGCGGGTGATCGAGGACGTCTCGGGCCACGGCAACCATCTGCGCACCTTTGATGCGGGGACGGCTCCGATGTTTGTCGAGTCGACCCACTGGAAGCAGGTTCCGCAGACGCGGCGCGCCAACCGCATCGCGATCGACAACGGTGCACGGCCCGCCCGGCCGTTCGCGACGCGCGATCTTTATCTCGCGCCGGAAAACGCCTCCTTCGATCTCGTCAACGGCGAACTGAACCACTGGACGATCGAAGCATCCGTCAACTTCAAGTCCGGCGAAGGCTGGGAACGTCGCTGGGAGACCTTCGTCGGCCGGGACGGATACAACGTCCCGAGGCGCGACGCGTTGCACGAAGACCCGCTCTCGAACCTCGGCTTCAAAAAGCGGGGCGATACCAATTGCATCAGCATCGAAGCGTTCGATTCCACCGGTGCCTACGTGACGGTTCAATCCAAGGAAACGGTGAAGCCGGACGTGTGGTATGACGTGGCCGCCGTCAGCGACGGCCGGACGCTCAAGCTGTACGTGAAAGGGCCGGACGACAGGGAGATGGTTCTGCAGGGCGAGCAGCCGTTTCAAGGCGCGCTCGCCAACGGCGGCGGCGAGTGGACCGTGGGCCGCGGATGTTTCGCGTTCAATCCGACCGAACAGATGATCGGCCTGATCGACGAGGTGCGGATCTCGAGCGCCGCAGTCACGCCCGATCGATTTCTCGCCACGCCCCTGACGGGCACGGTCCCGAGCGATGAGGAAACCGGCCCTCCGGCAACGCAGCCCGCGGCATCGCAACCGACGCCGCCGACCCACCCCGTGCCGTCGACCCTCATCCATCCGCACGACCCGGTGCTGGTGCGCGAAGGCGACACGTACCACGTCTTCGCCAGCCACGGCGGGCTCTTTCATTGGCGATCGAAGGACCTGATTCACTGGGAAAGTGTCGCTCCGGTGATGAAATCCGCACCGCAGTGGGCGATCGACAAGATCGCGCCCGATCCCGGCATCTGGGCGCCGGATGTCGGCTACTTTAACGGGAGATTTCACCTCTACTACTCGCTCTCACGCTTCGGCAGCCAGCGGTCGGCCATCGGACTGATGACCGGCGCGACGTTGAATCCCGACGATCCGAAATATGGCTGGGCGGATGAAGGCGCTGTCGTTGAATCGAACCGCGGCGACGATTTCAACGCCATCGATCCGGCATTCGTTCTCGACCAGTCGAACCAGCCCTGGCTCGCCTGGGGATCCTTCAATCAGGGCATCTTCATTTCCAGGATCGATCCCGACTCGGGCAAGCTCGTCGGCGAGACGACGAACATCGCGGCACGGCCGGGCAACACGGCGCTCGAAGCGCCGCACCTCTTCTTTCGTGACGGGTATTACTACCTCGTGGTGAGTTACGACTTCTGCTGTCGCGGCGCGCGGAGCACCTACAAGCTGGTCATGGGACGATCGAAGGAAATCACCGGGCCTTACGTTTCGCGTGAGGGCAAGCCGATGCTCGACGGCGAAGCGACGCTGCTCCTGCGGTCGCACGATTTCTGCATCGGGCCCGGACAGAGTTCCACGGTCGAAGGCTTCGGCAAGTGGTACCTCGCGCACCATTACTACGACGGACGCCGCAACGGCGAGCCGACGCTCGCCCTCCGTGACCTCTATTTCGATGAAGATGGCTGGCCATTGGTCGGCGAGCCTTATGCCGAGATGGCCGGGCAGAACAAGGAGATCGCCGGCGAGATCGTCCCCGGCAGGTTCCGCGTTCAGAGCGACTACATCGACGCCGGCGAGATCGAACTCGTGCCCGGCAACTTGCTCAAGGGGATGTTGGGTGATGGGAGCTACGCTCTGGACCGACGCACGCGGCAGGTCACCCTGCAAACCTCGAGCGCTTCTGGAGGGAAACGGCTGCAATGCTTCATGTCGCTCGACGGCGACACGATGATCGGGAGGACGAGCGACGGCAAGATCATTCGCGCCGTCAGGATCGGGAGCTGATTTCGAGCATCGCTATGGCTTGGCCACAAGTTCGGCGCGGATGGGATACTGCGGCGTCTGGAACGATGTCGGGAGCGCGAGCAGCGTGCGCTCCAGGGCGATCGACGTGATGCCCAGCCACCTCTGGCGCGGCACGCGGCGACAGCGGATCGTGCCGAAACGCCCCCACATCGCGTCGTTGCTGATCGCGCGGCCCAGCGACTCGGCGACAATCGGAGGCAACTCGTTCATGAAGCCGGAGAAGACGACTTCGCGAAGGCCGAGCGTGTTCAGCGCCGCGGCGATGACCGTCGCCGTCGCATCGAGCCGCTGCTTGAACCAGTCGGGAATGCCTCCCTCGTCGATCAGCTTTGAAAACGCGGGCATCGAGTCGATGTTGTGAATCTTCTTTGCGTCGGCGACGACATTGCGACGGCCGATGAGCGTTTCCACGCAGCCGATGCCGCCGCAGCCGCAACGACGGTCGTTGTCGATGAGCGGCGTGTGGCCGATCTCTCCACTGAGCGGCAGGGCGCCGGAAAAGAGCTGTCCGTTCACCACCGCGGCGGCGCCGATGCCGGTGCCAAAGTCGACGTGAAGGAAATCCTGGACATCGGGCTCGACGATGAGTTGGCCCAGCGCGAGCGCACGAATTTCCTGGACGTACACGAATGCGTTGTGCTTGACGGCCTTGAAGGCGCTTTGAAAGTCGAACGATTCGGCCCAGTGAAGGTTGGGAGAGAGGAGCACCTTGCCGGTCATCTCGTTGAGCACGCCGGGGAGACAAATGGCGATCGCATCGAGTTCCAGGTCGCGGTCGATCGTCGCGAGCACCTCAGCCATCCGTCTGGACCAGGTTTCGCCATCCGATTGCGGCGTGCTGAACTCCGAGGTCCAGCCGGTCAGCGATTGGAAGCCGACCGGCGCCAGCGCGCCGTGCGTCTCGCCGACGCCGACATGGATCACCAGGAAGCGAGGCCGCTTGCTGTCGAGTTGGAGCAGGGCGGAAGGACGGCCGACCGGCGCGTTGCGCGAGGCATCGCTCGAGCGGACTCGGGCGTCGGCGGTCTCCTCGCTCTCCACCAGGATCGATTCGCCGATGAGTTCATCCACGATGCGGCTGACCGTCGGCTGGCTCATCCCACAGACGTTTGCGAGTTCAATCCGCGACGCCTGCCGCAGGTTGATCATCGCGTGCAGGATGCGACGTCGATTCATTGAGCGAACAGCCGATACGGTTGCCATTTCCTTCGCCTCGTGGTGGACGGGTTTGGACGCGTTGATCTTACCGAATTCCTGTGAAAACAGAGGTCGGACGCAGCAAAATGGTTGGAGAAACGGGATCGGTTGTGGTCAACGTACCGGTCAGTCGGGCTGGCCGGCCAACCTCTCCATCAGTGTTTTCGCCAGTTCCAGCCCGGCGACCTTCTCGCGGACCCGGGATTCCAGCTGTGCGTCATAAACCGCGTCGAGAACGCGTTTGAATGCCGGGCCCGGCGTGTATCCGAGCGATTGCAGGTCGGCCCCATCCACCAGCGGTTCGGGAGCGATCTGCGAGGCCTCGTACGAGGAGAAGTTCGCATGCAACTCGCGCACGCGCTCGACGTAGAAGCCCGCACCGGCGAGCGACTGGATCAGATGAACTCCCAGCTCGCTGCGCGGCCGGGCGAGGTAGCGCTTGATCTGCGCAACACCCGGCATCGCCGGTTCCAGCAGCAGGCCGGCATCGAGCATCGTCTTCACATCGTCAGTCTCTTCGTTGCTGAGCCGAAACAGGTGCCGCAACTGGTGGCAAATCTGTTGCGTGCGCGGCGGTGCAAAGAGCGCGTCGAGCCGCTCGCCGGCGTGCAGCAGCGTATCGATCGTGAAGAGCACGAGCGAGAGCACGAACGGCACGTTGCCGCCAACAAGCGATCGGAACAACGCGTGCTCTGCGCCTCCAGTTGTTCTCGACGGTGCGATACCGCGCAGCAGCACGTTTGTCAGGCCAAGCTCGTCGAGCAGGGTCACGCTTTTCATCCGGTTCGGCGAGGCGAAGGTGGCGCGCAGCTCGTCGCAGATTCTCTCGGGCGCGATGCGCGGCAGCTTGTGAGCGTTCGCGCGGATCGCGGCCTCTGTGGACGGGTCGACCTTCAAGTCGAAGCGCGATGTGAAGCGGATCGCGCGGAGCATTCGCAGGTAATCCTCAGCAAAGCGCTTCGTAGGATCGCCGATCGCGCGCAGTGTCCGGCTCGCGAGGTCGGCCTGGCCGTTCACGAAATCGATCACCACGTTCGCGATGGGGTCGTAGAACACGCCGTTGATGGTGAAGTCTCGACGCTGGGCATCTTCCTGCGGCGTGGCGAAGCGGACATCGTCCGGCCGGCGACCGTCGGAGTAGCTGCCGTCCGCGCGGAAGGTCGCCACCTCGATCTGGCTCTTGCCCTGGCGGACCAGCACTACGCCGAACGCCTGGCCAACGCCCTGGGAGCGCGGGAACAGTTCACGCACGCGCGGCGGCGGCGCATCGGTGGCGACGTCGAAATCCTTCGGCGAGAGGTTCCACAGCATGTCGCGGACACATCCGCCGGCAAAGTAGGCGATGTGTCCCGCGCGCTGCAGCGTTTGGACGATCGTCAACGCGTCCTCGCGCAGGCAGACCGGTTGATTCTCTTCACTTGCGGCCATTGGAATCGGAGTGTAACGGCAGCGATTCTCTCATGCGATTCCCGGCAGCGCGAGCACCTCGACGACCATGGACCCGTATTCGCGAACATCCGAAACCCGCAGAGCCGGAAGCGCGAGCGAATCGGCCGCATCGTGCCGGAAGAGCACGAGCCCCCTTTCCGAAAGATGTTGCGCCGCGATCGCCGTTGCGAGCCGCTGAAGCATTTGCGGGTGCTCATTCAGAAAGCGATAGGGAGGATCGAGAAAGATCAGGTCGGCCCTCGTTTGCGGCTTTGACGCTCCCAGATGTGCGAAGATGTCGGCCGAGATGATCGTCGAGCGGTCGGCCACGCGCAACGCGTCGATGTTCGACTTGAGCAGCCTGGCGGTCGCGCGGTGCGATTCGAAAAACGTCGCATTGGTCGCGCCGCGGCTGAGCGACTCGAGTCCGAAACTTCCGGTACCGGCGAAGCAGTCATACACAACCGCACGCTCTACATAAGGCATCAGCATGTCGAAGACCGACTGCTTCACACGATCCGTCACCGGCCGCGTCTGTTCGCCCTCGGGCGGCAGAAGCTTTCGACCGCGAAACTCGCCGGCGATGATGCGCATGCCGTGCATCGTGGCGGAGTTGAGGCGTCGATACAAGTCGCCTGTTTCTGCCAGATTGAATCCTGCCTATGATGGTCTTCGTATGGACACCTCTCGCCCGCGAATCGTCTCTCCCGACACCCTCCGCGGCGACGCGAAATCGCGTACGCCGCCCGGCCAGACGCTTACAGCAAAGTGGCCCGTCCTGCATTATGGCCCGGTGAACTACGTCGACCCCGAGACGTTGAGCTGGTCTCTGAAGATCTTCGGCGAATGCGAGACCGAATACGCGCTCAAGTGGGCCGACCTTCTGGCCATGCCGATGGTGGATGTCGTCTGCGACATGCACTGTGTCACGCACTGGAGCCGGCTCGACAATGTCTTCACCGGCATCCCGACGAAGCTGATCATCGAACGAGCCAAACCCAAGCCGGACGCCAGGTTCGTCATGTGCCACGCCGAGCGCGGCTTCACCGTAAACGTTCCGCTCGATGAGTTCATCAACGAGGACTGCATCCTCGCAACGCATTGGGATGGTCAGCCACTCACCGCCGAGCACGGCGCGCCGATCCGCGGGCTCGTACCGCGGCTGTATCTCTGGAAGAGCTGCAAGTGGCTTCGCGGCTTGGAACTCCGCAAGACGGATGCGCCCGGATTCTGGGAACAGAACGGCTACCACATGCACGGTGACCCGTGGAAGGAAGAGCGGTTCGGATGGTGACGCGGCTGCATCGCGACCGACTCGAAACGCTTTTATTTCGTCCTCGATTCAAATCCGTTCCGCGCCGCCGCGGACGTACTCGGCATTGTGTCCGGATGCAGCTGAGTGTTGAAACGCGCGGATGGCTGCCGGACAAGGGATGATCCCGCGTCAACAAACGTGTCGATGCCGGGCGGGGAGGCTCCGCCCGACATCGAGGGCCGTCACTGCCGGTTTCACACTCGCCGCCGCCGTAAAAGCGCCGATCCTGCTGCCACGGCAATCAGGCCCGTCGGCTCGGGTGTGACCCTGCCATACATGACGGCCTCGAACTGGCCTGCGGCGATATTGCACTCTTCATTGTAAGGAATCGTCGGGTCGTAGAATGTCGCGTGGAAGACGTAGCCTTGCGGGTCGTTGTAAGCCGACGTGTTGAGGCTCAAGATCCACCGGCTCAGCTGCGAGTCGTAGCTGGCATTGCCCAGCGGCGCGAACGGGATCTCCTCGTAGGGCGTGTTCGCGAAGAAGAGGGACGCCGGCGCCACGGACATCTGGACCGACGTCACGTCCCCAGGCCCGTTCAGAAGGTTGCCCGTGATCATGTCTTGTCGTGCGGCGGCGAGTGTGACCGAGCTGCCGGGTGTCCAGATGAGCTGTGGGGTGCCGTTGACGCTGCCGAAAATGGGATCGAACTGCGGCTGGTAGGAGAACCAGTCGCCGACGCCGCGGACGCAGAGGTCGTACAACCGCTTGCAGGTCTTGGGATCGGTCCCCGGGGCTGCCATGCAGGCGGTGTATTCCAAAGCGCACCGGAAGGGCACCGCCTGTGATTGGCGGACGGTTCCCATCACCGCCGAAATCGCAACGGCCAGTACCGCGCCGGGACGCCACGAAAGCTGAGTTGAACCGAATCGCATCGCGAGCTCCTTTAAAAAGTCCCCCCTGACACAACCATTGGCGGAAAGGACTGGCGCGAACTGCAGTTGATTCTCCGAAGAATTCCGATCGTCCTGGCGGATGCGCGAATTGACGTTGCCAAAGTCGCCCGGGAGCGCGATAGTGCTAGGGGCCTCTCACATGTCGTTCGACCAGTCCGTTTCGTCGGTCGCCACAGCGCTGTCGATGGCAGCACGCGGGGACGCCGACGCGCTGAATCGCGTCCTGCCCGTGATCTACGACGAGCTGCGCCTCGTCGCTCATCGCCTGATGAAGCAGGAGCGCGCCGGCCACACGCTGCAGACGACAGCGCTGGTTCACGAGGCGTACGTGAGGCTCATCGACCAGCGCAACGTCGACGTGAACGACCGCACGCACTTCTTCGCGACCGCATCGACGATCATCCGACGGATCCTCGTCGATTACGCGCGCGAACATCAGGCCGCCAAGCGCGGCGGAGGCTGGGCGCGGGTTACGCTTGAGGGCGCCGAATCACCCGCCCTCAATCACGCACTGGACGTGCTGGAACTTGAAGACGCGCTCGAAAAACTCGCCGCGCTCAGCGAACGCGCTGCAAAGGTCGTCACGATGCGATACTTCGGCGGCCTGGGCATGGAGGAAATCGCGGTGGCGCTGCAGGTCTCGCCCCGGACGGTGGCGGATGACTGGGCGATGAGCCGGGCGTGGCTTCGCCGGGAGATGACCGGCAAGACCGAGACGGAGTAGACGCGGGAGGAGCATTGCTATGACGCCGCAATCCTTCGAGCGGGCTCGCCAGTTGTTCGTCTCCGCGCGCGATGTCGCGCCGGAGCAGCGCGAGTCGTGGATTGCCGAGCAGTGCGGCGTTGATCTCGCGCTTCGCCGCGAAGTGCTTTCGCTCATCAGCCACGATCGATCGGACGGCTCGGACTCGCTCGACGCGCCCGTCTTCAACCTGCCGCGCATTCCCGCGACCATCGGCCACTACCAGATCCTCTCACTGCTCGGCGAAGGCGGCATGGGTATCGTCTACGAAGCCCAGCAGCAGCACCCGCGCCGGCTGGTCGCGCTCAAGGTCATTCGCCCGCTGCTGGTCACGCGCTCGCTCCTTCGGCGATTCGAGCTTGAAGCCGAGGTCCTCGCACGGCTCGAACATCCCGGCATCGCCCGCATCTACGAAGCCGGCACCTTTCAAACCGACTTCGGGGCGCAGCCTTACTTTGCCATGGAACTGGTACGCGGCAAGGAGATCCACCTTCACTCCAGGGAGCTGAACCTGCCGCTGCGCGAGCGCATCCTGCTGTTGATCTCCGTCTGCGAAGCCGTGCAGCACGCGCACCAGAAAGGCGTCATCCACCGCGACCTCAAGCCCGCCAACATTCTCGTCGACGCATCCTCGCAGCCGAAGATTCTTGACTTCGGCGTCGCCCGCGCCGTCGATGCTCAGATGCAGGCGACGACCATGCACACCGACACCGGCCAGCTGGTCGGGACGCTCGCCTACATGAGCCCCGAGCAGGCGGCCGGCGATGCGGCGCACATCGACACGCGCGCGGATGTCTACTCGCTCGGCGTGATCGGCTTCGAGCTGCTCGGCGGGCAGTTGCCGTACTCGCTGCGCGACAAGTCGATGCCGGAGGCGATCCGCATCATCTGCGACGAGTCGAGCGCTGCGCTCTCGAGCGTGAATCGCAGCCTGCGCGGCGACATCGAGACGATCGTCGGCAAGGCGATGCAGAAGGAACGCGACCGCCGCTACGCCAGCGCCGGCGAGTTCGCGGCCGACCTGCGCCGCTTCCTCCAGCACGAGCCGATCTCGGCCCGGCCGGCGAGCACCTGGTATCAACTCTCGCGCTTCGTCCGGCGCAACAAGATCCTCGCCGCCGGCGTCGCCGCGACGATGTTTGCGCTGTCGGCGGGGATCGTCGCGACCTCGCTGCAGACGTCCCGCGCCCGCCGCGCCGAAGCCGATGCACTCTCGCAGAAAAAAGAGGCGGATACTCAGCGCGAAGAAGCCGTCCGCTCCAGCCGCGTATCCGAACAGGTGAACAGTTTCCTGATTCGCGTGCTCGGCCAGGCCGATCCCAACCAGGCGAGGGGAAATGTGCCCAGCGTGCTCGACGCGATGGCGCAGGCCGACAAGGAACTGGCGAATACAAAGTTCGAGGATCCATTGATCGAGGCATCCGTCCGCGAGGCGATCGGCGGCATCTACAGTTCTTACAGCCGATATGACGAAGCGCTCGCTCATCAGCGCCGGGCACTCGAGCTCACGCGTGGCCAACTCGGGGCCGATGCGCCCGAGGCGATCGCTCTGCTCGCCGTTGTCGTGCGCAGCCTGCACGAGTCTGGCCGCTTCGACGAGGCCATCGCGCTCAGCAACGAAGCGGTCGATCGAACCCGACGCGTGTATGGCGAAAACGATGAGAACACCATCCGCGCCCGCGTGAACTATGCATCCGCGCTGAACGTCGCCGGCCGATTTGCCGAAGCCGTGACGGAATATCGCCAGGTCCTGCGGCTGCGCCCGCTGGACGAAAGGAAGCCGGAATTGACGACGTTGGCGCTCATGTCGAACCTGGGGCTCGCACTCTGCCAGCAAGGCAAAGCACCCGAGGCCGAGCCGATGCTTCAACAGGCGTACGACGGCCTGCGCGCGATCGGTGGCGATCTCAACACCAACACGCTCAGCGCCGCCAACAGTCTCATCATCTGTCTGGACATGCAGGACAAAGCCGCGCCGTCCATGGCGATCTGCAAGCAGTGCTACGACGCTGCGGTGAAGATGTTCGGCGAAGAGAACCCGGTGTCGCTGACGTTCGGCACACGATACGCACTCGAACTCGGCCGCGATGAACATCGCCACGCAGAAGGATTCGCGCTGATGCGGAAACTCGTTCCGCTGACCGTGAAGACGCACGGCTGGGATCACCCGGGGGCGCAGGCGCTGCTCGTGAGCGTCGCGCACACGATCTTCCGCGGCGAAGAGGTCGAGGAAACGCTCGCGCTGCTGAAGGATGCGTATGAAGCCAGCGATAAGATGAGCAGCGAAAACGCCGCACAGATCGCGTGCACGTACGGCCAATGCCTTGCGGTCGGCGGAAAGTATTCGACGGCCGCGCCCGTGCTGCGGGAGGCCGTCAGACGGATGACCGCGCTGGGCCGGGCCGAGGCGCCGGAAATGGAGGGCGTGAAGGCCGCCCTCGCCGACGCGGAAAAGCTGCCGGATGAGCCGGGGGATGGTTCGACGCCAGCGTCCGAACCGGCAGCCGCGCCGACGACGGTGCCAAGTATCAGCCCGACGCCTTAAGCCAATCCATTCATTCGGAGGGCTTCCGTCGCGTTTACAGCAGGATCGATTCGATATCCGAGAGCAGGTCGAGTGTCAGGTTGCGATAGGCGCGATCGACGCCCGCGCCGCCGTGCAGCTCGTCGCCGAAGGAGTCGGCAGCTTTGATCAGGTCATCGCCGTCGCCAGCCTCGATGGTGTCGCGGCCGCTGTTGCCCTGGAGCTCATCGTTGCCGGCGTCGCCGGTGATGCGGTCGCGGCCGATGCCGCCGTCGATCGTGTCGTCGCCGGCGCCGCCGGAGAGGCTGTCGTTCCCGCGCTCGCCGCGGATCGAGTCGTTGCCGGCATTGCCGTAGAGGTGATCGCGTCCCGACTCGCCGACGAGCGTGTCATCGCCGCCGTTGCCGTAAGCGCGGGCCAGGCCGTCGGTGCGGGAGAGGGTGATGGCGTCGTTGCCCGCGCCGCCGCGGATGCGTGTGCCGCTGGCGGGCGTGGCGAAGGCCCATTGGATCTGGTCGTTGCCGTCGCCGCCGTCGGCGATGGAGAGTTGGTCGGTCGAGATGTCCTTCCAACCGTATCGGCGATTGGGTCGGTTCGCGCGGCCAACAACGATGTTGTCCTCACCGCTCCCGCCCAGGATCGTGACCCGATAGTAGTTGTTGCTGACGTGGATCTGATCATCGCCATTGCCCGCGTCGATCGTCATCATGCGGTTGTTATCGAGGACCACCGTGTCGTTTCCAGCGCCGGCGTTGATTGACGTGCCGAGATCGGTTCGCGCGGACAGAAGCGATGGGACCGCGTCGATCAGGTCGTCGCCGTTGCCACCGATGACCGTTTGCGAGGCGAAATCGAGATTCGCGGTCAGGTGATCGTTTCCCTCGCCGCCGTCGAGGATTCCCGCTCGCTCCAAAAGGATGGTGTCATCACCGTCGCCACCGAGCAGGGTGGTGGCTTCGATGAAATCGGTGCTTTGGTTCTGAACGGTAATTGAATCGTTGCCAGCGCCCGCATCGACTAATCGCAATCGACCTCTCTGTGTCGATGAGATTGTGTCGTCTCCGCCGCCGGCGCGCACGGTTGTCGGACCGCCCGCAGGTGTGATTGAATCATTACCTTCGCCGGTGTCTGCGTCGAGCGCGGCGTTGCTCACGGTGGAAAGGGAATCATTTCCGTCCCCGGTAGTGACGTGAATCAACGTTTCGAGTTCCGGATGGGTCAGCACATCGTAGTCAAAGCCGCTGATTTGAATGGTGTCATCGCCGGCGCCGCCGTTGATCGTCGCGTCTTTGTTGGAACCATCGACAAAGGCGCTGTAATCGTTGGGCTGGATACTGAAATCGATCGAGTCGTTGCCGTCACCGCCCACGACCGTGCCGGTCGCGCCGCTGAATTGCATTATGTCGTTGCCCGACCCGCCATCGATCGAGACAGCTGTGCCCTGTTTGACGTTCAGTTCGAGCGAGTCGTCGCCAATGCCGAGATCCGCTTCGACACGCGAAACGGTCGTCGCATCTTCAAAGTCGCGGCCCACATCGATCGAGATCTGGTCAGCTCCAGAGGTGCCGGGGATGGTCAGCGTGCCGCCGGACAGTTGAAGACCTTCGAAACCGAGGCGAACGACGGGACTGCCCGCGCCGGTGGCAAAGAGTTGTCCGTTGTGTCGAACGAGATTGGAGAATCGAAGGCGACCGTCGGCGAAAGACTCCGTCGGAATCGTCCCGTCGGCACCTACGAGTACGGTTTCGTCGTTATCTGAGACGATAAGACTGCCGTCGCCACGGTCGAAAATCGGGTAGGGCAAACCGCGTGCGCTCGAAAAATAGTATTCAGAAAAGTAAGCAATGCCGCTCGGCGTCGGGAACTGATGTACAAGGAACCCGTCCGCGTCAAACCGCGCGAGCACGCCGTTGCCGGCGGCGAGCAGCGAACCGTCTGCGACACGCTGCAGGCAGTCGAACGTTCGGACGTCGTCGCTGTCGAACGGAACGCTGTAATAGCCTGCGGCGGCGTACGTCGTGTCGATCGACCCGTTCGCGTTCAGCCGGATGAGCCGATTGCCGTCTGCGAGCGTGCTGTTGTCACGGAGCGCGGTGAGGAGGAGCAGTTTAAGGTCGGCCTGCTCGACGATCTGAAACGCCTCCTCCACGCCGGCGAGTTCGGCGATGCCGTTCGTGCCGAAGTGGGGATCCGGTAAGCCGTTGCTAAGGAGCTTGAGCACGTGAGGCGCATAGGCGGAGTTGTCGTCGCTGTCGAAGAGCGCGATGATGCCGCCGTCAGTGGTTTCGACAAGATCGACGATGCGGTGAGGAACTTCGTCGTGGACGGTATCCGCGAAGGAGACAACGCCGTCGCCGCCGAAGGACTCGTCGGCAATACCGCCGGTCGTGAGTTGATGAATGGTTGGCTCGGGGTCGTTGTCAAATCTCTGATAGGCATGTTCCACCCATCGCACACCGCCGGCGCGAGTGGTTTGAAGACGCGAGGCATCCCAGTTGTCGTCGGTGGTGGAGGTGAACCACTCGCCGCCGTTGAACCCGGGATCGTCCGAGCCGTCAGCGAGATAGCGTGAAACCGAGATCCACGGCTCGCTCTTGAGAACGACGATCCGCCCGTCGGGCTGCACAATGAATGAACTGTCCGCGTCGTTTCCGGTGTGAGAATGAAACGTCGGATCAATCACGTAGTCGCCGATCGACAACAACGCGCGCGGTTCGAGGCGGGAGATCATCTGGCCTTCCCTGGAGTGAGATGACCGGCGAAGCAGCCTGATTCGCTCACGAGCCGTTCCGCCAGTTCAATCAGCAGACGGCATCGTACGAGGGCCATTTCAGCGGCGCGATTGATTTTTTCGATCTCATTGTCACACCTGCGGGCGCGAGAAATCGTCGTTGCATGAGGGCGTCGACGCCGCGATTTCGCTTGCAGGGATGCTGACGGGCGAATTAGAAGGAAACGCATGTGCCGCGTGCTTGTTAAGATGCTTCCGGGCAGTGGTTTAGCGACGTTCGCCATCGGGCGGCGAGGCAGCGAAATGCAACGAAATGCAAGGGAATGCAAGACTCTGTGGTGCCGCACGGACGCTTACGCGGGGACCGGCGGAAGGCGGTGCAGGCAGAAAAATCGTTACGAACGGATTTTCTCAATGGACAGATGTTTGGTATCCGATAGGATATCCGTACAAGCCCCGAACAAGTGTTTGGGGCGGCCGGGTCAGGGCGGTGATTGGCTTGCCGTCGAGCCCGGTGTATGCGGATGGCCCCGCGTGCTGCAGGTGGAGTGGGTCGCACGACCCATCTCTTACCGCCAGCCGCTCGGCTCGGAATCGATGGTTTCGATTCTTCCCGCAGCTTTCCAAGCCAACGCCGGCAGGACCGGCATCCGCGGTCAGCCGTTTTTGGCGGCTTGCCGCTTCGCCTTGGAGATTTCAATCTCCATCGCGTGGATGCCAAAGAGTCTTCTGCCGGCACAAAGGTTTCGATCGTCGCGATCTTTCTCGCGCCGCGGAACCGAAAGGCAGGCCCATCGTGGCCAAGTCTCGTTCTTCCTCCTCGTCCGCATCGGAAGCAGAAGCCGTCAACGGCACCGCCGTCGCCTCTCACAGCTCGGCCGCGTCCAATGGCGTTTCGCCGATCAACAACTCCACCACCGCCAACGTCTCGGGAACTTTCGAGCGCGATGGCCGCGACTCGGCACTCTCCCGTGCCGTCCAGCAGATCGAGCGGCAGTTCGGCAAAGGCTCGGTCATGAAACTCGAAGGGATGAACCGCGGCCCGATCGATGGCATCCCCACCGGCGCGCTCTCGCTCGATATCGCGCTGGGCGGCTACGGAATCCCGCGCGGCCGGGTGCTCGAAGTGTTTGGCCCGGAATCGTCCGGCAAGACGACCCTCAACCTCCACATCGTCGCCAACGTACAAAAGTCGGGCGGTGTCGCGGCGTTCATCGACGCCGAACACGCACTCGACCCGTCGTGGGCGCGCAAGATCGGCGTGAAGCTCGACGAGTTACTCGTGAGCCAGCCCGACACCGGCGAGCAAGCGCTGGAAATCTGCGAGATGCTCGTCCGTTCCAACGCGGTCGATGTCATCGTCATCGACTCCGTGGCCGCTCTCATTCCGAAGGCGGAAATCGAAGGCGAAATGGGTGACTCGCACGTCGGCCTGCAGGCTCGCCTGATGTCGCAGGCGCTGCGCAAGCTCACGGGTGCGATCAACCGTTCCAAGTGCACGGTGATCTTCATCAACCAGATCCGTGAAAAGATCGGCGTGATGTTCGGCAACCCCGAGACCACGCCCGGCGGCCGCGCGCTGAAGTTCTACAGCTCGGTTCGTATCGACGTCCGCCGGACCGGTTCGATCAAGGAAGGCGAAATCGCGGTCGGCAACCGGACGCGCGCCCGCGTCGTGAAGAACAAGCTCGCGCCACCGTTCCGCGATGCCGAGTTCGACATCATGTTCGATGCCGGCATCAGCTACGAAGGCGATTTGCTCGATCTTGGCGTGTTGTGCAACGTCGTCGAGAAGAGCGGCGCCTGGTACAACTACAAGAGCACGCGCCTCGGCCAGGGCCGTGAGAATGCCAAGCAATTCCTGAAGGACAACCCGGACCTGGCCCAGGAAATCCGCCAGGGCGTTCTCGAGGCCAAGCAACTGATCGGTAACAAGAATCCGCCTGAAGCCGAGACGGCGGAGTGATGAAAGCGAACTGAATTCCGTGCCGCACTCAGGTTGTCGTGCGGCACGGAACTCAGCGTTGACACGCGATCATTCACGCCGGCAAATCACCGCGCTCGCTCGATTCACGGAGGAAACCCAGCGACAGCTTTGAAGAATCGGACCGTTTTCGGCGCAGCGGGAGTGTTCGTCGCAGAAGCACTTCGATCACAGTTGTCCGCCATCGAATTCGTACTGCCCCAGTGCAAGCGGGGTATCGGCTATCGGACGTGCGCAAGACTTTGATTTTCGACAGCGCCGAAGCGGATAAACGCTGCACGTCGCTCCAGCGCACTTAGAACCGGTTGGGCGGCCGCGAAGTTGTCGTCAATTGTTCCCAAGCCTGCACGTCGGCGGGGTATTGATAGAGTGCCCCTGACAAAGCCGATGCGCATGCACACTCGACGAGTCCGCCTGTCCTTTCTCCTGTCGCTCTGCCTGGCGACCTCCGCTCTCGCGGTCGAGATCACCTCGCCGCTCGAGGAAGCGAGCGCGCTCCAGAGACAGCTTCATAGCGTCGTGGATCGGTCGTGCAATTCGGTCTACGCAGTCACCGCATTCGGTGCGAACGTGTCCGATCCGCGTCTCTTTCGGAAATCGGTCGCCGCTTCGACGTTCATGGAGGTTGCCGAGACGGCCCAGCGTTCCTGCGGGAGCGCGTTCGCGATCGATGCGGATGGATTCCTGCTCACCAACGAACACGTCGTCAGCGGTGCGAGCTCCGTCTGGGTAACCGATGATGCGGGCCAGACATTGCCCGCGCTCGTGGTCGGCACCGACCCGCGATCCGATCTCGCCGTGCTGCGCGTTCCCGCGAAGGTCAAGCCGATCGAGTTCGCGGAACAACCGCTCGCCGAGCGGGGAGACCTGGTCGCGACGATTGGCAATCCCGGCGGCATCTCGATCACCGGAAAGATGGCGGCGAGTGTCGGTTGCATCAGCGCGACCGGACGTGCATTGCCAACTCTCTCCGCGCGCGAACACCGTTTCTACGGCGACCTTCTGCAGATCACCACGCCGATCACGACCGGAAGCTCGGGCGGCCCGCTGCTGGATCTTTCCGGGAACGCGATCGGGATCGTCTGCGCCGTCGTGCCGAACTCCTCCACCGAGCAGAACATCGGCTTCGCCATTTCGCTCTCGGCTGGAACCCGGTCTCGCATCGAACAACTCAAGCACGGCGACGAATCGATCTACGGTTACCTCGGCGTGAACGTGAGCCCGGCCGAGGTGCAGATTGTCAGCACCACCTTTGCTGACCCGGTCAATCGACAACCCGAAGGCGAGACACGCGCCGTCTCGAGTGGCACCGTCTCAAGGAACGCACCGCTCGGCGCGCGCGTAGACCGGATCGATCCGGGCACACCCGCGGCGGGCGTATTGCAGATCGGAGACGTGATCAAGACCTTCGATGGCCAGGAGATTCATTCGGATATCGATTTCATCCGCCTCGCCGGCGCGTGCGCGGTCGATCGCGACGTCACGATGTCGGTCGCGAGAGACGGGAACGCGACGGAGCTGACGGTCCGCCCACGCCGCCGCGAATTGCCCGTCCAACCCGTCACGACCGTCACGCAGCGGTTCTGCTGGGCGGGCGTGACGTTTGCGAATCATGCGCAAGGTGCGATCGTGACCGGCGTCGAAGCCTCCGCGGAAACGCCTCTGAAAGTCGGCTCGATCCTGACCCGCATCGACGGCAAACCGGTGACGAACCTCTCCCAGTTGCTCGATCTGTTCCATACCCACGCGGGCGAGCCGCTGGAAATAAAACTCGCGCCGGACGCTTCCGACGGGCGGTGAGGCCTGGCCGGGCAGATCCTCAGAGCGCCGGTGAGCTTTTCATCGCGGGCCGACCCTGTTGGGATTACATTGTCGGCATGACACGTCTGGCCTTGGCCTGCACAGCGCTCCTGGTTTTGCTTTTCGCGCCGATCTCGTATGCGACGTCGTTCGTCGTCGATGTCGCGCCAAAGACGCTCGATTCTCCCGTCAATGGACGGTTGTTCGTCTTCATCGTCGGGCCGAACCGACCCTTGCATCGCGGCGAGTCGCCGGGAGGCTGGGATTTCTGCGCCGAGCCGATGCCGGTCTACGCGACGTCGGTAAAGCAGCTGAAAGCCGGCGACAAGCTCGTCATCGACGAGATGGCCGACTGGTACCTCGCTCGCCTGAACGAGCTCAAACCCGGCAAGTACAGCGCGATGGCCGTACTCGACTGGCATGACGAGGCGAGCGGCTGGGACATGGAGCCGGGCAATCTGTCGTCGAAGGTGGTGACGTTCAAGGTCGACGAGAGGTCGAGCGAGCCGATCAAGCTCACGCTTAGCGAGGTCGTCAACGGTCCCTCGATCGATCCGAAGCGCGTCGAGATCGTGGACATCAAGTCGAAAGCGCTTTCGAATTTTCACGGGAGGGAGATTCACCTCCGCGCCGGCGTGGTGAAGCCGATCAACTTCGACGAGGGCAAACCGTATGCGGCGATCTATGAAGTGCCGGGCTTCGGCGGCAGGCACTTTGATGCCCAGAGAGAGGCCGAACGCCGCGCGGGAATGACCAAGGGGAAGCAGTCGGTCGCGAAATCGCTGGCCGAGAAGACATTCTACATCGTCCTCGATCCCGAAAGCCCGAACGGCCACACCTTGTTCGCCGACAGCGACGTGAACGGCCCGTACGGCAAAGCACTGACCCAGGAGCTGATCCCGGAACTGGAACATCGCTATCCGCTCGTCGCCGATGCGAAGCACCGCATCATCACTGGGCACTCCTCCGGCGGCTGGGCGACGTGTTGGCTCCAGATGCAGTATCCCGATCTCTTCGGCGCCGCGTGGCCGAGCTCACCTGATCCGGTCGACTTCCGGCGGTTCGAACTCGTCGACATCTATGACGGTCGAAGTTTCTACGAGCGTGACGGCAAGGACATTCCCTCCACGCGCGATCAGAAGGACAATGTGACTATCACCGTCCGCCAAGAGGCGAGCCGCGAGGAGATTTTCACCAAGGACAACGCCAGCGGTCAGCAGTGGGACAGTTGGCAGGCAGTGTGGGGTTCGAACGCCGGCCACTTCCGACCCAAGTCACTCTGGGATCCTATCAGCGGCGAGATCGACCGTTTCGAGGCCGAGCACTACAAGAAGTACGACCTCTCACTCCTGCTGCGCAATGATCCCGCCAGATATGCGCCGATCTGGCGGGAGCGGATGCATCTGGTCGTCGGCGGCATGGACGACTACTACCTCAACGAAGCGGTAGCGATGCTCCGCGACGAACTCGCGAAGTTGCCGCCCACCGGCGATGAGAAGACCAACAACGGCTACATCAAGATCGTTCCTGGCAAGGGCCATGGTTCGATATACGAGTCGGCCGAGATGAAGCACTTTGATGACGAGATGCTGGAGTTCCTGTCCCAGCCGTAGTGGCATGGCCGATGCGGATGAGAATATCGCCAACAGGGGTTCGTGCCTCACCGAAACGGGCGGGCTACAATTGCCTTATGCCAGACTTAGAAGTTGTCAGTCCGTACACGCCGCAGGGGGATCAACCCGCTGCCATTGAGAAGCTCGTTGCCGGATTGAGCGAGGGCCGGCGATTTCAGACGCTCCTGGGCGCGACCGGTACCGGCAAGACGTTCACGATGGCGCATACCATCGCCCGTGCCCAGCGGCCGACACTGATCGTCAGCCACAACAAGACGCTCGCCGCGCAGCTTTACGAGGAGATGAAGGATCTCTTCCCGAACAATGCGGTCGGCTACTTCGTGAGTTACTACGACTACTACCAGCCCGAGGCGTACATTCCGCAACGGGACATCTACATCGAGAAGGATAGTTCGCGCAATGACGATCTCGACCGGCTGCGCCTTGCGGCGACCAGCAACCTGGTGTCTCGGCGCGATGTGGTGATCGTCGCGTCCGTGTCCTGCATCTTCGGGCTCGGCTCGCCGGATTCGTATAAGAAGAGCGTGTTGCCGATCCGGAAGGATTTGCCGACCGATCGCGACGACATGCTCAAGCGACTGATCGAACTGCAGTATTCGCGGAATGATTTCGATTTCAAACGCGGCACGTTCCGGGTACGCGGCGACGTGGTTGAACTTCATCCGTCCTACGAGGAGTTCGCCTACCGAATCGAGTTCTTCGGCGACGAGATTACACAGATCGACGCGATCAACCCGCTTACCGGCGAACTGCTCAACAGCCGCGATTCCATCTTCATCTACCCCGCGGTTCACTATGTGATGCCGGAGGATGCGAAAGAACGCGGCGTGCAGTCGATCAAGGATGAACTCGAGATGCGCGTGATGACCCTCCGCGGCCAGGGCAAGCTGCTGGAGGCGCAGCGACTTCTCGCACGCACGAAGTATGACATCGAGATGATCCAGGAAGTCGGCTTCTGCAACGGCATCGAGAACTACAGCCGGCATTTCGATGGCCGCAAGCCCGGCGAAAAGCCGAGCACGCTCATCGACTATTTTCCGAAGGATTTCCTCCTCATCATCGACGAAAGCCATGTCACTCTCAGCCAGTTTAAAGCGATGTACAACGGCGACCGGATGCGAAAAGAGACGCTCGTGGAGCACGGCTTCCGTCTGCCGAGCGCACTCGACAATCGGCCTCTCAAGTACGAAGAGTTCGAGAAGATGTGGAACCAGATCGTCTTCGTCAGCGCCACGCCCGGCGAAGAAGAGTTGCAGATGAGCCAGGGCGAGGTCGTCGAACAGGTGATCCGCCCGACGGGCCTGATCGACCCCGAGGTGGAGGTCCTCCCCGCACAAGGCCAGGTGCCTCATCTGCTCGCGCAGATCAAGGAGCGCGTGAAGGGCGGCGGCCGGGTTCTGGTGACGTGCCTTACCAAGCGCCTCGCCGAAGATCTGAGCGCTTACATTCAGGATGCCGGCATCAAGTGTCGCTACCTGCACAGCGAGATCGACACGATCGAGCGTGTGGAGATCTTGAATGACCTGCGAAAGGGCGAGTTCGACGTACTGGTGGGCATCAACCTGCTGCGCGAAGGCCTGGATCTTCCGGAGGTGAACTTCGTTGCGATCCTAGACGCGGACAAGGCGGGATTCCTGCGCAGCGGGACGAGTTTGATCCAGACAATCGGCCGCGCGGCGCGAAACTCCGAGAGTAAGGTCATCCTCTACGCCGACACGATGACGCCGGCGATGAAAGAGGCGATCGAAGAGACGGACCGGCGCCGCGAGATCCAGAAGGCGTACAACGTCGAGCACGGCATCACGCCGACGACTGTGAAAAAGGCGATTCGCAGTTCGATCGAGGCCGAGATCAAGGCCCGCAAGACCACGCGCGAAGTCATCAAGCAGACGGAAGGGGACTTCGACAAGACCGAGATCCTTCGATTGCTCGAAGAAGAGATGGTGACCGCGGCCCAGAACCTGGAGTTCGAACGCGCCGCCCAGATGCGCGACAAAATCCGCCAGATGAAGGAGATGCCCGACATCGCCAGCGCCGGCGGGCTCGCCGACGCCGAGCCGAAGGACACGCGCGGCATTTGGCAACCGCGCAGCAAGGGCAATCGCGGCGGCAAGAAAAGCGGCAAGCCCGTTTGAACTCCGTCATACGACACCGGCTCCCCAGATCAGGGGATCGCGCCCGCGGGGCGCACAGAATCGCTCGATAAAACTGTACGATTTTTGCCCCGTCGGAGCAGCTCCGCGTCCGGCAGCCCCCTCAACGGGGCGTCGAACACGTGCCGCTGAATCTGGACAACACGCCCACTTTTACACGGGTTGTAATGCGAAAGGAGCAGAGCAACGAGTCCCTGCCAGACGGAGTGAATGAGAGTCCAGGCAAGAATCTGGGCGACGGAAACAGATATCTGGCCGCTCCCCATGTTGATCCAGACGCCTTTGAGTTGTCCCTATCCTCGGTCGGCACCAAACCGGTCGGCGCCGCGACGCGCTATTCCATCGACTTTAATAACTTCCTGATCTCGGCCAATTCGTTCGCTGACCGCCTTTTCCCCGGCAGGGCGTGCCGGAGTAATTCTGCCACGGAACCGCCAAATACGCGATTCACCAGATCCTGAGCCATCAGTCGTCCCACCGATTGTCGATCGACGGCGGCGGCAAACTTTACGGGCCGGCGGGCGTCGGTGATTTTCAGCAACCCCTTTTTCGTCATGATGCGCATGATCGTTGCGACAGAAGAGTAAGCGTTCTCGCGTGATTTCGTGATGACGTCATGGACGTCCCGTACGGTCACGGGACCTTTGTCCCAAACAACGGCCAGGATCTCCGTCTCAACCGGAGTCGGGTACTGCGATGCGGGTCGAGCCACTAACACATCCTTTCGTTAACTGCGATAAATTGCCGCTTCCCAAGGGAATTTTCAACCTGCGGGAGCAGGTATTTACGACACCCCAAAACGCTCGCCGAATCCCTTGCCGAGCCCGCATCAAGCCCTGTTTCTTCGAGCTATCTGAGGATGCGACGCGGTCAGTCGCGCCATTCACGAATCCGGATGGGAGCGGTCCGTTTGGTGATTACGATCCAATCGTTCGGTTGGATTCAATCGCGCTCGGGCTCCGAGGACCGTTTGTCGGACGATTGCAGCGGGAACTGGCGGATGTCGATCGTCGCCATGCCGGCGGCCTGCGCACCGGTGATGCCGTTGTCCGCATCTTCGAACACGATGCACAAGTCGGGCCTGACGGCGATGCGTCGCGCGGCTTCGAGAAAAATGTCCGGCGAAGGCTTCCCGTGCACGACGTCCTCCGCGCTCACGATGTGCTCGAACGCGTCCTGAAGGCCGATCTGTGAAAGCGTCGAGCGGACGATTTCACGTCCGCCGCCGGTCGCGACGGCCATTGGCAGTTTGCCGCGAAATTGTTCGACCACGCTGACCACCTCGGCGATCGGCTCGACGTGATGAACCAGATCGACGTAGTAGCGCTCCTTCAACTCATAAGCCACCAGCGGATCAATGTTGTAGTGGTGTCGCTCGTTGAGCATCTCGACAATGCGAATGGTCGGTACGCCGGCCCAGCCCCAGAACTCGTCGGGCGTAATGTTTCCGCCGAGTTCGCGCATCGCGCGCTCCCAGCTCTTTAGATGTAGCGGCATCGTGTCGGCGAGCGTGCCATCACAATCGAAAATGATGCCGCGAATGTGCGGCGGAATCGTGAACATTATTCCCGAGTATGCGGATTGGATGGCGATTTCCAATTCCTGATGTCAGATTGCCGTATGCACCCGCTAAGGTTCTTGCGCGAAACGCCTTCTCAACCCGGACCGAATGTCAGATTCTGAAGGTCGAGGGCCCAGCTCGAAAGTCGGTCCCTTAAGTTCGCTTGGCGAATGTCAAGAACCAGAATTCGGAAATCGGCAATCAGAAATGTCCGCTGAACTTCGTGCTTCAATTCGCTCACCACTTCGTCTACCGTTTTGACCGATGGATCTGATCGCGGCACAGAAACTCGCTCGCGCGCTGATGCAGAAGCATGGACTTTCCTTGTGGCGTTTCGATTTCGATCGGGCCGCTCGGCGATTCGGTTCCTGCAGCGTGAGCCGAAAGACAATCACGCTCTCGTGGAAACTGACGATGCTCAATCCCGAAGCGCAGGTGCGCAACACCTTGCTTCACGAAATCGCCCACGCGCTCACTCCCGGAGACGGACACGGTCATCGATGGAAGAAGGCATGTATCGAGCTCGGCATCAAGCCCGAGCGATGCTTCACGGACAAAGACGTCGCGATCCCCGCGCGCCGCGCCAGCCGATATGAGATCGGCTGCGAGCGATGTGCGTGGTGGCATCCGCGGCATCGGCTGAGTGACCGCGCCATGATCTGCAAGACATGCCGCAGCCGCGTACTCTATCGCGAACGACATACCGGCCGACGTTTCCAGATCGGCCGTGGGAGCAAGATCGAATGGCTGGACGGACACCCCCAGCACGTCCAGTGAGCCGCGGACCAGCGGTCGTGGCGACAGACGCTCGCTCATCGCGCTCGCGCTGCCCCCGGCGGAGACAGCGCGAGACTCGCATCCTCAAAAGGTTTGATCGAAACCAACCTCCACGGTCTAATCGCGAAGTCGACCAGACACACGTCGCTGTTTCACATCCTTACGGGATTATTCGCTCCCATGCCGCACGAGCCGGTCACGCGCATCCTCGAAGCAATCGATGCCGGCGATCCGCGCGCTTCAAGCGAATTACTTCCCCTGGTCTACGAAGAGCTGCGTCGGTTGGCAGACGCAAAACTGCGGCACGAGAAGCAGGATTACACGTTGCAGGCCACGGCGTTGGTGCACGAGGCGTATATTCGGCTGGTCGGATCGGCTCCTGCTCAAGCCGCTTCGTGGGACAGTCGTGGCCACTTCTTCGCGGCAGCCGCAGAGGCGATGCGGCGCATTCTCATCGATCGGGCTCGACAGAGAGGAACCCAGAAGCGCGGCGGCGGGCTGAAACGGATTCTCATGGATCTTCAGGCGTTTTCGCTGGACGAAGTCCCGACAGAGCTGATCGACTTGGACGACGCCCTCACGCGGCTCGCGGTTGACTACCCCCAGAACGCGGCCCTGGTGAAGCTGCGTTTCTTCGCCGGTATGACGCTGGCGCAGGCCGCCGCTGCGCTTCGCATCTCGGAGGCGACGGCGGATCGGCACTGGGCATTCGCCCGCGCCTGGCTCTTCAATGCGCTGTCAAAACCGGAATGATCCCGTCGGATGAGGCCAATCGCCTGCGCTTCTCGCATTGACTGTGTTGGAAATCCAGGAAGGTCTTTCATGTCTCATGCGAACCGTCTCGAAGCTGTTTTCCACGACGCCCGCGCGCTCAGCGGCGACGCCCGCGCCGCTTACCTCGATCGCGCATGTGCCGGCGACGTTGCGCTGCGAGCGCAGGTTGAATTGCTGTTGAGGTCGGATGTCGCGGCGGGAAGCATCTTCGATGCCGTGCCCGAAACCCGATTGCAGGCCGATATTCAGCGCGTCGAGCTCACGGACGCGCTCCAGGAGCGACCCGGCACGAAGATCGGCGCCTACAAGCTTCTCGAGCAGATCGGAGAGGGGGGCTTTGGCGTCGTCTTCATGGCCGACCAGGAGCAACCTTTCCGTCGCCGTGTCGCGCTCAAGATCATCAAGGCGGGAATGGATACGCGCCAGGTTGTCGCGCGATTCGAACAGGAACGCCAGGCACTGGCGCTGATGGATCACGCGAACATCGCCAAAGTGTTCGACGCGGGCTCCACCGCTACCGGCAGACCTTACTTCGTCATGGAACTCTGCCGCGGCGAGGCGATCACCGACTACTGCGACAAGCAGAACCTGAGCATCCCGCAGCGGCTCGAACTGTTCGCGCAGGTCTGCACCGCCGTTCAGCACGCACACTCGAAAGGGATCATCCATCGCGACATCAAGCCGTCCAACGTGCTGATCAGCACACAGGACGGCAAGCCGCAGGTGAAGATCATCGACTTCGGCATCGCCAAGGCGACCAGCAGCCGCCTGACGGAGAAAACGCTTTTTACCGCGTTCAAGCAGATGATCGGCACGCCGCAGTATATGAGTCCGGAACAGGCCGAGGGATCACTCGACATCGACACGCGAACCGACGTCTATGCCCTCGGCGTTCTGCTGTACGAACTGCTGACCGGCGTGACGCCGTTCGATCCGAAGTCGTTGCGCAGCGCCGCCTACGGTGAGATCGAGCGGATCATTCGCGAGGTCGATCCGCCTTCGCCGAGCGCGCGCCTTTCGCAGAATACCGAAACGATCGCGAGCGTCGCCGCTTCCCGCCAGTCGGAACCGAGGAAACTCGGACCGATCGTGCGCGGCGAGCTCGACTGGATCGTCATGAAGGCGCTCGAAAAGGACCGTCAGCGCCGGTACGAAACCGCCAACGGGCTCGCGATGGACATCGGCCGATATCTCGGCGGCGAGGCGGTATTGGCAGCGCCGGCCAGCAGGTCGTATCGCATTCGGAAGTTTGTCCGCCGACACAAAGGGCTCGTAACCGCAGTAAGCGCCGTCGCAGCAGCACTGCTCGTCGGTGTCATCGCGTTCGCGTGGCAGGCGTCCATTGCCCGTCACGAGCGAGACCGCGCAATCCTTGCAGAAGCCGACGCGAACCAGCGCGCAAAGGAACTCGGCCAAGTGTCGGCGTTCCAGGGGCAGATGCTGCGGGGCATCGATACGACAGATGCCGGTGTGAAGCTCATGGAGGACATCCGCAACCGGTTCGCCTCGGCGATCGAGGAGAAGCGTCTGTCCGCGCCTGAACGGAACCAGCGCCTCGATGCATTCACCCGCGAATTGAACGAGGTGAACGCGACCGATACCGCGGTCGCGATGATCGAACGCGCGATCCTCAAGCCTGCGATCAGTGCCGTCGATGCGAGTTTCAGGGAGCAGCCGGCCGTCGACGCTTCGCTTCGACACACGGTCGCATCGATCTATCAGGTGCTCGGGCTGACGCGCGACGCCATCGCTTTGGAGAAAGTCGCGCTGGCGACGCGCCAGCGCATTTTCGGTGACGCGAATGTCGAAACGCTGGAGTCGATGAACGACATCGGGCTCATGTTCGAAGCCGACGGCCAGTTTGCCGAAGCAGAGTCGATGTTGAAAGGATCGTTCGAAGGACGGAAACGTGTGCTCGGTGAATCGGACCCCGCGACGCTGGTCACGATGGGAAATCTGGGAAACTTCTTTCGCGGCCGCGGCCGATTCGACGAAGCCGAGCCTCTCCTTCGCCGTCATGTGGAGGAATCCCGACGCGTTCTCGGAAACGACCATCGCGATACGCTCATCGCCATCAACTGCTACGGCTTCCTGTTCGTGGACCAGGGGAAGCTGACCGAGGCCGAGCCGCTTTGGCGCGAAACCTACGACCGCGGCCGACGAGTGATGGGCCAGGACGATCCGGACCTGATCGTCTGGGTCAATAACCTCGGCGGTCTCATCAGCGTCCAGGGCCGTGTGCGAGAGGCCGAGCCATACTTTCGAGAAGCGCTCGAAAAGACCCGGCGGGTGCGCGGCGAGAGCCATCCCAGCACCATCGGCATGATCGGTATCCTCGCCGGGAACCTCACGCGACAGGGCCGGGTCGACGAGGCGGAACCGCTTTTGCGCGAGGCGTGGGAGAAATCCCGCAAGACGCTCGGCGACGCGAATGCAGCGACGATCGACTGTCACTTTGCACTCGGACGCTGCTATATGCTGCAGGGACGCTATGACGAAGCGGAGCCGATGATGCTCGCAGCGCTTGCGGCGACCCGGCAACTGATGGGACCGGAGCATCCCCAGGCACTCGTCGCGATGAGCGAAGTCGCAACGCTGTATCGAAACCAGAACAAGCTGCACGAAGCCGAGGCGACTTACCGCGAGGCATTCGAGATATCGTCGCGCGTCCTCGGGCCGGAACATCCAGATACGCTGATCACAATGACGAACCTCGGCGGGGTGCTGCTGGTAGAAAAGCGATTTGACCTGGCCGAGCCGATCCTACGCAAATCCCTGGAGACGCGAACGCGGATCTCCGGCCCGCTGCATCCTGAAACGTTGATTGCTGCGAGTAACGTCGGCCGCATGCTGGAAGAACAGGGAAAGCTCGCGGAAGCCGAGAATCTGTTGCGTGACACGCTCGCAAAGTTCCGGACCGCGCTGGGCAACGACCACCCGAACACGCTGCTCGCGATCGCGAATCTTGCCAGAGTTCTAAATGCGGAACAAAAGTTCGCCGAAGCCGAGCCACTCATTCGCGAAGTGATCTCTGGCTACGAACGCAAGCCGCGCGTGGATGAACAGGACATCGCGCCGTCGCGGCTTCTCTTAGGCGAGACATTGACGGGGCTGAAACGCTTTGCCGAAGCCGAACGGGAACTCTTGTCCGCCGATCGCGTCCTGTCGAGTGCGCCGGGCACTTCGATGGATCGCAGGAAGCGAGTGCTCAGGGCGTTGCTGGTTCTGTATCGATCTTGGGACGCCGCCGAACCCGGCAAGGGGCACGACGCGAAGGCGGCGGAGTGGGATTCGATGCTGGAAGGCCTAACGCCCGCGACGCTGCCGGCTACGCATCAGGGTTTCATCTCGCCTCAGCTTCGCTCGATGGTCATCCTGCAGTTCAGGAAATCGAACTTCGTCGGCTTGCCATGGCCGTACGGCGCGAGGAAGCGCTGGGCATCCTCGAATGTGCTTCCTTCATTGTGGCGGCGCAACTGCCGGCCGAGAATCCCGGCCGCTTGGGCATGCTCAATTCCCTCCATCAGATGCGGTCATCAGTCGTTGTCGCTCTCCGCACGCCAACTAGCCGACGGTCTGATTGAACTCTCAGCGGCGTCATCAATATTCGGAAATGATAGTCCTCGTTGCTCTTCGGATCTCGCGATAGGGTAGTCGCCAATCTGACCCAAGGTAACTTGGCGTTCCAGATCTGGTGTTGACAAACGGCGGAGCGAAGCGCGGTGGCGGCTCGGTTCGCTGGGAAAGTCCGAAGCCGATCGGGGACCAAAGGCACAGCAGATAGCGGGAGCTGAAGGCGATCGAAAGGGGTGCTGTCTCTGCAACAGCGTCGCACGCGCCGACACGCTGATCGCGCGAGGCCGTGTTGCGACGAATCGCGCTTACCGCTCGATCGCCACGGCGATCCCCATGCCGCCGCCGATGCAGAGCGAAGCGATACCACGTTTGAGATTTCGGTCTTCCATGATGTGAAGAAGTGTGACCAGAATTCGAGTGCCGCTGCAACCGATAGGGTGACCCAACGCGATCGCACCCCCACGCGTATTCAGTTGCTCGTGGCTGAGTTTTAGCTCCCGCATACAGGCCAGCATCTGAGCGGCGAAGGCTTCGTTGATTTCGACGGCATCGACCCGCGGCAAGTCCCAGCCGGTGATTTCGCAAAGTTTGCGAATCGCGCTTACCGGCCCAATGCCGAAGTATTCGGGAGCACAACCCGTTGCACAACCGGCGACGACGCGCGCTCGTGACTGCAACCGGTTGGCTTTGAGCGACTCCTCGTTGACCAAGAGAATCGCCGCGGCGCCGTCATTGACTCCGGAAGAATTGCCTGCGGTTACAGTGCCGGCTTCGCGAAACGCCGGCTTGAGCTTGGCGAGGGTTTGCGCCGTCGTCTCTGGGCGCGGATGTTCGTCGGTCGCAACCACCAAATCCCTGATTCTCAGCGACGCAATCTCTCGGACGTGATCACGCTGCGAAGCCGCAAACCGTTGCTGGCTTTGGGCGGCGTAGGCATCCTGCTCATCGCGCGAAATGCCGTACTTTTCCGCGAGCCTTTCGGCCGCTTCGCCCATGGCAAACTGTTCACGTGCATCGGTCAACCCGTCCGCAAGGATCGAATCGACGAGTTTGATGTCGCCAAACTTCGCGCCAAAGCGGGCTTCGCGGGTGAGGTAGGGTGCATTGCTCATCGATTCTGTCCCGCCGGCAAGAACCATACTCGCCTCGCCGAGTGATAGGGCATCGGCCCCGAGTGCCACGGCCTTTAAGCCCGAGCCACAGACCATGTTGATCGTGAATGCGGGAACGGTCTGATCGACGCCAATCCCCAGCGCGATCTGGCGTGCAATGTTCATCCCCGCACCGGCCTGTAGCACCTGCCCGAAGATGACTGAATCAATTTTCGCGACGTGCGCAGCGGCGACGGACTTTGCCGCCTCAATTCCCAGTTGAGCAGAGGTAAGAGATTTCAGTACCCCCCCAAGCCGCCCGATGGGAGTCCGTTTTCCAGCGACAACGTGAACGTTTCTGTAAATTGCCATACGAACCACAGCAAACTATTTTCGAAAGCACTCCGCCGACATCGGCCGAGGATGATTGATGATTGGCTCAAACTTCATCAGGTCCAGTACCTGATTCTGCAAATCGATTCCCGGCGCGATCTCGATGAGCTGCAGGCCCGCGCGTGTCAGCGTGAAAACGGCACGTTCCGTGATGTAGATCACCTCTTGGCCGCGTGCTACCGCAGAGGGTCCGTGGAAGCAGATCGGGTCCACCCGCTTCACGAACTTACAAAACTGGCCTTCGCGGACGATGCGCAAGTGTGAGCCGTCGGTCTCGAGTTGCAGGTCGCCGGCGCGGAACGAACAGCAAAAGATCAATCGCTTGGCGCTTTGCGAGATGTTCACGAATCCACCAACGCCGGCGAAACGTCCGCCAAACGTGGTCACGTTGACACTTCCTTCGCGATCAATCTCCACCGCCCCGAGCGCGGCAACATCGAGCCCTCCGCCGTCGTAATAATCGAATTGGGAAGGTTGATCGATAATCGCTTCCGGGCGGTTGCTGCAGCCGAAACTGAGGCCCGATGCCGGCACGCCGCCAATGGGACCGCTTTCCACGGTCAGGGTAAAGTCGTCGAGCTTGCCCTCTTCGCAAGCGACAGCCGCCACCGCTTCGGGAAGTCCGATGCCGAGATTCACAATGTCACCCTTGCGGATCTCCAAGAGCGCCCGGCGGCCGATGATCTTACGCTCGGAAAACTCCAGCGCCTTGAGATCGGAAGTCTTCGCCGCGCCGCGTACATAATTCTCGTTAAACACTTCGCCAAACGTCTGGTGATGGTGCTGTTCGTCCGACACGACGAGATAATCGACCAACAGTCCTGGCACGCGCACACTTTTGGGATCGTCGATCGAGCTAACGATTTCCCGCACCTGAGCGATAACGATCCCCCCGTGATTCTTGGCCGCCTGCGCAATCGGAAGTACATCCCCGATCATTCCTTCGCCAGGCAGGATGAGATTTCCGCGGATGTCAGCCGCGGTGGCGCGGATCAGCCCGACCGTAATCGGAAACGCGCGATACCAGAGCCACTCTTCGCCGTCGAGCTGGATCCGTTGCACGAGAGCCTCAGTGGTTCGCTCGTTCATCTTCCCGCCGCCATGGATCGGCTCGATGAATGTATTCATGCCGACCTTGGTGATTATGCCTGGCCGCCTGGCGGCGATCTCACGATAGAGGGTGCAGATGACACCCTGCGGAAAGTTGTAGGCTTCGATCTGGTTGTCGATCGCGAGCCTGCCGAGCTTTGGCGCCAGATTCCAGTGTCCTCCGACGACGCGCTTGAGCAGTCCTGCGTGGGCGAGGTGATTCAACCCCCGGCATTGCCGATCACCTTGCCCGGCCGCGTAGACGAGCGTTAGATCGCGCGGTGAAGCATCATTGAGAAAGCGATTTTCGAGCGTCTTGGTCAGCAATTCGGGATGGCCCGCGCCGACGAATCCGCTTACCGCGATTGTTGCGCCCGAGGGGATCTGCGCGACGGCTTCTTCTGCGGTAACTACTTTTGCCAGTCCTCTCATCCGCGCCATCCGCCGTTGACTTCGATCGTTTGCCCCGTCACGTAGCCGGCCATCGGCGAGCAGAGAAACAGGGCGACCTCGGCGACTTCCCGCGTCTCTCCAAAGCGATTCAGTGGGATATTCTTCAACATCTCGGTCCGCACATTTTGCGGAATCGTCGCCGACATCGAAGTTTCGATCACGCCCGGAGCGATGGAATTGGCACGAATGTTTCTGCGTCCCCCTTCGCGGCTGAGGACCCGCATCATCGCCGCCACTCCGGCTTTGGCGGCAGCGTAATTGCTTTGCCCGAAGAATCCTTGAATCGCCGCGATGCTCGCAAGGCTGACGATCGCGCCACCATCTCTCATGATCTCCAGTCCATATTTGCAGCAGTGAAAGACACCCGAAAGGTTCACGTCGATCACACTGTTCCACTCGTCAAGGCTCATCTTGGAGATCGTGCGATCCCGAATAATCGCGGCGTTGTTGATCAAAAAATCGATTCCGCCGAAGTGGGATTTGGCCGACTGCATCAACTCCTGAACCGCGTTGGCATCCGCAACGTTCGCCGCCACGATCATTGCGCTGTCTGGCCTGGCTCGGTTGAACTCTGCAGCGAGGGCTTCCGCATCGGCGCGCGTCGACCCGAAATCGGGATGATTCAATGCAATTGAAGCGCCCGCGGCATGAAATGTTCGGGCGATCTGAGCGCCGATTCCTTGCGACGCACCCGTCACCAGAGTAATTCTTCCTGAAAGGTCGATTGAAATGCTCATTCAAGCGGAAGCATATCGTGAGCACTCGGTCAACGACATCCTTTAGCGTTCGTGCAATGGCCCGGCGAAAACCGTGACCTGGTAACACTCGCCCAACTTCATTGCCAGCTTCCTTCCCCGGTTGGTGCCCGGACTGTCGGCGCAGGACATCGGCGGCTTGCTTCGGGCAGTGAGTTGCTCCCGGCGTTCGATGGTGACGATGGCTTGGGCGGATGCACGGTGCTTTCGATACGTCGGAAGGACGGAACGGGGACGCGACATGTGCAGACCTCGAAGGGGTTTTCGGTACATACCGAAAAACTCGCTATTCAAGGCCGCACTGTCTGACGTCGACAGGTTTGCGTATCTGACGCAATCGGCGGGTGTTACGGAAACTGGGCGATGGGGGGCTCGAACCCTCGACCTCACGGGTGTGATCTTGCCCGAGTCGCCTCGCGAACGTAGTGAAATCGTTCGTATTTACCGAGCGAATTTGTAACACGCGCGAATTCGCATGTCAACGTATTCCGTCGCGGATATTCGCGGAAGAATGCACAAAAACGGAATGATGGCGGAAGGGCGGTATGATGCGGGGATGAGCCAGAGGGTCTACGTTGATGGCGAGTCGCATTTCATCCGGAGTGAAACAGATTGGAAGAATGAACACGGCGACGATGCGTTGCTCGGCGAAGCGAGAACGTCAACGCCGGGTTCGCCTGATCAGGTGTTGTTCATCCCAGAAGCAAAGGTGTTCTGGATGAGGCTTTGGGGTCCGGCGGTCTACTTTACATCGATGGTCGGTGATGAACGGCAGATGTACGACGTCAAAGTTCGCATGCGAGAATTCGATCTGGAGCCGCGGATCGTGCCCGAACGAGGCGATCTAGCAAAGCGCAGGGCCAACCGACTGCGCGATGCACATATCATCGAGAAAGCAAAAGGGGTCGATGCGGCACTTTCGGTTCGGGTGTTGGAAGATGCCTATCGAGATCTTTTTCGGGATGTCATGCTCTACACTAGCGACGTCGACGTTTTGCCCGTCATTGAAGCGGTGCAGCGATTGGGGAAGCGAGTGTATATTTGGGGCTATGAAAGTGGACTCGCCAAGGAATCGCCACTTCGACACGTCCCTGAACGTTTCTGGTCGATCAAGGTGAAAGACTTTGGCCGGGAAAAAGTGAAGGAATAACTCGCCCCGTCCTCACCTCCACGTCCACCACTTCCACCGTGAATCGCTCCGTCCCGCTCTGTAGCTCCACGCGCCTGCCTCGCTTCATGGCCGCGATGGCGCCGCCACCGTCACCG
>JANOBD010000010.1:0-2338 GCA_031411495.1 Phycisphaerae bacterium | reverse complement strand
CATCGGTCTTCGGAACCGAGGGTTGGGGGTTCGAGCCCCTCCGAGTGCATTCCTACCACTGGCCGCGACTTACGCTCGCCGCCCCCTGCACGTATGTGCGCTTTTTCTTGGGATCGCGCACGTAAAGCGCACCTAAAGCCTCGATCCAGAAGCTGAATCAGCCGCTGCCGCCGAGCGATTCAGCGATACGTGCGCGCACCTACAAGGTTACATAACGGGGACCGAGGGTTGGCGGTTCGAGGATTTTCGCAGCTCGATTGCCAGTGTACTTTTTCGCGGTAGTCATGGTCGGGCATGCAATCGCTTCCCCAACTCGGAAAACTGACAAGACACGGCTACCGACGAGCCAAGGGCTACGTTGACCAGAACGGCAAACGCGTTCAGAAGACATTCTGGCTGGGCCGCAATCCGTCCACGGCCATCGAGAAGATCAAGGTGATCGAGCGGCATGCAGAACGGTCGGAGTTGCTGGATGGGCAACTCATCTGGTCTGACGCCCAGATCGTCGCCATCGAGAAGGCCTTCGACGAGATCGAGGGGAGGAGCCAGTGACTGCATTCATGCAGGTATGTGACGACGCTGAACGGCCCTCGCATAATGATCGTGTCAATGCCACGGATGTAGCAGGACCGCGTTGAATCCGGATCCGTACTGCCACCGAAGACGAGCTTGGCCGCCGGACGTGCGTAGGCATCGGCAAGGGCAGCGTGGAGCTGGCGGACTTTTTGCTGCCGCTCCTCAACGTCGCCGCGCCAAGGCTTCGACGCGGCATAGATGCGTAGAGCCTTCAAGACTGCCGGCTTGAACTTTCGGTTGGAGACGAGGCACTCGGAAACGCTCGATGGATAAGACTTGTCCATCCAAAAGCCGCGAGAGCCTATTCGCCAGTGGGATTTGCCGCGACCCTGTAACAGCGATCGAACCAGGGTCGATCACCATCGGATGACTCGCGGGTCATTCTTGGAACTCTTCATCCAATATCGAGCGAGGAGACGCTTTCAGCGGATCGAGGCGATCGACTTGTTCTCGCGCCCATTGCAACCAGTCGGTAAAGGACGAGGCCGATAAACCGAGGTTTGGCGGGCAGCCCGTTTTAGTCAGCTCGGTAACGAAGGCTCGCAGCCGATGCGCCTTGTGCCATGATTCCGCATCGCCGATGAGGCGATCGACTTTGGCCTGTTCTTCTTTCTGCCGCCGCAGAAGATCATCGCGTCGTAGCTTCCGCTCCGCTGCTTTCGCCTGTCGTGCTCGCTCCTGGCGTTCCTGTTCCCTCCTCTCATCGGCTTCGCGCTTCAAACGAATCCGTTCGCGGCCAGCCGCGTGAACCCACGCAATCAGAAGTCGATTGATCGAAGTCTCTATTTTGCCGGTTTTGTCGGAGTCCTCGCAGTAGGGTCGATCGGAGGGCCAGCCGCCACCCAGCACCAGGCAACCGGACAGAATCTTCTCAATCGGTCTGTACTGCCACTTATCCGTCGGGTCCGGCGGCAACCTTTTCTGCTTGTACTTCTCTCGAAGGCGCAACGTGGCGACTTCGATCCCCGCGAACTCAACCTTCGTGACAGGGTCGCGGCTGTAGTTCCGAATCACGGTGACCGTGCCACCGGCACGGCCAATCGCCTTGAACAGCGCATCCAGGAAACGCAGAGCGCGACCGACATTGTCCTTTCCAACGCTGACGTAGACGCTCGGCGGATCGATGTAGCGGCGCGTAACGACCATGCTGTCGTCGTCCGGTTTACTTTCCGCAAGATGGATTTTCGTTCTCTCGATGAGCGGATGCGTACTGTGTAACGCTGCTGGCACGACTATCTGCGGCAGACCTTCCGTCAGCCGGAGTAGCTCTTGAATTTCAGCGTCGTAAGCGGCTGGCGGTGCGGGAGCTTCGCGCGAATCCTCCACCGCCGGAGTCTCAGCAAGCTCGACCAAATCGAGTGATGGGTCCGCGCAGGACGACAGCGGCGTCGGCAGCGCGGCGGTTCCAAATTGCTTTTGTGCCCAGTAACCACGCGGAGGCCGAAGAATCTCGTGTCGGTCGCAGGTCTTCGCCAATCCGACATCCGAAAGCCCGTACTGCTGCGCGATCGTCCGCATCGGCGTCTTCCAGACCTGTTCATACAGCTCCGCTCGGGTAAGGGTCACCTTGGACATGGAGCCATCGTCTAGGTGCGCGCGTCGGGAATGAAATCAGGTTGTTCGACACGACAAGAATTGCTCTAAGAACTGCACGCCGTGTAAGTTGTCGCCTGACCCTCGGCGTGAAATCTGGCCGTCGCTTCGGAACCGAGGGTTGGGGGTTCGAGCCCCTCCGAGTGCATTCAGGCAACTGCCCATTGTG
>JANOBD010000009.1:0-3211 GCA_031411495.1 Phycisphaerae bacterium | reverse complement strand
AGAAGAGGCACATGTCCCACACGATCCGCGACAAGCAGAAACTTTTAAATCGAGTGAGGCGAATTCATGGTCAAGTCGCGGGCATTGAGAAGTCATTACAGGCCGGCGAAACCGATTGCTCAGCATTGATGCAGATGATCGCTGGCTGCCGCGGGGCCATCAACGGGCTGATGGCGGAGGTGGTTGAGTCGCACATCCGCGAGCATGTGATCGACCCGCAGCGCAAGCCTTCGGGCGCGCAAGTCGTCGCTGCCGAAGAACTCATAGATGTCCTTGGAACGTACCTTCGATAATCGGAAAGCTGAGTCATGAACAAGACCAAAATTGATCTGGCGATTCTTCTACCGGAAGTGCCGGACGTGCGAGATGCGTGCGTTGAGCGCCTACAGCAATTGCTCTCGCCAATTCGCGGGATTCAGCAGGTTCACCTCGTGGACGGCGATCGCTCTGTGCAGGAGGCCAAAGTATGCCTCCATTACGATCCATCTGTTGTCTCGCTGAGCGATGTCGAACAGAAAGCGCGCGCAGCTGGCGCGCGCGTGACGGAACAATTTGGGCATATCGTATTGCCGCTGCGTGCAATCGGCAGCGAAGATCTCGCTCACCGGATTGAGGCTGGCTTGATTGCTTTGCCCGGCGTCCTGTCCGCGTCGGTCAGCCTTCCCGGACAACAGGCGCGAATCGAGTTCGACCGCGAGAAAACGTCGAACGACGCGATCAATCAGGCGATCAGGGAGATGGGTTACATCGGCGGCGGCCGTGCCGAGAAGTCCAAACACGCCAAAATTGGTTGTTGCGACCACGGCCGTGATGAAGATCACGACGACCCGAAAGGCTTTCTCGCTCGCAACAAAGAGTTGGCTTGGAGCCTGACGGCCGGCCTCATCCTTGCGATCACATGGCTCGCCGCTCGATATCTAGGTTTGCCGAGGCCTGCCGCGATTGCCCTGTACTTCTTGTCGTATGGCTTCGGTGGATACGATCTCGCGAGCCACACGTTTCGATCCATTCGAAAGGGTCGGTTTTCGTTTGATATCGATCTGCTCATGCTGCTCGCAGCCGCCGGCGCGGCCGTGCTCGGACAATTCACCGAAGGCGCGTTCCTTCTCTTCCTGTTCTCGCTCGCCCACGCGCTAGAGCACTACGCGCTCGGTCGGGCGCGTGGCGCAATCAAGGCGTTGTCCGATCTCGCCCCGCCGAAGGCACGCATCCACCGTGACGGGCGTGAAGAAGAGGTCGATGTTGAGGACGTTCTCATTGGTGACGTTGCGATTGTTCGTCCCGGCGAGCGCATCCCGGTCGATGGCAGAGTGAAGAGCGGCCGGTCGGCGGTCAACCAAGCCCCGGTCACTGGCGAGTCCGTGCCAGTAGAGAAAGATGTCGGCGCGGACGTCTTCGCCGGTACGGTCAACGGGGACGGCGCGCTTGAAGTCGAGACGACCAAGGCCGCCGGCGACCGCACGCTCGATCGCGTCGTCCAGCTTGTCGAAGAAGCCCAGACTCAAAAGGCTCCCACGCAAGAGTTCACGGACCGCTTTGAACGCGTGTTCGTTCCGGCGGTATTGATCGCGGACCTGCTCTTGATCGTCATTCCACCGCTCTTTGGATGGTGGCCGTGGAGCTTGAGCTTTTATCGCGGGATGGCCTTGCTCGTCGCCGCGTCGCCATGCGCCTTGGCCCTCGGCACACCTGCATCGGTGCTCGCGGCGATCGCGCAGGCCGCACGGAACGGCGTGCTGATCAAGGGTGGTGCTCATCTGGAAAACCTCGGCACGGTCCGTGCGATCGCGCTCGACAAGACCGGAACGTTGACGCTCGGCAAGCCCGAAGTCACCGACGTGGTTCCGGCCGAAGGTGTCGAAGAGCGGGAATTGTTGCGCGTCGCTGCCGCGGTAGAACGGCGAAGCCAGCATCCTTTGGCTCAAGCTGTCGTCCGACGAGCTGAGGCGGACAAGATCGATCTGCCCGCCGCCAGTGATCTTGAGAGCATCACGGCGCGGGGCGTCCGTTCATCGGTTGATGGACAGGCAGTCGAGATCGGCAGTCTCAGGCTTTGGGAGTCCGGCTCGGGCACTGTCCCGGCATCGATCAAAGACGCAGTAAAGAAGCTGCAAGACAACGGGCGAAGCATCATCGTCGTCAAGCATGGCGAGCGGTTTCTCGGCACGCTCGGCGTCGCCGACGAGCCGCGGGCAAACGTTGTCGAGGTGCTGAACCGGCTGCGAAAAGTTGGAATCGAGAAGCTGGTGATGCTGACGGGTGACAACCGTGGCGTCGGCGATGCGATCGGCAAACGCGTGGGTGTCGATGAAGTCAAAGCGGAGCTATTGCCAGAGGCAAAGGTTGAGGCGATCCGCGACTTGCTCACCCGTTACCAGCGCGTCGCCATGATCGGTGACGGCGTGAACGACGCGCCGGCCTTGGCAAACGCAACCGTCGGCATCGCGATGGGCGGCTCAGGTACCGCGGTCGCTTTAGAGACCGCTGACGTCGCCTTGATGGGCGACGACCTCGGCAAACTTCCGTTCGCCGTCACGCTGTCGCGGAAGGCACGCTCGGTCATCCGACAGAACCTGTACATCTCGATGGGCGTCATCGCGTTTCTGGTTGTAGCAACGACGACCGGCATCTTCGGAATCGGTCTGACGGTCCTTGTTCACGAGGGAAGCACCCTGATCGTTATCGCGAATGCTCTGCGCCTTCTGACAGTAAAAGATTCGACTGCCGAGTGATGCGACTCGATCTCAATGAGTTGTTTTGAGCATCCGTAGCCGCTAATCTCGCTTTTCTTCAAGGAGTCGCTGTGGCTCGCAGCCCTACGTTACCGATCCAGTCCGGCCTCGCAGATCGCCTCTCATCGCCGAATGAAGCGACGTCGAAGCCCCTTGGCAATGCGACGAAGCTCGTCGCTGCCCTTGCCGGCATCGCCGTGATCGCAGTGATTCTTTGGCAAGCATTAACTGCCGCCGGCAATCCTGATCCGACCGCCGAAGGCATCAGCCGACCTGCCGTCATCCTCGATACGGGCATCCTTGTCTTCCGCGAGGGTCTAGAGGCAATCTTGGTTCTCGTTGCCCTCACGGCGAGCTTGCTTCGAACCGAGGAGGGTCATTGGAAGCCGGTAGCATTCGGTTCCGGCCTTTCAGTTTTGGCATCGGTGGCGACCTGGTTCGTCGTCGTTGCCCTGATCTCCAGGATCAACGCACCGGCG
>JANOBD010000008.1:0-1809 GCA_031411495.1 Phycisphaerae bacterium | reverse complement strand
CCGCGCTCGCCGCTGCGGCGGCCGGCTCACCGGCGGGCGACGCGGACATCATCTCGCCCTTCGAGGGCAGCGATCGCGCGCGCGCGTCGCTCGACGCCCTCCTGCGCACGATGGTGGAGCGCAAGGCGTCGGACCTCCATCTGCGATGCGGGGAGCCGCCCATCGTGCGGCTCCATGGCGAGATGACGCGGCTGGAAGGCCGCGCACTGGAGCCGGCCGAGCTGGAGGCGATGATCCGTTCCGTGATGCCGGGCCGCAACCGGCGCGAGTACGAGGCCACGAACGACACGGATTACGCCTACGAGCTGGAGGGCGTAGCGCGCTTTCGCGCCAACGCGCTCAAGGATCGCAAGGGTCCCGCGGCGGTCTTCCGCCAGATCCCGGCCACCGTGGTCACGGTCGAACAGATGGGGATCACGCCGGAGGTCCAGAAGCTCTGCCAGTTGAACAAGGGCCTCGTCCTCGTCACCGGCCCCACCGGGTCGGGCAAGTCCACCACGCTCTGCTCGCTCATCGACCTCGTGAACCGGTCGCGTCATGACCACGTGATCACGATCGAGGACCCGATCGAGTTCGTCCACCCGAACAAGAATTGCATCATCACGCAGCGCCAGGTCGGCGTGCACACCGGGTCGTTCAAGAGCGCGCTGCGCGCGGCGCTGCGCGAGGATCCGGACATCATCCTCGTGGGCGAGCTGCGCGACCTCGAGACGGTGTCGATCGCGATCGAGACGGCGGAGACGGGCCACCTCGTCTTCGGCACGCTGCACACGACGACGGCTGCCGGCACCATCGACCGGATCATCGACCAGTTCCCCGCGGATCGCCAGTCGCAGATCCGCGTCATGCTGTCGGAGTCGCTCAAGGCCGTCATCTCGCAGACGCTCTGCAAGAAGATCGGCGGCGGCCGCGCGGCGGCGCGCGAGATCCTGCTCTCCATCCCCGCGGTGTCGAACCTCATCCGCGAGGGCAAGTCGTTCCAGATTCCGAGCGTGATGCAGACGAGCCGGCGCCTGGGGATGGTGACGCTCAACGACGCGCTGATGGACCTCGTCGACAAGAAGCTCGTCGAGCCCAAGGAGGCGTGGATGAAGGCGGCCGACAAGACGTCGCTGATCGCGGCCATGAAGGTGAAGGGCCACGACACGAGCTACGCGGAGAACGAGGTGGTGGGTGAAAAGCCCGCCGCGCCGTCGCCGACGGCAGCCGGGGCCAGGCCCGTCGTGGCGAAGCGCTGACGACGACGCCGCGCGCGCCGGAGCTTCGGCGGGCGCGAGGGGTACCAAGCGAGGCGGCGGTCACCCTGTCGGTGACCGCCGCGCTGTTTCATGGTGGCACGAGCTACCGGGTGCGTGGCACGGCGACGTCGGAACGTGGCGGCTCTGCCGCATGGGGAGCGGTCGTTCGCGCTCTGTGGAACCGTCCGTCGGCGTGCGTCGACGTCCGGTGCCCCTAGTTCTCGTGCCGCTCGTCGCCGTCCTGCCCGGTTCGTGCCCTCGCCTTGAATTCGCCCGTGTCGCCTCGTCGGAGCTCGTACTCCTCGCGTTCGCTGTAACCGTACCCTCCGAGTACCTCGCCGCCGCGCATGTAGTCGTGGCCGTAACCGCGGCCGAGCGGGTACTCGAACTTCACCGGCTCCTGGTCCTGTGCCATGCACACCTCCTGTTGTGGGGTCGTGTGTGCTTGCGGAACGCAGCACTCCGTGTGCCGCAGCGACATTCTGATGCGAATCGCCGCGGCGCGCCAGAGGAAACGTCTGGGCAGCCTCGTCCGACGGCGAGGCCGACGGCCAGGGCTCGCGGCTGCAAC
>JANOBD010000007.1:0-1791 GCA_031411495.1 Phycisphaerae bacterium | reverse complement strand
CAAGGGCCTTTGAACCAATGGCGCCAATCCGTGCAAAGCCAATATAGCTTTCGAGGTCTTTGCCCATCACTGAGGCTTTCACCGCCGGGTTCAGCGTGTTAAAGCGTGTTTCCAGATCGTCAATGTTTTCATTCATTTGCTTTGTTACAGATAGCAAAAACACCGACACATACGAGGCGGGCCGTGCTGTAATAAAGTCGCCAACAGCGTTGTTCAGCGCCGAAAGGGCCGTGTTATATTGCTGCATCAGCGCCGGCTTTTTATCTTCGCCTGTTTGCTGCATTTGAAATGCAATGGCATTAAGAGCGGCAAACAACGGATCAAATTTTTGCCGAAACTGTTTAAAGTCGTTGTGCGATGGCGAGCCTTCGATTTGAATGTTCTTAATGTCTTTTTGCGTACCGCTGATTTTAATAGGTGCGTTTTCTAAGAAAACATATTGCGGCTGTTCTTTGCCCAACGTTATCCAGTAAAGGCCCGGCTCATCAAGCTTGCCGGCTACGGAAAACACGCCGGCTTTAGCAGTGCCGCTGGCAATTGTTTTGTCGCCCTGCGTGGTGGTAATTTTCACTTCGCCATCGGCCAGGCCGGCAATGGCACCGCTGACGCTGAAGCCATCGGTAGTGGCTACAACGGTTGTTTGTTTTGCCTGCGAAGGCGTTACTTTTTTTGATTTAACCTGGGCAAACGACAGGGCGGGCAGCAGTAAAAAAAGAAGGAGATGTTTCATGTTTTATTTGGGTTGATGGCGGTCTTTCAGCACCTCAATGACATCGGCCAGTGAACAATCTTTTGCCTGCAATAATACTATGTAATGAAACAGCAAATCGGCGGCTTCGCCTAAAAATAACGGACGATTAACGTCTTTGGCTTCTATCACCAACTCCACTGCTTCCTCCCCTACTTTCTGCGCAATTTTATTGATGCCTTTGCCAAATAGCTTGCGCACATACGAGGTGTCGTCGGTGCTGGCCCGGCGCAGCTTAATAATGTCTTCGAGGTAAGCCAAAAAATCTTCTTTATGATTGCGTTCGCTCCAGCAGGTATCGGCGCCGGTGTGGCATACCGGGCCAGTGGGCAGGGCCTTTATCAGCAGGGTGTCTTTGTCGCAGTCGGCTAATAGCTGGCGCAATTGCAGGTGATGGCCGCTTTCCTCGCCTTTTGTCCAGAGCCGCTTTTTGCTGCGGCTGTAAAATGTGACCAAGCCCGTTTCTTCTGTTTTTTTAAGCGCTTCTTCATTCATAAAACCGAGCATCAGCACCCGCTGGGTATTGTAGTCCTGCACCACCGCCGGCGCCAAGCCATCAGCGTATTTTGCAAAGTCAATGTTCATAGCGGACAAAATTAGGGTTTGTGGTTTGGAGTTTGGGGGTTATGGTTGACGCAACTGCTCCAACGTTCGCTCTCAAACTCAACCTGTTTTGCTTTCATCTGTTCGTTCGCAGAGGCGAAAACTAAAAAAGACGTTCAGCAGTTGAACGTCTTTTTATAAAACCCTTTTTTGAACTTTCAGTCCCTTTGACCTAAACAACTACAACCCCCAAACTCCAAACCACAAACTTCTCTATGCCACCGCCTTGTTCACCAAATCCGCCGCTTCGCTCAATTGAATGGCCGACTGCACTTTCAGGCCGCTTTCATCAATCAGCTTTTTAGCTTCCTCGGCATTGGTGCCCTGTAGTCGAACGATGATGGGGATGTCAATGGTGCCCATGTTTTTGTAGGCATCAATCACACCCTGCGCCACACGGTCGCAACGCACAATGCCGCCGAAAATATTTATCAGGATGG
>JANOBD010000006.1:0-76446 GCA_031411495.1 Phycisphaerae bacterium | reverse complement strand
CTCGTTGACCCGCGTTTTGAGCGCGGGTCATGAGTACATGCCCCGGGGCACCCGTGTTCTTCGTTGTTTGCGTCGGCGTTGCATGGCGAGCACTCTTGCGGATCACTCATCCGCGCGGCATCACAAAATCCCGTCGTGGTCTGAACCCCTCACCCGACATCACGTATCATTGATCCGTGGCCTGGGAGCGTCCAGCTCCAATCAACAGGGAGGATCCATGATGCGTTCGTCGTTGCTCGCCGGGTTTCTGCTTTCCGGCTCGATCCTCTCCGTCGCGAGCGCCGTCGATATTGAAGGCGTCCTCCCCGCGTCGCTCGATCAGCCGCGCATCTACGTCGCCATCTCCACCGATGCCAAAAGCAAGCCGCTCGTCGCCAAGGGCGGCAGCATGGAAGACATCCTCGGCGGAATGCTCGGCTCGAAGGGGGACAAGGAAACATCCGATACGTTCGCCGTCGAAGCCTTTCTCGACACCGGTGCCAGCGGCTTCATGCTCAGCCAAAGTACGGCCGATGCGCTGGGCGTCACGCCCGCCAAAACCGCGGATGGCAAGCCGATCACCTTTTATGACGTCGGCGTCGCCGGCAAAGAGCCGTTCCTCGTCACCGGCAGCTACTACCTGCGCTCCAGCGAATACTCCGGCAACACCGACGGCACGACGTTCGAAAACTATTCGCCGCCCACCGGCCCGATCCGCCTGAAGATCCGCGAGGGCGGCGGGGGGATGCTGGAAGAGATGATGGGCGCGCTGGATGTGGCCGGCATGCCGCTGATGTGGGGCAAGGTCGTCGTTGTCGATGCCCGGCCGCTCTCGAAGCTCGACAAGCTCAAGACCACGCTCGTCTCGCCCGGCGATAAATCGATCCCGAGCGTCGATACATCGATCAGCCTCACCTACATCGATTACACCCGCTTCACCCAGACCGAGCCCCCGAGCGCGCCCAGCGTCCAGCTCGAACCCAACCCGATGATCGGCCCCGACCCGTTCAACAAGGCCGATCAGACAAAGCCCGTCACGATCACCCATCACGGCAAGTCCGCTGCGCTTACCATGCTCCTCGACACCGGCGCGGCCAGCTCGATGATCTCGGTCGCCAAAGCCAGGGAACTCGGCATCGAGATCGGCGACGACGGCAAGCTCACCAACGTGCCCGAGAAAGAGCAGTTCATGCTCCCCATCGGCGGCATCGGCGGCTCGAAAAACATCAATGGCTTCTATGTCGACGTCGTCGAACTCCCGGCCGCCAGGGGCGAGCCCATCCGCTACCTCAAGGCTCCCGTGCTGGTGATGGACATCAGCGTGACGGATGAGAAGAAGCACGAAAGCTTCACGCTCGACGGCGTCTTCGGCATGAACTACCTCGTCGCCAGCGCGAGCATCTCCGCCGGGCTGACCGGCGGCGTCGACCAGACCCACGACGGCCCGTTCGATCTCATCGTGATCGACCACGCGAAGAAGACGCTGGGGCTCAAGATCCGGAAGTGAGCAGGGCACGCGATCCCGCGGATGCGTTTCAAGCGGCATAACGTAGTGGCGATCAACGGCCGGGCCGGCGCACGCGCCGCTCGCGACCACGAATAACTTTACCGCCGGCACGGTCCGTTGCATTGCCGGGTTATGCGGCAGCCCGCCGGCCGCGCATGACGAAGAACCGCTCCACGCCAAAGCCCAGCAACAGCAGGAAGCCGGCAGTCACAACATTACTACCGGAAAGCGATGCAACATAGGAAAAGCCGGCGGCCCGCACATTGTCGGGCAGCATTCCCAATGCACGCCAGAGTGGGCCCGCTTCGCCAGTCGCTTCCCATGGCCCGATGTACCACACCGTCCAGATTGGCAGGAGCGTAGCCACGAGCAGTGGACCGACGATCATCGCCAGCCGCACGTGCCGCCGTGGCGTCCAAGCGGGAAGGTGGCGCTCGTGGTCGAGTTGCTGCTGCTGCATAACCATTGTTTATCTTGACCGGCAGACCACCCTGCGCGGTGAAACATTCGTCAGCGTACCCGTTGGGGACCTGGAAACAACGGTTTTCGCATTGGCCTTCCGTATTATCTTGATCAGCCCGAACAGAATGGTAACACGTAGTGTGCAGGGTCCGCCGCTGCGCCTGCGGACCGCTTTGCTTGTCGATCGGTCCGCGCGGGCCCGTGCGGGCCTGATCTCTCCTCAATGCATCCATCCGACGACGCGCCAGCGTCATTGGAGTACTCGCCAGCGTCATTGGAGTACTCACCAGGTTCATTGGAGCGCTCCGCAAGCCCATTGGAGCGCTCGCCCGCCTCATTGGAGCGCTCCCCTTGCGCATCCGAGCGCTCACCAGGTTCATTCGAGCGCTCGCCAGGCTCATTGGAGCGCTCGCTTTGGCGTGAATCGCGCTCGCAATCCATCAAGCCGGCTCCGCGAGTCACGCCACATGCGGTTTTATCGGCGCGGCCACGACGTTCAGGATTTTCCGGTTTTGTCGTTAAGCCGCTCTGAATCGTTGGCGATGTTGGATGCCAGTGCCTGCGGCGGAATGTCGCCTCACGTGATGCGACGGCTACGGGCGCACCTCTCGATGTTCGACAGCGCGATTGCGCTGAAGAACCAGTTGCGAAGGAGCCCGTCATGTCCCGTTCGTACATCCCGACCAAGGATGCGTTGCTGCTCAGTTGGAGTTCCAACTTCAAGACGCTCATCACCGCCAGCCCGACCACGTACAATCTCACCGCGGCGCAGGCGACGGCGTACACCGCCGCCCACACCGCGTATGCGACGGCGTACGCCACCGCGATCGAGCCGTCGACGCGCACGCATCCCGCCATCACCGCGAAGAACGCGGCACGGGCGGCACTCAAAACGCAGATTCGCGCGCTCGTGAAGTTCATCGACGCCTCGGCGACCGTGACGGGTGCGCAGCGGGAAGCACTGGGATTGAACGTCCGCAAGACGCCCTCGCCGCGGCCGATCCCGTCCGAGCCGCCGATGCTGGAGATCATCGAGCGCTACGGCACGACGATCATCGCGCGGCTGCACGATGCGACCGGCGAGCGCCGCGGCAAGCCCAACGACGTGGCGGGCGCCCGCGTGTACAGCTACATCGGCGCCACGCCGCCGGCGTCGGTCAGCGACTGGAAGTACGAGGGATCGACCTCGCAGACGAAAGTGGAGATCGAGTTCCCCGTGACGACGCCGCCGGGCGCGAAGGTCTACCTGACCGCGTTCTGGGTGAACTTCCGCAACCAGGCGGGCCCGGGCTGTGCGCCAGTGGAAACGAACATCGCCGGCGGCGCGATGCGCGAAGCAGCGTGAGGCAAAGCCGACGCGGCGTGAGGCAAAGCCTACGCGGCGTGAGAATGAAGGGCTGAGGGATGAGGGCGGCGCGGACGCTTCGCCTGCCGCAGGGATGAGACGGAAATCTCAGACTTCATCCCGCATCCCTCCGCCCTCATCCCTTCTCTTGATTCCCGGAGGTGCGTGGTGATTGTGATTCCATCGGTCCCGTTTATCGCGCAGAAGAAGAAGACGCCGGCGTCGCCGGCCGTGCCCCTCGCGCTGGTGAGCGCGGCGTATGACCCGGAAGTGCCGGGCGTGACGCTGACGTTCAACAAGGCGATCGACACGGGCGAGATGCTCGTCGATTCGATCGTCGTCGCGGACGGGCAATTCAATAACGCATCGTTCATCGGCACGACGACGACGGGCGTGACGGCGACATCGGTCACGATCGAGATGGTGAGTTTCGGCCCGGCGGAACTGGGCGAAGTGACGCTCACCGCCGACGCGGCCAACGGGATCGTCGCGGCCAGCGGCGGCGAGGTGTGGGAAGGCGTGAGCGGGGTGGCGTTGCCGTTTCCGTGAGGGGATTCTTAACCACGAAGCCGCGAAGACACGAAGTTGTCTTTTGGTGGGCGATTGTCGGACGGCTGGTGATCGTCTTTTTCATTCATACTTAGAACGAGAATCAGAAATCAACGCAGAGAAGAGCAGAGCGTCAGGTTGCAGCTTCGTGTCCTCGTGGCTTCGTGGTTCAAATTCGTGAGGCGAACATGAGCGAGATCATTTCATCTGCGTCTTCACTGCCCAGCGCCCACTGCTTACTGCCCACTCCTCGCGTGCCGATGTCGGTGCGCGTGGGGACGCGTGAGGATCTGCCGTTCATGGATGCGCTGCAGAAGAAGCATTCGAAGGCGCTGGGGTTCTTTCCGCGCGCCCAGATGGAAGGGTACATCGACGGCGGGAATGTGCTCGTCGCTGAAGAGGTCGACGGTGGGCAGTCGGCGGTGGGCGGTGAAGATGAGAACGTATTGCCGCCGACCGCAGACCGACGACCGCGGACTCCCGTGGGCTACATCATCTCGAAGGATCGGTACCTGAAGCGCGATGAACTGGGGGCGGTGTTCCAATTGTGTGTCGCGACGGGGCGCGAGCGCGGGTTCATCGGCGCGAATCTCCTGCGCGAGGTGTTCGAGCGCTCGGCGTACGGATGTCGACTCTATTGTTGCTGGTGCGCGCAGGATCTTCCGGCGAACAAGTTTTGGGAGGCGATGGGGTTTGTGCCGATCGCGTACAGGACGGGCGGTCGGCGGTCGACGGTGGGCGGTCGGCGGCGAACAATTGATGCGGCGTCCGATGCTTTTCACCGCCCGCCGCAGACCGCTGACCGCGGACCCCGCATTCACATCTTCTGGCAGAAGCGGATTCGTGCGGGAGATACATCCACGCCGTGGTGGTTTCCGAGCAAGACGACAGGCGGCGCGCTGAGCGCGGAGCGGATCGTGTTGCCGATCCCGCCGGGGATGCATTGGCGGGATGCGCTGCCGGTGTTGCTGCCCCAGGAGCGGCCCGAGCGATTGATCGGCGAGGAAGTGCGGGCCTCGCCGAAGCAGAAGAAGCCGCAGCAGGTGTTGCGCGGGCCGTGCAGGATGGCGATGAGCCGGCTGAGCTTCGTGAAGACGCCCGAGGAAGAAAAGGCCAAGCCGAAGCGCGAGAAGCGTGCCAAGGCGAAGCACGACCCGAAGGTGATCGCCAAGGCCCGCGAGCTTCGCGACCGGTGGATGGAGCACGTGAGCGCGAATGGCGTCGACCCGAGCGCGGGCAAGTACGAGGTTGCGAGGCGAATCGAAACCGCGGACAAGGCCATTCCCCGCCTGGCGGCGTGAGCCCGGCGTCTTTCTCACACTTCGATCACCACGAACCGCTTGCTGCGATACCCCGCGCCGATGTTGATCGCTTTCATCAACCCCACTTGCGCCTCGATCGGGTAGTGGCTGTGGCCGCAGACGACGTGGCTGATGTTGTCGAAACGCTTGAGCACTTCGCCGATCTTCGGCGTGCCGAGGTAGGCCTTGGCGAAGTTCCACTGTCCGCCGCGCATGGGTGGAAGCAGTTCTTCGAACGGAAGGGTGTGGATGGCGGCGATGACGTGGCGCTTGTCCGCGAGCGATTCGAGTTCACGCTGCAGGCGAATGCACTCGCGGTCGACGAAGGCCTCGTCGCTCATGCCCAGATGGACGTACTTCACATCGTTCCACCGCGCGACCAGTTCTCGGGCGCGTTCGGGCGCGGCCGTGGCGAGTTCGAGAAGGTCGGCCGGTTCCTGTGTGCTCAGCACCGCGCCGGGGCTGGTCTTGCGCTGGTAAAACAGTCTTGGAATCTGTAACTCATCATCCGCGAAGCCGTAATCGTACCAGCCGACACTGCCGACGAAGGCGATATCGCCTTTGACGAACGGCTCCTTCGGCAGCCATCGCCAGCCGATCGATTCGATGCGCTGCGGAAGTTCTTCATCATGAAGGTTAACGCTCGGATCGGTCGACCAGAGTTCGTGATTGCCGGGGACGAATAAGCGGGGCCCGCGGAAGCCGAAGTGGGAGAGACATTCCTCGATCGATTCGCCATCGCCGACACCGACGTCACCCACGATCAGAAGCACATCGAACTGCTCGCGATTGATCTGGTGGATGAGGGCCTCGGCGCTCTCACGCGAGCGCGGATGGTTCCAATGAAGATCGGCAGCGACCAGGACGCGCATGGGCCGGCAGAGTGTAGACACAAACCGCCCAAAGAGAATGCCGAAACTTTGCCCGATCAAGTGAATGTGGATTCCAAAGGCGTTCAAGCATTCTACATCCGGCATTCCCTGCCCAGACCGGCTATCATTCTCCCTCTCTATGAACCCGCTCATCGTCGAAAACGTCCACAAGCAGTTCCGGCAGGGTGAGCGGCAGATCGTCGCGCTCGACGGCGTGAGCCTCGATGTCGAGGCGGGCGCGTTCGTCGCCATCATGGGCGCCAGCGGCTCGGGGAAGAGTACGCTGCTTCACCTCATGTCCGGACTCACTACCGCCGACGGCGGCCGGGTGGTCATCAACGGCACAGACCTGGGCAAGCTTTCCGATCGGGAACTGACGCTCTTCCGCCGCCGACACATCGGGCTCGTCTTCCAGAGTTTCAACCTGATTCCGAGCCTGACGGCGCGGCAGAACCTGTCGCTCCCGCTCCTGCTCGACCGGCGAACCGGGGCCGAGCAAAATCGTCGCGTGGATCAACTGCTGGATCAGCTTGGGCTCAGCGAGCGGGCCGACCACAAGCCGGATGCGCTTTCGGGCGGCGAGCAGCAGCGCGTCGCGATCGGCCGCGCGCTGGTGACCGATCCCGCCGTCATCTTCGCCGATGAGCCGACGGGCAATCTCGACTCGGTAAACAGCGACATCGTCTGCAATCTGCTGCGCGACCTTTCCGAAAAGGGCGGCAAGACGATCGTGATGGTCACCCACGAACCGACGGTGGCCGCGTTCGCGCAGAAGGTGCTCATCATCAAGGACGGGAAGCGGCTGCAGACGTTTGAGAACGATGCCGAGCAGCCGCACCTGGTAGCCGAGCGATATCATTTGGCGATGGCGAAGTAGTGGTCGGCAATGACCAAGAACCAATGACCAACAAATGCCCAATGACCAAAAACCAAATCGAACCTCTGTTGGATACTGGTCTTTGGTTATTTGTTGGTAATTGTGGTTTGGTCATTCATATCTAGCCGCAAGAGAATCGCAATTACCCCGAGGAACCCGTGGCCGTCACTCGTCTCGCCATCGCCAATTTCAAATCCCGCTGGCCGCGGTTCGCGCTCACGATCCTCGCGGTTGCGCTCTCGGTGGCGCTGGTGGTTGCGATCACCAGTGGCTACGCATCGATCGAGCGGGCGATTCGCGCGTTCGTGGAAGACTTCATCGGCGCCATCGATTTCGAAGTGAACCGCTACGACGACCCGATCCCCGCGATTCCGCAGCAGGTCCTGGCCGACCTGCGCGCCGACCCGCGTGTCCGGCACATCAGCTCGCGGATCGAAGCGATGGTGACGCCGCAGGATCAGACCGGCGCGCCCATCCTTCAGTCGCGGATGATGCTGTTCGGGATCGAAAACGACCCGCAATCGCTCGGCCGGGCGCCTCGCATGGATTCGGGCCGCTTCCTCGAGCCCGGCGAGCGCGACGCGATCGTTATCGACCAGAACGCTCTGGAAAACCTCAAGGCCAAGCTCGGCGACACCGTCGAGTTCGGCGGCGGCGAGGCGCCGCTGAAACTCAAGATCGTCGGCGTGATTCACAAGCCGGCGTTGTTGCGCATGTTCTTCCGCAGCGGGTATGTCTCGATGGACCAGCTCCGCGAGTTCATCGCGCCCGACCGCCCGGGCAACGTCGGCAAGGTTCGCGGCGAGTTCAATGTGAACGTCGACGGCGCCGCGTTCCAGTCGGAATGGTCGGCCAGGCTCCGCGAGATCGATCCGCACTATCGACTGACGCTGGTGCGCGACGACCGGGCCGGGCTCGACAAGGGACTGATCACGCTCCGCATGGCCAGCTACCTCGGCAGCACCATCGGACTCGCCTCGGCCACCTTCATCATCCTCTCGGCGCTCATGACCGGCGTGCAGGAACAGCATCGCCAGCTCGCGATGCTCCGTGCGCTCGGCGCTTCGCGATTTCAGGTCGCGCGGCTCGTGTGCATGGAAGGCTTGTTCATCGGCCTCTCGGGCGCGGTCCTCGGCGTGCCGCTGGGCATCGCGGGGATTTACGTTCTGCGACTGCTGTTCCCTCAGATGTTCGACGGCGGCGTCGCGCTCGATCCGGCGGGCATGCTCTACGCCGTGCTCGTCGCGTCGCTGGCCGCGCTGGTCGCGAGCCTGATCCCGGCGTTCTGGGCGAGCCGCGCCCGGCCGCTCGAAGCGATGAGCAGTGCGACCACCCAGACCTCTTCGCGGTTCCCGTGGAAGACGGTCATTTTCGGCATCATCCTCGCGTCGCTCGATTCGTTCATCATCTTCGGCCCGCTCGAGCCGATCTTCACCGCGGTCGGCGCCAAGTACCTGCTCTATCACGTGCGCGAGTCGCGCCTCCTCGGCCACATCATCGTCGGCGTGCCCATGATGCTGCTGGGTGCGCTGCTGCTGGCGCCGCTGATCGTGCTATTGGTCGAAGTCACCGGCCGCAACCTGCTGGCCCGATTGTTCGGGTTGCCACCGGCGCTGCTGAAGCAGCAGCTCACCGAGTCGCCTTGGCGCAGCGCCGCGACCGGCGTCGCGATGATGATCGGGCTGATGATCCTGATCGTCATGAACGCCCAGGCCCGCAGCGCGCTGGGCGCGTGGAAGCTCCCGACACGATTCCCCGATGTCTTCATCCTCCCGGATACGAGTTACGGAAAGCTTTCGATCCATCCCGGCGAAGTCGAGGCGATCCGCAAAGTTCGCGGCGTCGTGCCGGGCAAGGTGATGGCGATGGCCGTCAACGCGCAGACGCTCGGCGAAAAGGTCTTCAGCGTCGCAGGAACTCCCTTGCCGGATCAGACTCTCTTCATCGGTGTCGATCCGACACTGGCGTTCGAGATGATGGAGCTGGATTTCCGCGTCGGCGACGAGAAGACCGCGCAGCGCATGATGACCAGCGGCCGCGCGCTCACGTTGAAAGACGGCTCGGTCGTACACGGCGCCATCGAATCCGAATCGGCCGACTCATTGTCGGTATTCACGCTGAACGGCGGACATCAGGTGGTCGCGAAAGCGGACATCGCGACCAACGAACCGGGTCGATACCTCGTCATCACCAACGAGTTCCGGAAGCTGCGCGGCTACAGCGTGGGCTCGACGTTTCCGATGGAGGCGGGAACGTTCATCAAGGAGCGGGTCGACTTCGTCATCGTCGGCGTCGTCTGGTCGCCGGGGCTGGACGTGATGCTCAACACCTTCGACCTGCCTAATCGCGTGAAGGACCAGACCGCTGCCACGGTGTTCGGCACGCTGAAGGATGCCGATGAAGTGTTCGGCGTGCGCGAGGCGATGCTGCTCGCGGCGAACCTCGAGCCGGGCGTGCAGAAGAAGGACCTGATCGAGAACATGCAGAAGAAGCTCGGCAAAGAGGGACTGACCGTCGCCGATGTCCGACAGTTGAAGTACGAGATCGAATCGACCTTCAACCGCGTGATGGGGTTCGCATCGGCGGTCGCGGTAATGTCGATGCTGGTCGCATCGATCGGTGTGGGCAACGCGATCGTCGCCGCCGTGCGCACGCGGCAATGGCGGCTGGGCGTGCTGCGTGCGATCGGGCTGACGCGCAGCGAACTGCTGCGCATGCTCCTCGCCGAGGCGACATTGCTCTCGCTGGTCGGCATGGTTCTGGGCGTGGGATTCGGTCTCATCCTGGCGATCAACGCCAACCGACTCTACGCGACGGTGATCGGCTTCGACCCGCCGCTGGTGTTGCCGTGGGACATCGTCGCCGGGGCGAGCGTGTTCGTCATCTTCACCGGGCTGCTCGCGACACTCGCCCCCGCGATCACGACCGCCAGAAAGCAGCCGCTCGCTCTGCTGCAGGCGGGCCGCGCCGCATCGTGATCGCTCAGGTCGCCAGGCGGACCCGCGCGACGTCGCGATGCAGTTGCGCCACCAGCGATGCGAGCGACGGAAACTTCGCCTGGTCGCGAATCCAGTCGGTCACCTCGATCGAGAGCGATCGGTCGTACAAATCGCCGGCGAAGTCGAGGAGGAACGCCTCGACGGTCATCGTGGTGCCGTCGAAGTGGGGCTTGGAGCCGATCGAGAGCGCGACGCGGTACGGCTTTTGGTCGATGGTGGTCTGTGCAGCGTAGACGCCGGGCGCGGGAAGGAGTTGGTCGCCGCAATTGAGATTGGCGGTCGGGAAGCCGATCGTGCGGCCGCGCTTTTCGCCGTGGACGACCTTGCCGTTGATGGCATAAGGCACGCCGAGACAGGTCGCCGCGTCGTGAACCCGTCCGTAGGCGAGCAGCCAGCGGATGAGCGAGCTGTTGACCGCAATGATCGAAAGGTCGCTGAGGGTGACCTTGACTTCATCGGCCACGGTGAGGCCGATGTGATCGCGCGCGGCCCATTCGCGCAGGCGGGCGATGTTGCCGCCGCGTCCTTTTCCGAAATTGAAATTGGATCCTTCGACCAGGTGCCTGACCTTAGCGTCGTCGCGCAGGATCGAGAAGAACGCCTCAGCCGTGACGTCGAGTACTTCGCGCGACGGGGGCAACACGATGAGCCTGTCGATGCCGAGCGCGCGGAGGATCGCCTGCTTCTGGGCGGGCTCCGAGAGGCGCGGCGGGGCGAGGCCGGGGCGGAGCACGGTAAGCGGGTGGGGTTCGAAGGTCACCAGCACGGATTCGCTTCCGTCCGCGAGCGACGTGAGCGTCCGGATGATCTGCCGATGGCCGAGGTGAACGCCGTCAAAGTTCCCGATGCTCATCGCCGAGCCGGGCGGGATGGAGGCGAGCGAATCTAGACCCTGTTGGACGATCATGTTGGAAACTCGAATGACGAAAATCGAATGAAGAATGAAGGTCGAATGTAGAAATGCAAAATGACGAAACAGCATTTTGCCATTTCGTCATTCTTACTCATTGGAGCATTCGATATTCATTCTTCATTCGAGCATTCGTGATTCGTCATTATCCGGCGCGTAGCGACTCCAGATATCGTCCGTGCTTGCCGAGGTTGCGGCGTTCAAGGAACTCGACGATCCGCATCACGTGCGGGTTGGCCGAGAGCGACGAGTAGGTTCCGTCGCGGAACTGCCGGAGCACGGCGGTCATTGGGGGGCGGTCCTTGTCGAGGAACAGCTTCCAGACGGCCTCTTCGATCGCGTTGACATCTTCCTCCCGGAAGCCATTCCGGCGAAGACCCAGGCTGTTGACGGCGCGGATTCGGTCGTCGTCGTCCACCTTTACGAACGGCGGCACGTCGTGGGTGATCTTCACCATGCCGCTCGTGTAGGCGTAATCGCCAACGGTGACGAAGTGGTGGATACCGACCATGCCCGAGAGGATGACGTTGTTGCCCAGGTGGACGTGTCCGGCGAGCAGGACGTTGTTCGCCAGGACGCAGTTGTCGCCGATGAAGACGTCATGGCCCAGGTGAACGCCCACCATGATGAGGTTGCCGGAGCCGACGCGGGTCAGCCCGCCGCCTTTGCCGGTACCGGTGTGGATCGTGACGTTTTCGCGGATGTGGTTGTTGTCGCCGATTTCGAGGTAGGTAGTCTCGCCGAGGAACTTTTTATCCTGAGGGATCGTGCCGAGGACCGCGTTTGGAAAGATGACGTTTCCGGCGCCGATTTTGGTGTGGCCGGTGATGGTGACGTTGTTGAGCAATTTGGTGCCGGCGCCGATGGAGACATCAGGTCCCACGACACAGAACGGGCCGATTTCGACGCCATCGGCCAGGCGGGCGCGCGGATCGACGCAGGCGAGCTTGTGAATTGAAGGCTGGAGCGATGTCACCGATCCGTCGGCCGGGAGAATGATCCGGTCGTCGAGAGGCGTCGAATCGAGCCGGTCCTCGGGAAGGACAGTCTCCGGCTTCCGAAAAAACCTCGGCAACCAGTTTGTACCCTTTTGGGCAATGCTCACTAGATCTCCCGCATCGAACCATCGTCCGCTTCGATCCGTCAGAGGCGAGTCCGTTCGCCTTTCCTGAGCCCGAAACGTTCGGGTTCCCTATGCCTTTTGCCGACCCGGTTCGCTCCGCGAACCAGAGGGCCCACTTTGTTATCGGTCGATGCCCCTGCGGATCATCGACTTTTTCGATCGCCGGGCTCACCCGGAACCGACCTACCCTCAGGCATCAGCCCGGCTCAGCATCCACGAGCATGAACTTGATGTCCGCCTCGGCAGCCTGTTTGTCGCCGACAAACGCACTGCACCGCACGTGCCCGGTACGACTCTTCACCCGGACGGCGATCGCTTCGAGAATGAGTTGGTCGCCCGGCACCACCGGGTGACGCATCTTCACCTTATCCATCGAGAGGAGCACGGCAAGCTTACCGGTGTGCTCGAGCTTCTGGCTCAGCAATATTCCACCAAGTTGCGCCATCGCCTCCATGATCAGAACGCCCGGGAAAATCGGCGTGCCCGGATAGTGTCCCTGAAAGAATACGTCGTTAAACGTGATGTTCTTCAGCCCTACCGCCCGATGATCGCCTTCGATTTTCAGGACCCGATCGATCAGCAGCATCGGGTAACGGTGCGGCAAAATCCTCTGGATGCGGCGGATGTCCAAGGCGGCATCGCGCGTCAGAAGATTTGTCCTTTCCGTCGACTCGTGCTGCCGGATCAGCATCCGCGCCAGCTTGTGGTTCAGCTCGTGGCCGGATTTGTGGGCGATGATCCGCCCGTAGATCGGCCGCCCGACCAGCGAGAGATCACCAATCAGGTCGAGGATCTTGTGACGGACGCACTCGTCCGGAAACCGGAAGGCATTGTCGAGCGGGCCACCCGGCGCGATCACCAGCAGGTCGGCCGGCGAGAGATGCGCGCCGATTCCGGCGGCTCTGAGCAGATTGATTTCATGCTCGAAGATGAACGTCCGCGCGGGGGCGAGGATCTCGTCGAACTGATCGCCGCCACTGTTGAACGCGTCCAGGTGGAACGCGAATACCTGCCGGCCCACGGGCGCGGGGGCTTCGAACTCGTAAAGAATTTCCAGGTGGTCCGTCGGCCCGGGCAACGCGGCCAGCGTGGCGCCGCCGAACTCCACCTGCACCGGCTTGGTAATGATCATCGGCTCGAACTTCAGCCCCTGGTCGACGAGCCCGACGCTGCGGATCGCATCGACAAACGGCCGGGACGATCCATCGCCCATCGGCAACTCGCCGGAGCGTTCCGAGTTCACGCGGACCTGTGCGTTGATCACGCCGAGCCCGCTCAGCGCGGCCATGCAGTGTTCGACGGTCTCGACATGGAGGGTGCCGTTCTTGAGGCACGTCCGCCGCGGCTTGGGCATCAGGTTGGAGATGTGGGCATTGATCGAGGCCGACTTGACGCCGTTCTCGCGGACGAAAACGATTCCCGTATCCGGTTCGCCCGGGGCGAACGTCAACGTAGCCGCTTCGCCACTGAAGAGGCCTGGCCCGGTGATGGACACCTCACGGGATAATGTGCGTTGGAGCAAAGTCACGTTTCGGAGATCCTCGATCTTAGGCAATCGGCCGGTACACGCAACCGAACCCGAAAAACCGTGACAACGGCGTCCCGCCGCTGTTGCTGCCCCCTTGCGCGGCTAGAAGCGTCTTGCATTCTCTTGCATTCCATCGCATTCGGCGATCCCGATTTTCGATGCGGTAAGAACATAAATCGCTTCTGAAAATAGGTTTAGGACGAATCGCACCCGTTTTCTCACTTTCGAGCTGAATGCAGCACGGTGCGAGAGTCGCGCAAGGCTTCTCAGGCTCGATATCGCGTCGGCCCAGCCACTGAGTAGCCCACGCGATTGCCGCTTACACAACTTCACTCCGCGCGGAACTCCCGCGGGAGGGCGAGCGATCGAGGACACATTCTTAACTCCTCGGCGAGGATCAACGCGAGCGGAATCGATGTGAATGCCGTTCGGCCGGGCGTGAACAGCGCTGTCTCATCTTTTCGTCATCGGTTCGAATCCGCGCTGTCCATCGTCGGGAATCGCGTGCAGCGTACGCATCGAGCTTCGCAGCGAGAGGATCAGCACGATGCACGCGGCAAGGAACACGAGAGCGCCGCTCCCTGGGATTGCCGCGAATGGGCCGATTTGCCGCGCGAAACAGGCAAGCGAGATGAGCCCGGCCGAGGCGGAGAGGATGTGCAGGCTCGCGGCGAGAATCCCGAGAATGCAGATCAGCCGGCTCCGTCGGCGGAGCGTCATCAACAGCGCAAGATAGATGCATGCCGGCACGACGAACACGAGCGTGCAGGCGGCCGCATAAAGCAAGTGGCCTGGCGCAGGCTTCGTCCGGCCGGTGAGCAGCGCGACCGAGAGCGGACCAACCGCGGCGAGCAGGCATACGCCGCACAACGCAAGCAAGGTCGCAGCCGCGATCTGGGCGCGATGGATCGGGTCGGAGCGTCGCATGGCGGCTGATGATAAGCGTGAGCGATTCTCGACAAGCATCTCGCAGCGCGCTCGCAACTCCATCGGAACCGCGCGGATCGCGAACGGTTGGCCCCGATGAAACTCGTACTCTACATCGATCGAAACAATTTTTTCGATTGCGAAGCGGTTCAATATTCCCGTAGATCGCCGACGGCCAATAAAATGCACAATATTTTCTGAATAATCACATTTTCATTGACGGAACGCCAAGATCATGCGAATGTATTTACACGCTGATATTGCGGCGGTTCACTTCAAGATGCCAGCGGGGCCGTAACCTTTCTGTGTGGGAGTCGTTATGGGCAAGCAAATCCTTTCTTCGGGTGCTGTCCGCTGCATCCTGTTCGCCGCCTGTGTCGGCGCATCCGCCTCGATCGTGTTCGCAACCGACGCCGCCACCAAGCGGCAAGTCATGTCGGCCCACCTCGAATACGCCTTGGGCTTTGATGGCACCGGCGTGGTCATCGGGCAGGTCGAACCGGGCATCCCGCTTGCACACACCAATGTTCCTTTCACCCCGCGCGCCGGCGACACCATTGCCGCCAACGGCGCCCGCCATCCGCTCGAAGTGGCCGGCATCATGGTGTCGAACGATCCGTTCAACCGTGGCATGGCACCCGGGGCACGGCTGTTCTCCGACGACTACACCAACGACGGCTTCGGCACGTTCGATGACGACTCGATCGACGCGTTCCGCTGGCAGTCGACCATCGCGCCCGTCGCCCGCGTCGTCAACGCGAGCTATGGACTGAAGTTCGCCAACGGCACCTCGCAGCCGTCGACGACACTTTCCAAGATCACGCTGGGCCTGGACTACCTCGCAAAGCAAACCGGCTATCTGCTCGTGAAGTCGGCAGGCAACGCGGGGTACATCCAAGGCAACCCCAATGTCACCCGTCCCGGCGACAGCTTCAGCGGGCTCGCGGTCGGTGCTTCGGTGAATCCCGATGGCATGGCCGGCGTGAACTTATCCTTCCAGGGGCCGGTGAATCAGCGATGGAATCGGCTCGCCGGTTTCAGCAGCTTCGGTACGACCGCGGGCATCATGAAGCCGGATCTGGTTGCCCCCGGAGCCTACAGGGACACCGCCGCCGGCGCGACCGACCAGGGCATCACGATGGCGGACGCCGGCAACGCATTCACCAATCCTTCGGGCCTGAACGTCGGCCGGGTCGGCACGAGTTACGCCGCCCCGCACGTCAGCGGCATCGCGGCGCAACTCCTGCAAGGCAACGCGGCGCTGGAAGAGCGCTCGCTCCGTGCAGCGCTCATGACTGGCTCCGACAAGACCTTCCGCCGCGTCGATGACACCGCGTGGGTCGCCGGCCAGAACGGATTGGACACACAGATCGGCGGCGGCTTCGTCAATGCGTGGGATGCGGCCTCGGTCGCGATCCCGGCTTTGCAACGCGATCCCGCCGGGGTACTCGCCAAGCGCGGACTGAGTAACGGTAACCTCGCCGGCAACAACGCGCTCGCGACTGTCCTCACCCTCAACGGAACGACCGAGCAGACGCGCGTCGTCGCGACGGTGACGTGGGACCGAAACATCACCAAGGGCGGCGGCGCAGCGCCGGCCGACACCTACACCGTCGACGCCACGCAGGGAAAGTTCGACATCCTGCTCAACGGCCCGGGCGGGACGTCGGTGATCTCGCAGAATGCTGCCGGCGCGACGCACCTGAACTTCGTCATCGATACGCCCGGCAACTACACGCTACAGGTCCGCAACGCCGGCAACAACACCGCAGTCAACGCGCAGCCGTACTCGGTGGCGTACGCGGTGAGTGCGCCCAACATCGCGCCGGCCCCGCAGGCGAACCCGATCTACTTCACGGTGCGCGACCAGGTGCATCGCCCGCTGGGTGCGGGCGCCGACCTCGTGACCGAGGGCAAGACGCTCACCGGCGTACGAGCGCAGTCGACCGGCGAGGCGCTGGGGCTGCAGGCGGGCGTCGAATCGAACATCTACACCACGAGCATGAACGGCTCGAACGGCCTCGCCTTCTTCGGCGACCAGCAGTTTGGCTTGAAGACGACGACCGATGCGCTCGACGATCACATCGGCGACATCAGCTTCGGCAAAGACAACATCAAGGACACGCTGCTCAACGGCGGCGGCGTCCACTTCAGCGTAGACACCTACGCCACCGGCCGGCCCTTCCAGGGCGCGGGCGGCCCGAATGTCATTTATGACGAAGCCGCGGTGGTGAATGAAGCGGCCGGCGACGTGTTCTTCACGACGTTCAACCCCGGCGTGGCCCCGACTGGGAACCAGAACCCGGCCGCCACGCGGAATCGCCCCAACGCACAACTCGTCGGCAACGGCGGCGGCGTCGGCACGATCGTCAGCGCCGACTCGAACTCGATGGGCCTCATCGGCCCGCGCACCAACCAGAACGAAGACGACGTGACCGGCCTCGAAGGCGAAGGCAACACCACCACGCAGTTCACCGCGCCGAATCCGAATCAGCCGTTCACCAAAGACAACCTCGTCTTCTTCACGCTCGATCGCGATAGCGTGACCAACGAGCGCGGCAAAGTGCTCGTGGCGCGGACCGACCAGCCGGGCTCGTACAAGGTCTTCGCGACTCCCGCGCAACTGGGCCTGAGCGCGAACGACGATATCGACGCGCTCTGCGTGCAGATTCTTTCGGGACAGTTCGACGCGCAGGGGTTCCCGGTCTTCGATCCGTCGAAGGATCTGGTGCTCTTCAGCGTCGATCGCGACTCGACCGGCGTCGCCGGCACGCCACTGGCGCGCGAAAGCACGCAAGGCGAAGTCGCCGGCGACCTCTTTCTCAACGGAACAACGGCCGGCACGAACCGGCTGTACATGGAAGCGTCCGAACTCGGCCTGCTCGAGGTGGGATTTGACGGGACCGCATACGGAAACAATTACAACTGGCTCAGCGACAACCTCGACGCGATCGATCTGCCTGATCTGCGCGTCGTCATTCCTGAGCCAACAACCCTTGGCCTTTTGGCCGGAATGGGAGTGTTGATCGCGTACCGCCGACGGGGATAAAAGGCGGCGGTATATGATTTAGTCATTTCCTCTTAGTATTGATCTGTGGAGCGCCTCGATTCGCAAGTGCGATTCGAGGCGTCTCTGCTTTCCGGGACGAGGTTGGGTTATTCTGTCGTCCATGAGTGAAGGTGAACACCGAGCGCGCAAACGTCGCTGGGGCCGGATCGTCAGCCTTTCGTTTCTCTTTCTTCTCGCGTTGCTGGTCATCGTGCACGCGCTGTGGGGGAAGGTCGAGGCCGATCGGGTCAGGCGCGAGGTCGCCCGCCTCAAGTCGACCGGCGAGCCGATGGCGATCAACGACTTTCGCGATCCTCCGTTGCCGGATGAACAAAACATCGCGGCCGTGATTCGATCCGCCGGTTCGCATCTGGTCGAAGACGGGTTCGCTGAAAGGGAACTCAACTTCGCTGACGACCTTCGGCTTCCGCTATCGCCGCGCGAACGCGAAGTGATGGACATTTACCTGGGTCAGCAGGCCGCCTCATTCGCGGAACTCGACTTGCTAAAGGGCCGAACGCGGTCGGCCAGCCTCGACGAGCCTGAAGTGTTTCCGAGTTTCAATCATGCGCGTAGCTTGGCAGAGCTAGGGCGAAATGCCGCCCTCGCGATGGCAGATCAGGGACGCTTCGATCTGGCGATGGATCACCTAGATCGTGTTTCACAGATCGCGCAGGTCGCAACCGGCAATCAGGGGCTCGTCGGCATGCTGGTCGCGACGGGTTGCCGGGCGATGCACGATGAGACGCTGATGAACATTGTGCCCTACCTGCACGTGGGCAGCGCGGCAGGTGAGGTTTCTCCGGAGCGAATCCGTGCGCAGATCGCGACGCTCCTGGACGAGAAACCGGCACGAAATGATCTGCGCCGCGCATTGCAGTTCGAGCGATTCTTCCTTCCCGATCTCGTCGACAAGGTTCAGTCTGGCAAGTCGGGATACACCTTGCCCGGTAACTTAAAGCCGATGAATCCCGTTCTGGCGTACGCGCTTTCGCCGATGGCGCGCCGGGCCAAGTTCGACTGCATGCAGTACCTCAGCGAATCGCTGCGCATCGAACCGTCGCTGAAAGATTTCGGTGATTACAGGAGGCAGTCTGCTGCGGCCGCGGTGATGCTCGCGAAAGGGCGGGCCGGATACAACATTTACTCGCGCATGCTGATGTCGGATCACACGCGGCTTTTCCTGACGTACTTCCGCGCGCAGACCGGCCGGCGTGTGACGGCGACGATGCTGGCGCTGCGGCTGTTTCAAGCCGACAACGGTCACTATCCGCAGACGCTCGACGAACTTGTCCCGGCATATCTGCCCGCCGTGCCGGGTGACGGCGAAGGCGACAATGAGTTGATTCATTATCGCGCCGCGCCCCAGCCGATCGTCTGGAGCGTCGGCGCCAACTGCAAGAATGATGGCGGCGCCGAAGCGCCGCTGGACAAGAACGAATATGACGAGCGCGTCGCCGCCGACTTCGTCCGCCATCTCACACCCACGCCACGCAAGGCCGAGCAGTGGGCCGCGTTTCGCGCCGAGCAAACTGCGAAGCAAAACGAAGATGCCACGGCGCCGAGTCTCGCGAGCCATTCGTGGCCGAAGGACGTGAGCGAATCGCTCTTCAACGATTTAGCCGGCACGTTCACTGCCGACGCCGAAGGCCAGCCGGCATCCGGGATCGCGTTCGTCGGCAAACCGATCTGGATAGACCATCAAGGCGAGCGATGGATTCTCGTGCAACTGACCGACCCCCGCGCGGAGAATCCGAATGTGCTTCGCTGTCTGTTCAAAGCGGAGCCCCAGATCGATGGCACCGCGACGTTCACGCCGTTCGAATTGATCGAATCGTCGCGATGGGATGCGCTGATGATGGATGCATCGAGTTTTTTCCGGGCCGATTTCAAGCCGGGCGCGCTCGGCACGATGTATTTCAACGCCGACGTCGGCTACGCGATTCCCGACGCGGGCAAGCCGACGTTTTACATCCGCGTCGAATCGGGCGGGCTATTCATCGGCGAAGTTCCGAACTTCGACTGGAAGAGCGAGTTCCAGGGTCAGCCGGCGAAGTATGTGCTGACACGGAAAGAGGAACCGAATGCGACGCCGTAACTCGGCAACAAACCGCCCCACCAGCAGGGGTTAGCGCATCGAACCCGCGTGACTTAAATCCGCCCGCGACGCTTCGCCTCATCGCCCGGCGATGACAAGACGGGTCGTCGCGGTTATATACGGACAAAAGAGTCCTTTTACCGCGAGGCCCCGATGCCCGTCCAAACGTCCTTCATTGATACCTCCCTCCGCGACGGACACCAGTCGCTCCTGGCCACGCGCATGAGCACCGCCCAGTGCATGCGCGTGCTGCCGATGCTGAAGAACCAAGGGTACAAGATTCTCGAACTCTGGGGCGGGGCGACGCTCGACAGTGCGCTGCGCTTCACCGGCGACGACCCGTGGGAACGGCTCGACGCGTTCTGGAAGCTCCTGGGCAAAGACGGCCCGGTCATCCGCTCGCTCTGCCGCGGGCAGAACCTCTTTGCTTATTCCCCTTATGCCGACAACATCGTCGTCTCCTTCATCAAGGAGGCGGTGCGCGGCGGCAACCGGCGCGTGCGCATTTTCGATGCGCTCAACGACTCGCGCAACATCATGGTGCCGATCATGGCCACCAAGACCTACAACGGACACGCCGAGGCCGCGCTTTCCTACACCACCAGCCCGATTCACGACACCAACTACTTCGTCGATTTCTGCCGCGCGGCGCTGGAACTCGGCGCCGACTCGCTGGCGATCAAGGACATGGCCGGACTGCTGCATCCCAAGGACGCGTTCGACATGATCGAGCGCATGCACAAGAACTTCCCCGGCGTCGAGATCACGCTGCACAGCCACTGCACCAACGGCCTGGCGATCGTCACGTACGCCGTCGGCATGCTGCTGGGCGTCGATTACCTCGATACCGCCTACGGCGCGATGGCCGGCTCGACGAGCCAGCCGCCCGTCGAGTTGATGAACTACTTCGCGAAGGAGATGGGCATCAATCATGGGATCGACCTGAAGAACGCGAAGCAGATCGACGAAGAGCTGCGCAAGATCCGCGTCGAACTCAAATCCGTCGATGCCGCGCCCAACACGTTCGGCAACCCCTGGCCCGCCGAGGCGACGCCGGAAAATCGCGAGCGCGTCCGCAAGGTCGTCGGCCTGCTCAAGAGCTATCAAGCGTCGCGCGATCCGAAGCTGCTCGACCAGGCGATCGCGATCGTGGAAGACGAGATCATGGTCGGCCAGGGTTATCCGGCGATCGATCGTCGGCAGCTCGAAGCGCAGGTTCCCGGCGGCATGATTTCGAACCTGCACAACCAGCTCAAGGATCAGGGCAAGCTCGACCTGATGCCGCAGATCCTGGAAGAGGTTCCGCGGGTTCGCGCGGCGGCGGGCTACGTGCCGCTGGTAACGCCGACGAGCCAGATCGTCGGCTCGCAGGCGGCGTTCAACGTGATGACGGGCTCGCCGTATTCGATGATGACCAAAGAGTTCAAGGCGCTCGTCGCCGGCCGCTATGGCAAGTGCCCGGCGCCGCCGGACCCGGCTGTGCTCGAAAAAGTGAAGCTGGCGGGCGAAACGATCTGCACCAAGCGGCCGGCGGATTACGTTCCCGACATGGACCTGATGGCGGTTTTCAAAGAGAACCCGCTGATCGAGTCGAACCGCGATGCGCTGCTGTCGATCCTCTTCGCGATGCCGGCCAAGACGTTCTTCGAGAAGCGGGCGGCGAAGAACGGCGCGCCGGTCGCGGCGAAAGTGTAACATCACTCCTTCTCCCGGTACGACGGGAGCGGGCCGGAGTGAGGTTCGGGTGGTGCGCGATGAGCCGCTCATTGGGTCGCTCGCTTCACAACGGCTCGAACCTCGCCTGGAAGAACCGCAGATACTGCGGCTCGTACACCATCTTGAGTCCGCGCGGTTTGTTCGCGTTTCGGAACACGGCTTCCACACTTTCCGCGACGACGTCCATGTGCGCCTGCGTGTAGACCCGCCGCGGGATGGTCAAGCGAACGAGTTCGAGCTTGGGGTAGTGATGGTCGCCGGTCTCGATGTTCCGGCCGGCGCTGACGATGCCGCGCTCCATCGCGCGAACGCCGCTATCGAGGTACAGCTCGGCCGCGAGGGTTTGCGCGGGGAACTCGACCTGCTTCATCTCGGGATAGAAGCGTCGCGCGTCGAGATACACGGCGTGTCCGCCAACCGGCAGGACGATCGGCACGCCCCATTCGCTGAGCAGTTCGCCAAGATATTCCACCTGTCCGATGCGGGCGCGGATGTGGTCGTCCTGGACGGATTCCGCGATGCCGCGGGCCATCGCCTCCATGTCGCGCCCGGCCATGCCGCCGTAGGTATGCAGGCCTTCGTACACCACGACCATGTTCCGCGCCGCTTCTGCGAGCTTGTCGTCATTCACCGCGAGCCAGCCGCCGATGTTCACGAGCGCATCCTTCTTGCCGCTCATCGTCGCGCCGTCCGTATGTGAACAGAACTCGGCGAGGATCTGCGCCACGGATTTGTCGGCGTAGCCGGCTTCGCGCTGCTGGATGAAGTACGCGTTCTCCACGGCCCGCGTCGCGTCCATCATGATCGGCACGCCGTGCTTGTTGCACAGCGAGCGGACTTCGCGGAGGTTCCCCATGCTCACCGGTTGCCCGCCGGCCATGTTCACGGTCGCGTGCAGGCAGACGTAGGGCACCTTTCCGGGATTTTCGGCGAGCACTTTGCCGAGCTTGTCGAGATCGATGTTGCCCTTGAACGGGTTGATGGTGGCGGGGTCGTGGGCGTCGTCGATGATGACGTCGACGAACTTTCCGCCCGCGTGTTCCTGGTGGTAACGCGTGGTGGTGAAGTACATGTTGCCCGGCACGACATCGCCGGGCTTGATCATGATCTGGCTGAGAATGTTCTCCGCGCCGCGGCCCTGGTGGGTGGGGATGACGTGCTTGTGCGTGTAGTGCGTGCGGACGGCGGCTTCGAGGTGGTAGAAGTTTTTCGAGCCGGCATACGCCTCATCGCCGAGCATCATGCCGGCCCACTGCCAGTCGCTCATCGCGCTGGTGCCGGAGTCGGTCAGCAGGTCGATGTACACATCTTCGCTCCTCAGGAGGAAGGTGTTGTAGCCGGCCTCCTTGAGCGCGGTTTCGCGCTGCGCGGGGGTGGTCATCTTGATGGGCTCGACCATCTTGATCTTGTACGGCTCGGCCCACGAGCGGCGCTTGTACTGCTTGCCCATGGTCTGGATGTTCTGGTTGTCCGGGCGGGTGTTGGGGTGGTCCAAGGAGGGTCCTCGCGTTGTGCGGAGGCGGATCGGGGTAGATCGCGCGGCCGCGGGTTGAAGTGGATGCGTTGTGGCGGGGCGGATGGTAAGACGTGCCGGGGTGATGCTCAAATCGGGTTCGCCGAGAGGGTGTTGGCGAGGTTCGAAAACCGTCTCATTTCCTCTCACTTCCTCTCACTTCCTCTCGCGCCGCGGGTGAGACCCGCGTTCCTGAAGCGAAAACAGTATTTGTGCGGCAGAGGGCGGCTCCCGCGGTGAGAGGGTGCCTCTCCCGCTTTCGCGCGAGACGATGGCGTGGCGAGCGGAGGGGAGATTGAGAAACAGGGATGCATTCAGCGCGCAAGGGAAGCCTCCAGCATTCCTTGAAAAGCTGCGCCGATGGGCGTTTTTGCGCAGCGCGCGGGATTGAAGCGGGATTCGTAAGTTTCTGGTGCAAAGACGATTGGGATGAAGTCAGTTGAAGCGACTTTGTGATCGTGAGAGACATCGAGGATTGATGGCGCGTCGAGAACGATGAAGGGAACCCCGGCGACTCCAATGCGTCTAAACACAACATGCGAAACTGGAAATCTGTCGGATTAGTTCTTCTTCTCGTCGCTGCTGCCAACCTTCGTGCCGCGGAGAACGCGGCACTGCCGCCATCCATCTCCACGACCGGCGAGGCGACCGTATACGTCACGCCGGATGAGGTCATCATCAATTTCGGCGTCGAAACATTTAAGCCCGCCTTGGCCGACGCGAAAACGCAGAACGACGCGCAAACGAAGACGCTGCTCGCAGCCATTCGCGATCTCGGCGTCGAAGACAAATACATTCAGACGGACGTAATGCAGGTGCAGATCGATTACCCCAACGGCGGCGCGAAGAATGGAATCGACGGATACGTCTGCCGTCGGCAGTACACGGTGACGCTCAAGGACACGAGCAAGTTCGAGTCGTTGATCGACGCGGGGCTCAACAATGGCGCGAACTACCTGATGGGAGTGGAGTTTCGAACCACCGAGCTTCGCAAACATCGTGACGAGGCGCGCAAGTTGGCGATCCATGCCGCGAAGGAGAAGGCCGTTGCGCTCGCCACCGAACTCGAGATGAAAGTCGAGTTGCCTCGGACAATTGGCGAAGGCTCGATCGGGTTCTGGGGATACACGAGCAACTGGTGGGGCTGGAGCGGATACGGCAACCAGTACATATCGCAAAATGCCGTGCAACAGGCGCCCGGTGGCGGAAGCGGCAGCGGTGATGAGACGATGCCACTCGGACAGATCGCGATCAGGGCCAGCGTGGCGGTGACGTTCGAGATGAGCCCAGCGCATTGAAGTGTTGCTCGCCGCGAAAAGCGAGAGTCAGCGGTCGCCGACCTTGCCCGCAATCGTCTGCTCCGGCACGATTCGCCGCGATGATCCACGACCTCGAATGCGTCGCTCGGAACTTTCAAGGCTGCTTCTCGCGCGATCGCGCGCCGATCCTCGCCATCGACTCAGGCGACATCGTCCGCTGCGCCACGCTTGACGCAGGCTGGGGCATCGACCCGTTCGCGGCCGAGGTGTTTCACCGGGCGATCAAACGCGAAGATCGCATCGATCCGGCCAACGATCTGCACCACTGCCTGATCGGGCCGATCGTGATCCGCGGCGCGCGGCCGGGGCAGACGCTGCGCGTGGATGTCATTCGACTGGTGCCGGACGATGTCGCTTGGACCTGGGTGGGCGCGAACGCGGATTTCGCTTGCGACGTCGGCATCGAAACGGACCTGCACACGGCGTGGCGGATCGATTCACTCGCAGGCATCGCGCTCAGTCACACTGGCTTTCGCGTGAAGATCGCGCCGTTCCTCGGCGTGATCGGCGTCTGCCCCGGCGAGCCGGGCATTCTCTCGACCACTCCGCCGCGACGCGTGGGCGGGAATATCGACTGCAAAGAACTCGTCGCCGGGTCGAGCCTGTTCCTGCCAGTCGAAGTCGAGGGCGCGCTCTTCTCCTTTGGCGACGGCCACGCGGCGCAGGGCGACGGCGAGTCGTGCGGCACGGCCATCGAGTGTGGCATGAAGGACGTCGAACTGAAGCTCTCGCTCGTGGACGGCGTGCCGCTCGAGTGGCCGCAGGCGAAGGTGCCCGGCGGCTATCTGACCTTCGGCTTCGATGCCGACCTGCGCCAGGCGACGATCGTCGCGCTGCGCGGCATGCTCGACCATCTCATGCGAACGCTCGGTATCTCGCGCTCCGAAGCCCACGCGCTGGCGAGCGTGGCGGTGGATTTACGGATCACCCAGATCGCCAATGGCGTGCTCGGCGTGCACGCGTTTCTGGCGGATGGGGCGATTCACGGCCCACTGTCGAATTGAAGCGTCAATTGATACCATCCAGTCATGCGATTGAAGCGTGCACCATTCACCGTCCTGGTAGAGCGTGATCAAGAGGGATATCTCTTCGCCACGGTGCCGGAACTCGAAGGCTGTCATACCCAGGCCAAGTCACTGGACAAGCTGATGGAGCGCGTCCGCGAAGCGATTTCGCTCTGCCTGAAGGACTTGCCAAAAACGCCACGTCGCGAGTTCGTGGGAATACAGCAGGTGCAGGTGCCCTGATGCCTCGGCGAAAGGGACTTCGCGGGAAACCGCTCCCCAAGGCGCTTTATTGCCTCGGGTTTGTCGAGGTCCGCGTTCAAGGCAGTCATCACCGGCTTCGGCATGCGGATGGGCGCGTAACGACCGTTCCGGTTCACGCCGGCGAAACGATCGGGCCGGGCTTGCTCTCCGCGATCCTGCGAGACTGCGACCTGACGCACGAACGACTCGAAGAACAACTCTGACAACTGGCAGCGCAACTCCAAATCTTGTAGGAATCCCTGATATGCCTGACCTGATTCAACCGCTCTACAACTGGGTCTTCGCGAACCTGCCCTGGATCGTGCTGGCCATCGTCATGCACCTGCTGGTGCTGCTGACCGTCGCCTACCTGATCCTGCTGGAGCGAAAAATCGCCTCGTGGACACAGGACCGCATCGGCCCGAACCGGACCGGGTTCGGCTTCGGCATCATCCCGATCCTCAAGGATTGGCGGGCGTGGGGCTTAGGCCAGTCGTTCGCCGACGGGCTGAAGATGTTCACGAAGGAAGATTATCGATCGCCGCACGCGGACAAGGTGCTCTTCACTATCGCGCCGATGATCATGATGAGCGTGGTGGTGATTTCGATCGCGGTCATCCCTTGGGGCGGGGTGTTCGGGAAAGAGAAGACGGTCGACATCTTCCGCGCAGTGAACCAGGGGCAGACGCCGACCGAGGCGGTGCAGGCTTCGCTCGGCGCACAGGACAGCGTTCAGAGCGATGTGAAGATCACCGGCACGATCGATGGCAAGCCGTTCGCCGGCCATCTCGACCCGGAAGGGCGAATCGTCGGCAATGATCAGAAGCCGGTCGATGCAGGGCTGGCCGAAAAGCTCGACGCGACCTACACCGCGGGGTGGCGCTTCCAGATCGCCAGCCTCAACGTCGGCGTGATCTACATTCTTGCCGTGCTCGGGCTGGCCGTGTACGGCGTCGTCATCGGCGGGTACGCATCGAACAACAAGTACTCCTTCCTCGGCGGCCTGCGCGCAACCGCGAACATGGTCAGCTATGAGATCCCGCTGGGCATCTCCATCCTGGTCATCTGCCTGATGTACGGCAGCTTCGATCTTCATGAGATCGTCAACAGCCAGGCCAAGTACTGGCTCGGCGTGATCCCCGCGTGGAACGTCTTCGCCCACCCGCTCACGTTCATCCTCTTCCTGATCTGCATCCATGCCGAGGCCAATCGCGCGCCCTTCGATACGGCCGAGTGCGAGCAGGAACTCGTCGGCGGGTATCACACCGAGTACGGCTCGATGCGCATGGGCCTGTTCTTCCTCGCGGAATACGCGGGGATTATCACGACGAGCGCGATCGCGGTGGCGCTCTTCTTCGGCGGCTGGCACGTGCCGTATCTCGATCGCCTCTGGCCCGCGCTGAGCGGGTCGGCCGACGTTCACGCGACGGACAGTTTCCTCGCCGGCATCGTTCGCGTCGGCTGTTTCTTCTTCAAGACGCTCTGCATCGTGGCCGTCTTCATGTGGACTCGCTGGAGCCTGCCGCGCTTCCGCTTCGACCAGATTCTCGGGCTCGCGTGGAAGATTCTGATTCCGGTAAGCCTGGGGCTGCTCGTCGCGACGACGCTGGGCGTGGTGATCATCGTCAAATCGGGCGGAAACCCGACCAACGGCCTGAGCGTCCGCGAGGCGGGGCTGTTCTTCGTGCTCAATCTCGCGGTGGTCGTGATCACGCTGCTCATCGGCGGCGCGCTGAAGATCGGGCAGGGCAAGCCGAATCATCGCATCGCGGTGCCGAACAGTCGGTATGCGCCGACCGGCGTCTGACCGAAAAATCGTCACCGCAAAGGCATGAAGAAATCGCATTGTCTTTTCATTCAATATGAATGAAAATGACTCCGCATCACCTTGCGGAGCGGTTTCCATGAAGCGAACGGGATTTACACTGGTCGAGTTGCTCGTCGTCATTGGCATCATCGCGGTGCTGATTTCCCTGCTGCTTCCCGCGCTCAACAAGGCGCGCCGACAGGCACAGTCCGTCGCGTGCATGTCGAACCTGAAACAGATCAGCATGGCGGCGTTGACGTTCTCGGGTGAACACAACGGCTGGCTGGTTAAGCCGTGGTTCAACCAGGAGCCGATCTGGGATGGCCGCGAAGGCGACGACGGCGCCAGCGACTGGGGCTTCCGCGAACCGTTCAACGGCTGGACGTACATCCTTAATCAGAAGATCAAATCGAAGAACGTGTGGGAGTGTCCGGGCAACGGCGAGACCGAACTGCGCGGGCTCTGGACCGTTCCCGGGTATGCCGGCGTCGGCAACCAACCCGCCGATGCCGACGACCTTCCCAGCAGCTACCGCATCAACTGGAGCCAGTACCCCGATTGGCGCGAGACGATCAAGATCACGAAGGTCCGCCCGGCGGCCCAGGCGATTCTGTTTGTTGAGGGCGCGGGTCGGCTCGGCACGGAAGGCGAACCGTGGGGACACGTCGCGACCTGGGAAGGCGGTGCCGTTCCCCAGGGGCAGGTCGGCCCTCAGACGAAAAAGAACGTCCGGTGGTCGGCCCACGGGCTCGATAAGGCCGGCAAGGGTCGCGCCAACTACGGCTTCGTCGATGGACACGTCGAATCGCTCGAATGGAGCGAAACGTGGAAGAGCGTCGGCCCCGCGTACCGCGCCGGCTGGCGCAGCCGTACGCCGTGGCGCGTCGTTTACGAAGTGGAACGTCAATCGCCGTACCTGGTCGTCCCCGACGTCGCGCCGTGAGCGCGGCGGGGCAGATCTGGCGAGATGAACCTTCGGATCGATCTGGTACAACGCCCACATCATGTCCGTTGAGATTCGTGAAGATGACCTCTCCGGCGCGTCGTCGCGCGCGCTGGTCGCAAGACACCTCTCGGGCATGCACGCCCACAGCCCGGCCGAAGGCGTTCATGCGCTGGGCATCGACGCGCTGCGCGCGCCCGGCATCACGTTCTGGACGGCGCGCATCGGCGACGAGGTGATCGCCTGCGGCGCGCTGCGCGTGCTCGACGCGGAGAACGGCGAGATCAAGTCGATGCGAGTCGTGGACGCGTGGCTCGGCAAAGGGATCGGCACGGCGATGCTCGATCATATCCTCGCCGCCGCGCGGGCGCGCGGACTCAAAACGCTCTGGCTCGAAACCGGCAGCGGCGAGGCGTTCGCGCCCGCGCACCGCCTCTACGAACGTGCCGGCTTCACCTACTGCGGCCCGTTCGGCGACTACACCGCCGGGTCTTTCAGCCGGTTCATGACGCGTGCAGTTTGAATGATCCGGGTCCATCCATTCGACGAAAACGAAGTCCGATGCGCGCGATGCGATCCGTTATCGCTCTCTATGCCGCCGATTGGGGCGGCGTTGCCGGCACGTCGATGCCGACGATGATCCGCGCCTGATCCAGCGCGTCGTCGAGGTTGTCGAAGAGGTTCTCCAGGCCGATCTCGTGGTCCATTCCGGCCTTGACCATTTCGAACAGCGGGTGCGCGTGCACGCCGCCCAGCAGCAGTGTCGTGCCGTGCTTCACACAGCGGCGGTGGAACTCGCGCAAGGCGTTCAGGCCGGTCGCGTCGATGTGCGGCACGTATCGCATGCGGAGGATGATGACCTTCGGCGGCTTCTCGAACTGGTCCAGCGCATCGCGCAGGTTGTTGGCGACGCCGAAGAAGAACGGGCCGTTGATCTCGTACACCTCGACGCCGGCCGGGAGTTTGCGTTCGGAGACGGCGCCCGGGTCTTTCGGGTCGGGTTTTTCGGTTTCTTCGCCTTCTTCGACCGATTCGCGGATGCCGCCGACGACGGTGGAGATCTGCGACATCCGCCGCATGAACAGCAGAGAGGAGAGCAGGATGCCGGTGCCGACGGCGATCGTCAGGTCGAACATCACCGTCAGCCCGAAGGTGGTGAGCAGCACGAGCACGTCCGGCCGCGGGCCGCGCAGCAGCGCACGAAAATGCTGCAGTTCGCTCACCTTCCACGCGATCATGACCAGGATGGCCGCCAGCGAGGCGAGGGGGATTTCTTTCGCGATCGGCGCCAGCGCCAGCATGAACAGCAGGATGAAGACGGCGTGGAGAATGCCGGCGACCGGCGTCTTGCCGCCGCTGCGGACATTGGCGGCGGTACGCGCGATTGCGCCGGTCGCGGGCAATCCGAAGAAGAGTGCGCTGGCAATGTTCGCGCCGCCTTGCGCGACGAGTTCCTGGTCCGACTTGTGGCGGAAACCGGTCATCCCGTCAGAAACGACGGCCGAGAGCAGACTTTCGATCGCGCCGAGGAACGCGATCGCGGTGGCGGAGGGGATCAACTCGCGGATCATCGCGAGCGAGATGGGCGGAAAGTGCGGCGCGGGCAGATTCGAGGGGATGCCGCCGAAGCGGGTGCCGATCGTTTCGACCAGGACGCGGGTGTGGACGCCGTCGTAGTTCACGAGCGTGCCTGACCAGCCCATCAATTTCACGAGGATCGCGCTCGCGCCCACCGCGACGACGGCCGCGGGAATGCGCGGCGCGAATCGGCGCATGAGGGAGAGGATCAGCAGGCAGCCGAGGGTGAGGCCGATCGAGTGGACGCTGAAGGTTTGCCAGAACCGCGCGAAGAGGGCGATCTTGCCGACGAAATCGGCGGGCACGGGGACGCCCTTGCCATCGGGCGCGATGAGCGAGAGGCCAAGACAGTCCTTGATCTGCGAGGCGAGGATGACGACGCCGATGCCCGCCGTGAAGCCGGCCGTCACCGGATACGGAACGAACTTGATCACGCCGCCAAATCGAAAGGCGCCCAGCAGGATCAGGATCACGCCCGCCATGCAGGTCGCAAGGACGAGTCCTTCGTAGCCGTGGGCGGCGCAGATGCCGAAGACCAGCGGCATGAACGCCGCGGTCGGCCCGCCGATCTGCACCCGCGATCCGCCGAACGCGCTGATGATGAACCCCGCGATGACTGCGGTAAAAAGTCCCATCGCCGGCGGCGTGAGCCACGGGTGAAGCGCGGCGAGTTGCTCCGCGACGTTCTGCGGGATGCTGGCGATGCCCAGCGCCATCGCCAGCGGCAGGGCGATGATGGCGACGGTCAGTCCCGCGCCCAGGTCCGACAGGAACGGCTTGAGGCCGTACCCTTCGCGCAGACAGATGACGAGCTTGGGCGTATGCCGGGCGATCCACGACGCGTGATTCACATTTAGTCCTTGAGATGACGAGGTCATCCTTGCGATGACATGGTCGGCCTGGGCTCTACAGAGTCAATCGACACAAAGCCGACGCGGCCGATGGCCGTGCGGCGGAAAAACGCACAGGAGATCTCATGAATCGGGGTGGCACAGGCGCGCATGCGACATTTGCGCGTTTCGCGTCCAGGCCACGCCGGCATCCTGGGCAAATGCGTGTGCAACTCTCGCAATGCTTTGTTTATCATCCGCCGCATGTCGACTCCGCCCGAGATCCCTGTCGATCCCGTCCTCTCGTACGCGACGGAATACGTGGACACGCGTCGTCCGGGCGCGATCATCGCCATGGGCGTACTCTCGATCGTGTTCGCCGTCATCTCCGGTGTGATGGCCGCGTTTTCGCTGCTGATGGCGGTCGGGCTGTCGGCATCCAGCACTCGCGCGGGGCCGGTGGTCATCACCTCCTCGAGCACGACGGTCACGCCAAGGTCGACCGCGCTTCCTTCGCCGGACGGCGTCGGCGCTGCGCAGCGCGGCTTCGTTCTCGATCGTGTCCGCGAGCTGACGACGCTTTCGCCGGCGCGCAAGGATGTGCTCGAAGCGTTCCTCTCTGAAAAGGGGACCGACATCGATCCGCGACTGTCGCGGCTCGCCGGCGCCGAGGCGGCCACGCGGATGATCACCGCCGCCGGCGCGAACGACGCAGGCGAGACGATCATCGACTTCAACAGCGGGCGGCTGACCGTGGCGGAGGATCACGCAGTGTTCGAACCGACGGGGACAACGGACCTGATCCAGTTGGACTTGAGTACGATGAACCCGCGGCCGGGCGCGCCGGGGTTTTCGCTCGATGGCGTTTCTTCGATCGGCCGGCCTTATACGGTGGGAACGCCGGCGCCGTTGCCGAAGTTCGGCGCCGCATCGATCGGGCTGTCGATGGCGAACGGGATCGTCTCGTCGATCCTGTCGCTGCTGCTGTTGATCGCGGCGATCTTCCTGCTGCGCTCAAAGCCGGCCGGGCGCCGGCTGCACCTCTGGTGGGCCTGGCTGAAGATGCTTGGCGCGATCCTCGGGGGCGCGGCGGTCTTCTATTTCTACTATGACATCATGACGTCCGTCGCCGCGACACCCGGCGTGCCGAACTCGGCCGCACCGGCCGGCGTCGCGGCCATGATGGGCTTAATGACGTTCGGGATCGGGATTCTCTATCCGATTGCGGTGCTGATCGTGATGAGTTTGAAGTCGGTGAAGAACTATCTGTCGTCGATGACCTGAGGCACGCGGCTGGAGGTTGGTTGCTCGCGGTCAGAGGCGAGATGCGCCCATGGACCGGGTCCAGCCTCGATTCCTCGGCAGGATCATTTCTGGCGGAAGACGATACGGGCGCGGGAGAGGTCGTAGGGTGAAAGCTCGATCTTCACCCGGTCGCCGGGAAGGATGCGGATGAAGTGCTTGCGCATCTTCCCCGAAACGAAGCCGAGGATCTCCTTGTCCGTGCCATCGAGGCGGATTTTGAACATGGCGTTAGGCAACGCCTGGGTAACGGTCGCTTCCATCTCGATTGCTTCGGTCTTTGCCACGGACAGCACGCTCCTTGTGTGAATCCAAAATCACCGGGAACCTGCGGCATGCGAGTAGAATCCGGTGAACCACACAGTCTAGCCGTGGAAACCGGGTTAGCAAGGATGAAAGTCCGCCCGGGGCTCGGGCATCCGCAGCGTCGGACGGCGTGATTTCGTCGCCTCGTGCACCCGCAGATGGGCGTGGAGCCGTCAGCTTCGTCGACGCGTGGCGATTGCCGGGACGGCGAAAAGCACGCCGAGCATTGTCGGCTCAGGCACGGTGACAAAATAAAAGCCGCGGTCGCCATTGGCGAGGGTGAGATAGAGCAGCGCTTCGCCGGAGTCGAGGAGGGAGCTTTCGGACATGAAGATATCGGTGACGGTGCTACCACCGACGGAGTCGCCGATGCCGATCAGCAGTACCGGGTCGGCGGCCTCTGGCGCGGAACCTGCGGCGTTCATCTGGCTCCTGGCCATGTAGTATTGGTAGCCCTTGCGCGAGAGGAACTGGCCTTGCGAGTTGGTGGAGAATACCTCGCTGATCGAAGCGGTGGCGCTGCTGGCGATTACCAGTTGTGGCGCACTGAACAGGCCCTGTGGCGTGAATTGGTCGCTGTGATAAATGCCGACCTGGCTACGCGAAATGTCGACCGCGACGAATGAGACCCTGGTTTGATTGTTGGTCTGTTCGAGCGTCAGGTTGTCGCTGGCCAGGACGAGATTGGGATCGTTGAGGATCGGTGTCAGCGGGCCGCCGTGTGCAGAGCCGACGTAGATGTTGGGTGGACTCGAACCTTCCGAGGCGGAGGTTGCCGCCGGTGAGCCGACGAATGCGACATCGTGCGCGGTGGTGATGGCCGGCCGCCCCATGCGTGCGAATCCCGAGCCGTTGATGGTAAGCCGGACACCGCCGCTCGTGCGGACGATGAGGTCTGAACTGTTGGTTCCCGGGTGCAGGTCCTGAAAGACGATGTCGCCGCCGGGGCTGGTTGCTGGCGCGAAGGAGGGGTTATCGACGCGGGTATCACTCAGGACTTGCCGCGCCCCGCCGTTGGGCGGGAAGAGGAAGACGCCGGTGTTGGGGCCACCGGGATCGACGAATCGTCCCGCAACGGCACCGCCGGTGATCCCGGCAATGGCGCCGGATGAGAGGGTATGAAAGTCGGGACCGCCGACTGGTGTGATCGGACCGGAACCGGTTTTCACGAACAGGTTGGCCGATCCATCAGGTTGAAGCATCTCGAAGGCGACGCTCACATCGGCAGGGGAGGCGCCAGCGACAGTGAAGCGGTCGCGCGCGGGGAGCTCGCCGGCGACGGTATTGGTCTTAAAGAAGGGGTTGGTGTTCGCCCTGCCAACGCCGGCGAGCGCGACGCTACCGAGGGTCACGACGGCGAACACCAGACACGTTTGGCGCATGAGAGGCTCCCGGCAATAGTGAATATATTGCCAAGAATATGCTGCATCACGAAATTTCCAAGCGAAAGTTAGGTCTGAAAACGAATGATTTCGACAATTTCGCTTGCCGAATATGCGACACTCCGTTTTATCCGGGGCAATTTCACGCTTCGTTTTGGCGTTCACCACGCCGCGCCATGTGGACGGCCACCAGCGTCACGTCCGCCGGCGTGATGCCACTGATGCGCAGGGCCTGCCCGAGCGACCGGGGCGTGAACTGCAGGAGCTTGGCCCGCGCTTCGTTCCGCAGCCCGACCACCTGCTTGTAGTCGACGTCAATCGGGATCAGCTTCTCTTCCATCTTCGCGAGTTGATCGGCCGCACGGCTCTCGCGCTCGATGTACCCGGCATACTTGATCCGGATTTCGACAAGGCGGCCGAACGATTTCCAATTTCCAAGTTCCGATTTCCGATTGGAGGAGGCCTCTTCAGCGGACTCGGCAATCGGCAACTGTAATTCGGAAATAGCTTCCCACGTCACCTCCGGCCGACGCAGCTTCTCTTCCAGCGTCATGCCGTCGATCCGCGTCGTCTTCGCCCTCGCGAGCAAGTCGTTCACGGCGTCGCGCCGCGCGGTGAACTTCGCCCATCGATCATCATCGACGAGCCCAACCTCGCGCCCGATGGGTGTCAGCCGCTCGTCGGCGTTGTCGGCGCGCAGCAGCAGGCGATACTCGGCGCGGCTCGTGAACATCCGGTACGGCTCGATCGGCGGCTTTGTGACGAGGTCGTCGATCAGCACGCCGGTGTACGCCTGATCGCGACGCAGGACAAAATCCGCGACGCCGGCCTTCATGAGCCGCGCGGCGTTGATGCCGGCGATCTGTCCCTGTGCCGCCGCCTCTTCATAGCCAGACGTTCCGTTGATCTGCCCTGCGAGGAACAGACCCGGAACCGTTTTCACTTCCAGCGTCGAGCGGATCTGGCTCGGCCAGACCATGTCGTACTCCACCGCGTAGCCGAAGCGGAGGATCTTCGCGTTCTCGAGCCCGGGGATCATGCGGATGAACGATTCCTGCACGTCCGCAGGAAGCGAGGTGCTGATGCCGTTGCAGTAGATCTCGTCGGTGTCGAGCCCTTCGGGTTCGAGGAAGATCTGGTGGGAGTCTTTGTCGGCAAAGCGGTGGACCTTGTCTTCGATGCTCGGGCAATAGCGCGGGCCGGTGGAAGAGATCTGGCCGGAGAACATCGGGGCGCGGTGGAGATTGGCGCGGATCAGGTTGTGGATGTTCGTGTTCGTCTTGCCGAGGTAGCAGTCGATCTGCCGGAGAGGCGGCCGCCAGGTCGAAGCGTCATCGTAGTCGTTCAAATAGCTGAACGGCATCGGCTCCTCGTCGCCGGGCTGGAGTTCGAACTTCGAGTAGTCGATCGAGTCCTTGTGCAGCCTAGGCGGCGTTCCGGTTTTCAGCCGGCCGAGGTCGAGGCCGAGGTCGCGGAGCGAGTCGGAGATCGTACGGGCGGAGGCTTCGCCCACCCGGCCGCCTTCGCTCCTGGCTTCGCCGGTGTGCATCAGGCCCTTCATGAAGGTGCCGGTGGTGATGATCAACGCGCGGCAGGAAAGCTGTTGGCCGGTGGAGAGGGTGACGCCTTGGATCGTGGCATGAGCGCCTCGCGCATGATTTGAAGAATTCGCCACGAGCGGGGCGCTCGTGCCACCCGAAGATTGAATGCTCGCCACTTCCCCCTGAATGATCGTCAGCTTCGGGCAGGTTTTGAGAAGGCGTTGGACTTCGAGGGCGTACTTGTACTTGTCCGCCTGTGCCCGCGGGCCCCACACGGCGGGGCCTTTGCTGCGGTTGAGCATGCGGAACTGGATGCCGGTCGCGTCGATGGCGAGTCCCATCAGTCCGCCGAGCGCATCGACTTCGCGGACCATCTGCCCTTTGGCGAGCCCGCCGATCGCGGGGTTGCAGCTCATCTGGCCGATGCGCGAGACGTCGAGCGAGATGAGGGCCGTCGAACAGCCGAGGCGCGCGCAGGCCCACGCGGCCTCCGCGCCCGCGTGACCTCCGCCTACGACGATGACATCGAAAATCTCCATCACTCTTTCGATTCCACGAAGTCCGCGTTCTCGCGCACGCGCTTGGCGGTTTCGAACTCGTCTTCATTCACCGGGTTGTTGAGACGCTGGCCGGCGTAAATCGCCCAGCCTTCGCTGCCGCGGACGAAGAACTTCGCCTCCACGTGGAAAAACCTGCTCTCGACGATGAACCGCAAGCCCTGGATCTGGGGGTCCCAGTGCTTTTCGAGCACATCAGCCTTCCCTTCTTTTCGCCGCATCTCGGCGAGGAAGCCGTATTTGAACGCCAGTTCGTGTCCAACCGGGAACGGCATCCGAAAATACACGATTCCGCAAGCGGTGTTGTTGCCTGGGCTGATCCAGGTCACGTGCTCGTGCCGGTCGCTGGTGCTGGTCAGTTCGTAGCGCCAGTCGGCAGGCGGATCGATCTCGGCGAAGAACTTGCCGAACTCACGAATTGGCTGGGTCGTCGGCACCACTTCGTCGGCGCCGGCGACAGCCATCGGCCTGGGCGGACGTTTGTATTTCTTCGCGCAGCCGCCGGCAACCGCCAGCAGGCTTACAAACACAACCGCCGACCCTTGAGCGATCGATCGAGATCGGGCAAAGGTCGGCGATGGGTGTTGGTTTCTCAAGAGGCCAATGATAGGCCGTCGATCCGCGCCGATTACTTGGCAGCTTCTTCCTTCTTCGGCTCGTCCTTCTTGGCGCCCGAGGTCTTCTGGAAGCTGTAGGTGCCGCCGAACTTCTTGGCGAAGCGGTCCATCCGGCCGGCGGTGTCCATGAAGGTCTGCTTGCCGGTGAAGAACGGATGCGTTTCGGACGAGATGTCGACCTTCACGACGGGATAGGTCTTTCCTTCGTACTCGATGGTTTCGGTAGTTTTGATGCTCGAGCGGGTGAGCAGATAAAAGTGAGCGCCCGCGTCGTAGAAGACAACAGGACGATACGCGGGGTGAATGCCAGACTTCATGAACGGGCTCCAAACGCCGGGAACGTGCGGCGACCCATCCGGGGCCACCGTCAGTCTCGGCTGACACGAGGTAGAAGAGAAATTGTAACAAACCCCGGTCCCGATGGGTAGTCGCCCGGGATCTTCGGGAGCCGGTTTTGTGAGCGGTCGTCGACCGTTTTGGCGAGAAGCGCCATACGTCAGTCGCTATCGGGCGACCCTGACCGAGAGTGAGCCGGCTGAAGATGCGTGACTTCTGCAGTTTCGCGAAGTCTTGCATTCTCTGGCATTTCGTTGCATCCGACGTCCGCCTGTTGACGGCTTTCGGCGGCGATAAACGATTGAAAGTTCGAATCTTACGGGAAATCGAACACAGATCGATCGATCCGAGAGCCAATGCAACACCGGACGCGTTTCTGCCGTGGTCGCGCATCCTAGGGTCGCACGCGCGTCGCGAAGTTTTGCTGAAAAGCGCGCTCATCTACCGTTACAGCCCGCGCTGCGCGAAAACGCGTTTTTGTGCGGCGCGCTTACGCCGGCGGGCGGTTCCCGCAAGCCGATTCGCAGGCGCTGTTCAAACTCGATACGCATCGACTCCCGCCAAGACCCATCAAGATCAACTGCCGAAGGCCCGTGCCACCCTCGTTGCTCCCATCCTGACGCACCAGCGTCTGTCGGCGTTTATCCGCGGCCGATCTCGGTATGCTCGCTGACGCAAATCTATCCTTGGGAAGGCATTCATGGCGAGTTCGATCTCCTGTTCATCGTGCGGAAAAACCTACACGCTCAAACCCGAATACGCGGGCAAGAAGCTCAAGTGCAAGTGCGGCGCGACGATCGCCGTGCCCGCCGAGGAAGAAGAGACGTATGACTTCGCGGACTCGGAGCCGGCGAGTGCGCCGGCGAAGGCCGTGAGTTCGCCCGCCAAGGCGCAAGCCGCAACCGCGGGCGCAAAGGCGCCGGCGCGGGCAGCGCCCGCCGCATTCGGTCCTGCGCCGGGAAGTACCTCGGCGCGCGGCGCCGTGCCGCCTCGTCGCAATGTCGTCGCCGGCACGCGTTCATCGACACGCGGCAGTGACAGCGATGAGAAAAGCATGCTCGGGAAGATCGGCGCGGGGATCGTGACCGTTCTCGTGATCCTCGGCATCGGCTTCAAGGTGCTGCGCATCGTGCTGCACGCCAACCGAAGCCCGAGCGCGACATCGAGCGCCGCGCCCACATCGAACGCGGATGATGACATCGCATCCGCCTTGATGGCCAAGGACATGATGGTGCCGATGTCGCAATGGCTTACGACCGGCCTGGACGGGAAAATGCTTGGCGGCTACTCGAAGAAGCAGGCCGAGTTCATGTATCGCCAGCGGTGGCAGAAGCAGCTCGGCGTGACCGAGGTGTTCGTCTCGCAAAAACCGATGTCGCTGGTGGTCGTCTTCGAACTTCCCACCGCGCCGGCCGCACGCGCCGCGATCTACGGCTGGCAGGCGAAGTGGCATGCCGATCAGTTCAAGCCGATCGTCCGCGACACCGGCGGGCAATACCTGATCATCAACATCCCGCTGGTGAAGCCGGATTGAGATCCGCGTTCTAGAACGCCTTTGGATTGTGACCGATTCTCAATCGCCGCGCGAAATCGTCGCAGCGGCGATGCGTCACTGCGCAAATACATCCTGCCGAGCGAGGATCGGGGACGACGAGCTGCGCCTCGGTGTTGAGAGCATCCCTGTGAAGCCGCTCTCTCACGACACGAGATAAATGGTGTGCTGCTCGATCGCCGCGAAAGTCGGCGCGGGCTGTCTTCATCCCGACACGGAGCGAGGCGATGCGAATCATTCCACGGATGTTCTTCACGGGCGTTTTGATGGCAACGACTGCGTCCGCGACGGTGACGACGTTTTTCAATCCCAGCCAAGTCGCGGTGCCCGCCGGCTCGGGCGCGACATCCGAGACGATCAACAGTCTCGGCTATCAGTTCACTTACTCGGCCGACAAGTACTGGTCGGCGTCGCCGGGCGGCGACCCGACCGGTCGATTTTTCAGCGTCTCCTGGCCGGACGGTGTACAGGCGCAGGCGGTAACGGCCGGTCCGCAGCCTGGACCGGCCGCGATTACCCTCAAGCGCGTCGATGGAAACGTCTTCGATCTGAACTCGATGAGCGTGAAGCTCCTCGCCAACACCGGCGGCGCGGGTGGCGCGATCGAGATCATGCCGCTGCTGAACGGCATTGACGGCTTCGCCGATCCGCTGGCGCTGGACGTCTCTGGCTACGGCGGCCAGACGTTCAACTTCACGACGCCGACACTGCATGGCTTCGACACATACCAGATGTCGCTGTACGTCGACTTCGCGCTCACGCGCCTCGTCCTGACCGATGCGAGCGTTCCGGAGCCGGCGACCGCGATCGGAATGGTGCTCGCGGGCTCACTCGTCCGGCGTCGCCCGCGTTCTTGTGTTGCCGCGTCAATTTGATCGATGGACCTGACAGAAATGCGCATGGTCATCGATGGGGCTGTAGATAAACTCGATGCCGTTTTCCGGCCGAGGGGTTTGGCCGATTCTTCGAGCACGCTTTTGTAGACAGGTTGAGACGATGCGATCAGCGATGACTTCGGCGGCATTGATGCTCCTTGGGGCAGCAGGCGCGGCACACGGGGGAATTGTCGCCACCGCAGCGCAGGTCTATCACACGATTGATGTGCCTTTAGTTGGCCCGCCTGCCGAGTCGATCGTGCTCAATTCCTCGTCGCCGGGTTCGATCTTCAGCACGTTTAACGGCCATGCCGGAGTGACTGCGGACTTTTCCGGACCCGGAACGCTCAGGCTGGACGGGTATGGAGTCCTGAATCTCACGACGCCTGACTCTCCCGGCTACAACTGGGAATACACGCGTGGGTGGATGAATCTGTCTGTCGTCGATGGAACCGTTTCTCCGACGCTCTCGACATTGGGCCAAGGCGTCTACTTTGGCGGAACCATCACGCTGAAGAACCTGGACCTCGACCAGATTTGGAGCATCAGGTTCGGCCCGTTCACTCCCATTACGAGCGGAGATCTGGTCTTACCCGCCCCCAGTGGGAATTATGGACTGACGTGGGATACGAGGGTTACGTACATGGCAGGCACGACGGGAAGCGGGACGGTCACGCTCAACCTCAACTACGTGCCGGAACCGTCGGTATTGGCCACCATGCTGCCGATGGCGATGGTTCGACGCCGCCGCTGACGTCGCCTACAGTCGCGGCGTGCAACGTCGCCGCGGATTCACACTGGTCGAGCTGCTCGTCGTCATCGGCATCATCGCGGTGCTGATCAGCCTGCTGCTTCCATCGCTCAACAAGGCGCGGGCGCAGGCGCAGCGGACCGCGTGTCTCTCCAATCTTCGCCAAGTGCACCAGGCAATGATGCTCTACGCGCTGCAGCACCGCGACCAGGTGCCGCTGGGTTATCGAAAGGCGAAGCAGTTCAACTCGATGCTCTACAGCGCGACGGCGTCAAAGTTCGTGATCTTCGGTCACCTCTTTCAAGCGCGCCTGCTGGCCGACGGCAGGGCGTTCTATTGTCCGAGCGAGGACAACCCGGGCTTCATGTTCGACACGCCGCAGAATCCGTGGCCACGCGCGGATGGGACCAACCCGACCGTCAACGTACAACTCGGCTATAGTGTGAGGCCGGAGGTGGAGATTCCCGATGTGCTCGTCGCGGCGCTGCCCAAGCTGTCGAGTTTCAAGAATAAGGCGATCGCGGCGGACTTGACGAGCGCGCGGGTGCGGCTGGAGACGCGGCACCGCACCGGTCTGAACGCGCTTTATGGTGACGGGTCGGCGCTGTGGATCGACCGCAGGCAACTCGAGCCGGACATCAGCGCGCTGCCGGAGGCGGCGGGCGCGCCCAACCCGGCGTGGAATCCGCGCGTCGACGCGGTTTGGTCGGGAATCGATAAGCGTTAACATGGCCGCCGATGAACGCCGATGAACGCCCATCTTTTCTGAGAGCGATGAGCCCATCGAGGTTCGCGCTTCGAAGGCGATACCTGAATCGGTTGCGAGCCTTCATCCCTCATCCCTCCGCCCTCATCCTTTTCTTCGTGGTCGGCTGTTCCGGCTACACCGGGCCGCGGTCCGTCGTCAACGAAGACCCGGCCGTGAAAATTCCGGAGATCCGCAAGGCCGTCGAGCGCCGCGACAAGTCCGTGGTGCCGCAACTGGTGAAGGATCTGGACAACGACGACGCGGCCGTGCGGCTGTACGCCATCGGCGCGCTGCAGCGACTCACCGGGCAGACGTTCGGTTATGATTGGACGCAGGCCGACCGCGCGGCGCGTCGGCCGGCGATCCGGCAGTGGGACGCGTACCTCGAAACCGGCTCGACGACGCTCCCGAAGTGAGGCTCATGGGACGCCAGACATCAAACGATTCTCCCGGCGCGCTCAACCTTCGCGCGAAATCGAACACCGCCGAGATCGCGCCGATCCGCCGGCAGATCGAAGCGTTCGTCCAGGGCCACGGTTTTGACGATCGCGCCACCGGCGAGATCGGCCTCTGTGTGAACGAGGCGATTGCCAACATCATCCGGCACGCATACCGCGGGAAAGCCGATCAGCCGATCGAAGTGACCGCCAGCGTGGTCGATGACGAGTTCGAGGTTTCGCTGCGTGATTGGGGCGAGGGGATCCAGCCCGGGCCGCTGCCGGAGCACAAGAATGACCCGATGAATCCGGGAGGCTTGGGACTGATCTGTCTCGGGCGAATGATGGATCGCGTGGCGTTTACGCCGCAGAATCCGGGAATGCTGCTGGAAATGTCGAAAAAACGGTTCAGACCGGGGTAATCCTGAGACGAAGTGGACGCCAAGGGGCTGTACGATTTTTGTTGTTGTGAAGATGAGGGACTTTAATGAGCGAACTGGACACAGGCAGTGAACTGATCAAAAACGTCCGCGTGCAGGAGACGAACCTGCTGGCGACCGTGCACGGCGAGATCGACCTGCACAACTCGCCGGACCTCCGCGGCCAACTGCTGCGCCTGCTCGATCAGACGAAGCCGAAGAAGCTCATCCTGAATCTCGAGGGCGTGCCGTACATGGATTCGAGCGCGATCGCGGTGCTGGTCGAGACGCTTCAGAAGATCCGCAAGACCGGCGGCGTCGTCTGCCTCACCAACCTGCAGCCGCGCGTGAAGGGCCTGCTGGAAATCGCGCGGCTGGAAACGATTTTCATCGTCGCCGCGACGGAAGTCGATGCGCTGGCAAAGAAGTAACAGATTCGGGAAATAGCGGGCTCCGGAATGGCGGATGCGGGAAATAGCGGATTCGGGCTCGCGGCATTCCGCAGTCGCAACGTCTGCTAACCCAATCGCTCCCATTCGGTGCAAGTTTCCTTTTCGGTTCTGTCGACGAACCTCCTCTACGCAGCGGGTCTGCGCAGAGATTGGCCGTGCTCTGGCGTGCGGCGTCCGGTAATGTCGGAGCCATGATGAGGCTGATCGCACGCGGAATCGATACCGTCGGGAAAAACGGGTTCGAGTTCGTCGACTTCGTCGGCGGCATCGGGACGCTTTTCGCGCGGGCGTGTGCGGCGATGCTCCGCCTCTTCGGCCGGGGCCGGGCGCGGCGGATGGCATGGGGCCATGTCTGGGCGCAGATGGTCCGCGTCGGCGTTCGCTCGATCCCGATCGTCTCGCTCGTCGTCGCGTGCATCGGCGTGATTCTCTCGCTCCAGATCGTCCCCATCCTTCGCGACTACGGCGCGCAGCTCAAAATCGCCGACATGATCGGCGTTGCGATGTTCCGCGAACTCGGCCCGCTGGTCGGTGCGATCGTGCTGACCGGTTTCGCCGGCGCGAGCATCGCCGCGGAGATCGGCACGATGGTGGTGAGCGAAGAGATCGAGGCGCTGGAGACGCACGCGATCGATCCGGTGCGGTTCCTCGTGATGCCGAGGGTGGTGGCGAGCTGCGTGATGACGGTCTGCCTGGCGGTGGTGGCGGACGTGATGGGCGTGGTGGGCGGAATGGTGGCGAGCTACCTGGCGATCGGCTACGACCCGGAGGCGTACCTCTGGGCGACGCTCGATGCGGTCACCCGCCGCGATTTCGTCACCGGCCTGATCAAGGCCGGCGTCTTCGGCACGATCATCGCGCTCCTGGCGTGTTTCCTTGGGCTGAACGTCAAGAACGGCGCCGAGGGCGTCGGCAATGCGACGACGCGAACGGTCGTGCTCACCGTCGTGGCGCTGACATTCGTCGATCTGCTCTTTACCGCGATTTTTTACCAGCTGCATTGGTAAGAAGGGCCGCCGATGAACGCGGATGAACGCCGATATGATGCGATTACCGCCAAAATCATCGCGGCAGTGATCGCGGTGAGTAATGAATTGGGAGTTGGATTCCTGGAAATGGTATATCGCAACGCGCTATTCGTTGAACTTACGCGGATGGGTTTGAAGGTCGAGAAGGAGAAACGCCTTCTTGTTCGATACCAAGACGTCGTCGTTGGAGAATACTATGCAGACCTTATCATCGAAGACTCCATGATCATCGAGGTCAAACATGCATCGGGAATCGCAGACGGGCACCTCGCACAGGTTTTGAATTACCTCAAATGCACTGGTCTCCATCTGGCGTTGATCGTGAATTTCGGAACGCCTAAAGCTGAATGGAAACGAGTCGCGAGAGGTCTTTGAACATTAGATTCATCGGCGTCTATCTGCGTTCATCCGCGGCCAATACATATGCCAGACACCGCCATTCGAGTCTCCCACATCATCAAGTCCTTCGGCAACAAGACCGTGCTGGAGGATATCAATCTCGACGTCTACAAAGGCGAGACGCTGGTCATCCTCGGCGGATCGGGGTCGGGAAAATCCACGCTGCTGCGCGTCATGGCCGGCTCGATCGCGCCCGACTCCGGCGACGTCGTCATCGACGGTAAATCGCTCTACAAGATGTCCGGCGCCGAGCTGACCGAGTATCGCAAGCGCGGCATCGGCGTGCTGTTTCAATCCGGCGCGCTCTTCAACTCGATGAACGTCTTCGACAACGTCGCGCTGCCGCTGCGCGAGCACACCGACCTGGAAGAGTCGACGATCGACGTGATCGTGAAGATCAAGCTCGAACAGGTCGGCCTGCGCGTCCACGCCGACAAGATGCCGGCCGAGCTTTCCGGCGGAATGAAAAAGCGCGCCGGCCTCGCCCGCGCGATGGCGATGGACCCGAAAATCCTCTTCTACGACGAGCCCAGCGCCGGCCTCGATCCGGTGACCAGTGCCGAGATCGATGAGTTGATCCGCGATCTGAACAAGAAGGTCGGCGTGACCACCGTCGTCGTCACCCACGAGATGGACTCTGCCAAACGCATCGCCGATCGAATGGTGCTGCTGGATCGCGGCCGATTCATCGTCAGCGGCACGGTGCAGGAGATGTTCGAAAGCACCGACCCGCTGGTGCGCCAGTTCGTGCACGGCCTCACCGAAGGCCCGCTCACCGAACGCCGCAAGGCGGGCAACTACGCTGAAGACCTGTTGACTGAAAGGAGTGAGGGATAGGCCGCTGATGAGCACGGATGAACGCAGAGGAAATGGAGCTCCTAGAGACTGCGATCCTGCGCGTTCTTGCGAAGGATCCAGCCCCGGATGCTCATTGTCAGATGCTTCGCCAGTACGCTTTGCGTCACTGGATCAGAATTGATTCGATGTATCCGCGTTGATCCGCGTTCATCAGCGGCCAATAACTCCTGAGACTCATGACCAAATCCAACAACCACATCAAGGCCGGCCTGTTCATCATCATCAGCTTCGGCGTCGCGCTGGCGATTTTCTTTGGCATCACCGGAAGCTCGTTCTTCAACGGGCCGACGCGACGCAACACCGTCGTCTTTGATCTGAACGAAGACGTCGGCGGGCTCGAATCGGGGACCGAGGTGCGCATCGGCGGCGTCAAGGTCGGCACGGTGAAGTACGTGGAGATCATCGATGTCGACGGCCACCCGCAGGTGAAGGCCCTCTTCAGCGTCCCGAGCAAGTACAAGCTCAAGAAGGATGCGATCGTCACGGCGCAGGGCGGCGTCACCGGGTCGGTCAACCTCAATATCGAATACCTCGGCGTCGGCGCCGATGCGACGCCCGACGATGCGCTCGACGGCCAGGCGTTCGGCATTGCCGCCGTGCTCGGCAAGGCAAATCAGGTCGGCGATGAAGCGGTGCAGACGCTGCAAGCCTGGCGGCCGCGCGTGAACGGCATTCTCGAAGACGTCCGCCCGCGTGCCAATGCCACGCTCGACCAGTTCAAAACCACCGCCGTCACCGCCGATGACACGATCAAGCACCTGAAGAGCAAGATCGACCCGGCTTACGACAAGTACGCAGGCGTCGCCGACAATGCCAAGGGCGCGATGGCGAACCTCAACGACGTGCTCGGCGACACGAAGGGCGACATCCGCGAGACGATGGCCAACCTTGCCAGCACCACCGGCTCGCTCAAGGAGAAGATCCCGACGGTGATGGACAAGGTGACCGGCACGCTCGACGGCTTTCGCGCCACGCTCGACAAGACGGCGACCATCCTCGACGACGTGAAAACGACGGCATCGAACACGAAGGATCTGACCGCCAACATCCGCTCGGTGATTCAAGGCAACAGGAGCCGGCTCGATGAGATCATCAAGAGCGCGAACCTGGCGAGCCAGAACCTCGCGGCCGCCAGCAGCGAGATCCGCCGCAGCCCCTGGCGGTTGCTCTACAAGCCCAGCGAAGGCGAAGTCGCGAACCAGAACCTCTACGACGCGGCAAGACAGTTCGCGGATGCGAGTGGCAAGCTGCAGGACAGCAGCCAGGCGTTGCGCGACCTGTTGAATGATCCGAACACGAAGGATGAGGACGTGAAGAAGGTTCTCGAGCGGCTGGATGTAGACTTCGACAATTACAGGAAGGTCGAAAGCACGCTCTGGGACCGCGTAAAGTAGCGTGCGACCGACATTCAATATCAAACGAAGGAACGCCGGCTCGATGATCGAGCCGGCGTTTCCATTTCCAGCCAGTCTGCGGCGCGGCCGCAAACGGGATCAGCGACGGGTTCGCTTAAACGCCAGGCCGGCAAGGCCAATCATCGCAGCGGATACCGGCTCGGGAACGATCGAGACCGACACGTTGTCGTACCAGACGTGAGCGCTGTTGACCGCGTTGGCGCCGTTGGTGGCCCCGAGTTGCAGCGTCACGCCGCCACTGACGTCTGGCCCGGTGACCGTGGAGAAATTGAAGGTGGTCCACACGTCCGGGTTCGAGTTCATGTTCAGCGGCGCATTCCCGAGAATGACCGAGCGAGACACGCCGCCGCCGGCGATCTCGGAAAAGAATTCCGCGAACGAAATGCTGCCTGGCGAAAACGCGCCGCGGGCGGCAAATGAGATGTTGACGGTCTGGCCGGACGTGACCAAGCCGACACCGAGGTTGGCCTGCTTGATGAGCGAGTTCTGGGCCGGGACGCTGTTGTTGATCTCGCCGGCGAACGTACCTGCAAACGGATTGACGTTGGTGACGGTCTGAACGCCGCCGCTGGGGAACTGGCTCCAGCCGGTGAAATCACCGGTTTCGAAGCCGCCATTGGTGGTGAGCTCCAAAGCCATGGCGTTTGCCGACATCATCGAAAGTGCGGCGCAAAGAGCGCTCGCTGAAACATGACGCATCTTCATCGTATCTCTCCTTCAAAAATCGCGGGCGTTGGCCCGCAGATGTGGGGTGGTGCCGAAACAGGGGATACACGCAACACAACGTGCAGTTCGGTACCGGATCGTGATTGCATGCGGCAGAAGTGCCCGACGGCGAACGCCGCGTGAAATGACGACTGGTGCCACCCTAGCGACCGCGCGCGCGTGCATGTTCGCCAGCAGAACAGTGATCAGTATTTTTCTCGAAATGCTGCTATTCAAAGACGACGCGGAAGCGGATGTGGCAAGCGTCGCAGCGGCGGTACTGCTCGGAGAAGCCGTCCCGATTGGTTCGCTTTCCTGTTTCAGCCTTGTGGTGGATGGAGTTGCACGCAGGGCACCGCAATGCCGCGGCGATCACCTTCCAGAGCCCGCGATCGCCAATCGGCGGCACGTTGATCTGACACTCCAGTTCGGCGGGTGCGATCGAGGTCGTTTGATCCGAATGCTCATGGTGGCCGGAAAAGCCCATAGGTCACTCCTAGCCAAATCAGCGTGCACACCTCGCAGCGGGAGGAGTCGGAAACTGTTGCTGAAACAGTTTCAGTGGCTCGCGACGTAAGGTATTCGGACTGCGGGGAATGTCAATGGAAATCGCACAGGCCGAAGAGGTCGCCACGCTCCCACGTGGCAGGTCCGGGGCGACAGGGGCTGGATTTCGGCGGCTGCTGGTGGGCCGCTGCCGTGGAGAAGGCGTCGAATTTCGCATCGCTTCCCATCCCGATCATTTCCCTTACAATCGGCCCGTTCGAGGCATCCCTCGCGGGCGGCCTATCATCGCGTCTGACCCGGCCGAAGCCGAGCAGGGTTGGTCGACACCCAAAGCGAGTTCAAACCAGCATGGCCAGCGAAAACAAGTTCATCCGCATCCGCGGCGCGCGCGAGCACAACCTCAAGAACATCGACGTCGACATCCCGCGCGACAAGCTCGTCGTCATCACCGGCCTGTCCGGCTCGGGCAAATCCACCCTCGCGTTCGACACCGTCTTCGCCGAAGGCCAGCGGAAGTACATGGAGTCGCTGAGCGCCTATGCGCGCCAGTTTCTCGACCAGCTCCAGAAGCCGGATCTCGACGACATCGAGGGCCTGCCGCCCACGATCGCGATCGAACAGCGCGGCAGTTCTTCGAACCCAAGGTCAACCGTCGCGACCACGACCGAGATCTACGACTACCTGCGCGTCCTCTTCGCCCGCGCCGGCGAGCCGCACTGCTGGGAGTGTGGCCGGAAGATTTCCAGTCAGAGCCCGACGCAGATCACCGATGCGATCATGGAGATGCCCGCCAACTCCAAGATCATGATCCTCAGCCCGCTGGTGCGGGAGATGAAGGGCGAACACAAGGAGACGTACGGCGCGCTGGTGAAGCAGGGCTTCGTCCGCGCTCGCGTGGATGGGAACCTCGTCAAACTGAACTCCAGCGCCAAAGATTGGCCGGCCAACGGCGTCGAACTCAAGAAAACCTTCAAGCACTCGATCGAGGCCGTCGTCGACCGCATCGTGCTCAAGCCCGAGATCCGCTCGCGGGTGGCCGACTCGGTCGAGACGGCGCTGCGCCTTTCACAAGGTCTCGTGATCGTCTGCGTGCAGAACGAGAAAGGCGAGTGGGTCGATCAACTCTATTCCGAGAAGTTCAGTTGCCCGGTCCATCCGCACGTAAGTTTGCCGGAGCTTGAGCCGAGGTTGTTCAGCTTCAACTCGCCGCAGGGCGCATGCCCGACCTGTCACGGGCTCGGCACGACGCTCGAACTCGACCCGGAGCTGATCGTCCCGGATGATTCGCTCACGCTGGAGAAGGGCGCGATCGAGGCGTGGCGGCAGTTCGGCACGAAATCGAACATCTACTACGCCCGCGTGCTGCGAACGTTCTGCCGGGATTTCGGCGTCGATTACTCCTCGCCGCTCAAGACCTGGCCGGAAGATGTGAGAGACATCCTGCTCTTTGGCTCGAACCCGGAGCGGCCGTCGAGTTCGCGTCGCGTCACGCGGGTCGCGAAATCGGATACGAACTTCGAAGGCGTCCTTCCGCACCTCAAGCGGCGGTTCGATGCCTCCGAGAGCGAATGGGTGAAGCAGAAGGTCATGCAGTACATGACCGAGAAGCCGTGCGACACCTGCAACGGCAAGCGGCTTCAGCCGGCGGCGCTGGCGGTGCGGATTCGGTCGAAGGCGAGTGGAGAGTTAAAAGTCGAGAGTGGAGAGTTGAAGAAGAAAAAGAGTTCCTCCAACTCTCCACTTCTTCCCGGCGTCTCCATCGACGACATCACCAAGATGAACGTGACCGATGCGCTCGTCTTCTTCGAGAACCTCGAACTCACCAGCGAGGGCGCGAAGATCGCCGAGCCGATCGTCCGCGAGTGCTACAACCGCCTCTCGTTCCTCAACGACGTCGGCCTGAACTATCTCAACCTCAACCGCAAGACCGGCTCCCTCTCCGGCGGCGAGGCGCAGCGCATCCGCCTGGCGACGCAGGTCGGCAGCAAGCTCGTCGGCGTCTGTTACGTGCTGGATGAGCCCACCATCGGCCTGCACCAGCGCGACAACAACCGACTCATCAACACGCTCCTCAAGCTGCGCGATCTTGGCAACACCGTCCTCATGGTCGAGCACGATGAAGACTGCATTCGCGCCGCCGACCACCTCATCGACATCGGCCCCGGCGCCGGCAGCCACGGCGGCAACGTCATCGCCGCCGGCGACATGCCGGACGTGCTGAAGAACGATCACTCGCGTACCATCAAGTACCTCACCGGCGAATACTCCATCCTCCCGAACGAAGCCCGCCGGCCGGTCGATCCGAATGTGCTTTGCGTCGAGCTCAAAGGGTGCAGCGAGAACAACCTCAAGAACATCGACGTGAAGATCCCGCTCGGCGGGATGATCTGCGTGACCGGCGTCTCGGGCAGCGGCAAGAGCACGCTCGTCAACCACACGCTCATCCCCGCACTCAAGCGCAAGCTGCTGGGCTCAAAAGTGAAGCCGGGCGCGCACAAGGCACTCAACGGCACCGCGAAGATCGACAAGGTGATCGAGATCGATCAATCGCCAATCGGCCGAACACCAAGATCGAATCCAGCCACTTACACCGGCGTCTTCGACGACATCCGCAAGACCTTCGCGCTCACCAAGGAAGCCAAGCTGCGCGGCTACGAGAACGGCCGGTTCAGCTTCAACGTGAAGGGCGGCCGCTGCGAGGCCTGCCAGGGCGCGGGCACGAAAGTGATCGAGATGCATTTCCTGCCGGACGTGTTCGTGCAGTGCGAAGTGTGCCACGGGCGGCGCTACAACAAGGAGACGCTGGAGATCAAGTTCCGCGGCAAGAGCATCGCCGACATTCTCGACATGACGATCGAGGAGGCCGTCGGCTTCTTCGAAAACTTCCCGTCCATCCATCGCCTCACCAAGGCGCTGCTCGATGTCGGCCTGGGTTACGTGAAGCTCGGCCAGCCGAGCACCCAGCTCTCCGGCGGCGAGGCGCAGCGCGTGAAGCTCGCCAGCGAGCTCGGCCGCAACTCGCAGGGCCACACGCTCTACGTGCTCGATGAGCCGACGACCGGCCTGCACTTTGCCGACATCCACAACCTGCTCAACGTGCTCAATCGGCTTGCGGACATGAACAACACGGTGCTGATCATCGAGCACAACCTGGATGTGATTAAGTGTGCCGACTGGATCATCGACATCGGCCCCGAAGGCGGCGCCGGCGGCGGCACGATCATCGCGACCGGCACGCCAGAAGACATCGTCAAGGTGAAGGGCAGCTATACGGCCGAGTACCTCGCCCCCAAGCTGGACGAGGTGAAACAGCTCCGCAAGCGCTACGCGAAAGAAGCGAAGGCCGCCGCGAAGGAAGAGAAGGCGACGGCGAGTGCGTGAGCCAGACGCTCACGATCCACTTCGATTTGGGACGTGCGTCCCACACTCGGGACACCGCTCCGGCGAAGCGCGGAGGTCGTAGCCGCGGGTGGGGCGGTCAGGAGGCTTTGCGGGCGCGAGGCAACTTGGCGGTGGGGAGGGTGACGTCGACGTACTCCACCAGCGACGTAGGATCGGGAACCTTTTCGCCGTGCTCAAGCATTCCCTCGAAATGAAACGCGAGGGCTTCGCGCATGGTAGAGACCGTCTCGGCCACCGTCGCGCCGGTCGCGACGCAGCCGGGGACGTCCGGGCAATACGCGCTATAGTTCTTCTTCGCTTTCTCAATGATGATCGCGTATCGCATCGGTCCTCATTTCAGTCCGGCCTGTTTCAGAATGCTGTTCAATGTGCCTGGTGCCAGTTCGTCGTTCGGTTTTCCGGCAATCGTCACGCGGCCTGGCTTTTTCGGATGGGTGAATCGCCGATGGCTGCCCTTCGTGGCCACATGTCGCCAGCCGTCCTGCTCGACGAGACGAATCAGTTCCCGAACCCGTACCGGCATGCCGGAATCATAATGAGTCTCTATCGCGATCGTTAGCGTTTTTTGGAACAGCGCTCGCAACGTCCGTCCCACACTCCGGACACCGCTCCGGCGATGCGCGGAGGTCGTAGCCGCAGGTGGGGCAGCGGCCTTGCTTTCGCGGCGAGTCTGGCAAGAAACAGGCCACGAGGCCAAGCAGAACGGGAATACCGCAACACCACATCGCCCCGTTGAACAGTGCGGCAACGACGGGGTCGGTGTCCTTATTCGCGACGAAGCCAGCGTGAAACGGTGCGATGCCGATGAATCCGACGAACACTGTTGCGAACGGATGTCTGCGGATCATGATTCAAATCGTTTTCATCGGCGTTTATCGGCGTCCATCGGCGGCTCTAATCATGAGCGGGACGCTCATGCTACGTGAAAGAAATCAAATCGCCTCCAGCCGCTGCTTCGTGTCCAACTCCAGCAGCGCGGCGATCAGTTCTTCCATCCCGCCCGCGACGACGGTTTCCAGATTGAAGTTCTTCGCGCTCGACTCTTCGCCGCCGAGGCGATGGTCGGTGCAGCGGTTCTGCGGAAAATTGTAGGTGCGGATGCGCTCGCTGCGGTCGCCGGAGCCCATCATTGCTTTGCGCTGGCCGACGGTGGCGGCGTGTTGCTTGGCGCGTTCGCGTTCGTAGAGCGTCGCGCGCAAGAGGGCCCAGGCGCGTTCCTTGTTCTGGGCCTGGGATTTGTGTTCGGTCATCTTGAACTGCAGGCCGCTGGGCTTGTGGCTGATGAACCAGCCGGTTTCGACCTTGTTGACGTTCTGCCCGCCCGGCCCGCCGCCGCGGCAGCCGAACTGCTCGATGTCCTGCATGTTGATGTCGATCTTCACGTCCGGCAGTTCGGGAATCACCGCGACGGTCGCAGCGCTGGTGTGGATGCGGCCCTGCGTCTCGGTCTCCGGCACGCGCTGCACGCGATGGCCGCCGGATTCGAATTGCAGGTGACGATACGCGCCGTTGCCCTTGACGTTGATGATGACTTCCTTGAAGCCGCCGCGCTCGGAGACGGAGTAGTCGGACGGCGCGAACGTCCAGCGATTGCGTTCGATGTAGACGCGATACATCTCGAAGAGGTCGCGCGCGAAGAGGGCGGCCTCTTCGCCACCCGTGCCGGCACGGATTTCCAAAAAGAAGCTGTCGATCTTGTTGTCATCCGCGGCGACGAACTCCATCTGAAGCTCGGCGATGAGTGCGTTGAGTTTCTCGATCGCATCCGGCAGTTCCGCATTCGCGAGCTCGGCCATCTCCGAGTCATCCTGCATGGCGGTGAGGTCGAGGATCGACTGCTGGGCTTTCTGGTAGTCGCGGAACCTGGTGACGACACCCTCGAGCTGCCCGGCTTCCTTGTTGAGCGGGACGAACTGGGCGGCATTGACGAGCACGGCCGGGTCTTCGAGCTGCAAGCGAAGCTGGCCGTACTTGGCGGCCATCTCGTTGAGCTTGCGGACGATGCCGTCGTTGAGTTTGGGGGTTTCGGTTGCCATTTTTCACCACGGAGGCACGGAGTCACGGAGGAAGACGAAAGCAGGCTGACAAAGGGGTCGTGGGCGCGGAGGGATGGGAGGTCGCTAACGCATGGCGAGAACAATTCTATCATCTTCGTTCTTGTTGTCTTCTCACAGGCCCTTTCTCCTGATTTCCTCCGTGTCTCCGTGCCTCCGTGGTGAACATCCCTAGAATGCCCGCATGAAGTTCGGCAGGGTCAAGCGGATGCACGGGCGCGTGGGCGGGTTGGATGCGATCCTGGATCGCATCATCAACGACTGCCCGCACGTCACGCGGATCGTGCCCGGCCGGATCAAGGTGCGTCGCGGCAAGACGCCGCCGAGCTTCCGGAGCCAATACGTGACACCAAGTGGTTTGAAGTGTCTCTTCAACGGCACGGGGACGGTTCAGGAGGTCTTTATCGTCTCGGGGGATCCGAAAGCGGTGGAGGCGTGGCTGGTGAAGGAAGGGATCGTGGCGTGAGCGAAATTCTCATCCGCCGCGCCGAGTTCAAGGATGCCGATGCGATCGCATCCATCCACTGGCGCAGCCGCAAGGAGGCGATGCCCTGGCTGGCGGTGGTTCACTCCGCGCTGGAAATCCGCGGCTACATCGCCCGCGTGCTGCTGAAGAAGGAAGAGGTGTTCGTCGCGATCCGCAGCGCCGAGATCGCCGGTTATGCCGCGTGGCGCGACGGGTGGCTGAACCACTTGTACATTCACCCAACCCACCAGCGCAAAGGTGTCGGCACGGCGTTGCTGAACGCTGCGAAAAAGTCGATGCCTTCGGGCTTCCGGTTCTGGGTGTTTCAGAGGAACATGATCGCCCGGGCGTTTTACGAGAAGCATGGGTGCGTGATGATCCGCGAAACGGACGGCAAGACGAACGACGAGCGCGAGCCGGATGTGGAGTACGGCTGGAGCAGATCCTGACGGCGAGCCGGCGTTGCAGGCAAATCTGATCGCAGAGACGACGTGTTGTGACCGATCATTCTGCTTCAATTTCTCGCGCCATTGCGACCCTCCGCGCCGGCGGCGTCGTCGGCATGCCGACGGAGACCGTCTATGGGCTCGCCGCGGATGCGCTTTCGTCCGAAGCCGTGGCGAAGATATTCGAGCTCAAGGGCCGGCCATCCACGAATCCGCTGATCGTGCATGTGGTCTCGGTCGACGTCGGCGAGCGGTATGCGGTGTTTGACGATCGGGCGCGGAAGTTGTTCGCGGCGTTTTCCCCGGGGCCATTGACGGTGGTGTTGCCGAAGTGTTTTGGCAGTTCAAGCGCCGTCCCGCAATCGGGAGAGGGAACCGGAAACGCACCTGCCCTTCATTCGGCAATCGGCAATCCGCAATCGGAAATCTCTCCCCTCGTCTCCGCCGGCCTTTCCACGGTCGGCATCCGCATTCCCAATCATCCGCTCGCGCTGGAGTTGCTCGGTGCCTTCGACGGCCCGCTCGCGGCGCCGAGCGCGAACAAGTCCAACCACGTCTCGCCGACGACCGCACAGCACGTGCGCGAAGAGTTCGGTGACGAACTGTTCGTACTCGATGGAGGTCCGTGCCGCGTGGGAATTGAAAGCACCGTGCTCGATCTTTCGCGGCCGGTTCCGATCATCCTTCGGCCAGGGGATGTCTCGCGCGAGCGGATCGAAGCGGTCATCGGCCCGGTGGAGGTGTTCAGCGGGGTGGTCGAAACGGGGAGTGCGGCCACATCGCCAGGCCAGAGCCGCGTGCACTATGCGCCCCGCTCGCCGGCCTACCGGTTCGATATGGCCGACCTGCCGGCGCTGCGGCGCGTCGCGAGGCCGCGCAGCGCATTGGTCGTGCTGGGCGATATTTCGCTGGAGTTTGACTGGGCGTCGGCGTCGAAGATCGCGATCGGCTCCGATCCGGAAGTCGCGGCGTCGCGGTTTTACGCCGCGATGCGCGAGGTCGATGCGCTCTCTCCCGAGGCGATCTTCATCGAGATGCCGCCCGATGAGCCGCGCTGGGCGGCGCTGCGTGACCGCATCACACGGGCGACAAGCAGCGCCGAGCAGTGGATCGCGTCACGCCGCATGCCTTGAGCAGCAGCTCACGTTCGAGCGGTCGATAGAGCAGTTCGGTGGCGGCCGTGGTTTCGAAATAGACGCGGATCGTCTTCAACTCACAGGCGTCAACCACGACGAGCCGGCGCGTTCGTGGGGCGCGAAGCTTCAGGAGTTCCAGGCAGCGCAGCCCGAGCAGGTCCGGCGTGTGCTCGATGATCGAGGCGACGCAGTTGGCGCCATCGACGATCCGCTCGAGTGCGGCCAGATCGGCAATCCATCGCACGCGAAGGACCGAGTCCAGGAGCGGAGAAACCTCGCGAACAAACTTTGCGGATCCGATACACCAGACGGTTTGGCTCGATGACATTTCAGATGGGTCTCACGAGAACTGGTTTGGGCCGCAACAGCAGAGGCCCGACGAACGGGATATCGGAGTCGATCTGCACGAGCATTAGCCCCGCGACACAATGCATGGTTTCCGAACCGTTTTCGTCGCAAATCGCCCCAATTCGTACGCGAGCCACCCCAATATGTGCGGTAAATCTGCCGTGTACCATTTTGTTTTTAGACGGTTGATCGTCGAAGTGAGAAAGGCGAGACTACTGGGTGATGAATGAAAACAAACAAGCGGAAATCGAAGCCGCACAGGAATCGTTCGAACGCCCCACACAAGTCTCTCCAGCTCAGATCGATGACGTGAATGCGAAAGCGCGCGAGCTTCTCGCCGCACTCGACTCGGTCCCACAGGGGGATCTCGTTTCCGGCATCGTGCAGAACGCGTTGAAGCTGCTCCGCGATCACACGTCGCGCGGCGACGTGAAGCTGCTCAACTCGGCGATGGCCGAGCTGCGCTACGCGCTCAAGATCTTTTCGCCGTACCACAGCACGCTGAAAGTGTCGGTCTTCGGCTCGGCGCGGACCAGTCCGACTGCGCCCGATTACATCGCCGCGAGCGATTTCGGAAAGATCATGGCCGAGCGCGGCTGGATGGTCACCACCGGCGCCGGCGGCGGCATCATGGCGGCGGCGCACGGCGGCGCCGGCCGCGAGCCTTCCTTCGGCCTCGCCATCCGCCTCCCCTTCGAACAGAAGACCAACGAGCACATCGAAGGCGACGACAAGCTCGTCAACTTCAAATACTTCTTCACCCGCAAGCTCATGTTCGTCCGTACCAGCAGCGCCATCGCACTGTTCCCCGGAGGCTTCGGCACGCTGGATGAAGGCTTCGAAGTGCTTACCCTCATCCAGACCGGCAAGGCCCCACCCATGCCGATCGTCATGATCGATCATCCCAAGGGTGGCTACTGGGACGCGTGGCAGGACCATGTCGAGAAACACCTGCTGGCGCGAAAACTCATCAGCCCCAGCGACCTGAGCCTCTATCTCATCACCGATGACATCGAGAAGGCCGCCGATGAATGCTCGCGCTTCTACAAAAACTACCACTCGATCCGGTACGTGCGCGATCAACTTGTGATCCGGCTCAGGAAGGCACCGAACGACGCGCAGCTCAACCATATCCGCAAGGCGTACGCCGACATCAACATGTCCGGCGAATACATCGTGTCGGAAGCGCTGAAGGTAGAGGCCGACGAGTCGGAGATCGCCAACTTGCCTCGATTGATCTTCAACTTCAATCGCCGCGATGCGGGGCGATTGCGGCAACTCATCAACTATCTGAACGACGAAGTGGTTTGACCGCCGATCGAATCGCGTTGGAAACGCGACGGGTTTCTTCAGGGAGGAAGCGATGGGAAGTGGGAACCGTCCGTCGACAGGCGCGCATCGTGCGATCAGAAAGGCTTCGCCGCTCGGCAGCCGCGGCAGGCGTTGTATGCCGCGGCGAAGCGTCGATCGCTGCGAACCGCGATCGCTCTTGTCCATCGTTCTCGCCGAACACGTGCTCTACGTCGAAGGCACCAGTAAAGGCGACCGAATCGATCTCGCGATCGAGCCGCGCGACACGTCCCGCGTGGTCGTGAATCTGAATCGCGGCCGCGAACGGCAGACGTTCGTCGTTGCCGATGTCATACGCGTCGAACTCTTCGGCAAGCGCGGCGACGATCGCATCGTCGTCGATGAATCGCTCAACCGGTTTCTGATCCCGCTGCGGGTCTATGGCAGCCGCGGTGGCGATGTCATCGTCGGCGGAAGTGGCGACGACACGATCCACGGGGAGAGCGAATCGGACTTGATCGTCGGCGGTGACGGGAATGACTCGATCTATGGCGGCATCGAGAACGACACCATCGTCTGCGGCCGCGGCGATGACACCGTCTGGGCCGCGGAAGATGAAGATGTCGTCTATGGCAATGCTGGAAACGACGTTTTGTACGGCGAAGACGGACGCGACCTTATCGACGGCGGTGCCGGAAACGACACCATCCGCGGCAACTGGCAAGGCAACGTCAAGGATGCCGACACGCTTCTCGGCGGCGCAGGCGATGACCGTCTCGAATCCAATCGCGGCAACGATTCCCTCGAAGGCGGCGCCGGGGACGATACGCTCATCGGCGGTGAAGGCAACGACACGCTGCTCGGCGGCGCAGGCGACGATCAACTCATTGGCAACGCCGACCAGGATGTCCTCGACGGCGGCAGCGGCGCCGACCTGCTCATGGGCAACGACGGCCGCGATTGGTTTGTCCGCGTGAGTCCTTCCGATAATCTGGTCGACTACGCGGCGAATGAGGATGACACGCGTATTTCGACCATCTCATGAATGAAACCGGGGCCGACTCAAGTCTCAACCCACGTCCGAAAAGCGCCGACGATGACTCAAGTTCGACCTGGGTCTCGTCCGGAGCGTGCCTGGCGAGTCGTGCTACTATTGGCCATTCGAAATCGCTCAGTTTGAGGAGTTCAGATCCATGATCCATCCCTGGCACGACGTCACCCCCGGCGAGCACATCCCGCAAGAGTTTCAGACGATCGTCGAGATCCCCTTCGGCTCCAGCGTAAAGTACGAGCTCGACAAGGAGAGCGGGCTCATCAAGCTGGACCGCATCCTGTTCAGTGCCGTCTATTACCCGGCCAACTACGGATTCATCCCGCAGACGCTCGCGGAAGATGACGATCCGCTCGACGTGCTCGTCCTCTGCCAGGAAACTGTTGCGCCGCTCACGATCATCAACGCCCGCACGATCGGCATCATGACGATGATCGACGGCGGCAAGAAAGATCACAAGATTATCGCCGTGGCCACGGAAGACCCGGAGTTCGATCACTACAAGGAAGCGACCGAGCTTCCGCCGCATAAGCTCACGCAACTCCGCCGATTCTTCCTCGATTACAAGACGCTCGAAGGCAAGCAGGTGGAAGTGGACGAGTTCCAGCCGGCGGCGGCCGCGTTTCCGGTAATCGAGGATGCGCTGCTTCGCTACTCGAAGCAGAGGCGTAAAGGCTTCAGCAAGAAGTGATCGGTATCGAAGCCTGAGCGACTCCGATCGCGAACGAACGCTTTTTCAAAACGACGCGCGCCCATGGCGCGCGTCTTTTTCTATTAGTCGCCAACCGTGTCGCTGCGCCCTTGGACTGCGGAAGAAAATCGATTGCGCCGGTCGTTCCGCAATTGCGAGCGGGTTTTGTCAGTCCGTGAGCCGAACTGACGCATCTCTCATCGAAGCGGCCCGCAGTGTTGGCCGATTAACAGGGCATCATGAACCATAAAACCAGGATTCTCAGTGTTGTGACGACCGCGAGCCTGCTCTTCAGCGGCGTGGGCTGTGCGAATGATGCCGGCAATGGCGCGCTCATCGGCGGCGGTGTCGGCGCGTTGGCCGGCGGCATCATCGGCCACCAGAGCGGTAACGCCGTTGGCGGCGCGCTCATCGGCGGCGCCGTCGGCGCCGGTACCGGCGCACTCATCGGCCACGCGTCGGATGAACGAAAAATCGAAAAGCGCGAGGCGTACGACAAAGGGTATTACGACGCCCAGCGCGACAGTTCGCCGGCGGCGCGCAGAGGCTATTACGATCGATGACGCTAAGGCGACGCGCTCAAGCGGCGTAACTCACGGCCTTCCCTATCGCGCCGTCACGAACTCGATCTGCGGAATCGCCGGTACGAGCCCGGCTTTCGCACCGTCGCTCAGCAGCCGCGTGATCGCCGCCCGGCCACGCTCGCCGTAGTCGATCGTCCAGTGATTCACGTACATGCCGACAAACTTGTCGGCCAGGTCGCGGTTCAGGTCGCGGCCGAACTGCAGTGAATACTCGACGGCTTCGGCGCGATGATCGAGTGAGTACTGGATCGATCGCTTCAGGATGTCGGTCACTTCCTGCATGGCGGGCTGACCGAGATCCCGGCGAATGACGTTGCCGCCAAGCGGCAGGGGCAAGCCCGTTTTCTCCTGAAACCAAACGCCCGTATCCACCACGAGATGGAGCCCGAGCGTTTTGAACGTCAGCTGACCTTCGTGGATGAGTAGGCCGGCATCGACTTTTCCGTCCGCCACCAGTTTCGGGATCTCGTCAAACATCGCGACGACGTAGTTGAAGCTCGCGGCCGAGCGATGCTGCTGTGACGGGGTGTCAGCGCGCTGACCGCGCCCGATGCAGAGCTGCAGCGCGAGAAAAGCGGTCGTCATTTCGCCGGGGATGGCGATGGTCTTCCCTTTCAAATCGTCGACCGACATCGGGGTTCTCGTGACCACCATCGGCCCGTAGCCATCGCCCATGCTGCTGCCGCAGCTCATCAGCGCGTACTTGTCGGCAACGTAGGGGAACGCGTGGATGGAGATGGCGCTGATTTCTAGGTCGCCCTTCATCGCGCGCTGGTTGAGCGTCTGGATGTCCTGGAGAATGTGCTTGAACCGCCACTTGCCGGTGTCGAGGCGTTCCTTGGCGAGTCCATAGAACATGAACGCATCGTCCGGGTCGGGGCTGTGTCCGAGTTGGAGGGTCTGAGTCATCGCGAAGAGTTATAGTGGCTTCGCCCGCCGAAGGGCGAGGGCGGTGAACATGTTCAATGGTTTCAGCAACCGAGAATGACGTGCGAAAACGCCGCGGATGCGATCAAGGAGGAAGACACGAATGGAAATACTCAGGTAGTAGAAAACCGTGCGGGGCATTTCATTAGGGGCGTGAATGAAAAAGAAGACACCGGCTTTCAGGGCTCGGTGTCTTCCGGAGGGGAGAAAATGCGCCGTCGCGCTAGATGTTCCAGTTTGCCCATATTACGGTAGCAACTACGGAACAACTGTCAAATCTCGGTCATCTCCCGCTTACAGAATTCTCATCGGCCCCGCACTTGATCTTTCTACAATGTTTATTCTACGAAATAGGAACGCGCGAGTTCGTCCGGCGTTTCGGATTTGTGCGTGAGGATGGCGCGAACCGGTCACCAACTCGTTAACACGTTTTCGCAAGGGCTTGGCATTGAAGCGCTTGCACTGCTTGTCGGAAGTCTGCCGAAAAAGTCTTGTTTCGATCGGAATTCGTCATCGGGGGGCCATAAAAAATCTTTGCAGTCTGCGGAATCGCCGCCGCGCTGACCATCGAAAGATTTCTTGGAATCCCTTCGAGCGCCGCCGGGTAGATGGTCGCACCGGTTCGCTGCGCGATCACTCCGAGACCCGGCTGGAAGGGAAGCAGCTCCCGAGTCGGAGAAATTCGCCCTTCGGGAAAAATCCCCAGCACCTCTCCCGCAGCAAGTGCCCGCAGGCCTGCCTTGAGACTTTCCGAGTCTCTGCCGCTTCGATTCACGGGGATGAATCCGAGCATGCCGCAGAGTGTGTGTGCCACCGGCAAGTCGAAATACTCCTTGGCCATCATCCAGCGGATGACGCGCTGAGACGTCCCTTGGATCAGAAACGGGTCGAGACTCGAGATGTGATTGCAGATCACGATGGCCGGCCCTTCGCGCGGCAACGGGCAGGGGGTGAGCACTTCAACCTTGTGATAGGCGCGCGAGAAGAGCCGGTTGGATGCATGGAGAAATCGCGTGATGAGATGATTTTCGTCCAAGGCCCTCTGCCGCATGCGCGCATACTCGTGGATGTTTGTCATCCTGTCGATGGCGCGCGTGTCTCGACCATCGATTGAATTTGCCCGCTCGATCTCGCACACTCCCTCGCGAACTTCGAAAGGGAATTATGCGCATCCTGGCGGGCGACATCGGCGGAACCAACACGCGGCTCATGCTTTGGACAGTTGAGGCAAGCGCCCTGCGGCCGGTTGGCGAACCGATCAAGTTCAAGAACGCCGATTTCGCCGACCTCGATGCGATCCTGCACAGGTGCAGTTCGCAATGCGCCGGCGTGACCGATGCCTGCTTCGGAATCGCCGGCCCGGTCGAGGGACGAACGGTCAAGCTCACCAACATCCCGCACTGGCCGGAAGTCGATGCCGACCAGATCGCCAGTCGACTTCAGATCAACCAGCCACACCGCGTGAACCTCATCAACGACATGGCGGCGCACGCGGCGAGCCTTTCCAGCATCGAACGGAGCGCGGCGGAGGCACTGATCACAATTCGCGCCGGCAAAGTCCGCCCGACCGGAACCCAGGTCATCGTCGCGCCGGGCACCGGTCTGGGTGTCGGCATGCTCGTGTACGATGCCGGGTCGAAGCTGCATCGCCCGACGCCTACCGAAGCCGGCCACACCGATCTGCCGGCGCGGGAAGAGAGGACTTGGCAGCTGATCCAGTCGGTCAGGAAGCTCACGCGCGAGGCGCTCATTACCCGCGAGCACCTGCTTTCCGGGCCAGGGCTGCGACTGATCTACGCCAGCCTGGCCAACCCGGCTTCGCCGAATCTGGATGCCGCGCCCAAGGGCGAAGCACTCACAGACCCCAGCAGCAGCGACCCGCTCGCCGGCCAAACGCTCGACGTGTTTACCCGGATGCTCGGCGAGTTCTGTGGAAACTGCGCGTTCAACTACCTCTCGACGGGCGGGATCTATATCGCCGGCAACATCGCCAACTTGCTGAAATCGCGCATCCATTCGCCGGTCTTTAATTCCGCGTTCGAACAGAGCGGGCCTTCGAGCATGCGCAGCTTGATCGCGTCGATCCCGGTGAAACTCGTGACCTACGTAGAGACGGGGTTGCTCGGCGCCGCGACGTATGCCGTCTGGGCGGAGGAGCGGAAGGTGTGAACTGAGAAGCGAGGCGTGGATGTGGCGACTCCGGTCATTGCGGGCCGAATTGCGTGGCGAGTTCTCCTGAACGGCCGGGTCGACCCGCGCATCACGCAAAAGCATCCGACTCCGCCGTTACGACCGACTGCGTGCGGATCGCGACGAATTGCGTTGGCGTCCTTGGGGATGATCGATAGAGTCGCGTAGATGAGTGCAGTTGGTCTCACTGATGTTCTCGACGCCGTTATCGCGGCACCCGGGCACCACAAGGTCCTGCTCGAGAACGATCGAGTTCGCGTGCTCGAGACGGTGATCCTGCCCGGCGATGAGACGGCGGTCCACACGCACGTGTGGCCCGGCTATCTGTACATCATCAGCTGGAGCGATTGCGTCCGGTACGATGCCCAGAGGAATGTCGTCATGGACTCCAAGGCACAAGGAATTGCGCCGGAGGTCGGGTCGGCGATCTGGGCCAATCCATTGCCACCGCACTCGCTGAGAAACGTCGGCACCGGGAAGATTCATGTCATTCTGACGGAACTCAAGGACGGGATCGCCGCGTGAACACTTCAAACATTTCGCCGCGCGCCTTGCGCGGGGCAGATCCGGTTGCCGGCGCATGATGCTGCAGGACCTCAGACCAAAGGCCAAGTCGCTCAAGCGTGAGATCCACGCGCTCTTTCTCGCGTGCCGGGACCCTCGCACGCCGTGGTATGCGAAGGCCCTGGGCTTCGTCGTGATCGGCTACGCGCTGAGCCCGATCGATCTGATACCAGATTTCATTCCGGTGCTCGGCTATCTCGACGACGTGATCCTGTTGCCGCTCGGAATTCTGTTGTTCCGGCGACTGATCCCGGCAGAGGTGCTCGACGATTGCCGCCGCACCGCGGCCGAGGCAGCGGAGAAGCGGTGTCCGGCGAGCAGGTTTGCGGCGGCGATCATTGTCCTGGTGTGGATCGGTCTCGCGGTGACGCTCACAATCTGGATCGAGAGATTATGGGTCGCGCATCGCGCGTAAACGATCGGGGTTAGCCGTTCAGCGCCGAGACGAGCCCGGCGATGACGCGGCTACGGGCCTCGTCGAGCGGCGCATCGACCTTTGCCCCGGACGCGCGCGCGTGTCCGCCGCCGCCAAATTGCTGCGCGAAGTGGGCGACGTCGATCTGGCCCTTGCTGCGGAAGCTCACGCGGATCGAGCCGCCTTCCGGCGGTTCGACGAACAGCACGCTCGCCTGCACACTCGCCACCTGGAGCGGGATGTTGATGAGGTTTTCGGTGTCGGTGACGCTCGCGGCAACGTCGGTGAAATCCGACTTGCGAATCATCATCGAAGCGATCTTCTTCTCTGCATCGAATCGCAGTGAACCCATCGCGCGCTGTTGAAGCAGCAATCGCTCGGGCCGCTCGTTCTGATAGAGGTGCTGGTAGAGCGCATCGCTGTTCACGCCGTGCTCCATCAGGTCGGCCACGAGCCGGAGCGTGCGCGGCGTGGTGTTGCTGAACTGGAACCAGCCAGTGTCGCTGGCGATGGCGACGAACAGACAATTCGCGATCTCGGGCGTGATCTCGATGTTCCATTGTGTGAGCAGCGTCTCAATCATTTCGCCTGCGGCGGAGGCGCCGATGTCCTGCCAGAGGATGTCGCTCCACGCTTCCTGCGTCTTGTGGTGATCGATCACGATCCGGGGCACGCGCAAGTCCGGGACGATCGCTTCGAGTCCCGGAAGCTGCGAGAAGGTGCCGGTGTCGACGCAGACGAAGCGGTCAAAGCGATCGAACCACGCTCGCGCAGGAACGGAGGTCTCGCTTACCTCGTACTGGATCGCGTTCTCGTGGAACACGAAGGAATACTTGTTCGGCAGCTTCGAGAGCAGCAGTACCGTCGATTTGATCCCGCGCGGCTGTAGCCCGAGCTGAAGTGCGGCGGCCGATCCGAGGGCATCGCCGTCGGGTTTCACGTGGGTAGTGATCAGGACGTTGCGTGCGGTCGAAAGTGACGCGATGATCGTGTGAATCGGCTCGGGCATTCGCGCGATGTTACGCGAGCGAATGTCGCCAGGCGACAGGGGTAAGCCTCAACGCGCTTCGCCCAAACCCGTCGCGCCCGCGCAAGCGAGTATCGTCGGCGCCCGTTGACGCTGGGTTCGCGCAATTCTCTCGGTTCCCGCCCGGGGTTCAGGTTCGGCCGAGGATGTAGTCGTTGAGCTCGGTAATGGTGGCATTGGCGCGACTCACATGCCAGGCGTTGACGTCGCCGATGCTCAGCATGCCGCAGAGCACGTTGTTCTCATTGAGAACCGGCAGGTGGCGGATGCGCTGTTCGAGCATGACCTGGGCGACTTCGTCGATCGGCATGCTCGGGTTACACGTGACCATGTCGCGGGTCATGACTTCGCCGACGACGACGAGATCCGCATAGCGGAGCTGGCCAACGACGCGTCGCATCACGTCGCGCTCGGTGAAGATGCCGATGGGCTCCTGCGGGTCTTCGCGGCTGACGACAACGAGCGCGCCCAGCTTGTGCTGGTTCATCCGCGCAACGGCTTCGTAGACCGTCGCGTCGGGCGTGATCGTGTAAACCTTGGAACCTTTAACGGTGAGAATGTCCTGCACCAGCGCCATGAATGCCTCCGCGGAAAGCAGACGGGCTCGCAAGGCTGGTGTTCAGCCATTGGAACCGACTCGGCAACGGTCCGGCGAACACGCCGGCTCCGGTTTTTCTCCCCGACGTCTTGGGCTTGCGAATCGAAATGAATCAATTCGCACTGGCGAATCGAGCTTCGCCTTCGAAGTGCAATGACAAAGGTAACCGGGTTCCGCCGGAAAACTCAACTTCGTGAAAGTTTTGCCACAGTTCCTCTCGGCGGATGAAGGTATCCAATCCCTGGCGTGTCGCGATTCGGGCGATTCCTGATGGAGTGGTAAATTCATCAGGCATTGAATGCCGAAGTTTGCTCGACGGGTTTGGTTATGAAAGCGATCGAATGAGTGCGGGTGTTACCTCGCGGAGCGTTTCGACGCTGGCCGTCGGGATTTCGGAGGCATCCCGGGGTCGCTGGGCTCCGGAACCGCCTTGGCGGACGTGGATGGTCATCATGCCGAGCAGGTTTGCCGGCCGAATGTCGTTGTCGAGGCGGTCGCCGATCATGGCCGCTTCGCCGGGTTTGCAGGCCGCTGCATGGAGTGCTTCCTCGAAGATACGTGGATCGGGCTTGGCGACGCCCGCCTCCGCCGAACCGATGACGAGCGAGAGGTACGGGAGCAGGCCGTGCTTTTCCATGCGTTCGCGTGTGCCGAGCGACTGGTTCGCGATGATTCCCAGGCGGTAATGCTTCGCCAACTCGGCCAGCGTGGGTTTCGCGTCGGGAAAGGGCACCTCCAGGTCGTGTCGCCAGCTATCGCCAAGGGCAAGGAGGTGAGGGACGTCGTCTGCGGAGGGCGCGAAGTGTTGGACGATCGACAACCACTGCCGGGGCGCGAAAGCAGCGCAACAGACCATGTAGTAACGACGGATCTGTTCAGTAGTGACCAGACGGTGCAGCTCGGACAGACGGGTGGAGAGACGCCCGAATTGCTCGATCCAGGCCGGCGTCTCATCGAGCAGAGTTTGGCCGACGTCAAAAAAGAGCCATCGCACCGGTGATCTGGTTGACTGAGAACGAGAGTTGTGGTTCATTTTCGGGCCGAATAGATGTGCGGTATTTTTATGCGAAGATTGTTGATCGGGTCGATGACACGCGACGCTAGGGATCTGCGTAAGCGCAACTTAGGGAGATCCGATGCCCCATTTCAATAAGTCTACCGTTCTTCTGCTGATCAGCGTCCTTTCGCTGACGGGCATAGGTGCTGCTGCTGCTTCGGCCGGAATCGAGAATCGCGCGACCGGCGTTCCATCATGCTGCATGTCATTGGCGATGAGCTTCACGTTTCAATCCGGCATCATGGGCTTCTGGGACAACTACGGCCACTACATGCCGCGGATCCACTGCCTCAGTCGCGCCGATGGCACTCCCGACTGGCCATGGATCATCACGCTGATCATCCTGAACGTCAGCGTGGTCGTCGGCTACGCGAAGATATTCTTTTTCTGGCGACGCAGCTATCGCGCCGAGGCGCCGCGCGACCGCAACCGAAAGCTCATGGACCTGGCCTACATCTTCCTCTGGTGCGGGATCTGTGGGTACGCGATGTCGGTGCTCATGTTCTTCTGGCCGGCGTATCGACTGAGCGCGGTGGCGCTGGCGATCCTGATCTTCTTCACCTGGCGTTTTGCCTACAACCTCGGCGACCTGACGGTTTCCCTTTCGGCGATGAGGCTCAAGCGGGAACTGCGTGAATCGCTCGAGAACCGCGCCAGCGAACTTGAGCGGCTCGTCGATGTTCGGACGCGCGAGTTGGAAAGCGCACGTGCCGCCGCCATCGCCGCCGACCAGGCCAAGAGCGCCTTCCTGGCCAACATGAGCCATGAGATTCGTACGCCGATGACCGCCATCCTCGGCTTCACGCGGATCCTCGACGACCGCACGCTCGACGCCGAGACCCGCCAGAGATTTGTCGGTATCGTCCGCCGCAACTCGCAGCACCTGATCAACGTCATCAACGACATTCTCGACATGGCCCGCATCGAGGCGGGCAAGCTGAACCTCGAATTGGCGCCGTGTGACCTGCGTTCGTTGATACACGACGTTCGCACGCTGATGAAGCAGCGCGTGGAAGAGAAGCCGGTCACGCTCGATGTCGAGATCGGGGCGACCGTGCCGCGGATCGTCCGCACCGATTCGACCCGCCTTCGGCAGATTCTTCTCAACATCGTGGGAAACGCCATCAAGTTCACCGATCGAGGCTCCATCCTCGTCAGGGTTCGCCAGGAGGATTCATCCGGCCAGACCATCATCCAGGTGCGAGACACCGGAATCGGTATGACGACCGAGCAAATGTCACGCCTGTTCGAACGTTTCACCCAGGCGGATCAATCCACCTCGCGCAAATACGGCGGCTCGGGGCTTGGCCTGATCATCTCCAAGCGTCTCACCGAGTTACTCGGCGGCACGATCTCCGTCGAGAGTCGCCCGGGTGAAGGATCGACGTTTACGCTGCGGATCGTTTTCGATCAGTTGCCGACGACCGCCAATTGCTCGGATCACGCAAAGGACATGACGAGCGGCAGCGGGCAACTGCAGGGCGTTTCGATCCTGGTGGTGGATGATTCGGTCGACAACCGCCAGTTGATCAGTCACCTGCTCGGCCGGCACGGCGCCCGGCTCGAAGTCGCCGGCAACGGACGTGAAGGGATCCAGAAGATCGAACAAACTGCGCGCGACTTCGACATCGTCCTGATGGACATCCACATGCCCGAACTCGACGGCCATACCGCGACCCGCGCGCTGCGCGAGGTTGGCTATGCGAAGCCGATCATCGCACTGACCGCGAACAACATGAGTGGCGACCGCGAGAAGTGCCTGCAGTCTGGTTGCGATGATTATGTCAGCAAGCCCGTCGATGAAGCGCACCTGCTCGCGGCGATCCAGCGGCAACTGTCACGGCCGGGTGCGATGACACCGACCCAGTCGCTCGCTTGAGCGGTGCGCAGCCCGTGCCAATCTTCCGGGTCGCTATAAAGAAAGCTATAAGAATCGATTTCGCAGGGGCTTACGTCGGGCCAAGCCGTGGCTTCTTGACGCAGGCGTCGACCGGCCGCAAGGTAGTAGGCGTGTCGCCGAGGTGGTCGGAGTGTTTCCGACACACGCGGGGGAACCAATCGATCGGCCGGAAGCATCGGCCGATCCGGGGCGCAGTCGCGAGAAGATCGCGACAGGCCACTTTCAAGGCCCAGCCCGTCAGCTAACCCCGTAGGCAGGCGCGCGAAGGCGAGTTGTCTCGCCATCCGTTTCGCGCGGCCAACATGAAAGGGCACGACGCGCGCTCTCCTGCTCCGGCCGATCATTTCGGCCCGGCCTTTCGGAGCTCACGTCGGTGCGGGATTCGTTCGTCTGATGGTTGTCCGCAGGACGGCGACCAGTCAACGGACGACGATTCACAGGCCGATGTGAGCGGCAGTTCATTTCTGATCTGAAGCCATTCGCGACGTTGTCCACGCTCGCGCTGCGCGCCGATCGTTTCTGCTCCTCGGCAAAGGGACCGTTATGCGTCAATTCATGGAATATGTTCCGTATGGTCTGCTGGGGTTCCTGGGGGTGGCCCTGTGCTGCTTTCCTTGTTCTGCTTTTCCGACTGCGTCGGCTGAATCTATCCCTGACGTTGCCGAGGGCACGGATCGCTGCGACGGTGCGTTTTGGACGCAACCCGGAACGGCGACGCGGCATCGAGTTGCCTGATGTTGATTCGCTCAAGGAAGCAATCGATCTCGACTCCTGAAGTGTGATGGACGGCAATCGTCACGGCGAGGCTGTCTCCATTATGCCGTTCTTGTCTGGGCATCTATTCAACCGCCAGGATCCGTCCTGGCGGTTGACCGTTTGAACGACGGATTTTAAAGAGCACCCATACTCTCATCTACCACGTGTCGAACCTGCAGTTTCCATTCGGCGTCGCGTGCGTGAAAGCGCCGGGAGCACGACGAGAGCAAAGATGCCCGGCTCGGGCGCGAGCCCTTGCGCCAGCGTCCAGTCGCGGGCGAAACCGCTGCCGCCCACTTCGGCGAGCGACTGCAGTTGGCCGGCGCTCAGCAGGCTTGACCCGTAATGCTGTGCGAGCACGAGCAGATCGCCGAAGTCGACGCTGCTGTCGTAAGTGAAGTCGCCTTGATACCAGTACGCACCGTTCGATTCGTAGTTTTGTGCCAGTTTCAGCAGGTCGGAGAAGTCGACCCGGCCATTCAGGTCGGCGTCGCCGAGGATCGTGTAGCGGAGCAGGAGCGACGTCGAATCGACGTTGCCGAAGATCGCGGGAACGCTCGCGAGCGCGCTCGCTTCTGCATAGCCGACGCCGTGTGCGCCGTCGGCGAGCGAACTGGTGATTCCGGCACGGTCCCACGCGCCGCCGTTGAACGCATACGCGATCTGCGCGGAGATGATTGCGACCGGCGACGCCGCATAGTCGATCACCAGCGCGTTGTTTTTCAGATCGAGCTTTCCGGTTGGCGTTAAACCGCCGGCGACGGCGAGCAGGTTTACCCGGCTCGTCGTCGGCAGCGCACTCTGAGCGATCGTAAGCTGGCCGCCGACTGTGACCCCGAACTGCGTGATCGAAGTCGCGGAGACGTTCGCGCCGGCGTTGGCGTTGAGGGTGCCGGTGCCGATGACTTCGGCGAGAGTCGCGTTGGCACCCAGGTTGAGCAGGTTGTTGTTTGTCGTCGTGCCCCGGACGGCCAGGCTTCCGCTGGTGAGGTCGAGCCGGCCGCCCGCGTTGATGTCCAGGCGAGAATCGATCGTGAAGTTCGCGCCACCGTTGAGGTTCAGCGTGGCGAGTTGACCCGCGCCCGTCGCGCCCAGCGTGAGCCGGTGGATGCGCGTCGCCGCGGTCGGCCCGGTGACGCTGAGCGAATTGGTCGGCGTGATGAATACATTGTTCACGCTGATCGGAACGCCCGTACTGGTCCAGTTCGAAGCGGTCGCGAAAGGCCCGCTCGCCGGGTTCGTGTAGTACTTGTCGAGGCTGTACTGCACCGCGGCGAGCGTATTGATGATGCCGTAACCATTCACGTAGAGCGGGTCGAACACGCCGTTGCGTGAAGCGGTGTTGAACAATACATATCGGAGTTGTTCGACCGTCCAATCAGGATGCGCCTGGATCACGAGCGTGATGGCGGCCGCGGTAAGGGGTGTGGCGAAGCTGGTGCCATCGACGTTGGTGGTGCCGGTGTCGGAACTGGTGCGAACAGTCGCGGCCTGCACCCCACGGGCCATCAGTTCGGGCTTGACGCGAAGATCGGCAGTAGGTCCGTCCGACGAGAAGCCGGCGGCCACGCCGCTGCTGTCGACTGCGCCGACGGTGATGAGCAGATCCGCGTCCGCCGGTGCGATCAGATGACTCGTCGTAGGGTTCGAGTCGTGACCTTCATTTCCCGCGGCGTTGGTGATGACGAGTCCGCGCTGCGCCGCGGCGAGGGCGGCAATCGTCGTGACGGCGGTATGCCCGTCGAGCTGCGACTGCGTGTACCAGTCGATGTAGCCGAGCGAACTGGTCACGATGTCCGCGCCGTTGGATTCCAGATACTCCAGACCTTCGACCCAGTAGTCCTCTTCTACCTGCGTCTCGGTCGGCACCACTTCGGTCTTGGCCAGCAGGAACGACGCATCATACGCGCCGCCGACCAGTACGTTCGGCTGGTACGCGCCGATGCAGCCGAGCACCCACGTTCCGTGCTGGTGCTGATTGTCGGTGGTTTCGGCGGTGCTGGTGTCCCCTTCGATAAAGTCGTGCTCGGCGAGGACGCTGATCACATGTCCCGGCTGATTGAACGCCGCGTGGGTGCGCTTGAATCCGGAATCGAGAATGCCAATGCGCATCCCCTGGCCGGTGTAGCCGAGTGCGTGGACCGCGGGAATATTGATCTGGTTGAGCTGGACCGAGGACGCGCCGTAAAAGTCGTTGGTCGATTCGATCGGCTGACCGGCCCCTTCGCCGTGTACGTTGTTGGTCATCTGCTCCCGGGCCACGCCGATCACTGGCTGAAGGTGATCGACAAACGGCAGGGAAGAGATGCGCGCCAGTTCGGCGGGCGTCGCGTCGATGCTGACCGCGTTCAGCCATTTGCTCTGGACGCGAAGGCTCGCGCCGGCGGCACTGATCTGGTTCACGTAGTTCGTGGATACCGGCAGGTCCGACATCGTGACATCTGCGGTGCCGCGTGCCGCGCGCCGCTCCAGAGCGGCGGGTGAGAGCGCGCTGCGTGAGGCAGAGATCTGCGCGGAGAGCTGGTCTTCGCCGGCGATGCCCTTGTCGCGAAGAAACACCCATACCGGCGATGCCCAAGAGATGGTCGAACAGAACGGGATGAGTGCGAGTGCGAGCGCGGCCGATCGGAACCGGCGGGATGAACTGGTCATGGTGTCGTGCCTCGAGCTTTGATGGATCGTCGGGTTGCGCGAAACGGCGCGGAATCGATCCGTACCGGCGATGATCGTAGCGAACCCATCCCGCGGGGGCGACGTGAAAAACTCGGGGCACAACGTTTTCTCGGCGGTCGTCGATGTCTGCATCGTCTGCGCGGATCTTTGCGCGAGCCGAAAACCCTTGCATTCTCTTGCATTCCGTTGCACCGGGCGGCGGTTGGAAATGACGCAAGTCGTTTTTTCGCTGTGTTTGCGCCAAATCTCGTGTTGGAGCATTCGGTGCAACACGCGTGGCATGCCGCAGGGCCGGGCACCGGCTCGGCGCCGCCGGCGCACCACCGGCGGGCGGCCTCGGGATGGGTCTCCAGACGATGCAAGTCGTCACTCCTTCCGGATCGGGTTCGCGCGTACTGCCGCCGCGAAATCATCGGCAGACGCGAAATTCGCCAGTTCTATGGGGGATGTGACGAGGAGGTCGAGAGAAAACCTGAAACTTCGCGCCTGGCCGGTGTGACGACCGGAGAGTCAACGAACTCGGCGAGAGAGAACGGCGACCGAGCGGCGGTCTGACAGAAGGGCGGATCTTCTCCGGTTGGACGGGTTCGTTGGCTGTATGCCGCGTGGAGTCCCTGCACCACCCGAGGCGATCACCCATGAATCGTCCGCGTATGCGCCGCACACACTTCGCGGACGGATAAGTCGGCGTTGGGGTCGAAGCAGGTGTTGGGGTACGAGCAGAGCAGCGAAAACTTCCGCTCGTGGCACAGGTCGTGCCACAGGTATTCGAGGTGCATCGTCTGCCCGGTGAGTCCCTCGTTCCAGAGCAGGACGACCAATTCGCCGAACGCGCGGACGCGGCGGCCACTTCTGCCGGCGCGGTCCAGCAGGCGGTTTACGCAGCGGTGGAAGAGGATTTCGTCGGGAACGCCCCGATTCATCAACTCCGAGAGCATCTCTCGCGCATCGACGGAGATGTACCGATCCTCGCGAGCAGCCGCGACGAGATCGAATCCGCCTCCGCGCAATCGCGCTTCGAGAGCCGAGCGATGTTCCGGCGTGGCGATCACGACGACGCCTTCTCCCGCCTTCAATCCCCCGGCGACAAAGCCTTCGAGCGTATCGAGGAAGGAATTCTCCTCGGTGTAGACGTGCACGAGGTGTTCGGCCGATGGAAGCTGGTTCCACCGGATCTCGTTCCAGTTGCCCTGGTGATCTTGCGCGACCGAAGTCAAGATAGTTAACTCCCTCAATGAATCATTCCTGTGACCGAGTTATGACGCCACCGGTGAATCCCTGATAAGTCCGAATCAAGCGTCCGGATAATGGTTCGTCCCTTCTTCGACGCGGTGAATAGCCCGCAAGATGACGGCACGACGTTACGCTGGGGACACTTTGCGGGCGATGCGCTCGGCGTGCGGCGGCACAGCGTCCCGTCGACGACGTGGGTTCTCACAGGTCCGATGCGTCGCCGGCGCGGAGATATCTCTGATCGCGGCTCGGGAAAGCAGGTCCACGAGAACGCCTTCCACGGGGGGCTCGGGAATCGTCGGTCGATCTGCGGCCTTGTGAAGACCCCCTCGAATGGCGCGGATTTTCGTATCGCTGGACGCACGATTCCGTACACTCCGTCATTGGAGCGGAGAAAATGAACATGATCGAATGCATCGAAGCCCGTCGGCTCCTGAGCGCGACGGCTGTCCTGGTCGGCACGGATTTGCGCGTCAACGTAACGTCGGCCGTCGACACGACGATCAACGTCAATTACGCCAACGGCCGCATCGACGTGTACGTGAAGGACGAGGCCGCGCTCCGCCGGGTTTACATCGGCGATCGCAAGGCGATCTCGACGATTCACGTCGTCGGCAGCGCGATGTCCGATCGCGTGAACCTTGGTGAAGGCATCCGCACGACCACCGTCGATGCCGGCGCCGGGCGCGACGTCATCGTCGGGAACTCAGCTGCGAACATCATCAATGGCGGCGACGGGGCCGATCAGGTCTACGCTGGCGATGGCGACGACTCGATCTCCGGCGGCAACGGCAACGACACGCTCTACGGCGGCGCAGGTAACGACTCCATCAGCGGCGATGCCGACGCCGACTCGATCCGCGGCGAAGCGGGGAACGATCGCTTGTACGGCGGCGCGGGCGTCGACTTCATCCATGCCGGCAGCGGCACCGACGCCGTCAGTGGCGGCGCGGGACGCGACCAGATCATCTATGGCGTTCTGGACACCATCGACGCGGCCGACGCGAACGACGATCTGGTTTCAAAAACCACTGTCGACTCCCCCGTGCCTCTGGATCCGATCGGGCCGCTGACTCCGATCGGCCGGGGCTGAACTCGCCACTACCAGCTCTGGCCGCAGTCGCGCCTCGCCGAGCTCACGATCAGCTTGATCAGGTCCATCGCTTCGCCGGCGGCGCGCACATCTTTCTCGAGTTGCTCGAGCGTTTCCTTTTCGATCGCCTCGGCCTGCGGGTCATCCCATTGCGTCTTGAGGTACTGCCAGCGGGCGTTGAGATCTTTCAGGCCCTTGGAGAGATTGCCTCGTGATTCATACAGTCCCATGTTCGGCTCCCTCTGGCTTTGACGGCGTGGGCTCGGTGGTCGATCGCTGCTGCTCCGGCGACTGCGCCATCGACTTCTGCTCGCTGGGGGCTTCGGATTTTGCGTATTGGGCGACGATGTTCTGCAGCGCCTGGAGCTTGGCGACGCACGCGGCCAGATAGCCCGTCAGCGCCAGATTGAGTTTCGTTACCTGTCCCTTGTACTCCATCTGCGCCTTCTGGATGCGCCTGACATATTGCCGGCTGGCGGTGTACTTCTCCTGCGCTTCGGTGAGCAGCGCCTCGGCCTTCTTGAGTTGCTTCAACTCGTCGATGGCGCTCTGGCGGCTGCCGAGGGAATCTTTGTAAATCGTCTTCTGGCGGACGGCATCTTTCCAGCGGGCGACGTTTTCTTCGCGCTTGCGGATCTGCGTCTGCCAGTAAGGGACCTGTTCCATCTCCAGCCAGTGCAGCGTGCGAAGGATTTCGCCTTCGGCATCTGCAAGGCAGACGCCGACCGTTTCCATGTACTTCACCAATGCGACGCGGAAGTCGCGGATGGCGTCGAGCTGTACGTTTGCGCCGGACATTCAAAAAGCTCCATTCGCCCATGGATCATCTACGAGAGAATGACCAAGTCACAAAGACCAGCAAGGGTCCAATGACCAAGAACCGATCGACGCGGTCACATTGGTCTTTGGACATTGGTTCTTTGCTGGTCCTTGGTGATTGGTCATTCGGATTCCGGGTTTCCACATTTCCGTTACCGCTGCTTCAGATAGTCCTCGATGAGCCCCGCCTTCTTATTGAGAAACTTCACGTGCTCGTTCGAGGCTTCGCAGAAGTTGGCGATCATCTTGGCGGTGGCGCCGAAGGCTTCGGCGAACTTCTTCTGCTCCTGGTCGCGCCAGGTCTGTTCCAGCGAGCGCATCTTCCCGTTGATGCCGCCCAGGAGCTGCTGGAGGTCATTGGTGAAGCGATTGAGATCGTGCGCGAAGCGGCGGAGCTCGGACGGATCGACATGGGCGCTGGACATGGGTTTCCTCGCTGGAGATCGGTGTTTGTCGTCGCCGGGTGAGTTTAGTCGAAGACGTCGCGCCGCGTGAATGATTTTCGAAACGCCGGCCGAGCGTTCGGATCGTCGGGCACCGGCGGTCGGGCGGACCAAAGTCGCCAGTTGAGCGCGATGGCCAGACGATGCGACGTACGGTAAACTCGTTCGCCGATTCGCCCCCGTAGTTCAACGGATAGAACAAGGCTTTCCTAAAGCCTAGATCGTGGTTCGATTCCACGCGGGGGCAGTTTCGTGTGTCCTGTGCGTCGGTGCGCCTTCGGGCCGAATCTCGCGACGCGCGCCCGCACTACGCTCACGGCCGCAGCCGCGGCAGTGGGAAGCGATCGCGTTCGAGCGGAGGGCGATCTCCAGGCACGGGCAGGCGGAAGGGCGTTTACACTCGAAATTGCGTCGGGCGGGTCAGCTCATGATCGCACTTAGGCGACCTTGGTTTGGCTCGTGACGGCCGTGACTTCGCCGCTCACCTCCACGCGATTCCGGCCGTTGCGTTTCGCCTGGTACAGGAGGGCGTCGGCCTTCTGGGTCATCGCCTGTTCGTCCACGCCAGCCACGGGCTCACAGTAGACGAGTCCCAGGCTCACCGTTACCGGGATCTCGCCGAATGCAGTGATGAAAGGCCCTTCGACAAATCGCTCGCGAATGCGCTCCGCCACCACTTTGGCGCCTTCCAGCCCGTGGCATTCGGTGAGCACGAGCATGAACTCTTCGCCGCCATACCGGCCCAGGGCATCGCCCTCGCGGATCGCGCCGAGCATTCGCTTGGCTGCCTGCCGGAGCACTTCGTCGCCGGCGGCGTGGCCGTACGTGTCGTTGATCTTCTTGAAATGATCGATGTCCGACATGATGACGCCCAGCCCGCGCTTGGCACGCTCAGCACGCGAAAGCTCCGAGCTCAACAGCGAGAAGATCGACTTCCGATTCCACACGCGGGTCAGCCCGTCCACCTGCGACTCGCGCCGGACCGAATCCACCTCATCCATAAGTTCCCGTTGTGCAGCCTCCTCCATCGCCGCCTTGAACTCCTGTTCGGCCAGCATGGCCAGGTCGCGTAGGATCTGCGCATCGTCGTAAGAAAACTCGCGTGGCTCCCGATCGATCACGCACAGGCTGGCGATGTTGCTCCCGTCTGCGCTGCGGATCGGCGCGCCGGCATAAAATGCGATGTTCGGGTCGCCGATCACCAGCGGATTGTCGGCAAATCGCTCGTCTTTCTTCGCATCGGGAACCACCATCACATCATCCTGCAGGATCGTGTGCCCACAGAAAGAAACCGCCCGTGACGTCTGCGTCACACACAGCCCCTGGATCGACTTGAACCATTGTCGGTCGGCGGCGAGCAGAGAGATTGCCGCGATCGGTGTGTGCAGCAGCCGCTGCGCCAGCCGCGTGATGCGTTCAAACCGCTCATCCAGCGGCGAACCCACCAAACGCGTCTGCTTCAAGGCTTCAAGCCGTTTCGGCTCGTCAGGACTTAAGGAAGGTTCGATCATGATCACGATCTTTCAAGTCAAGGAAACGAGCCACCGGCGGACAAGGAACGTCCGCATCCACCCGTGGCGATTTCACCCAAAGCATTCCGAAGCTGCGCGAAAGTACTGCGCGGCCTTCTTCTTCATGGTCGCCGGCAACATGCTCGTCGCGAACAGGCGCGCGCTCTCTGCAGTCGCGGCCGAGCCCGTGTCTTGCCGAATATTGGATCCGAACCCTGTGATCCCCTCCGTGCACGCTTCCCGCACCGCACGGAGCGTGACCTTCATCTCCGATCTTTCAGTCGTCTGCGGCCAGAACGGACACGCCTGGACGATTGATCGCGTCGAGTCGATACGCGGCCGGTCAGGCCCCATGACAGATCGGAACGTGCCAGAGTCGACTTGATTCGCGCGGTCAGGCAAACCGCACAATCCCGCCTGCCGATAAGGGTGGCGATTCGAGGTGAAGATGACCTGCACGTTCGCCAAAGCGGTCGATTGGTGACGCGTTACCGATTTCACCGCTCCAGAAACTCTCTCTCAAAAGAAGCTTTCTGCGCGTTCCCGAGATGTGAGCGGAAATGGAAGAAGCCGCACGAAAGTCGTGCGGCTCAACGCGGATGGGCGCGGTCGCGCGAGCCGCCAAGTCGCAAAGACAGATGCGAGTGGTCATCCGTCCACCCGTTAGCGATTCCGGAGACATTCTGAACCCGAGTTTGACCGTACCGCCCGATCGAACACTTTCACGAACCGAGCGTTCAGCAATTTCAAACGTGTCTGGATGCAGACTGTTCATTCGCTCGGCGTTCACCAGATAGATTGTCTTTCGCTTTCGTCGTTTCTTTTGCATGCCAGAAAGTCGGCATTAGCTGAGCACAGTTCGTAGGCTTGCACGTAAGAATGATCTTCTGAAATGCCTCCGCAGCGGTACGGCTCGACCGTACAGATCGGACTCGGATCGGGCGCGCTTCATACCAGCACTTTTCGAGAGCGATCGATGAACCGCATCTGCAATCGCGTTGACGGAAGTGGCAGACTGCATGGATGAGTCGAGCGTCGGATGCTGAGCGGTTGTGGCGTGAGCGAGTTTGCGATCAGCGGAGATCGGGTTTGTCCGTGGCAAGCTA
>JANOBD010000005.1:0-1520 GCA_031411495.1 Phycisphaerae bacterium | reverse complement strand
CGATAGACGATCCGCCAGCACTGGTTCTGATCCATACTTGCCTCGAAGAACTTGGTCGTGTGACCGGTTGTAGAACTCGATGCAAGTGTGGATCAGATCAGTGAATGGCGCAAGCGCAGGAATCTGATGCGCGCAATGCTGCCGTGCGAACCCTACAAGGCTCGCCTTTGCCGAGTGCCACGAGTCGCGGGTAGGCGTCGCCTCCCCGGCGGACGCGCGCCCCGCGCGTGAGATTCGCGGGCGTCGATATCACTCGGCACGACGAGACAGTTTCCGAGTCGGGACACCGGCCGAACACGCCCGTGCGCGGCAGGATCATTCCGTGCAGCGCAGAAGAAGTCCGCGAGCGGCGAAACAGGTCCGGCAGCCGCAGAATGAGTCTGACAGCGGTGGCGACGCGGGCGCCGCGGCGTCTGGCCGCGTGAGGGCTGATCGCTCCGCGGCTTTCGCGCTCGCCTTTACAGCCACTTCTTTCGCCAGAAGAGCACGACGCAGAAGCCGGCGGTTAGGAGCATGGCGGCGACGGTGGTGTAGAACATGCCCCAGGAATGGATGCCCGGCAGGTGGTCGAAGTTCATGCCGAAGAAGCCGGTGTAGACGTTGAGCACCGACACCACGACGGTGACGATCGTCAGCGTCTTCATTATCTGGTTGAGGTTGTTATTGATCGCGCTTAAGTACAGGTCGCGGGCGCTGGCGACGAGTTCGCGGTAAAGCTCGAGCATTTCCACGGCACGGTTGAGATGGTCCTGCACGTCGCGGAAGTACACGCGCGTGGATTCGCGGATGAAGGGCACATCGCCGCGCGAGAGCTGGGCCAGCACCTCGCGCTGCGGCCAGATGATGCGGCGGAGGTTCAGCAGGTCGCGCTTTTCGCGGCTGATCTTGGTGAGCAGGGCGGGGCGGGGGTTTGTGAGCGCTTCGTCCTCCAACTCCTCGAGCGACTGCTGCAGGTGATCGAGGATGGGCACGTAGTGGTCGACGAGTTGATCGAGGATGCTGTGGAGCAGCATGTCGATCCCCTGTTCGAGCACGCGCTTCGCATCTCCCTTGCACCGCTTCATGACATAGTCGATGGAGGACATGCCCTCTTCGTGGATGGTGACGAGGTATCGCTGGGAGAGGAAGATGTCGAGTTCCTTGGTGCGGACGTTCTCCTTGAACTGGCGCAAATCGGGGCCGTGGATGACGATGTAGAAATACCCGGCGTTGTGGGCGTCGCCGGCGTGGTTGTAGCTCTCGATCTTGGGGCGCTGCTGGTAGCCGATAGTGTCTTCGATGGCGAGCGGGTGGAAGCCGAAGACGTCGTCGAGAATGCAGTAGTCGTCCTCGGTGGGCTGATCCATGTCGACCCAGAAGGTGCAGTTCGTGTCTTTCAGCGCGGCGGCGATCGTCTTGCGATCGGTATCGACGATGACCCGACCATCCGGATGCAGAATGAACACGCTCAGCATGGAGGGAATCTACCCGCGCGATGCAAAGACTCGAAATGCCAGCCACCGATCGACACCGATGGACAC
>JANOBD010000004.1:0-1582 GCA_031411495.1 Phycisphaerae bacterium | reverse complement strand
CTCGGATCGATCTTTTGTCCGCCCCAATACTCGCTGTACAACTTCAGCCAAATCAGCGCGATCGGCCAGTTTCTGATCAGGCAATTTCAGCATCGCTTCAACGATAAGTTGATCGCGACGTACCGCTTCCACATCATTCTTCGCGGGAGCAGCCGCTAGCAGAGAAGTTAGTGCCCGTGTGCGATCGGCCTTAGCGTGGAAATCCAGGCTCCTCAGCAACCGAGACACATCCTTATCGGCCAAGCTGTAATTGGCTAACAGTTTTGCAACTTCAGCGGCCGCTTCCGGAGCACGGCTACGCCAAATAATGTCTAGCTTTGCTGCAGGTGCAACATCTTTAGCGGCCTTCATATACTCAGCATAACACTCTGACCATCGCAGTTCGGCTCCGATACCAAGCGCCTCCAGGTACCAACGATCTTTACCGTCATGTTGCTTCGCGAGCTCAGTCCAGAGCTTTGGCATCGCAGCCGACTTATCAAACCGCAGCGCCACAGCCAACTCGCGGCGAACTTGCGGCGAAGCATCTCGTACAACTTTCGAAGCATACTTTTCAACGGGCGTGCCCAGTTGGCGCGCCAACCGAATACCCATCATGCGAACATCTGCATCGCGGTCACCCAGTGCCATTTGCTGAGCTTCGTCGCCGTGTCCGGAAAGTTTTCCGAGAGCCCACAGCGCACGCGCTCGAAGTCTGGGGTTCTCGTCGGACGCCAATTTTTTAAGCGGGTCAACCGCTTTCGCAGCCAACTTCTGAATCGCTTCCCAAGCCATGAATCGCACCGATAGGCACGGATTTTTCAGTGCCGCAACCGCGCCCTCCGCTGTCGAAAAATCGAATTTGGGAACCGTATACTTCGTATCTGGAGGTGCGAGTCGGAACAGGCGACCGCGTTCCATGTCTTGCATGTTGTGACCACCCACTCCGGGATCATACCAGTCGGTCACAAATACGCTGCCGTCTGGAGCCACGCAAACATCTGCTGGTCGGAACCAACGATCCGGTTCGCCGACTAGCATGTTGACGATTTCCGCTTTGTATCCCGCGCCGTCGTTGGTCGTCGGATATGCTCGCACAACATTAGGACCCGCATCGCAATGCAGCACTTGGTTGCGATAAACTTCTGGCAATAGATTTCCTTCATAAACCGTAATGCCAGTCGGTGATCCAGCACCGGTAATCAGCATCGTCGGCACAACACCGGGATCGTTCAGATGCCAATGCTGTTGAGGAATGTCGGCTTCCATGTTAGTTCGCGGAGCGCGCCAGCCTTCGCCAGTCATCTGATCAACGTAGCCATAGTTACCAAACTCCATCACGTAGTTGATCCGCGTCGCGCGGTTACCATCATCATCGTTGTCCGATTGCCATAACGCCCCAAACGAATCGACGGTGACTTCGTAATTGTTGCGGAAGTTGTAACCGAGTACTTCGAATTCAGAGCCATCCATATTGCAGCGGAAGGGCATGCCGTTGGTGTAGGGCTTGCCATTGTCGCGAACTTCATTTCCAGCCTTATCGACAACGATTTTTCCAGCAGCATCATGAACGGTGTGTCCGGTGTTACCAAAGTTCCAGTAC
>JANOBD010000003.1:0-1623 GCA_031411495.1 Phycisphaerae bacterium | reverse complement strand
CACATCATTGCCCGGCTGCGACCACATCAGGCAGGCCCAGATCTGGTCATCCCGGCCAGGCTCACACTTGAGCGTGCAATTCCCCCGCTGGAGCACGCCTTTACCGGTCGTTACCGTCCACGCGATCTGATTCGCTCCTGGAAACACGAGCAGCGGCTTCAGCGGCAGATCATTGGCGCCACCCAGTTTGCCCGCGATTTTCCCCTGACGGAACGTCAGGTCGGAGCTGAATTGCCGCTGGCCATTGGTGACCCGCAGATCGAGGGTGCAGTTCTCCGGCGTTCGAAGCTTCGGATGCAGAGTCGCCGCCACGTCCACATGCGGTGAATTGACTTCGAAAGCACCGCCCACACGGAAGTCCGACGACGCCTCGCCGGTAGCCTTCTGCGCTTCGTTCATCCGGCTCATCGATTGAAAAGTGGCCGCGACCAGCGGAAGCACGCGCTTGAGACTTTGCTCTCCGCCCACTAACCACTCGACCCGCTCCCCCTGCACCCAGGCAACCTGCGGGGCAGGCACCAGGACCTTCAGGTTCCCCTCCGCGAATGACTGCAGGCTCGTGCTGAACGTATGCGCCGCGACCGTCGCAGGGACCGCCGGGGCCTCTCCTATCTGACACTGCACCGGCCCGCTTTCCATCCACGTTAGCCTTCCTCGCACGGGGAAGCCCAGGTTCTCATATACAAAGACGCCGCCTGCCAACGGACCGGGCATGGAAAACTCGAAAACCGCGATCGGCCGATACTCGACAACGAATGTCGTCGTCCTTCCATCGGGCTGCTGGCGGACGGAAATTTCGTTGGAGCCCGGAGCGAGCGGAACCAGTGGGGAGAGCGATTTCTCGCTCGACGGGGCAAGTTTCATCGTACGGGCGGCAGCCCCCTCGCTCTTGATACTGATCGTGAAGTCGGGGAGGTCCACGCCGCGAATTGCCACCGCAATCACAGGTGCCGGGGTGACGTTTCCTGCCGGCAATTCTTGTCCGGAGGGCGACCACGCGCCACCAGTGTATACGGCGGACTCCAGATGGAGCTTCGCGTCCGTGGGGATCGGCCTAAGGTAAACAGTTGCCGCGATCGTGCCGAAGTCCGTGGTCAGCGTAAGTCGTCGCTCGGCGTCCCCGGTCACCTTGAAGCTGAACGAGCCGCCCTCGCGGATGGGGATGAGTTGGGGCGGGCGTTTCGCGCCAGCGGATTGCATCGCGTCGTCCTGCAGCACGAGCGTGTCTCCGGGCACCGTATTTTTCATTGAGCCGATCAGCTCGATCGGTTCCTTCGACTGCTTCACTTCCAGTGCCCACGCTTTCTTCTGGCCAGCGATAGGCCCGCGCTTCTGCTCGTACACGCGCGTGCGGTCCGAAGCATCAAGTTGGATTTCCTTCGCACTCATCATCAAGGGGAACGCGAGCGAAAGCCCGAAAACGAACGTCGCCGCTCTCATCTGTCAGGGTTCTGCGGCTTGATGGTGATGCTCTGGTCGACCTCCGCCTTATTGCTGATCTTTTGCTGGCCAGTTGGCGTCTCGTAGGTCGCGGTGATGGTGTACTCGCCTTCGCCTGAGAGGATCACCGTCACACTCGTTCCATCCCTGCCGCTTGGCTTCGTGGGAATGAGATCGCTCCCT
>JANOBD010000002.1:0-33378 GCA_031411495.1 Phycisphaerae bacterium | reverse complement strand
CCCTATCGCTGCCGAGACATTGCTGGAAGCCGCCTTCGTCAGCCTCTGGCGCCATCGACGCGCACTGCCGGAGACCGATGAGGGGATCCGCCGGGCGATCTTGACCTTGGTCGCGCGTTCCGCCGGGTTGGAACGTGCTGTGTAACCTTGCACGGTTCGCGCGGCTTATGCGCGAACCTTTGCCGCCGGTGAGGTGGTGCACACCCTCCGTGCGCCTCGCGGGCCTGTCGACCGCACATGCTCGACGGCGAATCGGTCCGCCGCGTACTGCGGCCCATGCGGCACTGGCTTACCAGCGTTTCCCCCAGCGCTCTCACGAAGGGACGACAAACGCTGTCCTCAAGATAGAATAGAACCAGAAACTAATCGATTCAGACTCGCCCCGATCATCGCCAGCCCCTTTGATTTCGGTTCGCCTGAAGTCCCTTACGAGGAGCAGGTGAACCGGTGCCCCACGCTAAACGAATCCTGTTGATCGAAGACCATGACGACACGCGCATGGTCATGACCCTGCTGCTCCAGGGCGCGGGTTTCGACGTGGCAGCCTACGGCCGCTGCAAACCGGCCGAGGTTCACCTCGTCGCCTGCGACATCAACATCGCAGTGCTTGATGTGCGCATGCCCGAGCGGTGCGGAGACGACTTCGGGAAGGAACTCCGTACCCGCTGCCCGCAGACGATGATCGTTTTCATCACCGGCGAAGCGGAGATCGAACCGCTGAAGACTGCCGTGCCGGACTGCTTCGTGCTCCGCAAGCCGGTCCAGGTGAACACCCTGCTGAAGCTGCTCGATTGTTTCCATTCCGACACCGGCGACGCCTCTCCGATGGATGATACGGTGGGAGACCAAGCCGGGCCGGGCGCGATGTGAGACATCCGGCGTTGCCGCCGCTGGGCACGTCGCGAAGGCTCACATTGTCTGCGCGTGCGTCTCGCGCGGGATTTGCCACCGGATCGGTGCTGCCGGGCTGCCCATGCGAGTCAGACTAATCAGGGCCGCGTCGGACGGGCAAAGAATCGGTGCTAGATTCGGCGGGCCGGGTGCCACACGTCGCGGTACCCCGCGATGGATGGGCAAGGGGAGGACGCCGCTTCACGGGCCGTTTCCTCGATGACCCGTGAAACGACACGGCCGATGCTTCGGGCTTGGGGTGCGGGAACCTTCACGCGAGAGGGAGGTCGACCCTCGGGCAAAATGCGTCCCGTCGCATCGATGAGAGATGACAGCGGATTTTCATGTCCGATGACCTGTTGATTGCGCGTATCTTTATGTGTGGAGGAGTAGATGCTGCGGGCCTCGTCGCAAGACGGGGCCCGTACTTATTCATCCACCCCCGATGCAGCCCTGCAGACGCGCGACGGCCCGCGTTCCTCGCCCCGCCCGGTGCGACTTTAGCGGCTGGGGTCTTCGATGAATCATGCCGATAAAAGGGATATGCGTGCCCTCTCCATCCGCCAGCCTTACGCCGAGCTGATCCTGCGCGGGGTCAAGACGATCGAGTACCGGTCGCGGCCGACGCGCATCCTCGGCGAGCGGTTCTGGATCTACGCGAGCCGGCAGTGGGCGGGAGACAGCGGGCGGTGGGCGGTGAAGGGTGAGCGGTCAACGGACGAGGGAGCGGGGAAACGGGCCGGGGCGTGGTCGAAGGATCTGCAGGTCGGCCTGCCGCCGGCGTGGATGCTGGAACTCGCCGAGCAGGTGAAGCTGATCGACCCGGGGGCCGACCTGCCGCGCGGACTGCTCGTCGGATCGGCGGTGATCGATCGCGTGAGCCTCTGCGACGGCGGGACCTACGCGTGGCACCTGACGGATGTCGAGCGGCTCGCGAAACACCGACGCCCGGACCGCCACCCGCAGCCGGCTTGGTTCAGGCCGTTCTGAGGAAGCACGCAGAGATCAGAAGTCAGAGGTCAAATGTCAGATGTCAGACAGGACTGCCTTCTCTGATCTCTGACCCCTGATCTCTGATCTCTGATCTCTGATCTCTGACCTCTGATGATTACCGCTGGACCTGTCCCAGCACGATCTGCTTGGCTTCGGCGGCGGGCAGGTTGAGCGCGCCGCGGGCTTCGGCGGCGGCGCTGCGGACGGCGAGGTCCGGCTCGCTGGTCACGATCTTCTCCAGCTCCTTGGTGTCCTCGTCCGGGAGCATGTTGCCGAACTGCTTGGCGTTGGCCGACAGGCTCTTGTAGAGGCTGATGCGGAGCTCGGCATCGTTGCTGGTCGCGGGGGCGGCTGCGCCAGTTCCTGCGTTGGCTGCGCCACCGGCGGCCCCTCCCGCAGCGTTGCCCGAGGCACGGGCCAGGAGCGCCCGCTGCGAGTCGGCATCGCCATACTGCGAAAGGACCTGGCCGACCGCGGTGACGACGGCCGGGCGGGCGTCGTTGAGCGAGCCGAGCAGCGTCGACTTGACGGCGGCGAGGTCGTACACGCCGCCGGTCGTGCCGATCTGCTTGAGCAGCGCGGCAGCGCGGAGGGAGTAGTCGCTGGCCAGCTCGGCGTCGACCGGGAGCGCGCCGCCCTTGGCTCGCGCGGCTTCGATCGCCGCCTTGATGGCATCCGGATCGCCGGCGGTGGACGTCGAGAGGAGCGGATCGCGGGCCTTGAGTTCTTCGAACTGAGACTGCGAGGTCTGCACGAGCGCGAGCCGGGCCGAGCCCTTGAGCTTGGGCGCGGTGTTGACACTCTGGATGATGCCTTCGATCTGGTCGGCGGGGAGCGTCGAGTCGAAGACGACGACATCCACGGCCGGCAGCGGCTGGGCCGCGGTAAGGGCATCCGCGGCGGTGGTTCCGCCGACTACGGTGTACCCGCCGGCAGCGAGCGGAGCGCTGATCGCGTTCACCTTGTCCTGGCTGGCGGCGATGATGACGACCGTGGGCTTACCCGTCTGGCTGAGCGCTTCGCCCAGCAGCGGGACGACCATGTCCGAGCCGGAAAACGATTCCGAAGGCCGCGCGGCCGCGAGGGCGATGGCGGCCTCGAAGCGGACGCGACGATCGGGCGAACTCATCGCCTTCACGAGCGATGCGCCTTCGGCGCCGATGTTCAACGTCTTGTTGCCGACGATCTGCTGGGCAGAGCGGAGGATTTCGTACGACACGGCCGAGTCGTTGTCGGTCAGCGTGCGGTCGAGCGCCATGCCGACATACTTCGGGCCGCTGGTGACGCCGTAGTAGTGTGCATCGGGCTGATTTTCCTTGCGGGTCGGATCGGGTGCGCCGCTCAGTTGGACCTGGCGCTTGTAGTTGGCGGCAAGCCAGAGGGAGAGGGCCTTGTCGCCGACATCGCCTTCACCGGCGAGCTGCAGCGCGTATTCGCTGGCGCGCATCGCCATGATCTCGCCGAAGACTTCCTGCGGGACGTCACGGCGGGTCAGGCCGTCGGCATTGCTCCAGTACCAGACGAACGCCTGCGGGTTGCGGGTGTCGGCGGTGATGGCCGCCTTGCCGTAGTAGAACTTTTCCGAGAGCGCGAGGAACGCGTCGGCCGGGCTTTCGCCGGAAGCGCCGATCTTCTGCAGCGCCTGGGCACAGGCGGCCTTCACGACCTCGGAGTTCGAGGTCGACTGGATCCGCATGAGATACGGGCCGGCATCGCTGTAGCCGAGTTCACCCAGGATGGTAATCACGAAGGAGAGCGTGTCGGCGTCCGACATTTCCGTCGAGGCGACGAGCGGGTTGAGCGCGACGCGGCCGAGATCCTTGAGCGCGCGTCGGCAGGCGTCGTGATACTGCGCCTTGTCGGGTGCGCGGAGGTATTGGAGCAGGATCGGCACGGCCATCTCGCCGCTGCTGCGGAGATTGGCGACGCCGTTCTGATAGCCGATCTGGTTGACGATCAGGCGCTGGATGTTGGACTCGATGAACTTCGATTCCGCGCGGCGGCCGTATCGGCCCTGCACGAGGATCTGTTCGATCGCTTTGGCGTTGTCGGCGAGTTCCGGCGTGCCGATGAAGCGGACCATGCCGGCGGAGAGATCGTCCCCGGGGCGCTTGGCGACGGCGTCTTCGAAAGCGGCCAGGACATCCAGCGGCGCGGCGCCGGACTGGAGGATGGCAGCGGCCTTCGCGTTGGCGGCGTCGTAGCGGGCCATCTTGGCGAAGTGCCAGAAGTCTGCGACGTCGCCCTTGAGGTTGGAGGCGGCAGGCGCTGCCGTCGCCGCGGCGGTGGCCGGGGCGTCGGGTGCGGCGGGTGTAGGGGTTGGAGTCTCCTGGGCCCAGAGCGACCCGGCGGAGCCGAGCATCGCCACGCCGGCGATCGCGGCACACATCATCGCGCTGCGGGAGCCGATCAGGAACTTGGAATATCGACGATGAATCTGTGTGAAGCGCGGCATGGTGCGGGGCCTCCGATGCGGGCTCCGGTTGCCCGGAGCCGTTTGAACCACGGTGCCAAATCTCGCCCCTTCCCCGATCCGAAGGCGGAACCCTCGGCCAGAAGCAGGCTTAGTGAGCGCAGATACACCCCGGGGCGCATCCGCGAAGTGCGCCATTCTGCGAACCCGCTCTACACCCGTCAAGAAACCGTATGCGATAAGACATGATTCTCCCAGCGGTTGTCGAGCAAGCCGGACACAATCCCACGGCTGGTGTGCCCTTGCACGATTCGAAAATTCTGCACCGTGGATCGAAAAGGATCGGCCTCGGGCGGCAGAAACGGCCGGCAAATCAGCGCCAACCGCTCCTCTGAAGACCGCTGCGGCAGCAATGCGACTGGTGAGGTGTGTTGCATTCTCTTGCATTTCGTTGCATCGGGCGGCCGGGGCAAAATCGCGCCCTTGAACGTAAAGTGCCCTTCCCCAGGAGATTATCGCATTAGCTGCCATAGCTTGGGGTCCGAGACGAATCGAAGGGCTTAACGCCCTTGACCAACCAGCGTGGCCGGATTTCGGCTCGACGCAACACGCTCAGGATCCTCTCAGGTACCTCGATGACGGCGGGCGCTGCGCGGATTTGCGCTTTTCAACGGCGCGCCTGGGCGGGGCTTTTGCCACAACCGTTCCTCATCACTCGGGTTGTCGTCGATGACGCTGGAGCGATTTTATGATCGGAGGGCCGCCGATCCCGGTTACGGTCTCGCAGTGGTATCTCAATATGGAACTTCCATTCGAAGCAGGCGTCCAAACATCCGCGTCGCACTGCAGATCGCTGCGCTTTTTGAAATCGAGGGACCCGATGAATCCGAAATCAACACGAACTTTCGCGCGACTCGCCATCCTGATGGCCGCCCTCTCCACGCTAACCTCCATGACTATGGCACAAACCACGCAACCTGCGGCCAGTGATGTTCCCGTCAAACGCGTCGCGCTCTTTTCCAGCGGCGTCGGCTACTTCGAACACGCCGGCTCCGTCGCCGGCGATGTCGAGACCGTCCTCCACTTCAAAACCGAACAGATCAACGACGTCCTCAAGAGCCTCGTGCTCCAGGACATGGGCGGAGGACAGATTTCGAGCGTCTCGTATCCCTCGCAGGATCCGCTGGGCAAATTGCTCAAAGGGTTCGCCGTCGACTTGTCGGGCAACCCGACCGTCGCCGATCTGCTCGGCCAGCTTCGCGGCGCCGAGGTGAAGGTCATCGCATCGGGCGGCAACGTTCTGGACGGTAAGATCCTCGGCGTCGAATCCCGCAAGACGGCGGTTGGCGAGGTGGTCCTCGAACAGGCGGTGCTGACCATCGTCACCGGCCGCGGCATCGAAAGTGTTCAGCTCGACTTTGCACAGTCAATCCAACTCGCCGACGCGAAACTTCAGGATGAACTCACCAAGGCCCTGCTTGCGGTGGCCGGCGCACGCGACAGCGACAAAAAGAACGTCACGCTCCATTTCAAGGGCAATGGCAACCGACAGGTAAAGGTCGGCTACGTCGTCGAGACGCCGGTGTGGAAGACGAGCTATCGGCTCGTGATCGACGAAAAGTCTTCGAACCTGCAAGGGTGGGCGATCGTCGAGAACCAGACGGACATGGACTGGAAGGACATCGACCTCTCGCTCGTCAGCGGACGGCCGTTGAGCTTTACGATGGACTTGTACGAGCCGATGTACCTGCCGCGGCCGGAGGCGCACTTGGAACTGTTCGAAGGACTGAAGCCGCAGACGTATGGCGAGGCGCGAGAGGAAGTCGAGATGGCCAAATCGATCGCGCCGGCGGCCGCACCGATGCAGGAAATGGCGCGTCGACGCGCGCTCTCCGTCCAGAGCGCCGCAGGCGGCAGAGCCGACGGCAATGACGCCTACCTCATTCCCGACAGCGACGCCGTTCGATCCCAGGCCACCGCCGGCCAGATCGGAGAACTGTTCGAGTACTCCCTCTCGGGCATCACGCTCGAGCGCCAATCGTCCGCGATGGTGCCGATCGTCACCGATCCCATCGAGGTCAATCGCGTCTCCATCTACAACCAGGCAGTCCTGGCGCGTCACCCGCTCAGCGGCGCGAAGATCAAGAACACCACCGGCAAGCACCTGCTGCAGGGCCCGATCACCGTCTTCCAGGGCGGGGGCTACGCCGGCGATGCGCAGATCAACAACGTCCCACCCGGCCAGGAGCGGCTCATCAGCTACGGCATCGACCTGCAGACGCTCATCGACGCCGATAAGACCGAGCAGCGCGACGAGATCCAGTCGATCAAGCTCGTCAAAGGCGTTCTGGAAGTGACGAACAAATCGGTGAGCACGCACACATTCCAGATGCAGAACAAGTCGGACAAGGCTAAGACGCTCATCATCGAGCAGCCGAAGATGGGCGGCTGGGATCTTGTCGAGGATGTGAAGCCGAGCGAGAAGACAGATGCGCTCTACCGCTTCGAGCGCAAACTCGAGGCCGGCAAGAGCGACGAGCTCAAAGTCAGCCAGCAGCGGATCAACCTGCAGCGCGTCGGGCTCGTCGACTCCAACGTCGACCAATTGCTCTGGTACGTGAAGTACGGCAAGACATCGGATGCGGTGAAGGCGGCGCTGCAGAAGGCGATCGACCTGCGGCAACAACAGGTCGACCTCGAACGGCAGATCGCGGACGCCAACGCGCAGATGCAGGCCATCTCGCAAGAGCAGAACCGCATGCGCGAGAATATGAAGACCGTCGACAAGAACACGCCTTACTACGCCCGGCTGATGAAGAAGCTGGACGAGCAGGAGACGTCGATCGAAGGCTTCCAGACGAAGGTGAGCGACCTGACCGCGGCGCGCGATGCGAAGCGCGGGGAATTGGAAGCGTATTTGAAAGACCTGAATGTGGGATGAAATGACGAAGTTTCGAAATTCGAATGACGAATAAATGTCGAATGTAATAAAGACGAATGGCGAAACGGCGCCCGGCTCGTTTCGTCATTCACATCTTCGAGCATTCGACTTTCATTCGTTATTCGGATTTCGTGCTTCGAGCTTATCCTCGATTCGGATTTCGAGTTTCGGCCAAAGAAGAACGCCGGACGGCCCCGTCCTGGGACTCATCCGGCGTTCTGCAAGGTTCGTGTCGGCACGCTTGCTTACGCGGCCTTCTTGTAGATCGGCGCTTCGGGAACGTTTGGCAGTTCCATGGCGCGCTCCTGGGTCTTTCGATAGCCGAGCTGGTCGACCACCTCGAGCACTTCGGTCCAGGTCGGGAAGCGCTTCTTGTTCACGTGCTTATAGGTCTCGACGGCGCGGACGAACTCGGCCTGCGGAAGCGTGAGATCGCTGGTGTCGAAGTTATTGAGCGGCGCATCCTCGAACTCGATCGTCTTGGCCTCGACGACGCGGTAGCCGAGCACCGAGATGACCTCGTGCACGTCCACCCAGTTCGGGAACGGCTTGTTCTTTTTTCGCTTGTAGATTTCCATCGCCTTCACGAACTCGAACTGCTCGGGCGTCATCTCGCCTTCTTCGGCGCTGCGGCGATCTTCCTCGCGGCGGATGCCGGCGCCGCGGCGGCGCTCGAGGCCGGTTCGGCGTGAGCCCGCGCGGCGATCGGGACCGGTGTAGTTCACTTCATCGCGTGGCGTCTGGCGGCGGTCGCCGCCTGTTCGGCGATCGACCACCTCGCGCACGAAATCCGGCTCGTCGTTCTGGTTCAGCTCGTCATTGATCGGATCGCTCATGTTTATCGTCTCGGTTGAAAGGCCTACCTTCCCTTAATCGGACGGCCGAATCACCGAGTTGAGTTTCGCTGGTCAAATCACGGGCCGATAACCGACTCGCGTGCACTACTTCATCAGTTCGAGCACGGCCCGGTTCTGCCGCGTGGCGATCGCCTGCGCCGCGAGCGCACCCTGCTGCAGCGTCTGGCCGCGGACGTAGCGGGTAATCTCCTTTGCGTAGTCGGCGTCGATCATCCGCGAGAGCACGTCCTGCATGTTTTCGATCTCGATGCCGCGGACGTTCCCCATCGCTTCGATCTCGCGCATCTGAGCGCCGAGCTCGACGCGCGCCATGTTGTTATCGGAGCCGGCCTTGCCGATGAGTTTGTCGGCAAGTTCGAAGTTTCCGCCCGCGAGCGCGCCGCCGCTGCGCAGGTCGGCGAGCGTGTACGTTTCGCCGGATTGTTCGTCGCGGATGGTGGCAAGATGATCCGCCGAGAGTTCGGATGAGCCGTCTTCGTTGGTCTTGAAGACCAGGTCGCCGTTGAGGGCGGCTGACCGGCCGAGGCGGTCGATCGCGTCGAGGATCGAGTCGTTGTTGGCCTGCAGCGCATCGCGCTCGTCGTCGCTCAGGCCGGAACGGTTGGCGAGCGTGTGGACGTTGCTCTTGAGGGCCAGCAGGAGATCGCCCGCGACGCCACGGACCGATTCCGTGTATGCCGCCACGTAATACGATCGCTGTTCCGCGTCGCCCTGCGCGTAGAGACGGTCGATGTCGCCCTTGAACTTTTCGCCGGCAATCAGTGCCGAGGGCCCGTCTGCGGCGCGTTCGACGGCCAAGCCCGTCGACAGGTGGCGAATCGCGCTGGTCATCTGCTGGTTGGCGCGCTCCAGCATCATCGGCGGATTGATCGATGCAAGCGTGTTGGCGAACGACATCATGCAGCAATCAGATCGGCATTGAGATCTGTGCGAGATGATGATTGTCGGCGTTCTGCCCGCGGGGGCGTACTATCGGACGCGCGGCGGGTGCTCGCGTTTGAAGTCCATGTCGAATCGTGCGAGCTATTGCGGAGCCGGCTCGAGTCATGGGTCATCGACTTCTTCGTTCGCGACACGTCGAGCAGCGTCTGCCTTCTCTCGGCGGGCGTTCGCGCCGACCGCTTCGCCGCGGTCATTCGTGCGCGGACGACGCGGATTTCAACGTCGACTCGATCCGTCGATCCGGCACGAGCCACATCAGCGCGACGGCGACGTAGATCGCGCCCGCGATCCAAGGCTTCACATACGCCACGCCGATCGCGGCCGCGTAAAGCACGCCCGACACCTTGCCCTTCACGTCTGCGCCGATGGCGCGGGCCAGCGCCGACTCCTTGCCGACGTTTCGGAGAATCGCGTGCTGCAGGATGAGATAGGCAAGCGACGACATCAGCAGCACGACGCCGTAGAGCATCATCGGCGCGGATTCGAAATGGTTCTCGCCCATCCATCCGGTGACGAACGGGATGAGCGACAGCCAGAACAGCAGGTGCAGATTTGCCCAGAGGATTCCGCCGGACACCTCGCGCGCGCAGTGCAGCAGGTGATGATGATTGTTCCAGTAGATACCGACGTAGATGAAGCTCAGCAGATAGCTCAGCAACACCGGCAACAACGGCTTGAGAGCTTCGAACGTGTGCGCGTGAGGCACACCCAGTTCCAGCACCATGATCGTGATGATGATGGCGATCACGCCGTCGCTGAAGGCTTCAAGTCTGTTCTTTGGCATGAGATGAATCACCAATCCGGCTGAATGCTCTGCGTCGTCGCGGCATGCGGCACGACAAAGACGCCGCGTCCTTCGGTGGCCGGCTTCTTGGTGTGCGAGAGGAGCCATTCCCACAGTTCCGGCTCATCGTATGCCTTGTACCACGAGCCGTGATTCACGCCCGGATACATCGTGATGCGCGTCTCGCCGCCGGCCTGTTTGAAGAGGTCGATCATCGTCGTCGCGAACCACGGCGGTACGACATCGTCGTCTTCTCCGTGAAACGCCCACACCGGGACGGGATCCTTGATGCGCGTCGGCAGGTAGCGCGTCGCGCCGCAGACGATCGCCGCGGCCGCGAACGGATTCTTCGGACGCGAGATCCACTCCCACGCGCCGCCGCCGCCCATGCTCAGGCCGGTGATGTAGATGCGGTCGCGATCGATGTGGTTTCCGTAACGCGCGAGGAGTTGATCGAGCATCGCCTGCATCGAGTCGACCTCCCACCACTGATTCTCCGGACACTGCGGCGAGACAAGCATGAACGGGAACTGCTTTCCTTCTTTCGCCTGTTTCGGCGGGCCGTGTGCCGCGACCTTGCTCACATCCGTCCCGCGCTCGCCGGAGCCGTGGAGGAAGATGACCAGCGGCCAGCGCCGGGTTGCTTCAGGACCTTCCTCGCTCTTTGGCCAATAGAGAAGGTAGTTGTAAGTGATCGTCCGCTGCGTCGTGGCGGTGAGCGTATGGGCGCTTTGCGTTCCGCCGACGGGCGTCTCGGACACGCACCCGATGAACACCATCGCCGAGACGATTGCCGAAAGCGTCAGAATCAATCGCATACCTTTCCTCCTTCGAGGAACATAACCCGCCGGCGCGCTGGCGGCGATTTCCATTCGTCCGAAGAACAGATCGTTGATGGTGGACCGAACGCGCCCCTGCGTCGACAATGTCAGCATGTACACGCTACGCCTCGCCCTTTTCACCTCGCTCGTGTGGTCCTTGTCGGCATTCGCGAAGGACGACAACTGGCGCTGGATCGAAGCCGAAGACGCCGTCGCGACGAACATGACGATCCGCCACCCGTTCGCGCCCGCCAACGATCAGGAGCGCGCGATCCTCTCCGGCGGCAAGTGGATCGGCGCTTCGGATAAGCGCAACGCGACGCTCTTTGCCGTCTACGATGTCGACGTGCCGGCGGATGGCACCTACCAGTTCTACGCCCGGAAGTTCTGGAAGCACGGCCCGTATCGCATCAGCTTCAACAACGGGCCTTGGACGAACATCGGCGACGACGTCGCCCTGCTCGACTCGGCCGAGCTGCGCACCCACGTCGTCGCCAACTGGACGCCCGCGGGGACGTTCGAATTGAAGGCCGGGAAGAATCGCTTCCGCATCGAGTCGACCAGGAACGAGGGCGCGATCGCCTTTGACTGCTTTGTGCTCACCAGCGGCAGCTTTTCCGCGCGCGGCACGCTCAAGCCTGGCGAGACGCTCGCGTCGAAGACGCCCGGCTTCTTCGCGTGGGACCCCGCGCCGGATGGCAAGCAATCGCCGATCGACCTGCGATCCTTGAACGAAACGTTCGCGGGCAGCGAGGGCTTCATCGCCACGCATGGCGAGCAGTTTGTCCTCCCAACTTCCAAAAAGCCCGTCCGCTTCTGGGGCGTCAACATCGCCAGCGACACCGTCCGATTGCCCGAACCGCAACTCGACCAGCTCGCCTCCATGCTCGCCAGCCGCGGCGTGAATCTCGCGCGGCTTCACGGCGCGTTCTACGCCCAGGAAGGTCCGAACGTCGGCAGGATCGACGACGCGCAACTCGAGAACATCCGCCGCGCGGTGAGCGTCTTTAAGCGCCATGGCATCTACTCCACGCTCTCGATCTACTTCCCCGTCTGGGTAAAGCTCGAAGCGCGCCACGGCTGGCCGGGCTACGACAACAAGAACCCCTTCGGCCTGCTCTTCATCGATCCGAAGTTTCAAACGCTCTACCGCAACTGGTGGCGCGAACTGCTCACGCGAACGAGCGATTCGGTGCCGACCGCGCTCAAGGACGAACCCGCAATCTTCTCGCTCGAGATGCAGAACGAAGACTCGCTCTTCTTCTGGACGTTCACGCCCTACAAAACCGTCCCGGCGCCGGTCGCCGAGGAATTCGAGCGCGCCTTCGCGACCTGGCTCGCCAAGAAATACGGCTCGGCCGACAAGGCGCTGGGCACGTGGAACGCCGAGAAGGTCAACGGCGACGATCCCTCCAACGGCCGCGTTGGCATCGCCGAGCCGTGGCGGTGGTTCAACAAGCGCGATCAACGCTCCAAGGACACCGTCGCGTTCCTCTTCGACACGCAGCGCGGCTTCTACACAAGCACGCGCGACTTTCTCCGCAATGACATCGGCGCCAAGAGCCTCATCTCGGCGAGCAACTGGACGACCGCCAGCGAGCAATACCTCGCGCCCCTCGAACGCGCCAGCAACCTCGTCGGCGATTTCATCGACCGCCACGGCTACTTCAACGCCGTCCATGAAGGCCCGCGCGCCGGCTGGCTGGTGAGCGAGGGAGACAAGTTTTCTGACCGCTCTGCGCTCCGCTTCGACCCGGAAAAGCCGGGCGAGAAGCCGGCGATCTGGAACCCGATCTTCGACACCACCTACAACGACAAGCCGACGATGGTCAGCGAGATCGACTGGCTGGAGCCCAACGCCTATCGCGGCGAAGCGCCGCTGCTCTGCGCGGCCTATGGATCACAGCAGGATCTGGACGCGATCGCCTTCTTCGCGGCCAACGGCGCTGGGTGGCAGCCGACGATCACCAAGTTCGCCCTGCTCACGCCGGCCGCGCTCGCGCAGTATCCGGCCGCCGCGCTCATCTATCGCCTCGGCCTCGTCGATCGCGCGCCGCCGGTCGTCGATGCGTCCATCTCGCTCGCCGACCTGCTCGACCTGCAGGGCGGCCTGACCGGGATCGACACCAAGTCGCGGCTCGTCGGCTCGACGCACCTGCGGATCGATGAGACGCCCACGAGCCGGCCCGCCGTCGATCTCTCGACGAACGTCAACACATCCGACCAAACGGTCACCAGCCAGACGCGCGAGCTCCTCCTCGACCACGGCAACGGCGTCCTCGTCATCAACGCGCCCAAGGCCCAGGCGCTTGTCGGCTTCCTGAACAAGGCGAGCAACGTCGCGCTCGGCGACGTGACGATCCACTCCGACATGCCGTATGGAGCCATCGCCGTCGTCGCGATGGACGGCAAGCCGATCGGTGACTCATCGAAGCTGCTCATCCAGGTGATGAGCCAGCAGCAGAACGAAGGATGGAAGGTCGAGGGCGCGGAATTGAAGACGATCAAATCCTTCGGCACGTTGCCGCTGCTCGTCCGCGAGTTCTCGGGGACGATCTCCCTCGCCGGGACGCGCCGTTGGAACGCGCAGGGCATCGGGCCGAACCTGCAGCCGATGGGTGAAGCGAAGGCGATCGAGCAGACGCTCACGCTGGATGCGTCGACGCCGTATTACGTGCTGACGCCGACGGAGAAATGAACGGAACGACAACGGACCCGGCCGCTCATGGCGACCGGGTCCGATGCACTTTCTGACAGAGGCTCCGCCCTGATCTGTGTGAAGGCTCCGCCTCACGCCGCGTAGGCTCCGCCCTACGCCGCCATCTTCACGCCGGTCTCCTCTGAGACCGCCGCGGCGAGCGCGCCGCTGCCGCTCACGCCGATGTTGACCACGAACGTCGCCCACGCGCCCATCGCCGTCGATCGGACCGCCTGGATCTGGTATGTGACCTGCGACGAGCCCGCGGGAAGCGTGCTGTCCACGAACTTCTTCCCGCCGCTGCCGCCGAGATAGGTCGGCTCGCCGGTGCCGAGCTTGCGGAAGACCTGGTACACGGTTCCGCCGGTCGGGTTCGTGCACTTCCACGACAGGTTCAGCTCACCGGTCGCGGTGAGCTGCGCCTTGAAGCCGCTCGGCGTGCCGGGGTTCCCCGGGTGCGACGGGATCTTCGGCACGGTGATGCCCATCGCCGTGCGCATCGCATCGGTCACCAGCGGCGACGCCTGGATCTGCCGAACGAGCGGCCGAACGAAGTTGAGCATCGCGGCCTTTGCATCGCGCTTGGTCGTGAGCGCGATGGGGGTGCGCGTCGCCGGCGTGGTCCACGCCGTCATCGCGTTTTGGAACGCGGTGACCTTGGCCGTCAGCTGGGTGGCGACGGCCGCGGTCTGGCCGTAGCTGGTCGGGTTTGCCGCCAGTACGGTCGACGCATTCAGTGCCCAGGCCAAGAGTTCTGCCTCTTTGGCCGGGAGGTAATCAGTGCTCATGGAGCACCTCCTACATTTGGTTTTCGTCCGGCCCGGGGCGAACGGCTCCCTGTCGCGAAGGACCGATCGGGCGATCCGCGCGGGCGCTCCGCCACGCGTCGCCGGATGTTGCCGCGACGCCATTCACGTCGACAACTTGGCGCGAGCGGTTTACTCCATTCGCGGAATTTGTTCTGTCCGGGTCGTAAGGAATGGGTGCCACGACTTGGTACGCCAAGTCGTGGTACGCAAAGGAAGGTCAAGTCGCGCTCGGATGCGGATTGACATTCGATGCCGTACCACGACTTGAGTACAAGTCGTGGCACCCGATCTTCACGCGCGATAATCCCGGGCGTGGGACGTCAGCGAAGCCACGGTCGGATAAGAAGCGGCCGATCAGGTTTGCAGGGAGCCCGCGCAACGTCACTCGTAAGCGAATTTTGCCTTCCCCCACGGCGCGCGGGACGTCCCTGACGCCGCGCGGGACGTCCCTCGTGGCGCGAAGGACGTCCGTGATGGCGCGGGGGAAGCCCGTCATGGCGCGAGGGAGATCCTTCATGGCGCGGGGGAAATCCCTCACGGCGCGAGGGAGGCCCTTCATGGCGCGAGGGAAGTCCCTCGCGCGATGAAGGCTTTCCATCGCGTTCCGGTCCCCTCTCCCGGTACCCCGGGACGCGACAGGCGCAGCCGTCGCGAGGGTTAGGGTGAGGGTCTGATTCGCACGAAAACCAGAACCCTCACCCCGACCCTCTCCCGGCGTACCGGGAGAGGGGGAAGAAAGTGCAGAGCGAGCCTCCCCGGCGGCTAAAGCCGCCCCTGCGGCCTCGAAGATTCCGGTTGACGCCCGCCCCGCCCCCGCCGAGACTTTCCGCATCCGCGAAGTGGGGTGAATGGTTCGCACAAGATCTTTGTGAGCCCTACACTACGGGCCTATGGCATTTTCAATGCTAGCAAAGTGGTCCTTGCTACCAGCGATACTTGCAGGGCTCCAACTGCTGGGCTGCTCAGGACCCGAAATCGAAGAGTCACCGGAACACTACAAAGTGCGACGCCCAACGGATCCGACCGCGCTGCCAGTTTTCGTCACGAATCGGCCATTGGTAGTCTGTGAGCGAAGGGTTTGGTCTCAAGGCGAACTTGACCTTAAACTGCCATACGAAGGGGAATTCGATGACACCGTGTCGGCGTTGAAGCGCGGCGTGTCGATGCGATTGATCGAAGTCCGCCGCGTCCCTGAGCATGTAGTTGTGGGAGATATAGACGTCGTAGTAATGAGGTGCTTGGATGGCCCGCTGGCTGGAAAGCTCGTGGACGCCGAGCTCGATCGGATTGACGGGCCTTGGTTTTCCCCTGATCTTGGGCCGTACGTGAAACAATACCTGACTCCGAGGTTCGTTCCGTCGGACCATGGCCCGGTGATCTATCCGTGAGTCGCGTCAACCGCGTCCCTGGCGCACCGCCTTGTACCCCCTACCCCTTAACTCTTCATCCTTCTCACCCGCAGCTGATCCAGCGCCGCGGCGATGATGATGATCGCGCCGATGGCGATTTCCTGGTCGTATTTTTCCCAGCCGATCTGCTGCGTGCCGACGTTCAGCACGCCGATGAGCAGCGCGCCGATGACCGTGCCGGAGATGGTGCCGACGCCGCCCATCAGGCTCGCGCCGCCGATGACGCACGCGGCGATGATGTAGAGCTCGTACGCCATCGCGCCCGTCGGCTGGCCGAGGTTGAGCCGGCTGAACTCGAGCACGCCGGCGAGCCCGGCGAAGAGCCCGGCCATCATGTAGACGACGATCTTGGTCCGCGCCACGGGGACGCCGCAGAGACGCGCGGTGGCTTCGTTCGAGCCGACGGCGTAGATGCGGCGGCCCAGCCGCGTGTAGCGGAGCAATCCGGCCGCGAGCAGCGCGGCGAAGAGCGTCGCCCAGACGCCGACGGGGAAGAGCTGCCAGTTAAACTCGCGGCCCTGCACGGGGTACATGAGGTGCTTGTAGAGCCAACCCGGTTTCGGGCTGATCTCCTGATTCCCGGCGATGCGCTTGGTGAGCCCGCGGATCGCCTGCATGCTGCCGAGCGTGACGATGAAGGGGACGAGGCGCAGGCTGGTGATGAACACGCCGTGGAGGATGCCGACGCCGGCGCCGGCGAGGGTTCCGCAGCCGACCGAAAAGAGCGTCCACAACAGCGGGTGCGTCTCCGATGGCGGCGGCGGTGTCGCGCCCTTGTGGTAGTTCAGCATCAGCGCGGTGACGACCATCGAGAGCGCGATCGTCGAACCGGCGGCGAGGTCGATCCCGCCGGTGATGATCACCATCGTCATGCCGAGCCCGGCCATGGTGTAGACGGCCGACTGCATGAAGATGTTCTCGACGTTGCCCGCCGAGAAGAACGATGCACCCACCTGGTAGCGGAAGTAGAGGATCATCAGCGCGAGCGCGCCGAGGCGCGCGGCCATCTGTGCGGCGTTGCCGAGCGTGCGCATCGCCGTCGAGGGGAGCGATGCATCGGCGTAGTCGATCGGGTGGGTGGGGCCAGTGCTCATATCGTTCTCGTCGTTTCAGTCGCGATCGCCTCGGCCATCAGGGAGTGTTCATCCCACTGATCGCGCGGCCGGATGGCGCAGAGCACGCCGCGATTCATCACGGCGATTCGGTCGCACACGCCCATCAGTTCCGGAAGGTAACTGCTGACCATCAGGATGGCGGCGGGCTTACGGCCGGTCGATTCGTCGCCGATCGCCAGTTCGTTGATGAGCTGGTAGATCTGCGCCTTGGCGCCGATATCGACGCCGCGGGTCGGTTCATCCAGCAGCAGCACATCGACATGGTGATGCAGCAGCCGGGCCAGCGCGACCTTCTGCTGGTTGCCGCCGGACAGGTCGCCCACGCGCTGCCCGGGCGAACGGCACTTGATGGAAAGCTTCCGTATCCACGGCCGCGTGGCCCGATGCTGCTTCGACGGAAGCACGAGGCCCAGCGGGCCGAGGTTGCGCGGGTTGGAGAGCGTGACGTTGTCGGCGATGCTCAGGTTGAGCGCGAGGCCCTCGCTCTTGCGGTCCTCGCTCACCATGCCGACGCCCTGGTCCCACCGGCGGCGCGGACTCGCCGCGCCGGTCACCTTGCCGACGACGATTTCGCCGCGCCGAACGCGGTCAAGGCCGAAAATGGTCCGCAGCAGCTCGGTTCGCCCCGCGCCGACGAGGCCGGCAACGCCCAGCACTTCTCCGCGGCGCAGTTCGAACGTCACTTCGCTCGGCTTGTCGACGCCGCACAGGTGATTCACGCGCAGCGCCACCTCGCCCGCCTGGTGCGGCGAGCGCGGGTAGAGGTCGGCCACATCGCGGCCGACCATGAGCCTGATGATCTGCTCATCGGGCGTGCCGGCCGTGTCGCCGGCGCCGACGCTCGCGCCGTCGCGCAGAACGGTGAATCGATCGCTGATCGCGCGGACTTCTTCGAGGAAGTGCGAGATGTAGACGATGCCCATTCCCTGTGATCGCAGTCGCCTGAGCATCGAAAACAAATTCTCGATGTCGCGGCGCGTGAGGCTGCTGGTCGGCTCGTCGAGCACGAGCACTTTCGCGCCGAGCGCCACCGATCGTGCGATCTCCACGAGCTGCTGCTCGGCGACCGACAGATTGCCGGCGAGGGTCGCTGGATCGATATCGGGACGGCCAACCTCGGCGAGCGCGCGGCGCGCCTGCTGGCGCATCTCCGACCAGCGGATGAACGGGCCCGCGGTCGGCTCGACGCCGAGCAGGATGTTCTCCATCACCGAGAGGTGCGGGGCGATCGAGAGTTCCTGGTAGATCATCGCGACGCCGGCGCGCCGCGCTTCCAGAGGGCCACCGGGTCGGTACGGTTTGCCGTCGAGCGACATCGATCCTTCATCGGCGGCGTGTGCGCCGGAGAGGACTTTCATCAGCGTGCTCTTGCCGGCCCCGTTCTCGCCGATGAGCGCGAGCACTTCGCCGCGTTCAAGCGAGAGATCAACCCCGCGCAGCGCGTGGGTGGAGCCGAAGCGCTTGGTGACGCGGGTCATGGAGAGGAGAGGATTGCGGGAATCGGCAGTCATGCGAATCGCGTAACGATCGTCGTGCAGAGCGTCCTCGCGAAGCGTCTCACGCCCGTGCGCCCGAAAGTGGATCCTTCGCGAGTACGCTCTGGATGACAGAACTCCGAGCCGCTACTCCTCCAGCGTCACCGCTTTAATCTGTGGCGTGTCGATGTTCTCCTTGGTCACGGTCGCGGTGTTGGTCGCGACGTTCTTTTCGATCGGCTTCTTGTTCAGGTAGTCGATCATCGTCTTCACGCCCAGATACCCCATCATCTTCGGATCCTGCGTGACGATGGCGGCGACGCGTCCGTCGCGGATGCCGGCGAGGAGCACTTCATGCGCATCGAAGCCGACGAACGGGCAATCGATCTTCGTGCCGGCGGCCTTGGTCTGGTCGATCTTGGTCAGCATGCCGATCGCGGTGGGTTGGTTCGAGGCAAAGATCCCGTCGACCTGCAATTCGCCGTCCCTGGTGAAGCGGCGGAGCAGCGCATCGGCGGTGTCGGCGGCGTCGGTGGTCGAGCCCTGCCCCTTCGTGTAGGCCGCCTCGACGAGCTTCAAGCCTGGCTCCTTGCCGATGCGCTCGGAGAATCCTTTCTCGCGGGATTCCGTCGAGCCGGAGTTCTCGAGAAAGCGCAGCATGATCACGCTGCCGTCGTGCTTGCGATTGGTGCCGATCGCCTTGATGAGCGCTTCGGCCGCCTGCGCGCCGGCGGCGTAATTATCGGTGGAGATGCTGCTGAGGGGTTTGTCGCTGTTGAGGCTGGAGTCGATCAGGATTACCGGCACGCCCTTGGCGACCGCCGACTCCACCGGGCGAACCAGTGCGTCGAGATTGGTCGGCGCGATTACGATGCCGGCCACACCCTTGTTCACCATATTGTCGACCATGTTCGCCTGCTGGGTATGGTTGGTCTCGGCGTCGGGCCCGGTCCAGAGGATCTCGGCACCAAGTTCGTCGCCGGCCTTCTTCGCGCCGGATTCGACGGCTTTCCAGTAGGCGTTCACCGTGCTTTTGGCGATCACGGCGACCTGCGGCTTTTTCTGCGCGGCGTTCGCGCCGCCCGATGCGCTGGTAGACGTCGTACCGCTGCCCTGATCACAGCCGGCAAACGCCAACACACAACACGCCCCGAACGCCAATGCTCTTCCAACAATCATCGTGTCTCCTTCGTTCACGCCAGCCGATTCGACGAAGCGTCGCCGGCCGGCCGATTCTCTGTGCCGACCAGCATGACGGCAACGAGGAGAAAGTGACATTTCCGTAAGAGATTTCGTCAGCGGTGACCGATCGATCCTGTGATCCTCGCGGAACACCGACGTTGCAGAATTGCCCGCACGTGTATCGCTGGCGCTCGATTGCTCGCAGGCACCGGCGAAATGCCGGCGGCGTGCAGCGACGGCGCGTCAGCTCTTCTGCCGATCGCGCGCCAGCTCTTTTTCGATCTCGTTCTCGAGTTGATCGAGCTTGCCGAGTTCGGATTGTTCCTGCGCCAGCACGTCCGCCTCGATCATGCGGTCGATTTCCTGATCGGAGACGGCGGATGACTCGCCAACGTTCACCCCGCCGCTGGCGGTCTGCTCCATCGTGTCGAGGAAGAGGCCCATGCGTTCTTCGACCGTGTTGGCCTGCGTGACGGCCTTTTCCCACTGCGCCTGCGTCTTGGTGAGATCGATTTCGCCGAAGGCTTTGCCGATTTCGCGGCTCATGAGGTTCATGCTCTCGGCAAACTGCACGCTCGCCTGCGCCTGCTTGGAAACGATCAGCGCGCTCTGTATCGCGACGAGCTGACGCTCGAGCATCCGCTTGATAGTCGCCGTCTTCTTGAGCGAACTGCGGATGAAATTGTACTGCTGATTATCACCGATGCGTTTCGCCTGCTGGGCCTGCTTGACGAACTGCTCGCTGAACTTGCCCTGCTCGAGAATGGATTTCTCGATGGAGCGAAGCCCGCGGCGGATCGCCATCTCCCGCTCGACGCGGCGTTCATCTTTGGATTTGAATAAGCCCATTTAGATCAATTCAAAATGCTCAATGGGAAATGCGAAATGGAGGAATCCGCCTCATTCATTTCGCATTTCTCATTTTTCATTTCGCGTTCCTTAAGTTCCCGCTTCTCCGCTCTTTCTCCGTACCACTTCTTCCGCCTTCTGCAGCGCCTCTTCGGGCTTCATCGCGCCCTGATCCATCTTGTCCCACAGGCTCATCAGGTCCTGGCCCGCGTCGCCGAGTTTTGTGGCGTTGAGCGCATCGCGGTCGGACGATTCGCCGAGTTCCAGCAGCGAGTCGAGCTGCTCGGTGTACATCTCCTGGGTGACCGAATCGTCGTCGATCCAGCCGGAGATCTTGGCGAAATCCTTCACGCCGATCTTCAGCCGGCCGAGTGCTTTGCCCTTGCCTTGATGCTCTTTCACCATTCGCAGGCGCGAGACCGTGAGCAGTTCCTTGGAGCGGACGTTGAGTTCGCGCGCGGACATCAACTGTTCGCGCGATTTGAGTTCGAACTCGCCCGCCAATGCCTTGCGCAGCTCCGGCGAAGTGCTCTTGGCGCCGTTTTCAAAGATGCGCTTTTTCTGGACGGCGACATCCTCGATCCGCGCCAGCAGCTTCTCCCGCTGCTTGCCGATGAGGATCTCTTCCTTGCGCAGCTCGGCCGGCGAGAGTTCCGAGAGGCTCTTTTCGCGGCCGAAGATGTAGTCGATTAAGGCCATAGTTTCAGAGGGATGAGGGATGAGGGCGGAGGGATGAAACATTGCGTTCATCCCTCATTCCTCCGCTCTCATCCCTTCTCCTTATCCCGGCGATGCTTCCGATCTTCGCTGCGGCTGCGTCGTCGTACTCGTCTTCTGAGCCACCGGCTCCGTCTTCTGGGGGATCGGGTCGCCCTGGTTCTTCACTGGCTCGCCCTGCTTCTCCGCGACCTTTGGCTCGCCGATTTCCTTCATCAGCTCGTCGTACATCGCGGCTTCGTCGTTGGTCATGCCGGCGCGGATAGAGCCTGTGCCGACGAGTTCATCTGCCAGCTCCGAGTCGGCCTGTACCTGCGCAAGCACTTCCTCGGCCTTGGCGGCATCTTCGGCCAACTCTTCGCCGCTCGGCAGCTTCACGCCCTGGCCCTGACTGATCAATTCGAGGCTGTGCAGGTGAGCCGCCACCACGTTCTTCTGCTGGTTCAGCATCTGGAGCAGCTGGGCCTTGCGGTCGATCTCGCGCCGAAGCTCGACCAGCTGCGTCGTCACGCGTTTGCGGATGAGCGCGCTCTCGTTGGTCTTGAATTGCTCCTTCAGTTGAAGCTCGTGCTGTTCCAGCGCGTGCATGTCGTCCTGGACGCGCTCGGTCTGCTGGGCGATCTGCGTGCGACGCTCGGCGAGAAAGGCGATCTTCTTCTCGTCGGAACTCGCGAAGATCGATTTGAACTTGTCGATGATCGGCATCTTCGGTCCTCCCGCATTCGGCGGCGGGGTTGATTCGCGGTACAGCACGAGCCGGCCGTCCATTCGCTTGGCCGTCAGGCCCCGGCGCTCGTTTGCGTACCGCTTGAACTCTTCCTCTACCTTACTCAAAGGCAGCTGCGTCTGCGTCGCCATTTTCTCGGCAGAAACGCCGGAGCGACTCAGCTCGAACTCACTTTCGGCGATCGAGTCGCGGATTCTACGTCGCTTCTGGTCGTCGATCTCGGGATCGATCAGATCGAGCACGCCCCGCGTTTCCGGCGTTCCGTGCACGGTCCAGCCGCCGGCATCGTTCGGCTCGACCAGTATGATGGTTTTCTCGGCGAGCCTGTCCGCTAGAAGCTGCGCCTCTTTTGTAAATCCTGCCGAACTGAACAGGATAACCGTCAAAGGCACGCGCTTCTTCCCATCCCCCAAAGGAGGCGGCAGCGAGTTGAGTGCCGCCCGCACGTCCCGCTCGTTCAGCGGATAGACCTCTTCGCCCTTGATGAGCGACTGCGTCGGCGGCACGCTTTGGAAGCGGATGACGCCGAACGTCTTCTCGAACAGCAGCAGGTGACGATCCTTGAGCGTGATGTCGATCGAAAGTCCGCTGGGCAGCTTTCGCTGCAGCGCGTGATCGCTGGAACCGGCTTCGATCATGAGCCGCTTGATGGCGACCGATTGGTCGGCCTCATTCACCGACTTCTGGAACGCCGTGACGCTCTTGCGGCCATCGGTCGTGTCGACGACGAACTTCTTCTCGGTCAGAAGCTGCGTGAAGTGGCGTGCGAGTTCCTGTTCGCGCTGCTGGTGCCAGGTTGGATCGTTTGGCTTGGGCATCGGTTCTCAATTTTGGGCCAACGCGGGCGGATTACAACTAGGGGAACGACTTCTCTTTCGAATCGGGCGGCAGCTCTTGCGCATTGCGGGGCCACAGCGCATAGGCGATCAGGACGATCGGCGCGATCGTCCAGCCGATGATTCCCTGGACGAGGTTGAGGTGGGACATGGATTTCCAATCGATGGGGCGAGGCTTGCCTCGCCCGAGGCCTGCAATCGTCGATCCCGGGTCAGGCGAGCCTGACCCCTACATTTCAAACCAATCGCTCTTCACCCCATCGCCACCAATTCCTCCGGCTCGATCTCCTCGATATCAAACTCCACCGGCAGGCCGCTGGTGTCCATCCATTCGAGCATGCGTTCGAGGAGCGCGAGGCGGATGGCACGCGTACCATTCGTGTATCGGTTCTGGACGGCGACCGCGGCGAGCATGGCCGCCGCCCACGTGGGGCCGACCACTGCAAATAGTGCTAAACCGACTGAAGAGACAATGAAGGGTACGGTGGAAGTGACGCGTCCATGAATCGGGAGCGAACGCTTTTCTAGTGTTTCGAGGAGTTCGTTCAGCCGGCCGATCCAAATCGCTGTGAGTAATTGTTGCCGAAGTACGCAAGACAGATGAACGATCCAGCCGACCGAAAGGACCGCATTGTAGGCCAGCGCGGTCCACAAGATCGATTGCGGAATGAATGACGTCTTTACGAGAACGAGAAGATCGACACTGCGCACAAACGCGATCGTCGCGATCAGCAGTGCCGAAAACACGAAAAAGCGAACCCAAAAACGATGCGTCGAGCTTGTTCGAAGGGCCCTTTCTGCCAGTGCCTCAACCTCGGCTGCATTCGAGTCGTTGGTGACAAGACGTAGCCACTGTGCAAACGCCGCATACTGATTCCACTCGAGCCTTCGAAACCGATCGAACCGGTACGACTGCAACAGCAGCGGCCAAGTGCCGAGTGTGAGGACGGCCCAGACGATCGTCCAGAAATAGGAGGCGTGGAAGTACCAGTCGCGTTTTCGCGCCAGCGACATGAGGACGCCGCGCGTCAGGGCGCGGCTGCGGGGATCTCGGCTCCAACTGGGTTCGACGCTCAAGGGCATCAATTCGTAGGGTCCGCTGTACTCTGCGGACCATTTGGCAAGTGGTCCGCAGAGTACCGCGGACACTACCAGACTCGCGGTTCGCAGCGCGAACCGAAGGGATTCTTATGCCACGCGTGAGACCGGCTGCGCGACGCGCGGGCGTTCGAACTGGAACTGGTGCAGTGCGACCGGCTGGCCGCAGCGCGGACAGAATCGGCCCTCTTCGCGAAGACGACATCCGCAGCGGCGGTTGGCGCAGCGCAGCGAGAGGATCGGCCGCGATGATGCGTTGATCATCAGGTGGCGCCCGACGCGGAACGGCGTTTTGATGCCCCAGATCATGACCTTGAAGACGATCCGCAGCACGGTGATCGCCAACCAGACCACGGCGGCGACCATCAGACAGGTGATCAGCAATGTGAAGAGCACCGGCTCCATGACTTCACTCCTTTGTCCACAAACCGAAACCCGGACCACTGACCAACCATCTTACGCCATCACGCTGGAAATGTTCAGTTCACTTCCGCACTGGATGCAGAATCGGTCTTCCGGCGCGGGATACGCCCCGCACGCGGCACAGCGACGCACGTGGGACACCAGTTGCACACCACAGTGCATGCAGAACTGGTCGTCTTTTTCCACCGATCCCCGGCAGGTCGGGCAGCTACCCAGCTTGCGATTGGGCAGCGGCGGCGGGATGACGGCCGTCTTCTCCTTGAGCGCGGCCTTGAAGTCCGCAGCGCTCGCATAGCGATTTTCGATGCGGGCGTGGGCCTTCTTGAAGACCTGGTCGATCCACACGGGCACTTTCCCGTTGATTTCGCTTGGCAATTCGCTGCCGCCCGGGCGCTCGCCGGTGAGCATCTCGAAGAGCACGACACCGCAGGAGTAGACGTCGGCCCGCGCGTCGACGGTTCCGCCGGCGCGTTGTTCGGGAGCCATGTAGTCGATCGTGCCGACCAGTTCCTTCGCGTTCGGGTCGCGGATGCTCACCGACATCGCGATCGACTCCGCCGAGACCCTGCGGGAACTCTGCCCGAGCCCGAAGTCGGTCAGTAGTACCACGCCGGGCGAATCGAACCCTTCGCGGGCGGCGCGTTCGTGGATGAGGATGTTTTCGGGCTTAATGTCGCGATGGACGATGCCCTGCGCGTGCGCGTGATCCAGACCATCGAGCACTTGCCGCATGATCGCGAGGGAGTCGGCGACGGTCAGCTTGCGATTGGTGATGTACGGCCTCAGGCTCGTGCCGGGCACGTATTCCATCACGAGGTACGGAGGCTGGCTGAACGGATCGAAGCCGAGCGCGCGGACGATGTTGTTGTGCGACATTTGCGGCGCGGTAAAGCCTTCGCGCTGCAGGTCGCGGAGGTAGTTCGGATCGGTCGGGATCTTGATGGCCGCGAAGCGATCGTTCCAGACGTGATGCCGCGCGCGCCAGACTTCGCCGAACGCGCCGCGCCCGAGCACCTGGTCCAGAACATATTCGCCAACCCGTTGGCCTTGTGTTGCCATAGTGAGAACCTCGAAACGCATCGCTGCGCAATGGCGGCTAACCACTCTGACCGCTGATTTCTGACCTCTGACTTCTGTTCTCTGACCACTGACCTCTGACTCTTACTCGACCTTCTCCGCGATCCAGTCGCAAGTAAATACATTGTAAACCAACGCGAACAGCATCGCTGCGACCGCGAGCGACCACGCCGCACCGCCCTTGAGACCAAAATCGAAAAGCCACATCAAACCTGCGGCCTCGATGATTGTCATTGATCCTACGAGCATGACGCCCGCCGCGTTCGAATCCTTTCGCGCGACCCAACCGATCACCAGGAAGCTGGCCCAGGGGATGAGGATCACTGCGAGTACCCAGCCGATGATCTTCCCAGCGGAGGAGAGGAACATCGACCGCGTGGCCGGGTCGGCCTCGTACCATCCGTAGCCGGCGACGGCCACGCCCAGAACCAGCACCGCGGTGAGGACCTTGCCTCCAATCCCTTTGAGCCAATCCATGGCGGGGGATGATACCAAATCCAGCGCTGCACGATCGTTATAACCAGTGCCCCCTCTCTGTAGCCGGGACAAACCCGTCCGGTAACGTCACTTATCGCCAACCATTCCCGCGAACAGGTTTGACGCGACTTTCGCCCCCCTGAATCATGCGTGGAGAGTGCCGACCGCCCGCCCCATCCCCTTTCACCTCGAACCTGGCCGACGCCTGGGCCGATACGTCATCGAGCATCCGCTCGGCTCCGGCTACGAGGGCGAGGTTTACGTCGTGCTTGAAAAAGGCACGGGCATTCGGCGGGCGGCGAAGATCTACTACCCGCAGCGCGACCCGCACGGCAAAAACGCCATCGCCTACGCGCGCAAGCTCGATGCGCTGCGCCACTGCCCGATCCTGCTTCAATATCTTCACCAGGAACAGACGACCGTGAAGCGCCAGAAGCTGGCGGTCGTCGTTTCAGAATTGGTGGAAGGTCAGAAGCTCAGCGAGTTTCTCGAACTGCAGACACCGCTGAGCACCTTCGAAGCGCTGCACGTGCTCTACGTGCTCGCGCGCGGCATCGCCCCCATTCACGCCCGCGGCGAATATCACGGCGACATCCACGACGACAACATCATGATCCGCCGCGTCGGCATCGGCTTCGAAGTAAAGCTTCTCGACTTCTTCGATCTCGGAAAACCCACCAGGGCCAAGATCCACAAGGATGTATTGAACCTGATCATGGTGTTCCACACCGTCGTCGGCGGTCGGCACAAGTATGCCGACCAGCCCAAGGTCGTGAAGGACATCATCCGCGGCTTGAAGGATTCGCTCATCCTCGCGCGGTTTCAAACCGCCGGCGATATCGCGAAACACCTGGAGACCCTGCAGTGGACCGACGAGTGATCAGTTCGTCGCGGGGCTTTTCTTGAGCTGTCGATCGAGTTCCTTCTGCGCCCACTTCGAGAGGACCATGATCACGAGGACTGTCGCGATGATTCCTGCGGCGGTGAAGAACCACTTGTTCTTGTCGTCGAAGCTGAACGTGAGCGACGTGAGCCGCGACGCGACGTAGACGACGGCGACCGTCCGCGGCAGGACGCCGAGCGCGCTGCCGATCACGAACGCGACGAACCGCACGCCGCCGGCGCCGAGCACGATGTTGGTGATCGCGAACGGGCTCGCCGGCGAGATCCGCAGCAACCCGATCACGAAGAGGGTTTTCGGAAAGGATGCGTCGCGCAGCGCGCGGTGGACGGCCGCGAGTTTCGGGTAGTGCGCCAGCAGCGGCTCGACGCGGTGGCCGGCCAGTTTTCGCGCCAGCAGGAACGCCACGATGCTCGCGCCCATGTAGGCGATGGTGGTGGCGATCGTCCCGCGCGTCAGCCCGAACGCCCACCCCCCGAGAACCGAATAAGCATACGTCGGCAGGCAGCAGATGCCGGCGATCCAGAAGAAAACAATGTAGAGGACCGCGCCGAGTTCAGGGTTGGCCCTGAGCCAGTCGGGGAGCGATGTCGACGCGCAGACGGTGGTAAGGGCGATGAGTCCGGCGAACGGCACGGTGCTCGCCGCCACGACCAGTGGCCCGAGCGGGCCGAGATCGCGGACGATCTCACGGATCGTCAGCCTTGTCGGCGGCACCGGCCCGGTCGGAACGTCTTCAAGCTCGTCCGCGTCGGCGCTACGCATTTCGGATTCGATCGGACTGTTCATAAGCGTCCGGGATGAGGGATGACGGCGGAGGGAGAGAAAAAAGACGAGGGATGAAAGACGCTCAGTCCTTCATCCCTCATTCTTCATCCCTCATCCTTTGATTCATTACCACGCGAAGTGGGCGAACGCCTTGTTCGCATCGGCCATGCGGTGGGTCTGTTCCTTGGTCTGGATGCTCTTGCCTTCGTTCTTCGACGCGGCGATGAGTTCGTCTGCCAGGCGGGCTGCGACCGGGCGACCCGACTCGCTGCGGATCGATTCGAGGATCCAGCGGATCGCCAGCGACTGCTGACGGCGCTTGTTCACCTGCATCGGCACCTGGTAGTTGGCGCCGCCGACACGCTTGGAGCGGACTTCGACGTACGGCTTGACGTTGTTGATCGCCTTCTCGAACACTTCGAGCGGCTGGGCGTCGGGAACCTTCTTCTGGATAGTTTCCATCGCGGTGTAAACAATGTTCTGCGCGGTGGTCTTTTTGCCGCCCCACATGATGCAGTTGATGAACTTGGCGACGAGCTTGGAATTAAAGCGCGGATCCGGCTTCAGGATCGCTTCGCTTGCTGTGAACTTCTTGTAGGCCATGGCTGATTTACTTTCGTATCCATCCTCGACGAACTCGCCGAGGTTCTTTGTTGCAGTTCAGTTATCTATCACCGACGCGTCGGGCTCTTACCGACTTGTCGGCTTCTTACCGACGTAGCCACCAGATCGCTGCTCCGATGCAGGCTATGCAGAACAGCCCGAAAAAGATCAGCCCCTTGTAGGCACTTTTGATATCGTCGACCGTCGTAACCCGCGGGTTCGCGAGAAAGTCGAACATGATTCGCTCCGCCCGATCGGCTCACTTGCCGGTCTTGGCGCCGTACTTGGAACGGCTCTGCTTGCGGCCATCCACGCCGAGCGTATCGAGCGCGCCGCGGACGATGTGGTACCGCACGCCCGGCAGATCGCGCACGCGGCCGCCGCGGACCAGCACGATGCTGTGTTCCTGGAGGTTGTGCTCTTCACCTGGGATGTAGGCGGTGACTTCCTTGCCGTTGGAGAGTCGAACACGCGCGATCTTTCGCAGCGCCGAGTTCGGCTTCTTCGGGGTCATCGTCTTGACCTGAATGCACACGCCCTTCTTCTGCGGGCTGCGCTCGAGGTCCTTCACTTTGTTATTTCGCGCCAGCGCCTTGCGGGGCTTGGACACGAGCTGGTTGATCGTCGGCATAGTTACCTGACTGAGGTCTGTTAAAGGTCGAAACACACAAACACGACTGCAACCCCGTCACTTTGCGACTCAGCCACGAGACAAAGCGACGAATGAGCCCCGCAATATAGGAAATCTCCTGCCAATGGGCAAGAAGGGAGGTTGATAGGAAATGAGGGTCAGCTCTTACCTGGAACCGAGTGCCTGTCGGCCTTTACGGCCTCGGTATCCCTTCTCGGGCTGATTTCTGGACAGAGACGACCTGAAAATGCGATTGGATCGGCAATTTCGGAACACAATCAAAGGGGCGACGCCGGTGCATCGCCCCTACCTGTAGATTTTTTCGCTTATCCGGCGGCTTTGCACGCCTTCATCTCGCCGCCACACATTTTACAGGTGTGAATAATCGCGCCGGGCGTCATCGCCTTGCCGGAGGTGAGAAACTCGGTGGCCACCTGTTTGCACTCCGGACATTGGTGGGTGCCGACCTTTCGTTCGCCGACGACCCGGATGGCCTGATCGTGCGGATTTCCGCCGACGGTGACGGGCGTCACGGTGTAGGTCGTCTTGCACAGGTTGCACATCACGCCCGCGCCGGCCGCGTCGGCGGTGGGTGTCGATTTGGTGGACGCGCAGCCCGCGAGTAGCGCCGTCGCGCCGATGGCCAGAAGAATCGCGATGGGTCGAGTAAGAAGGTTCATGACATCTCCGTCGAATGGACTCGTTCGTGCGGCATCGGGAATCGATGCCCGTCTGAGGAACTGAACGAGAGCAACCACGCAGAATGTTCATTGTCGGGGTGTGACAGAGCGCAGCAGGTCAGGATTCAGGTTCAATCGTCGATCTCGACGTGCACGCGTCCAGACCATGATCACGAGTTTGCATCCACCGAAATCAACGGTCCCACGGGTGCGATGCTCTGGCACTTGGACGGCGTCCGCGACCCAACGAACAACGACGCTCGCCCGGCATGGCCGGTTTGCTGCACAGGATCGAAAGACTCGACGGGGCACGTGCACGGCGCGGCGAGCGGAGTCGATCCAGCGATTTCAGAGGTCATCCGCATGTCGCGCAAGGAGCCTGATCCAAGCGACTTGGTATTCAGACGGCATCGAATTTCGAGAGATAGCGTGACGTTAGTCCGCCCGCATCCAGTGCGTCGGATGCGCCGGCAGCACCGCGTTGCCCCAGCCGGCCCAAGTGGCGCACAGCGTGGCGGCCTGGTGGGCTTGTTCGGCGGAGTCGAACAGGTGCTGAATGTTCGCCTGGCTCGCCGGGTTATCCCAGGCGCGCAGGAAGCTCCCGATCGTATAGATCTTGAGCATGTGTTGAAGAGGCAATGCAATCTCGGCCCGCAACACATCCGTGAGCGGCAGATCGAGAACTGGGTGATTGGTATTGTTTCCCAAAGACACTCCGTAACTCCTTTTCGTCCATCCTGGACCTTGTGAGCCGACCCGTGTCGACTCGACTTGCGACTATATCACCGAACGGGCAATTTCCACGCGTCGCATTCGCCGTTGACAAGTTCCCCGCGAGTCCGAGTCGATTTTGGCGTGAAGATGGCTGGTTTGGGCCGGCAAATGGGCGTTCAACCCGAATCCGGGACCGAGGCGTCAAGACCGGCCGCGGTAAACAAAGAAAAAGCCTTCGATATCGTGGGAGCGGAATTGAGAACTTCTTGAAGTCGCCCTGGCGCGAGGAAAGGAGCGATCACGGACCGAAAAGGACGACCGGCCATTCGGTTCATTCTTCATCTCTCCGCCCTCATCCCTTGTTTTTTTCCCACCACTGCCGAAACGTCTTCTTCGCCGGCGCGGGCAGGTCGCGGACCTTCGTCCATCCGCTGCCGGGCGGCGGCGACCACTTCACGTAGCCGTTCTTCGCGATCATCCGCAGACCTTTCTGCATCAGGTTCGCGAGCCTGTAGCGCCCGGTCCCGCCCATCATGAACGCGTACATGCGGTAGATCGTCTTCTCGATCGGCCCGGTGATGCCGCGGCTGTTCATGTCGCGGCGCAGGTTGATCAGGTGTTTGGGGATGTTGATCTTCACCGGGCACGCGTCGAAACACGCGCCACACAGGCTGCTGGCTTTCGGAAGGTCCGGGAAGTTCGCCAGCCCCTGCATGAGTGGCGTGATCAGCGCCCCGATCGGACCGGGATAGACGCTGCCGTAGCTGTGGCCACCGATCGATCGGTAGATCGGACACGCGTTCAGGCAGGCGCCGCAGCGGATGCAGCGCAGCGTTTCGCGGTACTCTTCGCTGGCGAGAATTTCGCTTCGTCCGTTATCTAGCAGCACGAGATGGAACGACTCAGGCCCGTCCTTTTCGCCTTCTTTGCGCGGCTGGCCGAAGAGGCTGGTGTAAACGGTCATCGGCTGACCGGTCGCGCTGCGGGCCAGGAGCTTGAGCATCACCGCAAGCGACGCCATGTCCGGCACCAGCTTTTCGATGCCGACCAGCGAGATGAGCACGCGCGGGCTCGTCGTCGATTGCCGGGCGTTGCCTTCGTTCTCGACGACGCACACATCGCCACTCTCGGCGACGAGAAAGTTCCCGCCGGTCATCCCGAGATCGGCCCGGCGGAACTTGTCGCGCAGGTGAAGCCGCGCCTGCTTCGTCAGGTAGAGCGGATCATCGTTGTACGGCGTATTGAAGTACTTGCTGAAGAGCTCGGCGATGGACCGAAGATCTTTGTGAATGATCGGCGTGACGATGTGGCTCGGCTTGTCGTGATCGATCTGCACGATGAACTCGCCGAGGTCGGTCTCGACGCAGTCGTAGCCGCGCGCCTCGAACTCGTGGCCGAGTTCGATTTCCTCGCTGGCCATCGACTTGCTCTTGATGATGGTGCGGACGTTTTCCTGCTCGCAGATGTCGAGGATGATCCGCTTGGCGTCTTGGCCGGTCTTTGCGAAGTAGACCTTCCCGCCGCGCGCTTCGACCGCGGCCTTGAGCTTGATCAGGTAGAAGTCGAGATGATCCAGCGTGTGCTGCTTGATCTGGCCGGCGAGGGTGCGGATGGCGTCGGCGTCCGGCAGCTCGGCCATTCGCGCCTGTCGGCCACGGTCGTTTTTAACCACCGCGTTGTTGACCGCGGCTTTGAGTCGCACATCGCGCGAAGCGGGATCGGCGAAGCGATCGAAGTCGTATCGGCCGGCGGGCGGTGCGGCATCGCGAGGCTCACTCGCGAAAGGAAGGTTCACGCGCTTGCCCGGCCGCGCGGCGGCCGAAGAATCCGGGGCCGAGTTCATGCGCCCGAGTGTAGGGAAACACGCCGAACAATCGAGTTATCACATCCGAAGCTGCAAGAGTTTGAACCCAGGCGACGATTGCGCGCTGACGTTGCCGAACGGACTCGGCGTGTCGTTGACAACAGGCACGGGTTCCGTACGATCTTCCGTCCCGATCGGCGCAAGTCGTCGAACGGTTCGGCGGCGACGCCGAGTCGCGCGTGTAGCTCAGTTGGTTAGAGCGCGTCCCTGATAAGGACGAGGTCCTGCGTTCGAATCGCAGCACGCGCAGTTTCCTAAAGCGATAGCTTGAATGGACCTGCGTCCAGTTCGCAACGTGCGGCCTGCATCGAATGCACTCGGGCCAACTGAGTAAGCTACTCATTTTGGCTTGCCTGTGCTTACATGCAGGAGGTCCAATGCCACGTCTCGCGAATCGCCTTCCCGCTTACCGTGTTCACAAGTCCAGCGGCCAGGCTGTCGTCACTCTCTCGGGCCGAACGTTCTACCTCGGCAAGTTCAACACGCCTGCCAGCCGCGCGGAATACGATCGGCTCTGCTCCGAGTGGGTCGCTCACCGCCGCATGGCGCCGCCGGAAGAGCCGACGCCTGAGCTGACGGTCTCGATGCTGATCGAACAGTTCCTCCTGTGGGCTCAGTCGAAGTACCGCCAGAAGACCGGCAGAACGCTTCCAGACGGCCAGCCAGAGTTCGAACCCACAACCACGCTCACCAGCATGCGATCGCCGCTGAGGCTGCTGCGGAGGATGTACGGACACGTCCAGGTGAAGGCCTTCGACTGTCGCGCCCTGCAGTCGATTCAGCGTGAAATGATTCGGCTCAACTGGTGCCGGTCGAATATCAATAACCAGATCGGCCGGATCCGCCGCGTGTTCAGTTGGGCGTGTGGAGCTCCGGGACTCGTGAAGCCGGAACTCGTCTTCTCGCTTCGCAAGCTCGAGCCGCTGACGGCCGAGAGTTCGGATGCACGCGAGAGCGATCCGGTTGCACCGATCGACCCGGAGATCGCCCGAGCGGTCAAAGCATTTGTGAGCGACGAAGTTGCCGCCCTGATCGAGCTTCAGCTGTTGACGGGAATGCGTGCCGGAGAGGCTGTGATCATGCGAGGCTGCGACATAGACACGTCTGAACGTCGCCGCGATGTCCGGATCGCCGCGCCGATCCTCACCGTCGCCGCCGCGCTCAAGTCGATCGACGCCGCGGCTGAAGTCGCCGCTGGAGAAAACAAACTCAAGGCCGCGCTCGGCGGTAACAACGCGCTGTTGCAGGCACGCCTGAAGATCGCCGATCAGCTCTCTGCGAAATCCATCTTCGACAATGACAGCTTCGTCGCGGCTGAAGTCGCGCTCCGCAACCTCAGCGTCTCGTCTGCGAAAATCGACAAGGCTTTGGAAGCCTCTCGCCAGTTTGCAGCAGCGACGGGCACCAGCCTTGCAGAAGCCGCGACACAGCTCGGCAAAACGGTCGACGGCACGGCGGGCCGCCTGGCTGAGTTCATCCCCGAGTTGCAGGGCGTGAGCGCAGAAGCGCTCAGGTCCGGCGCCGCCTTCGACATCGTCCTAAAGAAGTTCGCTGGCTTCGATGAAGCGCTCGCCGGCGACGTGTTCGGACGCGCACGCCAGGCAACGAACAAACTCGGTGATCAGTTCGAACGGATCGGCAGCGTGTTGGCGATCGTGAAGACGCGGGTTCTCGAAGGTGTAT
>JANOBD010000001.1:0-19689 GCA_031411495.1 Phycisphaerae bacterium | reverse complement strand
CGAAGGAGGTCGGCGTCGAGTTCACGACGATGTCCAAGAGCTTCAACATGGCCGGCTGGCGTGTGGGCTTTTGCTGCGGGAATGCCGACATGGTGAAGGCGTTGGCAACGATCAAGGGGTATTACGACTACGGCCACTTCGCGCCGATCTGGATCGCCTCGGTCATCGCGATGCGCGAATCGCCTGACACGCCAACCGAGATGAGCAAAATTTACGAAAAGCGTCGCGACGTCGTCTGCCGCGGGCTGGATCGCCTCGGCTGGACATACGAACGGCCGCACGCGGGCATGTTCGTCTGGGCGCGCGTCTCGGATGACCATCTCAAGGGCCAGAGCACGCTCGATTTCTGCCTGCGGCTGATGGACGAAGGCATGGTCGCGCTGGCGCCGGGCCGCGCGTTCGGCGAACTCGGTGAAGGACATGTTCGTATCGCCCTGGTCGAGAACGAACAGCGGCTCGACCAGGCAATGCGAAACATGAAAGATGCCCTGCTCGGCGGTGCGAAGAAGCCCAAACCCTCCCGAACGCCGCCGACGCAGACGCCTACCGAGCCCGGCAGTTCGAATGATCCGAGCCGGGTGATCACCAAGGGAGAGGCCGACGAGCGTACGAGCATCGAGGCGTGATCGACAATCCAGCGGGGGAGAACATCGATGTCAGCAACGAATCCCTCGACAGCGACACACGATCAGGGCCACGGGGTCGCCGTGATCGAGACCGATACCTTCTGCGAGAAGTGCGGGTTCAACCTGCACACGCAGCGTGTCTGGCGAGACCAGCGGCTCGACCTGCTGGTCTGCCGCTGCCCGGAGTGCGGCGCCCATTCGGCCGCAGGGAAGAACATCACCGTCACGACGCCGTGGCTCAGCCGGCTGACAACCGGTTTGATGTTGATCTACGTCGTGCTCGTCGTGGCATTCGTCATCGGCTTCTTCTTCGCATGCGTTGGTGTTTTTGCGGCGTCGGACGAAGCGCTGATCTTCCATGAGTTGCAGACGGTCTCGGGGCAGCCGGTGCGCTACGGAAGCGCGACGAACGTAAACGGGACCTATCAACAGATCTGGGTGCTCGCTGACGACCTCGGTACGACAACGGTTCCAACCGACCAGGTGCGTGAAGTCGTGCGTCTGGTTCCATGGCTCACGGGAAGCCCGCCGCCCAACCGCAACATCTACTACTACAACTATGTGCCGATGTGGCCGAGCCTGATCATATCGGCGCTTTTTGCCGCCGGCTTCCTGGTGATCGGCGTCATCCTCGCGACGATTTCCTGGCATTGGCGCAAGCGCCGCCAATTCGTCTGGATCGCGGTGCCGCTCATCGCGTTCGGATTGGTGTTGGCGATTACGATGGCGCAGGAACCCGGGTACTCCCGCTTTGGAGGCGTGACGGGCGCAGACTCACGGACATTGGAGGCCCGCGTTTTCGCGGTCGTTCTGTTCCTGCAACTTGCCATCCTGCTCTTCGCGCTCCGCTTCGGCCGAACGATTCTGCGCGGACTGCTGCTGGTGTTCGTTCCGCCCAAAACGCGGCAGCTCTTCGCGTTCCTCTGGTACTGCGATGGCAAAGCGATGCCGGCTGCGCGGACGAGGCATGAGAAATGATTCCTCATTGCCGCGTTCATCGCGGGTTGAGATTTCTGGAAGAGGTCGCGCGCGTGAGGGTCGGAAGTGAGGCGTTACGCCGTGACTTTGACCCCGATCCGCGCCCCGGAGGTCAGCCGCGTCAGCATCGGCCGGGGGACGCCGCTGGCGAAGTACTCCTCAACCGCGCGCTTCGCCCCCTGCCAGGCGTAATAGTCGTCGATGAACAGCACGCCGCCGATCGCCAGACGCGGGTAGAAATGGTTCAGTTCGTGGAGGGTGCTCTCGTAGAAATCGGTGTCGAGCCGCAGGATTGAGATCGACGCCGGCCCGTGTTTGGGAATCGTCTCTTCCACCTTGCCCTGTACGTATTCGATGGGATGCGCGTATTGCGTCGTGTTCATCGCCGCCTTCACCTGGTCGAGGGTGTAGCGGAACCAGCCGCCGGCGTCTTTCTTCTCGCTCCAGACGCGCTTGGCGTCGGCTCCGCCGGCGGACTTGTCGTGCTCGCCGGGCTCGGGCATTCCTTCGAAGGTATCGAACATCCAGATCGGCCTGGGCGTCTTGAAATGCTTCATCGCCAGCGCCGCGAGCACGGACGATCCGCCCGCGCCGACGCCACACTCCACGAAATCACCGGGAATTTTGTTCGCTGCGATGTACTTGATCGCCTCGTAAAGCCCGTAGGACTTGTCGACGGGCGAACCGGTGTATCTCCCGGCATGAGCGCGCATCGGCTCGAACTCGGCGTCGAGGTCGTCAGGCTTTTTGATCAGGTCGTACCCGCGCGAGGCGAGTTGATTCTTAAGAAACGTCTTGATGGGCATCGAATCTGATTCTTCAACAGATCGATCCACTCGGCAAGGGACGATGGAAAATGTCTCGCCTCACTGCCGCAGGTGATAGCTCTTGATCAACGTCTGTTGGAAATCGGGGTAGGCGTTGATGTCGTGCTGGCCGAGGTCAAGACCTTCCTGTTCGATCTGCTCATCGACTCGCAGCCAGCCCATCCCCCGAAGCGCCAGCGCGAGCAGCGTCGTCGCCAGCACGGACAGGACGAGGATCACCGCGACGGCACAGAGCATCGCCATCATCGCCTGCCAAAGCGGCGTTACCGGCGCGAGCCCGCCCATGTAGGGCGCGGTGGCGGCACCGAGCGAGCCGAGCACCGCGCCGAGCAGGTGCGGCATCGCCAGCCCGGACGTTTCGTCGACGTGAAGCCGAAGATCGACTTTTACCGACAACACCGGCAGGAACAGGCCGACGACAGCGCCAAGCCCGATCGCCAGCAGCGGCGCTTCGGCCGCGCTGAGCGAACCACACACGGTCCCAGCGATCACCGCCGACCATGGCATCATGATATCGAACCGCCCGACGCGCAGCGTGAAGACGACGACGGTGATCAGCGTCGACGCCGATGCCGCCAGGAGCGAGTTCACGACACGGCTCGCGGGCTGATCGCCCACGGCCGCGGCGAGCATCGGCAGGCCGATGAGCAGGAGCAGATCGCCAGTGATCATCGTCGGCAGGCTGTGTGCGGGGATGAAGTTGGCCGACCCGTCGCGGTTGTACTTGCCGACGCGCGGGCCGATCGCACGGGCGAGCGCCAGGCCGGATGTCGCCGCGACGAGATGCGCCACGATCAGCGGGCCGAGCAGGCCGAAGTTCGGTGCGTCGCCGTCGATCTCACCGGCAATCCGCAGCCCCAGCCACGCGAGCAGCGGGCCGACGACGAGCGTAATCACGATCGTAATCAGCAGCAGGCCACGGACGCGGGCGCGCTCCGCCGTCGCGCCGCCAATGAGCGAAGCGGGCAGCAACGCGAGCGAAACGATGCACAGAAACGAGCCGGGCGAGACGAAATATCGCGCCGCGAACAACCCGCCAGCGGTGGATGGGTCATCGAACAGCCGGACGCACGCCTGTCCGGCCGCGAACGTGAGAAGCACCAGGCACGCCGTACCGATCAGCGAGCGCGCCGCCACCGCGGCCACCGAGCGCGCCCGCACCGCGCCCATGATGTGGAGCGTGTGACCAAACCGCGTGAAGAGCGCGAGGGTGCCGAAAATCGCCAGCAGGTTCGGGTTCATTCGACCGCACAGTATGGAGACGCGGTTGCGAAACACAAAAGTACTTTCCCGACGCGACCGATTGCTTCGTCTGCCGGGCGATCCCGGTTACGATCGCGAACTGATATGAAACGAGGCTCGAAGATGAATCGATTCGCGATCACACCACTCATTGCCGCGTCGATGACCATCGGCTGCCAGACCTCCCGGCAGGCGAATATCAGTGTCGCGCTCCACAACGCCAGCCAGCAGCCGGTGACGGTGTGGCTCACCAAGACGGGTGACCGCGACAGCGCCTGGCTGGCCCCGGAGGACCTCGCGCTCGCCGCCAAGCCGGACATGATCAACGGCATCGTCATTCCGCCGGGCAAGACAGGCGAGATCGGCCCCGTGAAAGGAAAGTTCGAGCCCGAATCGGTCGCGATCCTGCGCGTCTACGCCGGGCAACTGGATTACGATCACCTCATCGCGACCAGCGTCGACAGCTCGCTGCGCGTGGATGTCGTTCTGGACAATGGCCTCAACCGTCTTGAAGTCCGGCCGGGCGTGAAACTGAATGTCGTCCCGGCCGACGAAACACCGAGCGTGAAGTGAGGAGCGATGTCACAAGACCCGTCTCATCTCCAGCACCAACACGCGGCCGAAGCGATTTCCGTTGGCTTTGCAGTCCTCACGCTCAGTGACACTCGGACCCGCGACACCGACACCAGTGGCCGGCTGATTCGCGAGCGATTGACGGATGGTGGCCACCGCCTGATCGCAGAACAGATCATCCGCGACGAGCCCTCGGAATTGAACGCGGTACTCGACCGATGGGTAGCGGATGACCAGATCGATGCGATTATCACCAACGGCGGCACCGGTCTGTCGCGACGCGATCAGACGATCGACACGATCGAGCGCCGACTCGACCGCTCGATACCCGGCTTCGGCGAACTGTTTCGAATGCTCAGTTTCAGAGAGATCGGCGCGGCTGCGCTCTTGACGCGCGCGATGGCCGGAGTGATGCGACAAAAGCTCATCATCGCCTTGCCGGGCTCGACCAACGCCGTCCGGCTCGCGCTGGAGGAGTTGATCGTCAGGCAACTCCGCCACATCGTGCGAGAATTGCGCAAGTGAACGTGATTTCCTGCATCGGTCCGAAACCCGGACCGCGGTGGTCTCTTGCCATTCCACGACGAAGCTGCTACTGTTTTCGACCTGCCGAGCAGTCGGCAGACGACCGTTTCCGGTGAGCCGTGCGACAAGCACGGCGCTCCGAGAACGCCGGGCGATTGGCGCAGCTGGCTAGCGCGCATCCTTGACATGGATGAGGTCACAGGTTCGAGCCCTGTATCGCCCATTTTCTCCTAAATACTGCCGAATCCTGGGTTAAGGATACCTGACGGTGTCAGTCAGTGCGGCTCGTTTCGCTCTAAAAACGGAAGAAGTCTTCCGTTTTAGCGAGGAACCGAGATGCCCCGCCCCACTCCCGACTTCGTCCCTTCGTATCGTCTTCACAAGCAGTCTGGCCAAGCCGTGGTCAACCTGATGCCGCCGCGTTCGAGCTGCAGCTCTATCACCGGCCTGGCCGTGTCCACACACGGCTAGTCGAGAACGAATGCGTCCTGCAGCATCTGCGGAACCGGCACGCCCTTGTAAACCACATCTCGAGCGACGGCATGTGATTCGTTCGCCCAAGCGATGAGGTTCCCGCCCCTCCACGCCTGCACCTCATCCGGCGTAATCTTTGCGTCCAGCTTGTCCGCATACGGCGCGACACTCTCGCGTGCCTTGATGAGCTTCAGCAGTTCGGTGTCCCAAACGGTGTGAAGATTCGTCGGCTTAGAGCTGCCTCCTTCGTGGAGCTCATTGGCAGATGCTACTAGGGTGTCGAGTGACCTTCCGCTCGATACTCGAATGGTGGATTGGAACTGGAACTTTCCGCTTGGAGGGTCAGAATGCTTGCGGTATCGAACGTGCTTATCGCCTCCACGATTGCATGCATTACTTTGTTGCCAGAGACATCGGGCATGAATGAGAAGCCATGAGCCAATTTCGAACCAGATTGGTCGCCACGTTACTGAGTTTTCTTACCTGTGCCGCCGGTCGCGGGAACAGCCCCGTGACGATTCAGGAGATCATCGGCCAGCAGAAAGCCGGCCTGGCCGAGCTGTTTGACCACAAGGCGTTCGAGTTCGAGTTCCAGGGGCTGCGGATGACCTCGCCGGGGTACTACCACGCCAAGGGACCCGTCTATCTGACGCCCGATGCACGACGTCTCACCGGCAAGTCGGAGCAGATGGAAGTCAATTCGACCCAGCTGGTATGGCGAGAGGAGTCGTACCTCTACACCAAAGAAAGCCTCGTCTCTAAGGTCCAGGGCAACAACACCGTTGAGGAGTTCCCGCTCATCGACGGCAAGGACACGTCGGAGGTCACGGCCTACAAGAAGCGGCTGAAGGCCAGGACGCCGCTGTTCATCGAGAACTGGCTCGCCGGCACCAGCTCCGTCACGCTCGAGACGCTGGCAGAGGGTCCCGACGCTGAATGCAGCGTGAAGGTCGAGAGTGCCGAGAAGGCCCAGGTGTCCGTGTCTCCCGGCGGCACGCTCTGGTTCGTGCTCACGCTCAACCCCAGCCTGCACTGGTGGGTGACGGACGTCACGATGGTACGGGACGGCAGCCGCACCGTGGTGGAGTATGAGGCGGGGCTCCCCAAGCGTCTGGCCTACTACCGGCCGGACGGTGTGCTGCGGAACGACGCGGTCATCTACAAATGGGGAGGCAGTCGCGATGAGGATGTCGCGGTCTTATCAATGGTCGACGAGGGGCAGTACCTGTTCCGTAACCCGGTCAGCGACACGGACCAGAAGATCACCTACCGCAAGATGGGCTTCGACCTAATTGTCGATGCCGCGGTGACCGCAGCGTCGAACCCAAGACAGGTCGCTTTTGAGTCTCCGTCCACCACGCAACGAGCTGAGGTCAAACCGCCGCCACCACCGACATCAGCACCAGCATCAAAGACCTCGTACTGGGCGGTCCCCATCCTTGCAGCTGTCGCAATGGGCGTCGCCATTTCGTTGGTCGTGATTTTGAAGAAGCGAAGATAGTGAATGAGCCCGCATCGAAAGCACCGACTGAGTACCAGTCAACGCGATTTTGCAGGCTGCTTGTTTGCCGCAGGACCGCCAATCGGGCTGGATAACATTCGAGCAAATTCCCTTCTGCCATTCTTCCGTTTAAGTGCCCAGTTCCGTTCCATTCCGTGGTCAAACTGCCGGTGGGATGGTCGCTGGCCGGGCTCAGTTCGAAATCGACAACTCGCTCAAGGTGCTTTCGGAATTCTTCTCGGCACTCTTTGGGCAAGCTCGCCAAGTTAATTTGAACTCCCCCGTTGGCAAAAACACGGACGATTTCCACGTCGGCGTCGGCGACCATCACACGACCCATGAATGTCGCGAGGGATCGACCTCTGCCCCACTTCACTCCAGCGGCGTTTCGTTCAAACCAATCGACGATCTGTCGATAGACCCCAATGATCGCGTCACTGACTTCCGTTTTGGCCTGAGCTTCAAAGCTGGTCCAGTCCCAATCGACTGCCGGCCCCTGGCTGATCGCTCCGCCCTTCTCGGACACCATGGCAGATTGAAACGAGGGTTGGCACGATCGCACGCGAATCCTTACCCAGGAATTGTCTCACCTCTATGGCCATCACCTCTGTCTGCTGCATTTGCCCGTTGAGAAACTCAACAATGCGACGGAGCTCCGGTGGAATCCTGTCAGCGACGAAGGCCAATCGAATCCTCTCGGCGGCAAGGTTCTTCGTCACCCGTGACCAAAACGCCTGGGCATACGCCGCCGGACCGTCTCATAGACTGCAGCCATCCTGGCCAGCTTCACCAGTACTTGCCGATGTCACGAGATCGATCCGCAGCAGTACATTACGCCGTTGCTGACGAACCTGCCCGACACGCAGATGAGCCAGATCGAACAATGGATTCCCGATCAATGGAAAACGGCCAACCCCGATCCCATGCCACTGGCAAGGTGTAGTTCGTCAACCGCTTACAGAAGCGCGGCGCAGATCGCAATGGGTCTGCTGAATTCTTGACGTCGTTATTTCTGCTCACGCAGGGATTTGCGTCGGTGCCAGTTTGCTGTCACTCGCGGCGAATCGCGGGGCTTCGACAACCTGTATCGTCGTTATTGCAGGCGAAGACGAGTGTGCAATCAGCTTCTTCTCCGCTTTCTTGATAGCAGAAGGATCGGTGACACCAAACAGGTCGACGGTTCGGGTAAGAGTGATTCGACCAGAAGCCAATCACTGGCAAAGCTCACATTCGGATTTGGACTGTCGGCTAGAAGTGATTGGCCATAGTTTTGAGCCATCGCGAGCAGGTCGTTAAATGAGATCGCGCCGTCGTAATCCGAATCTCCGGCAGACCAGGTTCCGGCCGACCCGTATTTCTGCGCGAGCGCCAGTAAGTCACTGAAATTCACCGCGCCATCGAGGTTGGTGTCACCCTTTAACGTGAGGCGGAGAAGGATCGCAGTGGAGTCGACCGCGGTTCCGCCAAACGTGAGCGTGCCCGCGGGAACCTCTATCACTCCCATCCCATGGCCGGCGGTCACCGCTGACGACATAACACCATTTCCGTTCCAGCTTCCGCCGCTGAATCCGCTTTTCACCAGCGCGGTCACCTGAGCGAGCGGTGATGGACCAGAGTAGTCAATGATGAAGGCGTTGTTGGCGATGTCGATCCGTCCAAGTGGTGCGGAGGACGTTCCGGCGATTTCCAATGCTTTGACTTTGCTCGTTCCTGAATTGCTTCCGTTCAAAGAGATCGCAATCTCGCCTTGATCGATCGACAGATTATCTGCGATGTTCAGTCCGGCAGTGAAACGAACCGTTCCACTTCCAGTTTTGCGGACGGTCGTCGTTCCGTGGTAACCGGGTGTCTTCTCGACGACGCCAGAGAAACTCACCACCGACGCTCCTTCTGCCACCAGATTGACCGTCTTGGGAGACGAACTTCCAGTGATTCCGATCGTGAAGTGGCCCGAGTAGTTAATATCGCCGACGCTGCCGCTTCCCGCCGAAACGCGATTGCCGATTGAAGCCGTACCGCTACCACCGACCGGCACGTTCATGTCGCGATCGATAGACTCCGCGCCCGCGACATTTGATGCGAAGAATCCGGCATCAGCGGTGCCGCTGCGCAAACCGACAATGGCGTATGCGCCCGAACCGATCGAAACTGACGAGTTAAAGAGCAGTTGTCCTTCGCCGACCACTATCCCCCCAGGCAGGCTGTTCGCACCACTAAGCTCAAGGGTTCCATCACCACTCTTCAGGAGGTCGTCGGTAAGTGCGCCGCTGATCGATCCACTGAACCGTGTACAGTCCTGATTCGAGGCTGGGTTATCGATGACACGCACTTCTCGCAAGTTGTAGGCGATTGAGCCGGCGCCGGTCAGCTGAATGTTGTTCTGCAACTCCAGCCGCGCGTTTGACCGAGTCGAACCGAACACCAGTGCGTGAGCACCGTCAACGAAATAGGGGTCTTCCCAAATCAATTCGCTTGAGCCGTTCGCAGTCAGTGACACCGTCACCGGCGTGCCGAACGCGGAGAAACCACCGCTGCCTTTGTCCGTATCCGACACGCCAGGGAAGAAACCGCCCGACGTGCCATCGTTACGCCAGTTGATTTGATTTGGGGTTGAACCAAGGGCTCGCGTGAACGTTGGAGACGTCAATTCCAAGACGCCGCCACGGAACTCGATCACACCGCTCGTCAGGCTCGACCCGCCGGCGGCGCGGAGCGTGCCCTCGTTGATGGTGAGGGGTTGCTGTGAGTTGACGTTTGCCGCGTTGTTCAAGATCAAAAATCCCTTGCCAGCCTTTGTCACGGGGACGGAACTGCCCATTGCAGCGTCAACGGTAAGGGCCGCAGACTGAACCGTGAGATATCGCGTTCCCGCCGGCCCGGTAATGGCACCTTGCGAGGAGGCGTCGGTCAGAATCGAAAAATCGTTTGTCCCGGCGAGTAGAATCGCGTTGGTGCTTAGCGCCGTCGGGCCAGCGAGCGTGAGCGACTGCCCAGCGGAAGTGGGAGCGATCTTCAGCGAGTTGAGACTGAAGGCGCTGCTGGTGGCGACCGTCGCGCTTGAACTAAGGAGCGCATTGGTCGTGACGTTGCCGGCTGCAGGAAGGGGAATAGTCGCCACAGGCTCGATGCCGTTTGCGCCATAAGTGGCGAAGTCGGATCCGTTGACCGTCGCCCACCCGACATTGTCATTCGCCGAAGTATTCGAACGGGAGAAGAGTCCGTTGCGTAACAACGGCGTGAAGTTGGCCGTGAACAGGACTCGCGGACTGTTCCCGGCAGCACCAAGCGCGCGAACCCTTCCATTCTGGTCCGACGCCGCAAAATCAAGCGTTCCGCGTGGGTTCTTGGTGCTGTCACGTTGATAGCCCGCAACCGTCAGTACGGTCGCCGCGGTTGACGCTGAACTCTGGATCACCTTGACTGTCAGCGCGCCGCCCCGGGCGGCTGTTGCCGATCCAAAATCCAGTCGACCGATCGTCTCGGCTGTTCCGGCGACATTTCCGATGAGCGTGAAAGTCCCGCCTCCGACGTTTTCAATTCCAGTTGCGCTCGTTCCTGAATCACGAAGCCGGTTGTTGTTGTTGACGAGCGAGTTATCCAGCGTGAGCGTGCCGCCGTGCAACTGCGTGATTCCGCGCGTCGTACCTGCAAGCGTTGCAGTGCCAGCCAGAGTGATGCCCGAGGACTTGCCGATCGACAGGTCGTTATTGATCTGCAGGGTTCCGCTAAAGGTCTGGTTTCCCCAGCCGCGCGTATTCAGCTTGCCGGAAATCGTGCTTTGAATCGCAGGCGGAGTCGCCGTCGCCGGCAGCGTGTTGATCGTTCCGGAGAACACACCGTCGCCCAGGCCGACGAGCGTGAGATCATGCCCGTCACCATTCCCAGGCGCGTCCTGCACCAGCACGGACCCTGCTCCGCTCAACTCGCCACATCGAAGTTGCGAAATGCAGCTCAGCGTCGCCGAAGACGAGGTCATCGTGAATGGATTGGACCGCGCTGCCGTACGTCCCGAATCGGAACTGTTGTTGAAACGGATCGTGCCGTCGTTGATGGTAAATCCGCCAAGGAATGTGTGCGTCGAAGGCACGCCGATTGCCGGAGAACCTAGCCGGAATGCGCTCGTTCCATTCTTGGTAATGCCAGCAAAACCCGACAATCCGGCGTCGAATGTCACATTTCCAACGCCTGCACCTTGCCACACCATCGGTTGGTCGACAATGACCGGAAGGCGAAAGTAGAAGTCGCCTGAAGCATTCTGAGATACGGTCGGCGAGGTCCCTTCAAAGCGCAGCTGACCTCCCGAGATTCCCGGCGCCGCGGCGCCTATCGCGGTGATGTCGCTGTTGAGATCGACGCGATTCACGATGAAGACGGCAGCGACATCGTTAACCGCGTCGTAGCCGATTGCACCGGTCCCGCCAAACGTCAGGGTTGTTGATGTTCCGGCAACCGGTGTCGCATTTTCAATCCAGTTGGAAGACACGCTCCAGGTACCGTTGACGTTGCTCCATGTGGACAGCGATGCGTATGCCGATGATGCCGTCAGCACCATAGCGATAACTGAAAGCGAACGACGTCGCGCGGCTGATTTCGAACTATTCTGCATTTCTACTCCGGGAGATACCAACGTTGCATCACGCGCCTGCAATCAAGCGGGCTCCGAAGTGATTCTCCAGCCACTTCATTGCCGACTGCGTTGCGGAGCCTGGGTTGTAAAAGAGGTCAGAAGCCATCGCGCGCCGGATCTGCGAGTGCCTACGTGGCTCGTGAAGCGCAAGTTCTATGGCGTCACAGATCTGTTCGGGTACGAGAACGATATCGCCGCAGTGTCGACCCCATGTTTCCGTGTCCATCGCGCCGGCTTTGGCAGCCTTGTTCAACAGCTTTGGGACATCCAGGAACACCATTGGGCGATCGAGCAGCGAGTATTCGCTCGATACCGACGATGCGTCGGTGATCAACAGGTCTGCCGCAACTAGCAGTGGAACAACATCTGCATCACGAGAGACTTTAAAATGACTGTCCTCGAGCGGCGCAAGCCGTTCGAACCAGTTCACCGACGTATCCTTGGGATGATCGTGAAGTTTGACCAGGATGTCATAGCGATTCGTCGCCTTGAGTCTCGACAGAACATCTTCGCCCATCGTTTCCATTGAATTATTTCGCTGTCCGGTGGGAGCGTAAAGCAACACCGGCCGCTCGCCGGTGAACCCTTGAGCATTCAGCAGGACACCTCGGTTCAACGTCCCATTTCGCAGGGCATCGGTCTTCATGAAACCAATCTTGAGCGCGCGAGGATCGTTCGAAGGCAAGAGCCCCGAATCGGTGAATCGACGGTGCATGTACGGTCCGACCATGAAGTAGTAATCACAACCGAGATTCTCTTCACGCACCGCCTTGTTGCGAAACGAGATACCATGAAAGATCTGGACTCGGGTGGCAACACTTCGAGGCAGGATGAGGTTTGTGTTCGCACCGAAAATCACATCGAAATCCTGATCGGCAATGTCGTCGACGCTGAGGATGTGGTCCTCGGGGATGCCGAAGGGCTTATAGAGTCCGTGGGCATCGTGCTTGCGTACGGTGACCTCGTTTTCATCGGCTTCGCTTTCGCTTCGTAGGCCGCCGGAAACAAAAACCTCAAACCCCGGCGCGCCAACAAGTGCTTCGTATAACGGGCGGAAACACACAAAGTGGACCGGGGCATAACCCGTGAACAGGATGCGCTTAGTGTTTTCGAGCATGACTGCAACCCGGTTCAAGGACTAGAACAGATCACCGAACAGTCCGCCGACGTTTCCGAACGCGGAAAACATCTGGCTCGCGATTCCCAAGGCGCCGCGATGCTTCCCGATGGTTCGCGCCTTGAGATGGCGACTGCGGATCGACGGAAGAATCTCGTACTTTGCGAACAAGGCATCTTCGATGAAATCGACTTCGGTCCACGCGATGCCGGCGACGTCGACGCACTGAATGGGATGATGCCGCGCAATTCGATCGACGGCGGCGGGCGCCCATCGGTTCTCGCCGTTGTCTGCGATCAACTGGCTCGCCGCCTTGAACAGCATTGCCCTGCCCGAATCGTCGAACTTCAAAACGCCCAGGCTTTCGCCGTCGGAGCTGGCCGGGTCCAGCGATTTGCTGATTTCCACGAGACGCTTTCCGCGGAGTCGGACCTTCATATGTTCGTCGCTCTGGCCGGAGGAACCATCGAATGCAAGTGCGCTGCCTTTCGTCTCCAGTAGCCGCTCGTAGACGCTGCTGTCGGCGATCACATCCGCGTTGATTTGCAGAAACTCCCCGCGAACCCAGCCCCTCGCAAGGGATAGCGAGTAGAGGCTGTTGGTCTCCAGCGCGCGGGGGTTGTGGACGTAATGGACGGTATCCTTCAAAAGCGCCCGCACCTGTTCCGCGCCGTAACCGACGACGACACAAATATCGTTGACGCCAAGACTTCGCAGCGTGCGAATCTGATGTTCAATAAGCGGACGACGGTCGAGCTTGAGGAGACACTTCGGAATGCCTTCCTTCAATCGACTGCCGCGTCCTGCCGCGAGGATGACCGCCTGCATCACGAAACCTCCGGGGAGGTTTCACGATCAGTCCTGGCGGCGGATCGCTTTGCGGCCAGCCACGATCGAAAATCCTGCGGCGTTCCGTCAAAGATGATCTTTCCGTGCCTCAGCTTGATGACTCGTGTAAATCGATCTGTCGTCGGGAGCTTCGCAAATGTGGCGACGATCAACGCATTCGGGTGGAAACGGGCAACTCGCTTGATGCGACTCTTGGTTGCCGCACGGCTGAGTCCGGCACACGGGTCATCGAGCAACACCAGGTCGCGTTCACGAAGGCATGCCTTCGCAACTGCAAGCGTCTTTCTCTCACCTTCGGACAGTGAATCGGAATCGAGCTTGGTGTTCACGCCATCGGGCAACAAGGACAGCACCGCCGTCGCGCCCACCCGATCGAAGACCGCTTTCGCCTCGACACTCACATTCGCGTCAGGCAAGCCGAAATACTGAAACAGTCGTTGCTTTGTGAACGTTACGGACTGAGCAACGTGGGCGATCCTCGTTTCACGCGCCTGCAACGCAGTTTCAGACAGCAGTCGATCGTCCCAGATTATGTTTCCACGATCCGCGCTGAGCGTGCCTGACAACAATGCGAGCAATGTCGATTTGCCTGCCCCGCCGGCGCCTATCACTGCGACGCGCGACCCTCGACGGAGTTCAAGTTCGTCGATGGATAACCGTCGTCTATTGCCTTGCGACTTGGTGCTTCGAACGCGTACGTCTTTGAGCCGGATGCAGTCGTTCAGCGCCGGAAGCGTTGAAGTCGTTTCGACCTCGTTCGCCGCGGCGAGTAGAAAATCGATTCGGTCCAGACACGCGAGTATTTTTCCCGTGCGCGTGCCCTGACGCGTAAGCTGCACGATTGGAGCGCGCGTCACCATCGCATACATGATGAATAGCAGCATGTCTTCAGTCGTGAGTTCGCGATTCGCCACCATTCGCATTCCCAGCCACACGACGAGAAGAACCGCAAATCCGAAAATGCCGTGGGCCGCCCACGTGGTGCGGCCCTGGATTCGAGTAACGGTTGCTTCGTGCTCGCCACTCGATGCGTTGATCGTTGCAAACGACTCGTCGACGCGTCGGCCCTTCCAAGCCTTGTTGATCGACTGGGCCAATCGCCCTTCTTTGGAGCGGAACCGACCGGCCCGGTGATAGACACACGTGGTTCCGAACAGCGTAATCAGTCCAATGAGGAGAAATGCCACGGCAAAGATCGAACCGAGCAAGGGCTGCAACACGATAAGGATCACGCTTACGCCAATAAACAGTCCACCATTGGTGACCACATGAACCAGGAAGCCCTTCAGTCCCTCCTTTACCCGCGCAGTGTCTCCGATCAGCCGGGCGATGAGTTCCCCGGAATCAGTCACGCGGATGCTCGGATCGACCAGTAGTGCGGAGCGAAACGCGCGTGCGCGCAGGTCTCGCACGGTGCCGATCGCGAACTGCGCGTACTTCAACCTCATAAAGAAATCGAAGAAGCCAAGCAGCGTCAGAAGAATCAGAAAGCCAACGCCAAAGATCAAGGTCGGCTCGATGGTGCTCGACTCGAGCCATGTGGAAAGGTTTCGGTGGTTGTGGGACCCCGAAAGCATCGGCTTCAGGAGTTCCTTGAACAGGAACGGGATGGAGATCCGGATGACGATGACGAGCAACGCGCTGAGCGTTGCCAGCATCAACGCTGGTCGATGTCGCCTTCCGAATTGCCATGCGGTCGCCCCGAGCGCCGCCCATCGCCTGAAGGACCAGTGCGGCTTGCGAATCGCCTTAGGTAGAAAATGTTTAGGAAGCGCGATTGTCATGTGGATTCATCTGCCTGATGGTCCGCTCGGCTGTTTCTCTTTTTTCGGTCGGTTGGCAAGTTTCCAGGCGTCGCGCCGTTCATCGCGAGCTTTGCGGAACGCTTCGTACTGCGCGCGTTTCTCCGAAGGCCATTTAGTGATCCAGTTCTGTTCCCACACTTCGTCGTGGTTGAAGTCGTCGTCTTTACTCGGGTCGGTCTTTGCGGCGTCCTTTGCTTCGAAGTGCTTCTTTGCGAGCTTGTCGAGAAACGCCTCTCGCTCTTTGCCTGCTGCGAGCCGGTAGTATTTGGTCACGTGGTCTTCCTGCTTCGCCATCCACGCCAGATTCATGGCCGCCTGGAACTCCTGCTCGGTCAGTCTGCCACCACGGTAGGTCGCCACGATTTGGTCTTTTCGATCGTTCATCGACAGCATCCATTGCCGTTGTTTCTCAGCGGACGCGTTTGCGAACTCGGCACTCGACGCCACTTTTGCCAGTTTGACCGCATCATTGTTCGGTGAAGCCGGCGCGCGTAGCACGACGGCCGTCCAAACCCCTGCGATCGCGACCACCGCGATCGATACGAACAGGATCGACGTTGGAAGACCTTGGCGTTTGCCCGACGTAACCGACGCCTCGTTGAGAATGGCTGGATTCATTTTGTTTCCTCCACTGCTTCATGAATCAAAACGCGGGTCGACGTCAAAAGCCGCGAGGCGGATCCTCGTCGTTCCCAGATCCCGAGAACCAGCGGTTGGTCGCGCCGATCGGAAATGGTTCGTAGTATTGGTCTTCCTTGTTGATCACGAAGCCAATCTCGATCGGCGCAAGTAACGCAACGTGCCCATCACAAAACGCGACGTTCGACTTACTGTTATGCCTGGCATCCGGCGCGGAGCGATCCGCGAGATTGTGGCTCGGCTTGCCTTCGCAGTAGTCGGAGTACGCGGTCAGTCGCGGCGGATCGAGCAAATAGGACTTGTTGCCGATTGCGTCTTCATCATCTACTCCGTCGGCGCGATAGCCGTGCCGAAACGAAGGAGGCTTCCCCGCGGCAGCACCCAGGCAATCCGCGGCCATTACCGTTTCCGCTGCCCGGATACGGCTGGCCTTGGCTGGCCAATTGATGAAACCGCCGCCGCTCTTTTGCCGGGTGTTCCCTAGAAACTGGTAGTTGTATCCATACGGGTAGTTTCGACTGTTGTTCCATTCATAGTCGGCCGCACAGAGAAAGACGGAATTGGTGATCGTCCAACTGTCGTCCTCCTGAACTTTCGGATGTGAGTTGGGATAGATCCTGCAAAGCGAACCGAGCAGCTCATACCAGCGCGGGCGGTACTCCATCTCGCCATTTCCAAGGCCATAGGCGCCGTCTGATCCCGCACGCTTGGGGAGTCGTGCGGGACAACACACCCCCCGATTCTGATTCGCGTACATCTGCCAAGCCGATGCGAGTTGCCGGAGGTTTGAAGCGCACTTCACCGTGTTTGCCGTCGATCGTGCCTTGTTCAGTGTCGGAACGAGGATTGAGATCAACAGCGCGATAATCCCGATGACAACTAATAACTCAACGAGCGTAAACGCTTCGCGCGCAAGCCTGCGTGGTCTCGTATGATGCGCTTTTTCTTTTCCACGAGAGGTGGGTAGAAATGTGCAGACCCATGAAGCGTTGCTTGGCATACGTATGACCACTTGATGTCGACGCGGATCCCAGACGTCGATGTCGAGAAACGTTAGCATTGCGCTAACACGGCCCCTGCCGGGTTTTACCCTAAAAGTTTGAATATCCTTATGCAGATCAGTGAGGAAGGACCCCGACGCTAGCTGTTCTGCGGACCAGTTTTTCGATCCGACGCCGGGTTGGGATTTGCATTCGCAGGACGCAATAAGCCAGTTTCCACGGCAAATCGAGTCAGGTCCGCGCGATTGGATAGCCCTAATTTCTCCATCAGCCTGGCGCGATAGGACTCTACCGTCTTCACGCTGACACCCATACGCTGTGCGGCCACCTGATTCGTGTTGCCTTGAGCGACCAGAATCAGGATTTCCTGCTCGCGCGGACTGAGTGTCACAATTGGCCGTGAAAATGAGCTGCCGAAGGGTGCCGCGGAGATCTGATCCGCTAGCGTTGCATCGATATATTGCTGGCCTTGTGCAATGGCGCGAATCGCGGTGAGGAACTGGGTTTCGCCCGAACTCTTCAATAGGTAGCCATGCACTCCCATCGCGAGAGCCGATCGCACGAAACTAGGATCGTCGAACATCGTCAGCACGAGGATTCGTGCCTTTGCTACCTCCTGAAGTCGCTTCACCCATTCCAGACCGGAACTGGACTTGAGGCCGAGATCCAAAGTAATAACATCTGGCTGCAACAGTGCGGATTTGTGCACTGCGCTTAAACCATCCTCTGCTTCGCCAACGCACTCGATGTCCTTCTGCGTCTGGATAAGCAGCTTTATCCCCGTACGAACGAGCGAATGGTCGTCTACGATCAGCACTCTTACTTTGGGCATGGGGGCAGGCCCTCTCAAGTTGGAAATCTCGCAAACACAGTGGTTCCTTCGCCCGGAACCGAGTCCACCGTAAACACACCGCCCAGAAGGCTGACCCGCTCCCTCATGCTGATCAGGCCGAAGGCCTTGTCATCGCCGACTTGCGGATCGAAATCTGAAACTGAGAAGCCAATACCGTTGTCGCGCACCTGGAGGATCAGCGACGACGCGTCGATCCGGCACTCAACACTGATCTGGCTTGCGCATCCGTGTCGCACCGCATTTGCGATCGCTTCCTGCGCCACACGATAAACAGCATTCTCGGTATCGCGGTTGAACCGTCGGTTACCCAGGCTTGCCGCAATCACGTCGACCTTCCCTCGATCGCCTGAACGGAACTCGCTTGCGAGGCGCTCCAGCGCATCGACGAGCCCAAATTGATCAAGCACGGCCGATCGCAAGTCACGCGAAAGTCGACGGATATCTTCTTGCGTATGTTGCCCCAATTCACAGATTGCGGTGACCTGATCGCGGAGCGAATCTGATTCGGCCGTCTCGATCACGGCGCGAAGTCGAAACAGCATCGCGGTGAGTTGCTGCCCGATGCCGTCATGCAACTCACGGGCAATATCTGCTCGCTCCATGTCCTGGGCATCGAACAATCGATTCAAGAGCTGCGCTCTGTCCCGCAGCGCAGCCCGAAACGGCGCGACGATCAGGAACCAGAGAAATGGTGCCAGCACAACCGTCAGTACTGACGCATCGATTACGCCTTCTATCGCGCCAAGCGGACCCTCCGGATAGAGGATTGGCGACAACAACATGATTGCGCCCTGGCAGAAAAAGACAATTGCCAGGACGATCGCAAAGACCTTTAACGGGTCGAGCGATCCCCCGAAACCCGATCGACTCACGAGTTTTGAATGCGAGGTCATCGCAACTCACGATAACATTCGTCGAGATTCCCCGCGATAACGAGCGTCGACACAATCTGATGACACGCCCAAAACCCTGCGCCTGGTCTTTTGCGAGAGTGAGTGTCGGGGCGGTTCCTTGTGCTCGGACACGTTGTTGTCGATCGGTACGGTGCCGTTGCCCGCGAACACGTACAATCCTCGCTTGTCGTGTCGAACATGCACCTCTGTTCAGCAGTTTCGCCCTTTGACATCGCGAATGGGTTGGCCGCTCGTCATTCATTCGGACGATGTACCTTGGCGGCTTCCAAGACCGTCATTGCAACCCATGATAACCAATCCGATGCACGAGCCAGATAATCTTTCGCCGCGGGGTTGGCGAACCGGTAACTCCCCACGTATACACAGTCGTTAACGACTTCCTTTTCAAATCTCGTTGCGCCGTTCGTCGAAGCGGCCAAGAGGCCCTTTTCGACCGACTGGAATCGTTCCATCGGCTCACCGAGTTCGATCTCTAGACCGACCCACACCCAATTCTGTTCAAGCATCGCCTGGAAACATAAGCTCGCTCCCTTTGCCAGTTGCACGCGGACCATCTGCAAGGATTGGTCTGGAAGCTGGATCGTCGATCCACGTTTCGCGAGCTCACCCGACACGGCCTGCCATAGCAATTCGCGTCTCTGTCGCCGTTCGCGAGATGGAACAACGGGTGAAGCGACCCTGGGTCCGACTGCCTTTATCAGCGCAAGCAATGAACGCGCGAGCCACTTGTGTTGCCGTTCCCAATCGGCTCGATCCAGCGGCTGAGCGGATTCGAGGTACCAGGAGCAGCACGCAATGCGACCGTCGACTTCCCATTCGAGGTCCGTACCCACCTCAGCCTCGATGGCCACTTCCTCCTGCCTGAGGATTGCAAGGTTGGATTCCGCTTCACGACAATGGAACCGAAATTGAGTGGCGACACACCCATTCTCGTCGTCCAAGATCGTGGTGAATGCGGACCTCGCACGCCCACTCTCGAAATGCAGGTAACGGCGTCCTAGTGTTTCATTGCAGCTGAGCTGAGCGGCAAGCCTACGATCTCGTTCTCCCGTCATGGAGGACGCGCATGGACTATTCACTCGCCCCTGTCCGGAAGGTCGTCGTCCGGCTGAATGCCGCTCAACGGGACACGCTGCAA